>NZ_SIHJ01000001.1:3079155-3679155 GCF_007859765.1 Posidoniimonas corsicana
GCTGAGGGAGCGTGAACTTCTTCGGGGCACGGTGATGCCAGTAACGACGCACCGTCCGACGACCCAGCTCGTGGGCGGCAAGCAGCAACGCGATGGGAGACTTCGTCGTTCGCACCCACACCGTACGGAAACAACACTACCTACAGTTTAGCTAGCAACGATAAGATTTCTACAGAGCTACTTTTGTCCCTAAAAACCGTGTTGCTAGTTCGGGACAAAAGTCGGACAGCGGACCCGGCCTGGCGGCCCATTAGCGTGGGGGCGCCGGCGCGTTAGACTCACGGCTTCTGAAATCCCGCCACGTCAGGAGGACAATGATGCCGCTGGTTGCCGAAGAGCAGGTTCTGGTCATCCCCACCGAGCTGTTCCACTCGCTGGGCCACTTCCAAGGGTTCTCGCCCGAGGTCGACCGCTACCTGAAGCCGATCCTCGAGAGCGGCCAGATCAGCTACCGGCCCCGCGGACAGATGGAGTCCGACCCGTCGTTCAAGCAGCTCATCCCGTACTGCCTGTTCCGATACACCGATGAGGCCGGCGTGGTGCGGGTGTTCAGCTACCAGCGCGGCCAGTCCGGCGGCGAGGCCCGGCTGAAGGCCAAGCGGAGCGTGGGCGTGGGCGGGCACATCTCGACCCTAGACCACCAGGGCGACGCGCAGGCCGCCGACTCGGCCGCCGTGTACCGTGCGGGCCTGATGCGGGAGCTGGACGAGGAGGTGTCGATCGACGCCGCGAGCGAGGAGTCGTGCGTCGGGATGATCAACGACGACGAGACCGACGTCGGCCGCGTCCACCTGGGCGTGGTGCACGTGTTCGACATGGAGAGCCCGGCGGTGGCGCCGCGGGAGGAAGACATCCAGGACGCGTCGTTCCTGCCGCTGGACGAGATCGCCAAGCAGCTCGACAACTACGAAACATGGTCCCAGATCGCCGTGCGGGCGTTAGTTGACGCCCGGTAGCGGCACGGGACCGGGGCAGCCGCCTATGCGTGTCTACATGGACAACCACGCCACGACGCGGGTCGACCCGCGCGTGGTCGAGGCGATGCTGCCCTGCTTCACCGAGGAGTACGGCAACCCCGGGAGCGTCGGGCACGAGTTCGGCGAGCACGCCCGCGAGGCGGTCGAGCGTTCGCGGGGGGTGATCGCCCAGGCGATCGGCGCCCAGCCTGAAGAGATCGTCTTCACCAGCGGCACCACGGAGAGCAACAACCTGGCGATCAGCGGGGTTGCGACCCGCCGCCGCCGCCGGGGCGACCACCTGGTCAGCGTCCAGACCGAGCACGCGGCCGTGCTCGGCCCGCTGCGGCGGCTAGAGAAGTCGGGCTACCAGGTAACACTGCTGCCGGTCGCGCAGCACGGCTGCGAAACGTCCGGACAGGTCGACCCCGAAGAGCTGGCGGCCGAGCTCACCGACCAGACCTGCCTGGCGAGCGTGATGCTGGCCAACAACGAGATCGGCGTAGTGCAGCCCATCGCCCGGATCGCCCAGGCCTGCCACGAGCGGGGGACGCTGCTGCATTGCGACGCGACCCAGGCGGTCGGGCGGATACCGGTTGACGTCGGTCGGTTGGGCGTCGACCTGATGAGCTTCACAGCCCACAAGGTGTACGGGCCGAAGGGAATCGGCGCCCTGTACGTGCGTAGCCGCTCGGCGGCCGACCGGCCGGCCGCCCGGCTCGACGCGCAGATCATCGGGGGGGGTCAGCAGCAGGGCCGCCGCGCCGGCACGCTAAACACGCCGGGCATCGTTGGCATGGCCAAGGCGGTAGAGATTGCCGTGGCCGGCCTGGCGGAAGAAATGGCACGGCTAGCCGCACTTCGCGACGAGCTGTGGCGGCGGCTCCAGGCAGAAGCGGCCCCCGCTGAGCTGTGCGGCCCAAGCCTGCACCTGCAGGACGACGCCGGCCACGCCGCCAGGCTGCCGGGGAACCTCAACGTGTGGTTCCCGGGCCTCGACGGCGAGGCGCTGCTGATGCGGCTCGAGGGGCTGGCGGTGAGCAGCGGGGCGGCCTGCTCGTCCACGGATCCGTCGCCGAGCCACGTGCTGCAGGCGATTGGGCTGAGCGAGGACCAGGCCCGCAGCAGCCTGCGGTTCGGGCTGGGGCGGTTCAACACCGCCGAGGACGTGCGGTACGCAGCCGCAGAGGTGTCCAGAGCAGCGGCGGAACTGGGTGGCATGGGTTAAGAACGCCGCGTGGGGCCGCTCTTCCCGGGGCGCCCGGCGTGGTATAATCTAGGGAATCAGTTGCCGCCGGCCACCGGGGTCGATCCGGCCGGCCCAAACTTACGTTGAGGAGAATAGAGATTATGGGAGTCACCCTCACCGAACGCGCCGCCCAAGAGGTGCAGCGGATTGTAGAGCAGCAGAAGCTGGACGAAGGCCACGTGCTGCGTGTCGGCGTCACCGGCGGTGGCTGCAGCGGCTTCAGCTACGCGCTGGGCTTCGACGACAAGTTCGACGAAGAGGTCGACAGCAAGTTTGACTGCCACGGCGTGAGCGTTGTGGTGGACAAGAAGAGCGCCCTGTACCTGGACGGCACCACCGTGGACTTCTACGACGGCATCGAGAAGCGCGGCTTCACGTTCGAGAACCCGAACGCGGTGAAGTCTTGCGGCTGCGGCAGCTCGTTCCAGGCCTAGCCGACGCCAAGCCATCGCCTAGCGTCGTGTGGGTCTTAACGGACACCAGCACAGCAGGCCGGCGGGAATCCCCGCCGGCCTTTTTTCGTATCCTGTCCTGCTCAACACAACCGTTACGACCGCTCGGCAAATCTTCAACGCCGCCGCCGCCGCGATTATTTGGCGCCCCCGGGAATGAGAATCGAAGCTAGGTTTCAGTTGGAGGGGAGGCTCCCCTCTGGCGTCTGCGGGGATCGGGCACAACCGCAAACGCTGCTGGCTGCTAAGCCTCACGTAGGAAACCGTGAGGAGCGGACAATCCTCTAACCCGTGCCAATCTCATGCGTAAAGCCATTCTCACATTCCTGAAGAGCGAAGACGGTCCCACCGCGGTTGAGTATGCGGTGATGCTGGCGATGATCGTCATCGCGTGCCTGGGCGCCGTCCAAGGGATGGCAAACGCCACCGCCGACAGCTTCGACGACTCGGCCGCGCACCTGAACAGTGTGCTCGGCTCTTAGTCTGCCGCGGTCCTCGGCGGGCGACCGTGCTACGCGGCTACCCGGCGTATCGTGAACGCCGGCCCCCGCGGCGATTCGGGTGCGAGTTTACGTCAGGCGGCTGCGAAATCCCGCCGATTGCCGCGGCTCCATGGCATTGCGTCATGATGCCGGCTTCGCATGTCGATAGGAAATTTAGAAATTCAACACTCGGCTGCCCTACCTGGCCCAATCGGGCCACCGCGGCGCCAACGTGCATAGCGGCTCTTTCACACCAGGGGTTACCTGCCCCAATCCTTGGTCGAGAGAGCCGCTTTTTTATTGGCTTCAGATAATCAGCATGGCGTCGCCGTAGCTGTAGAAGCGGTACTTCTCGGCAATCGCCTCGAGGTACGCCGCACGGATCAGCTCCGGCCCGCCGAACGTCTGGACCAGCACCAGCAGCGTGGTGGAGGGGAAGTGGAAGTTGGTCAGCAGGGCGTCGACCGCACGGAACTCGTACGGCGGGCGGATAAAGAGGTCGGTCTCCCCGCTCCACGGCTCCAGCGGCCCCCCGTCTGGCGAGTGAGCCGCGGCGGACTCCAGCGTCCGGACACTTGTGGTGCCGACGGCCACCAGCCGGCCTCCGGCCGCCCGCGTGGCGTTGATCTCTGCGGCTGCGGTCGGGGTCAGTTCGCACCACTCCGAGTGCATCTGGTGCTCCTCGATCGAACCGCCTGAGATCGGTCGAAACGTGCCCAGCCCGACATGGAGCGTGAGGGCCGAAAACTCGACTCCCCGGCGGGAGATCGACTTGAGCAGCTCCTTGGTAAAGTGCAGGCCGGCGGTGGGCGCCGCCACGGCGCCGGGACGCTTGGCGAACACGGTCTGGTAGCGGGTGATGTCCTCGTCGACCATCTTGCCGCCGCGGATGTAGTGCGGCAGCGGCACCCGCCCCAGGCGGCCCAGGGCCTCCTCAGCGGGCTCCTCGGGCTGTAGGTGGGCAAGCCACTGCCCCGCCTCCAGGCGCTGGAGCAGCCACAGCTTGCTGCTGGGACGGCCCTCACGGTCCTCCAGGACGACCGACTCCCCTTCCTCTAGCCGGCCCCGCGTCTTGCAGACGATGCGCCAGTGCCCCTCGTCGGTCGAGTTCAGGTACAGCCCCTGCCACCGGCCGCCGGTCGCCGCCCGGCGGCCGGTCAGCTGGGCGGGGACCACCCGGGTGTTGTTCAGCACCAGGCGGTCGCCCGCCGCTAGCAGGTCAGGCAGGTCGCGGACGTGGTGGTGAGAAACGGCCTGCCGGCGCCGGTCCACAACCATCAATCGGGCATCGGCTCTGTTCCGCAGCGGCTGCTGGGCGATCAGCTCACGCGGCAGGTCAAAATCAAACAGCAGCGGGTCTTCAGGCATCCTGCAGGCGGGCAGAGAGGGTAGGTAGGCGGCGCCAATCGGCGGATCAGCATCGTATCGCATCGGGCCGCCTCCCGCGACTCGTCCCCCAGCCCAGGGGGCGATCAAAAATGTCCAAAAAAGTCGCCAAGCGGGAAGCGCGGTTCGGGCTCGGGGATTCTAGTGGTCGGCGGCTGCTGTCGCTGAACAGGCGAGCAGAGCTGCTGTCAGCCAGCGGTGTTGACCGGGCCGCAAGGGATTTTATTCTGTGGAGGAGGCAGACGGGCGGGAGCGCAAGTCCCGCCGGCTCTGCCTGACGGCCCGCCGCGGTCGGGGCGATTTGGCCACTTTCGCCCCGTCCGCGTGGCCACTCTTCAACGGCCGCAGTCTGCTCTCGGCGGCCTCCCCTTGCCCTGCTAGCAGGCCCGAGGCGATCATCACGCCTTGCGGCGTCGGCCGAGAACCTCTAATAGACTCCTCCTGCTAGTTCCATTGCGATGACTGTCCACATCCCCGTTTTGCCCGCCGAGGTCGTCGACCTGCTCTCGCCTATGCCGGGCGACACGATTGTCGACGGCACGCTAGGCGGAGGGGGGCACGCAGCGCTGCTGGCCGAGCGGGTTGGTGAGACAGGGCGGGTGATTGGGCTCGACCGCGATGCGGCGGCCGCCGCAAGCACCGGCGAGCGACTCGCCGGGCTGCCGGTCGAGGCGCACCACGCCAATTACGCCGACCTGCCGGAGGTCCTCGCGGGGCTAGGGGTCGAGAAGGTGAACGGGATCCTGCTGGACCTGGGCCTCTCGAGCGACCAGCTTGGTGACGAACACCGGGGATTCAGCTTTGATTGCGAGGGCACACTCGACCTGAGGTTTGACGTTTCCCGCGGCGAGCCCGCGTACCGACTGCTGAACCGTCTGAGTGCCGAACACCTGGCCGACCTGATCTACAACTACGGAGAAGAAAAGCTGAGCCGACGCATCGCCAGGAAGATTGTGGAGGAGCGTCGACGCGAGCCGATTGAGACCTCGCGCCGGCTCTCGGATGTCATCCGTCGGGCGGTTGGGCGGCAGTACGAGAAGAGGATCAATCCCGCGACCCGCACGTTTCAGGCGTTGCGGATCGCGGTGAACAACGAACTGAAATGGGTGGACGACGCCCTCCGCAGATTGCCGGATTGCCTGGCGCCCGGAGGCCGGTTCGCGGTGATCAGCTTCCACTCGCTAGAGGACCGCCGGGTCAAGCAGGCGTTCCGAGGCGACGATCGGCTGCGGATCATCACCAAGAACGCCGTCCGACCCGGAGACGAAGAATTAGCCAGCAATCCCCGCTCGCGCAGCTCGCGGCTACGCGTGGCGGAGCGGGTTGGCTCCGACCAATGACCAACCGATGAACACCGAGCCTCAACCGAACCAACCCGACGCGGCGGCGCCAGCCACCCAGCAGCACGTTATTACCGCCCGCATGGTCGGTTGGGCGCTGAGCGGTGCAACGATCGCGTCGCTGCTGGTCGGACTGATCGTGGTTGAGTACTTCGGCCGGGTGTCCGATCGTCCTCAAAGGGAAGAGAACCCGGAGCCACTAGTAAGCGAGAGCCCACAGCCGCAGGAGCGTCCGACCGTGCTGCGTTCCATGGGACGCGACGACGACGCCGAGGGCGACGTGCCTGGCTTCAACCTAATCTTCTCCCCCGACTCACCGTCGGCGCCGCGCGTTGACACGGCTGTCAACGCAACGCCCGGATGGCGGTAGCGGGTCGCTACTCCCGGACCGGCGGCAACAGGCGCGGGAAGTCCTCTGCGGAAATCGGCGTTGGGGCGCCGGCGCCCTCTACCGACTGGGCTGAAATGGGCTCTTGCGTCCGCCACGACGACGACGACGCCGGCGCCGGGTCCCGCTGCACGGATTGAGGCGCGGCGGCCACCTGGAGGCTACCCCCGGGCGCCACAGACTGCAGCGCCTCGGCGGCCGCAGTCAGGCTTGGATCCAGCCGGACCGCCTCGCGGAAGCAGTTGGCGGCTGCGGCGGTGTTGCCCTTCGCCACCAGCAGCTGTCCAAGGTTGTACTGGGCGACCCCGGCAGGGTGGGCGGCGGTCAAGTGGACCGATGCGGCCTCGGGCTGGCCGAGTTCGATCAGCACCTTGGCGATGTTGTTGCGGTACAGCACCTTCTCGGGTCGGAGCGAGATCGCGGTGCTCAGCATGCCGGCGGACTCGTCCAGCTTGCCTTGCCGGGCGCAGCACAAGGCCAGGTCGTTGAGCAGCGCGGGATCACGCGGGGTCACGTCCAGGGCCCGTCGGTACATCTGCTCGGCGAGCGCGAGCTGCTCTCGGCGGTCCTCAAAGTGACCGACCTCTCGCAGCGTGGCGGCGTCGTTGGGCGCTAGCGTGAGCGCCTCGCTGAAGCAGCGCCGCGCGCCGGCGTAGTCCTGCTGCGCCTCGGCGAGTTGGGCCTTGACCACCCATCCCTTGATCGTGAGGGAGTCTCCGCTGGAGTAAGCGGGCGTCGCGGCTGTTTGGCCGGCCTGCGTCTCTTGCCGTCGTCCCCCGCCGCTGATCGCGTTCGCCAACGGGTTGTTGGTTACCGGCGACCACCAGCGTTTCTCTTCACCAACCGCGACGGGCTGCGTGGGGGCCGCCTGGGCATCATCCCCACGCCACAGCTTCTTCCAGAACCCTGGGCCCGACTGCTGAGCCGGTGCGGTGTTCGGCATCATGCCTGGCGCCGCCAAGCAAGACTGCCCAGCGAGTGCAATGATGACCGCGGTCGCGATATTCTTTACGGGCACGACTGAGCCTCCCTGCTCTCCGGCCTGTTCGCCGGCTGATGACGTTTACGCACCGCGGCCGCGGAATCCTTTCCGCCGCCCCCAACGCGGACTCTACTACTCGTTTTCAAAGGCACCGGCCGGCAGCATCGGGACCCGCATGTTCTCACGGAACTGCGTGTTCACAAAGTCGACGGTCCCTGCCGGACGCCCCTCGGACACGATGGTCGTATCGCGGACCTGCGGCACAACGCCGTTCATGGCGATCCGCTCGGCATACTTCGTGACGGTCTCGATCCGCGTGCTGGTGACCTGCGGGTCGACCGACCGCTCGACGAACATCCTCCGGTACGCGGGGGGCGCCTGGTTCATGATCCACTGCACCTTCAGCTCGCCGGCCTGGGTCAGCTCGGTCGAGTCCTGCTTGAAGTGGTGGCTGCCCATCAGGTTCTGACGACGCCAGCCGTTGCTGACCATCGTGTTGAACGGGGCGTGGGCGTTCACCCGGTCGGGGCACACGTACGGCGACGGCCACTGCCGGTTGATGCAGTAGAGCGAGTGCACGTGATCGACCGCGGTTTGGGCCGGCGTCGGGCGGGAGCCGCATGCCTCAGCGCATCCGGCGCAGTTGTCCCCCCACCAAAAGGCGTTGGCGGGAGCCGTGATCGTGACGCAGGCGGCCAGTGCGGCCGAGCGGAGGCAAAGAATCCGAGCCATGGCTCTCGTTCCTGGGTTGAGTCTAGGGTCGACGGACCGCCTGCGGCGGCGTACGTCTGCAGGGGCGGCAGGGCACCCGTCTGCTACGTGGGTATCGACCCGCTCGAAGCCAACGCTGCGGAACTTCTAGACAGACCCCTGCGACCCTCAAGGCTTGCCCAGCCTCACGCCCGGATGCAGTGCTAGCTTACGCCCTCCGGGGCGCCTACTTCGCCTGCATCGCGGGGAACATCTCGTTGATCATGGTGATCGCGGCCGGGCCAACAAGCACCACGAAGATCGCCGGGAAAATGAAGATAACCAGCGGGAAGATGAGCTTCACAGCGGTCTTGGCCGCCTTCTCCTCGGCCATCTGGCTCCGCCTGGTCCGCATCGAGTCACTCTGCACCCGCAGCGCCTGGGCGACGCTCGAGCCGAACTTGTCGGCCTGGATGAGAATCGCTGAGAGGGCCTTGAGATCGTCGACGCCGGTCCGCTGACCGAGGTCGTGGAGAACGTCGTTGCGGGCGCGGCCCATCTGGAGGTGAAGGTTGCAAAGGCCGAACTCCTCGGCCAGCACCGGGTACGACTTGGCCATCTCCTCGCTCACCTTGCGCATCGCCTGGTCGAGGCCAAGGCCGGCCTCAACACAAACGACCATCAGGTCAAGCGCGTCGGGGAGCCCATAGAATATCTGGTCCTGGCGGCTCTTCTTGATGAAGTAGACCACGACGTCCGGCAGGTAGAACATCAGGCCCGACACCGCGATGGTGATCATGCCGGCCTCTTGCGTCAGCCCCTTGAGCACCGCCATCGACCCGCCGGTCAGCACGAAGCCGACCACCAGGCACAGGAACTTCATGCCGAGGAACACGCTGGTGGCGGTCTCCCCGCGGAAGCCAGCGTGCTGCAGCCGCGTCTTGAGCTTGCCGGCCTCCTCGTCGGTCTTGGGCTGCAACGGCGCCGCCAGCTTGGGCGAAGCGGACTGCAGCAGCTTCGACATCGACGAGTCGCGTTTGTTGTCGCTGTTGCGGGTGCGAGGGTCGCTCAGCTCCGCCAGCCGTTCCGCCGTGCGGGCGTTGCCCCCGTTGCCGAAGAATTCGAACAGCCCCCACATGCCCGCGGCGACGGCGCCGAAGATAGCGAGCTTGGTCAGGAGCGTGGTGCTGATGACGGCGAGTAGAAGCATGGCGTTGGCCGGGGTTGTCTTGTCGGTTGGCGGGCAGTCGCGTCGCGGGGAGGGAGGGTCAGACGCGGATGTTGATGATCTTGCGGATGACGATGGCGCCGAGGAGCTGCATCACGACGCCGCCCACCAGCATCTTCTTGCCGAGGTCGTCGGTGAACAGCAGCATCAGGTAGTCGGGGTTCATCTGGTACACCGCCGCAAACAGGGCCGGCGGCAGGGCCAGCAGCACGATGCCGGACAGCCGCCCCTCGCCTGTGAGCGCCTGCACCTGGCCCCAGATCTTGAACCGCTCGCGGATTAGGCGACCGATCTTGTCGAGGATCTCCGCCAGGTCACCACCGGTCTGACGCTGTAGGATGACCGCGGTGACGAAGAACTTGAGGTCGAGGTTGGGTACCCGGGTGGCGAGGTTGTCGAGCGTCTCCTCCATCGGCATGCCGAGGTTCTGCTCCTCGAACGCCCGGCCAAACTCCTTCGAAATCGGCGGGGACATCTCCTGCGCAACCAGGTTCATGCCCGCCCCCAGGCTGTGACCTGCCCGCAACGCCCGGGCGATGAGCTCCAGCGCCTCGGGCAGCTGGGCGGCAAACTTCTTCAGCCGGCTCTTCCGCTTCATCATCAGCCATAGGAAAGGCATGAAGAGGAAGATCGCCGACACGATGGGGGCAAACTTGACGGGCATGCCCCCCAGGGTCGGCAGCACGAAGCCCACGGTGCCGCTCACCACGCAGACCATCAGGAACTTGCTGACCGTGAACGAGACGTCCGCCTGCTCGAACATCATCTTCAGGTTGAGGTACTTGACGATCGACTTCTCAAGGAGGCCGGCGCCCTCAACCGAGACCCGCATCATGTCGCCGGCGACGTTCGCGTCGGCAGACGCCTTGCCGCCCGACTTCTGCCCGGTCAGGACGCTGAGCCGGTCCTCCATTTCGGCGTCCTTGTCGCCGCGCAGAAGGGCGGCGACGGCGGTGACCATCAGGGCCACTCCGCCAAAGACGCTCGCGTAGATGATCCAAGGAGTCATGATGATTTCGAGCTGCGGATTCAGGTTTGCGGATTGCTGTTCGTTCGAGCTTCGCACCACGGGATCCGCAAATCCGCAGTCCGAAATCAACTATCTGGATCAGTCGCGCATCATGACCCGCTCGCGGAACGTGCTGGCAGGCAGCTTTACGCCGGCCTGCTCAAGGCGGTCCATGAATGAGGGCCGGATGCCGGTCGAGATGAAGTGCCCGATTGCGCGGCCATTTGCGTCGACGCCGTCCTGGACCCACTTGAAGATGTCCTGCATCACAATGGTGTCCTGCTCCATGCCGAGGATCTCGGTGATGTGGGTCACCTTACGAGGGCCGCCCTGCAGGCGGTTGGCCTGCACAATCAGGTCCACGGCGCTAGAGATCTGAGTCCGCATCGCTTTGACCGGCATCTCGAAGCCGGCCATCATGATCATCGTCTCGAGTCGGGCGATCGCGTCCCGCGGCGTGTTGGCGTGGCAGGTGGTCAGCGACCCCTCGTGGCCGGTGTTCATCGCCTGGAGCATGTCGAGCGTCTCGCCGCCACGGCACTCGCCGATGATGATGCGGTCGGGACGCATACGCAGGCAGTTCTTCACCAGGTCGGTGGCGCTGATGCGCCCCTTCCCCTCGATGTTGGGCGGGCGGGTTTCGAGCCGGACGACGTGGTCCTGCTGCAGCTGGAGCTCCGCCGCGTCCTCGATCGTGACGATGCGGTCTTCGTTCGAGATGAAGCTCGAGAGCGTGTTCAGGAGCGTGGTCTTACCTGAGCCGGTGCCCCCCGAAATGATAATGTTGAGCTTTGCCTTCATGGCGCCCTCGAGGAGCATCACCATCTCGGGCGTCATCGACTTGTAGTTGAGCAGGTCCTCGAGCTTCAGCGGGTTGGATCCGAAGCGCCGGATGGTCATGCTCGGGCCGTCCAGCGCCAGCGGCGGGATGATCGCGTTCACACGCGAGCCGTCCTGCAGACGGGCGTCCACCATTGGGCAGACCTCGTCGACGCGGCGACCGATCCGCGACACGATGCGGTCGATGACCTGCATCAAGTGCTTGTCGTCGCGGAACACGACCGGCGTCTTGACCAGCTTGCCGCTCTTTTCAACGAACACCGTCTTCGGGCCGTTGATCATGATTTCACTGATCGATGGGTCCTTCAGCAGCAGCTCGAGCGGGCCGAGGCCGAAGGTCTCGTCAAGGACCTCGTCGATAAGCCGGTCGCGCTCGTTGCGATTGAGGAACGTGTCCTCGGTGTCGCACAGGTGCTCCACCACCATGCGGATCTCGCGCCGCAGGACGTCGCCCTCGAGCTCGCCCACACGAGACAGGTCGAGCTTGTCGACCAGCTTGGTGTGGATACGGCGCTTGATGTTTTCGAACTCGGCTTCCTTCTCTTTGGCGGAGAGCGAAGCCGGTCCTGTTGCGATCTTGGTCATGGTTGTCTGCGTTGTCGTGGGGGAATGCGTGACCCGGGGCCCGCGTCGGCGCAACGAGGGCTCCTGCCAAACCATAGCTCAGGAGGAGCGGTGAGTCAGAAAAGAAACACGGGAGTCCGGTTGCGCCGATTACGCACACCGAATGGGGCGGATGCCACGCGCCGTCCGATGATCAGCGGCCGCGAGAATGCGGCCCCCATCGTCGAAATCCCGTAGAAGAAGCGATCCGCCCCGAGACCACACGGGGCTACAGCCGCTGGGGTCGGGGCTAAGCGCCACCGCAGGTAGCGAGTACGAGGGCGCAACGGGTTGCCGACAACAAGAGAGAAGCAGGCAAGAGACGACGAGCCATGGGCGCGCCGCATCGCGGAGCGCTGGCCGGCTACTCGGCGGGCTGCGGCGGGGCCTCGATCTTGCCGTTCTTGCCCCACAGGCCGAGCCAGCTCCGGCTCTTGCCTGCCAGGTCGCCGGGTGCGACCGAAGTCTGCTTGCCGGTTAGACCATCAGCGAGCTGCGCGATCGACTGCGTAATGGCGGCCTTGGGTGCCTGCTCGATGAGGGGCACGCCGTTGTTGCGCACCTCGATCATCGTCTTGTAGTCATTAGGAAGCTGCCAGTAGATATCGCGGCCGAGCGTCTCCTGAGCCTTCTTGATGCTGATCGACGCGCCGCCCTGTCCGACGCGGTTCACGACGATCTTGATCTTCTCGTTGAGGCTGTTCATCTGCTCGAATGACATCAGCAGCCGCACCACGTTCCGCAGGCACGGCAGGTCGAGCTGCGTGACCATCAGCACTTCGTCCGCCTGCTCCATAGCAAGCAGGTCGAGCGCGTGGAAGCTCTTTGAGGCATCGATAATCAGGTGCGTGAAGGTCGCCTTCAGCAGTCCGATCACCCGGGTCAGGTCGTCCGTGGTGACCAGCTGCGAGTCCTCCAACTGCACCGGACGGGGCAGCAGATAGAGGTTGGTTGAGTGTTTCGTCAGCGACCGCTTGAGCAGCGTGAAGTCGAGCCGGGTGATGTTCTGCGCAACGTCGGTGAGCGTGTACTCAGGGATCGAGTCCAGGAACACGTCCGCGTCGCCGAGCGCCAGGTCCAGGTCCAGCAGGACCACGCTGTTGTCCGGGTCGGACGCCAACTGGCAGCCGAGGTTCACCGCCAGACTGGTCGCCCCGACGCCGCCGGTAGCGCCGGCTACGACGGTCACCTGGCAGCCTCGATTCTTCCCGCCGGTGGCGCCAAACTTGGTCCGCGACACCCGCTGCAGGGCGGCGGCAAGGTCCTCGGGCCGGATCGGCTGCGGCAGGAACTCTTTGGCGCCCGCCCGCATCGTCCGCAGAATCAGATTGCCGTCCGTCGAGCTGCTGGAAACCAGCAGCGAGATAGTGGGCTTTGCCTGGGTCAGCTGCTCTACGAGCCGCACCGCTTCGTCAGGATCGCCGTCTATGGCGATGAAGCCCACGTCGGGGTTGGTCTGCTCCAGCACGTCCTGGAAGAAGGCGTACCGCGAGCACTCCGCCTCGAGCCAGACGGTTTCGAGGCCCATCAGGGTGGACTTCAACGATTCGCGGGTCGCGTCGTTGGGATCGACGATTGCGAGGCGAAGAACGTTGGACATTAGGTGCGTTCCGGTCGACCCCGGCCAAAGCCGGGCGCGTGGCTGCTGGTATGTAGTGTGCTACTGGATGGTAGCTCACTTATTCCAGGTCGTAGCCAACCGGCCCAATTAGTCCCCCACTTCCCGCCCGCTGGGCCGCGCCCGCGGGCGACGCCTGCGGGTTGAACGGCTCGGAGGGCTGGCGCCGGTACTGCGGACTGCGCGACGCGGTGTAGTGCTGCGACGGGCGGTGACTCAGATCCGACATCGACCGGCCGGCGCCGTCGATCGCCGGGCCCTGGACCCGATCGGTCGGCAGCGAGGCCCCGGCGTCGGGCGGAAGCATCAGCTCACCGTGCTGGGCGCCCGGGGCGTCGGTCGACGTGGGGTCCGGCAGTTCCACGGGGATCGGCTCGTAGCCCTGAGAGTACTGGTGCTGCTCGTACTGCTGGGGGTAGCCGCCCTGGCCGTACGTGTAGTCCGCCGCGGGGGCATCGAAGCCGCTGCCGCACGAGCCATTGCCGCACGGACAGGAGAACAGTCCACCCTGCCCGTTCGGGCAGCAGGGCTCGTGCCCGTGGCTCTGCACGCAGGGGTAGGCGCCGCACGGGCTGCACGGGTTGGGCACTTCCATCCGGCCCTCGCAGTACAGTTCCTTGTTGTTCGGTACGATCGTGCCGGTCCCCGGGTAGCACTGCGGCACCTGGTCCGGGTCGAGGGCGTCGACAAACTCAGGTGTCACGAGCACCAGGAGCTCAAACTCCTCGGTCTCGTTGCGGGTTGTGCGGAACGGCACCCCGAAGAACGGGATGTCGGCCAGCACGGGCAGACCAACCTGCACGCCTTGCGTACGCTGCTGGATGAGGCCCGCCACCGCAAAGGTCTGGCCGGCCCGCAGTTCGACCGCGGTGTCCACGTAACGGACCTTCAATGCCGGCACCTGCTCGCCGTTGAGGATTAGACCGTTGGCGTAGTCCAGGTCGCTGATCCTCGGGCGGACCTCCAAGCGGATGTTGCCGTTTCCGAGCACGATCGGCAGGAAGTCGACCTGCGTTCCGTACGGCTTGAACTCGATGGTCGACGTGCCGAGGCTCTGCGGCACGAGGATGGGGATTTCACCGCCCTCGTTGAAGCTCGCGGGGCGCCCGCTCACCGCTACAACGTTCGGCTCCGCCATGATCTTCGCGACGTTGTTCTCCTGCAACGCATCGATGAACATGTCGAAGCGGCTGTTGCCGTTCACGATCCCGTAGGCGAAGGTGTCGGTGGTGCCCTTGGAGATCCCCAGGCCCGCCGCGGCGACGGTCGACGTGAGGATGTCGGACACCGAGCTGACCACGCCGCCGCCGGAGCCGCCGAGGTACGACCAGTCGACACCGAGCTGACGCAGTTTGGTGCGCGACACCTCGAACACCTTCACCTTCAGCAGGATCTGCTGCACGCCGCCGACGTTCATGTTGTTGATAATCTTCGGCGAGTAGTCCTGCGCCATCTCGACGATCGGAGTGACGTAGTCTGGCCGGTCGATGAAGCCGGCCAGCACCAGCGAGTTGCTGTAGCGATAGACACGCACCGACGAGTTGGGGAACTGCGTCTTGAGGGCGTGCTCTAGCTCGCGGACATCACCGTAGATGTAGACGTCCACCGTGTGGATGTTGCCTTCCTCGTCCCACAGGTTGACGGCCGTGACGCCCGCCTTCTTGGCCGAGACCTGGATCTGGGTGGCGCTGAGGGCGGTCACCGACAGCAGCTCGGGGTTGTTGACCTGCACGCGCGGGATGCGCGTCTCGAGGGTCAGGATCCGGCTGCTGTTGGTCGTGATCTCCAACTTGTCGCTGGCGCCGCTGATCTTGCGTATCAGCGAGGCGTCCTGCTGGACGAACTGCGCCGAGGCGCCGCTGCACATTAGCAGCGCGCTGGCGATCGCCAGGAGCGTGTGGCGTGGGCACAGACGGGTCGCGGGCGTTGCGTCGTACATCCTTGTACTTCCTTTTGTAGCGCCGCCCCGCAGGACGTCGCTGCCGCCAGGTTGGCCCGCCGCGTTACCTGCGACGGGGCCTCGCTGGCTCCCCCCAAAGAAATGGATCGGTCCGGGCGTTCCCTCGCCCGGCGGGTCTCAGTGGTCTCTCGGCTACTCCCCGCCGAAGTCGATCGGGAAGTCATCCAGCGTCGCTTCGGCGGCCTTGTCCGGCGCCGGGGTGGCGGCGGGCGTGGCCTTGGGGCCAGTCGCCTTCCGGGTCTCGTTGTAGTCGCGGAGCGGCTTGCCGGTGTTCGGGTCGAAGTACTCGACCGAAACCTCATCGGCGAGCACGATCTCGATCTCGAACGGCGGGCGGTCCTTGGCGGTCCGCTTCATCATGTCCAGCATGCCGCCCAGGAAGCTGCCGCCCGCGTCGTCGTCGCTCGCGACCTCGTCGCGGGCCTGCTCCTGCTCACGGTCGTTCTTCTCGACTGTGCCGCCGATCAGCTCCTCGTAGGTGATGGCCGAGTCCATCGCGAGCCCCTCGTCGTTGGGGTTGCGGGGGATCAGCGAGAGCTCACCGATGTGCTGGGCGAAGTCGATCTTGCTGGCCTGCTCGGGAGTGACCAGCAGCGAGACGGTCTTAGGAATGGTGCGGGCCTCGCCGCCGTCGGCCGACCGCTGGACGGCCTGCTCGATGGCGAACACCCGGATGTTCTGCAGGAAGATCTTGGTGGTGGCCTCGTGGATGCCGTTGCGCGGGTCGGCCCGCACGAATAGCTGGATGTCCACGCGGTCGCCGGGGCTCAGCAGCCCGGCGGCGCTCTTCTCGGCGTCAACGCTGATCGTCGACAGCCGCATGTTTGGCGGGACGGAGCTGAGCGGGTCAGACTGTTCCCCCTGGGCCAGCAGCTTGGCGTCAAGGATCGGCTCGCCGGCGATGATGTTGGTCCGCGGGCGGCGGCCCTCAAGATCCTCGAGCGAGGTCAGGGCACCGGGCGGAACCTTGTCCTTGGGCCACTCCTGCAGCGAGACCATCGTTGCGTCTATGGGGTCGCCCAGGTTGATGTTGTGCAGGGCCACGTAGATCGAGGTGGTCTCGACCGAAGGCCCCCGCGACTTGTTGCCCTCCATCACTTGGCTGATGCCGATGGACGCAACGAGGCCGCAGCCCAGTGCAAGCGCAAGCAGTATGAGAGATTTTGGTCGCATGACACCCCCCGGCGGTCGATTTTGCTGCCCGACGCCAAGGCGTCTGAGCGTGAGACCCGGTGACCGCGCGGCGGTTACGTCCGCCGCCAGCGGGCCTCGACGGTTTCTTCGGCAAGACCGGCGCAGCCGGTCCAGTTAATTTAGGCAGCCCACCGTGGGCAACCCGCAACTGGCTTCGGACGCCCTGCTTTCGAGCGTCCGAAGCCGTTGGTTACGTTCACTTTGTGCGGGAAACAGCCCGCGATCAGACCAGCATCCCGGCCCAACCGAAGTAGGCGATGGTGCCGATCGCGATCGGGATGCCGTACGGCAGCAGCATCATCCGCGGCTTCCGCTCGGCGGCGATCTCCGCCAGCTTCTCCGGGCTTTTAACCGTTAGGATCTCATTCCAGATCATCCAGAACTGGCCGTGGTGCTTCTCCCAACGCTTGTTGGTCAGCACCATGCCGACGGCGATCACGCCGCCCACCACGGCCGAGACCGCGAAGGAGTACAGCGTCACGGTGCCCCAGACCCAGGCGCCGATGCCGGCCATCAGCTTCACGTCGCCGGCGCCCATGCCGCCGATGGCGTAGGCCGGCAGCAGCAGGGCCAGTCCGACCGCCGTGCCGATCAGGCTGTAGACCAGACCTTCCCAGCCCGGGAAGGGGCTGAGCGTCGCGCTCCAGACCCATCCGCTGATAATCATCGGGAACGTGATCCAGTTCGGCACCTTCAGTTGCAAGCCGTCGATGACAGCAGCGACCACCAGCGTGACCGTGACAAACCAGACCGGCCAATTGGCGACCACCGCCTCGGCGAGTTGTGAAGCATCAAACATGGCGCAGATTTCCGTCTTCAGCGTTGAGTGTTGTTTTGTGACCCGTGGCGGGCGCCAAGAGCCCCGCCGCTGCGCAAACCTAGCACGGGAATCGCATGGGCTCGCCAATCCGGCGGAGTTAACCCGGGGTTGGCCGGCCCGCCCGGTCGACCCTGCCGGATCGGGCGGACGCGCCGGTCGTTACGGTTACGCCGCGCGCCGGCTAGCGCAAAGAAAAACCCCTCGCCCGCAATCGCGGGCGAGGGGGATAACTTGCTCGGGCAAACAAGTAGGGCGATAGCCGTTTAGCTACCAAGCTGAGCGGACACGTTGTTAAACGTGGTCGCGGCGTTGGTGCCGATCGACTGGATGGCCGTCAGGCAGACGATGACGATCAACGCGAGCATAACCGCGTACTCAACCGCCGTGGGGCCATCTTCCGACTTGAGGAACTTCTGGACCTTCGATGCAAACTTCTTCATGGGTAGCTTCCTCCGGATTCGCGGGCCGACCCTCGAGTCAGACCCTACTTGTTTGTCGGGGGTTTCAAGGCCCCCGGTGGATGAACCCGCCGTCAGCGCCGCGGCCGGTTGGCCCCGGTGAGCTCGCCAAGTGCTGACGGCAAAGCCCTAAAAAATAACAGTCCTGCGTAGTCACCCTGCGTGAGGCGTTTCCTTACTACAACCACCCGGTTCTCGGTAGGTTGCAACTTCCATCGGTAGCTAGGCTGCCAGCAGCGGTAAGCGGCTGGCCCTTGGCTTTGCGTCCCGGCCTCGCGGCCGGTTTGCCCTTCTCATGGACGAAGACGCTGGCAAGCTCTCGATCGGTGGGACGTTCGCCGGAAACCGGCTCACGTTTGAAAGGTAGGTCAGAAAAGCGGTGGGAAAAGGTTTTGTCAGCGGTTTGCGGCTTGCTGTCCGCGTCGTTTTCCTCTGACACTTGAAACCTATGTCACTTTCTTCAGGAGTCAAACGAACCGAACAAAAAATCTTCCCACGCGTGAATCCCCCGCGTTTCGGCCTACCTTTCCGCAGGAAACCTGCCCCGACCGAAGCCCCAGGGCTCACGCAGTATGAAGTGGACGGACCAATTAATAGACTGCGTCGCGGCCGCGACCCCGGGCGGCTACCTGCCTGCCGGGCCGCCAGCCACCGAGCCAATAGCGTGGGCGGCCGTGTCGCTCGCCGCGGCCGGCAGGCCCGGCGCGGCCCGCCGGGCCGCCGACTGGCTGGCCAACGCGCAACAGAGGGATGGCGCCGTCGGAGTCACCGCCGACCAGTCCACCCCCGCCTGGCCCACCAGCCTGTCGATCCTGGCCTGGCTCGCCGCGCAGCAAGCCGACGGCGCCCACTCCTACCAGGACAACATCCAACGCGCCGTCGACTGGGCCCTGGAGGCCAAGGGCCGCACAGCGCCACGCAAGCCCCAGATCGGCCACGACACGATGCTGGTCGGATGGTCGTGGGCGGCGGACACACACTCCTGGCTCGAGCCCACGGCGATGTTCGTCAAAGCGCTGCGACAAGCCGGCTACGCCGACCACCCCCGCGTTCGCGAAGGGGTGCGTCTGCTAACCGACAGGCTGCTCCCCTCCGGCGGCGCGAACTACGGCAACACGATGGTGCTGGGCCAGGAGCTGCTGGCCCACGCGCAGCCAACTGGCATCGTGCTGTGGGCGCTGGCCGGCGAAGCCATCGAAGACGCCCGCCTGCCCCAGGCAATCGACTACCTGTCTAACAGCCTGACCGCCCAGACAACCACCGCGTCGCTCGCTTACGCGGTGCTGGGGCTAACCGTGCAGAACGCCAGACCAGCCGAGGCCGATAGCTGGCTCGAAGAGGCCTTCGACCGGCAGTCGGCCGACCGGCCCAGCCTGTACAAGCTGGCGCTGCTCGCCGCCGCCCTACCCTCGCCCGCCCCCACGCCGCTCGCGTCCGCCAGCTCCTAGACCCAACCGATATGAACCCCCACGACAAGACCTTTATCGACCGCCGCTCGCTCCTCGGGCTGGGCGGGTTGGCCGCGGCCGGGCTGGTGGCGATGCCGGCAGTTGAGCGGCTCCGCAAGTCCCGCTCGCCGGTGTTCGTCGCCAAAGGGCAGTCGTACACGGGCGAGCTGGCTCAGACGATCCGTGACGGGCTGTTGGCCTGCGATGTGCAGCCCAACTCCTTCCAGGGCAAGCGGGTGCTGCTTAAGCCGAACCTGGTGGAGCCCAGCCGCCGGATCCCGCACATGACCACCCACCCGGCGATGATCGTCGCCGCGGCCGATGTGTTCCGCGACTGGGGCGCCGAGGTGAGCGTCGGCGAGGCGCCCGGCCACGTCCGCGACACCGAGATGGCGCTTGCCGAGTCAGGCGTCGGCGAGGCGCTGTCCGACGGCGGCCTCCGATTCGCCGACCTCAACTACGAAGAGGTCGGTTGGCGCCGCAACCGCGGCAAGTACAGCGGGCTCAAGGGGATTTATTTGCCGCGGTCCGTGCTGGAAGCCGACGTGGTGGTCTCGATGCCGAAGATGAAGACCCACCACTGGGTCGGGGTCACGTGCGGGATGAAGAACTTCTACGGCGTCATGCCCGGCATCAAGTACGGCTGGCCCAAGAACGTGCTGCACCACAACGGCATCCCCCAAACGGTCGCGGACATCAACGCCACGCTGCCCCGCACCATGACCATCGTCGACGGCGTCGATTGCATGGAGGGCGACGGGCCGATCCTCGGCAGCGTCAAGCACATGGGCCTGGTGGTGGTCGGCGCCAACCTGCCGGCCGTCGACGCCACGGTTGCGCGGATCATGGGGCTCGACCCGACTAAGATCGAGTACCTGCGGCTCGCGTCCCACCACCTCGGCACGATCGACGACGCCTACCTCGACCAACGCGGCGAGGCCTGGCAGGACGTCCGCAGCCCGTTCCACATCCTAGACGAGGCCCACCTGCAGAAGCTGCGGGCCACGCCCGATGGCGAGCTGGTGTCTTAGAGGCTGTCCTGAATCGCATGAAAGACTTTGCTGGGCTGGGCGGACGGTCGCGCGAACCCAGCGTGTGAATCAAGCGGTCAGCTATCAGCCCTTCCCGCGTTTGGAGGGCCGAGAGCTGATAGCTGACCGCTGATTGCCCCGAGGTGGGTGAGCGCAAACGTCACTAGTATGAGCTTCTCGGAACCGCAACATGCCTTGAACGGGACCGCCTCTTAGGCGGTCAGCCGTCGTCCGGCGATTCGTCATCGCCATCGGTAGGCAGCTCGTTGCGGCGTGGCGAGAACGCCGCGCCCTGACGCAGCGTGAACCGCTGCTCCTCGACCGCCCGGCTCACCCAGTCGCAGCCGTCCGCCTCGTCGCGGGTCGCCCACCGTGAAGGCCGTTCGATCAGGCTGGCGTCGCAGTGCGGGCAGGGCAGATCATCCTCGGCCGCCCGGCATGGCGGCTGGTCCGTGTCGGCGTCGGTCCAGACCGAGTCGCATTCGTCGCACAGCAGCACTACCCGCCCACAGCCGCCGCACCGACGGAGGCCGAGTGGACCGGTGGTGCAGACGCGGCACTCGCCCACGTAATACATCTTCTCTGGCTCTGCAGCCATGCCGCGACCTCGCTACGGGATCAAGGGGTAGGCGGTGATCAGTTTCTCGCCCACCAGCACCAGTTGGATGTGATCGGCGGGCGGGTGGCCACGCCGGCCGCCGCTCTGGCCACCGACGTAACCGACGCGTCGGCGCATGTCGACCACGTACACCGTGCGGTCGCCCTCGCGCCGCTCGCGGGTGTCGACGCCGCGTTCCGCCTTGCGGTACGCTTCGTCCACCAGGTCCACGACCTCCTGCACATCATTGCTGTCGAACACTCCGTGCTGGCCCGGCCGATTGGGCTCGTCCTCGGCATGCGCCATCAGGTGCCGCAGGTGGTGCCCGTGCTGCGTGCCGCGCGAGTAACGGAGGCCGGCCGGCGAGGTGTACGTGTCGCTGTTGCTGCGGATCAGGGACTCGACCGAGGTAGCCTGGCGACCCTGGCCACCCGTTCCGGCTCGCGGCGCCGACTCTGCGCCGCTGGTCCGGCCTGCCGGCGGCGTTCCCTGCGGTGCGTTCTCGCCCGCATACTCATGGACGCCCGGCAGGTCGACTCCCCACGACCGCTCAAGACTCGGTTCGAAGAAGAGGTAGCCGGCCAGCAGCACGCACGCCAGCAGCAACAGCGGCGTTGGCGCTCGGCCCTTGCCGCCGCGGAGGACGCTTTGCACTACGCGTGCTATCGCTTGCGAGTCGCGGCTCATGTTTCCTAGCGGGGTTTTTCTTCCGCGGCCCTACCGGCTCGGGCTCACGAGCCACGATCGCCATGTCAGGTGACTCGTGCTGTCAATCCGCAATAGATTTAGAGTGTCCAAGCGGCATTGAGCAAGCTTCCTCTCGACCAAGCCTGCAACGTTGGCACCGATTGCACTACGTCTGATCCGCAGGTGAATGCCGACAGTTAGATTTGACCACGTCTGGTGGCTGTTTTCTACCGAGAACCGCGTGTTTCGCCCCATCTCGCCTGGAGCACTCCACACTGGCTCTTGGCTCGGAGCCCGGGCGCAGCAACGCTAGCGTTCGGCGTACTGGCGCCCGACCTGACGGCCTGGCGAGCCTCTGGTTGAAGCCACGCCGCGCAACTTCCGATGCAATCACTGGGTGCGTCCACGGACGGGCGCGGCCGCTGCCCGGGCCTCGGCCAGCCAATCCCAGGGACGGATACCAGACCGATGACTCTGCTGCTGCGGATCACCTGCTGTGTTGTGACGCTCGCCCCGGCCCTGTGCTCCGGCCGCGACCTGTTTGTAAATAATCAAACCGGCGACGACCGGCTGTCGGGCCTGAAGCAGGAACTCAGGGAGGACGACGGGCCGCTGGCCACCATCAGCCGGGCGCTCAAGCTAGCCGGCCCCGGTGACCGCATCAACGTGGCGAACACCGGCGAGCCGTACCGCGAGCAGCTCTCGGTGTTCGGCTGCGACCTGCACGGCTTCGAGAACCGACCGCTCACCCTCTCCGGGCACGGGGCGGTGCTGGACGGCTCGGTGATGTCGGCCGACCGCGCGTGGCGTCACGTCGAGGGCGATGTCTTCGCGATGAACCCGCGTCGGCTCACGTTCCAGCAGCTGTTCTACAACGGCGCCCCGCTCAAGCGGGTACGGACCGCCTCGGCGCACGACGCGGGCGACCTGCTGCAGCCGCTCGAGTGGGCGTTCGCCCAGAACGCCATCCTGCTGAAGGTGGAGAAAGACCGCCTGCCCCAGCAGTACGGGCTGCGGCACGCCGGGCTGCAGACGGGCATCACTCTGTACAACATCCGGCACGTGGTGATCGAAGACTTCGTCATCCAGGGCTTCCAGCAGGACGGCGTCAACGCCCACGAACTGGTGAAGGACTGCGTGCTGCGCCGCGTGGAGTGCCGGGCGAATGGCCGCTCAGGCTTGAGCGTTGGTGGCGTCTCACGCGTGACGGCGGTCGGGTCCGGGTTCTACGACAACGGCCGCAGCCAGGTGCGCGTCGCTGGCCTCGGGAAACTGACACTCGACGGCTGCGAACTGGACGACGCGGACGACGCGATGCCCTACGACCTGCAGGGCGGCGAGCTGAACATCGACGGCGAGAAGCTGCTGGCCCGGTAGCCGCGGATCAGGCCGGCTCCGGCGGCGGTTCGATGTCGACGTCCGCCAGCGCCCTCTTCACCAACGCCTGGTGGGTCAGGTAGTACGGGGCCGTGATGAACGCGACCGCCACGGTCGCCAGCCGGTAGCCGAACGCCACAAACGCGCCGTTGCCCGGCTCGGCGCCGAACCACTGGTACGCGTACGCCAGCGTGCCCTCCACCGCGCCCAGCCCCGCGGGGAAGATCGGGATCGCGCCCGACAGGCAGGCGAAGGGCACGATGAACGCGTGCTCCAGCCAGTCGGGAGAACTGAACGGCAGCCCCTTCGCCACCAGGTAGAACGAGGTGACCAGCAGCAGGTGCCCCACCACACACAGCCCAAATGCCGCCGCCAGCCAGCGGAAGCCGCGGCGGTAGTCGGCCCAGGTCATCAGGATTTGTGAAAGCAGCCCACCGACAGCGAGCAGCAACTCGACACGACCGACGAGCGCCGGCGTCACCACACCGGGCGCGAACAGCACCGCCAGCCCGCATGGGACCACCACGGCCAAGCTGACCGCAATCCAACCGGCCGCACGCGCGTCGGCGGGCATCGGCGTACCGATCGCCCACAGCACCAGGAACGCCACAGCGGCCGAAATCATGAACGAAACCAGCGCCAGCCCGCGGTCGACAACGATGGTGGTGATCGCCGCGGTGCGGCGGCCGGGCCGGTCCCGGGCCAGCACGGCAGCCTTGAAGACGTCGCCCCCGACCGATCCGGGGCTGACAAAGTTGAGTGTGTAGCCCAGCGCCCCCAGCCGCAGCGCCTCGCCGATCGACAGCGGCACGCCGGCCGCCAACGCAACCAGCCGCCAGCGGACAAACGACAAGCCCGCGGTCAAGCACGCGCCCAGGAATGCGAGCCCGAGCACCCCCCAGTTCTTCTGGCCGGACGCGAGCTCGTGAAACTTGTCATTCTGCTGTGCCTGCCACGCAAGCCAGCCGATAATGAGTCCACCCACTAGCAGTTTGGCCAGCGTCAGCAGGTGTCGTTTGAGTGGGGACCGTTTTTCGGGCATTGCGTAGCAGGCGTTGACAGTCGGCCGGAAGCCTGATTTACTAGTGGTCTGGGCGGGGCTAAACGGGCTCCGCCATCCGCGGCCGTCTAGTTTGGTGGGGCCCCATACCCGCCGCCAGGCCGCGGGAATCCGGGGGATTAGCTCAGTTGGGAGAGCGTTTGGCTGGCAGCCAAAAGGTCAGCGGTTCGAGCCCGCTATCCTCCACTCGCCGTAACCTCTTTGGCGTGTGCAACATAGCACAACCGGCATTCTTCGCCGAGCAGCCTGCAAGCTACCGAAACCGGGGTAATCGTACCCTAGAAAGGTCGCCCGCATGGCTCGCCCCACCCGCGTCCCCGCGTATTGCCTCCACAAACCTAGTGGTCGGGCGGTCGTGAAAGTCAAAGGTAGGTCTTTCTACCTGGGCCCGCACGGTTCCCCTGAGAGCCGCGAAGCGTACGCACGCGTCATCGCGGACATCGTTTCCGGCCGACCCGTCCAAGCGCCACAACCGGCAAATCCCGGCGCCAAAACCGGGGTAGAGATTACCCCGACCGTGGGCGAGGTGGCGACCAAGTTCCAGGCCCACGCCAACCGCTACTACGTCAAGAACGGCAAGCCGACCAGCGAGCCCGCCGCCGTCCGCTGCGCCCTGCGGTTCCTCGTCGCCAACCACGGCGGCCTGCCCGCGCCCGAGTTCGGCATCGGGGACCTTAAAGTCGTCAGGGAGGCGATGGTTGCGGCGGGGCACTGCCGTTCCAGCGTGAACAAGAACATCCGCCGCATCCGGCTGGCGTTCACGTGGGCCGCGACTGAGGAGCTCATCCCCGCCACGGTCCCCCAGGCACTATCGCTGCTGCCCGGGTTGAAGGTCGGCAGGACCGAGGCCCGCGAGTCCGACCCGGTGCTGCCGGTCGACCCCGAGGTGGTCGAAAAGACCATCCAGCACACCAACCCGGTCGTCGCCGATATGGTGCGCCTGCAGTTGCTCACCGGGATGAGGCCGGACGAGGTTTGCAGCATGCGCCCGGGCGACATCGACCGCGGCGGCGAGGTCTGGGAATACCGCCCCGCCAGCCACAAGACCCAACATCATGGTCGTCGTCGTGTGGTGTACATCGGGCCGGCTGGCCAACGGATTCTAAGCGCGTACCTTCTGCGTCCGGCGGACGAGTTCTGCTTCCGCCCCAAGCGCCATGTCGCCGTGCCCAAGGCCAAGAAGCGATACCGCATCGACTCATACCGACAGGCGGTCGAGCGAGCCTGTGACCGTGCGTTCCCCGCCCCCGACGACTTGAGCGATGACGAGTTGAAGGCGCACCGCAAGCAGCACCGCTGGACCCCCAACCGACTGCGCCACACGGCCGCCACCCTCGTCCGCAAGCAGTTTGGGCTCGAAGCCAGCCAAGTCATCCTGGGGCACAGCAAGGCCGATGTAACCCAGGTTTACGCCGAGCGAGACGCCAGCAAGGGCATCGAGGTGGCGCGGGCCATCGGATAAACTCAACACAACCTTGCCGGGTTGCGGAGTAGCTACCGCGAGACCGGCCGGCGCGGCGCGAGCACCTACGCGCGGCGCCGGTCGGTCAGCCCGGCTCAACTGATAGGTGCGATGATGGGGAAGAAAAAAGCCGCGGTGCGCGAGGCTCTGCTGCCCAGCGAGGCAAGCGAGTCATTCATTGCGATTACTTCGTGGAAGGAACACCCGGTTGTGTCGCCAGACCTGCTGCGGGAATGGTTGACCGAGTGTATCGAGACCTTTGAAGCTGTCGCGACCGACATTCACGGCCGCATGGATGAGCTGGCCAATGGTGATGAGGCAGACCGCCTCCAGGCCTACCACGTCATGACCGGCGCCCTGGATTTCCTGGACCGCGCTGAAGTGGCTTGGCGTGACGTGCAAGACGACCGCTCCGCTGAGGTACACGCCGCGTTTACCGAGGGGGTGCGTCTGGGGCTCATCTATGAACGGCTGTCATCACTTGCGAACAAGCGGTTCAGAGACAAATGGGTTCGTGATGAGAACATTGAGCGCTCTACTGAGAAAAAGAGGGCAGAGGCTATTGCCCGGGAGCAAGACGCCCTAGATGCGGTTGAGTGGGCCAAGAAGGAGTTTCCTCAGCGAGGCCCCGATACGCAGAAACAGAAGGCCGCGGACCACATCGGCATCACCAAGCGGGCGCTCAATAACCGGTTGAGAGACGCGCGCGAGCGAGCCGAAAACGCGACAGGCGACTGATTGCCGCGCCGCGTGCACCTATCTTGGGAAGTAGCGGCCGCCACTTCCCAAAGTACAGTCTCGTGTGTGTTGTACGTCGGCACGACGTATCTACCCTTGATTGTGAACGGTAACTAAACCGCCACAAGCAAGGGTTTTTTCATGTCTGCAAACGCAACCGCGACTCTTCGGGAAGACCTTTTCGCCCCCGACCCCGACGACCCGTTCCGCTCTATCGCCGCGGCCGTCGAGGCTGAAACCGGCTACCGCCCGCACCCGACCACCGCCTGCCGCTGGCACCGCGTTGGCGTTGGTGGTGTGCGACTTCAGACCGTGACGCTAGGCGCCCGCCCCATGACGACTCGGCGCGCCGTGCGCGAGTTCATCCGCGCCCGCACCGAGGCCCAGGCGTCGGCTGAGGGCTGAGAGTCCGACCCGCCAAGCTGCCGGGCGGTTCTTCGGCGGCGACCGATTCACCACGAGGGTCGAGCGATGGCCAGCATAACCAGCGAATCACTCAACAAAGAGCTATTGGAGAACAAGGAACTCGTGGCGGAGCTCAAGAAGTTTCGCCACCGGCAAGCTAAGGACCGCCGACGTAGTCGTTCGCTAGGTCTGGCGGGAGTGAATCCGCTACCGCAGCCCAAGCAACGGAAGAGCCTGCCGGGGCAACTGCCCCTCTCTGACTAGCACAGGAAGGTCCCCGCGCCGGAGCTGACCCGGCGCGGGGCAATGTGCCATGGGAGGGCACAGCGATGGTTAATAACAATCTTACCGCAAGCGCAGTCGAGACGCCAATTCTCGGCCCGCCTGATATGGGCGAGTACCGGGTGGAGCTCAAAGAGGCGGTTGCAGAACTCATCGACCAGGGGTTCCCGGTCACGGTCTGCAACGGCAAGAGCCCCGGCGACCCTGCAATGGGGAACGGGTGGCAGCACCAGAGACTTGATGCTGATCAGGCTGCCACCATCATCGACCGCGTGCCGTTCCCCACGATTGGCGTCATGCAGGGCGCAGCAGGTGGCGCTGTTGACTTCGACATCGACGGCGACGAAGAGCTCGACGCATTCAATGAACTATTCGACGGCGACCCGCCTGTGCTGCCGACCTACACTTCGGGGCGACAGGGCGGCGAGCACCGGCTTGCTGCGTACGACTCCCGGTTGAACGCCATCGGGAAGTCGTTTCACACGTTCAAGGCGCCGAGCGGCAAAAGAATCACAGTCCGGTTGGGATGCCCCAAGCTGGACGAGAAGGGGGAATTGGTTCAGGGCGCGTCACAGTCGATTGTTCCGCCCAGCTATCACGCGCTTGGCAGCGACAAGGATGAAGACCAGGCAAAGAAGGGCCCGCTTCGCTGGAGCGGCAAGCGGTACGCGTTCAAGCCCGGACTGTCCATCGACGACATCGGACTCCCAATGTTGCCCGACAGCGTCGTCGACAAGCTGGTCGCGGCGGCCAACCCCGCGCCCGCCAAACCCATCGTCCAAGACCTGACCGACACGGCGGCGCCCACGGACGCCGTCGTCGCCGCGATGCTCCGCTCGACCCGGAACATGCAAGATGGCGGCGATGGCTCCAAGAGGCTTGTGGCGGTCTGCTGCCGGCTCGCCGAGTTCAACCTTCGGGACGGTGACGCGGTCGCCGCGGTGCGTGCGTACGAGCTGCAGAGGCCGTTCCCCCGGCACTACACCGACGCCGACATCCTGGCCCGGCTAAAGTACGCGTACACGCGCCCGGACGTGCAGGTGGGCGCGGCCCTAGTGCAGCGGCAGGCCCTCACTGACATGGGCAACGCCGTCCGGTTTGTTCAGCGATACGGCGACCGGGTCCGCTACGTCGCCGCGTGGGGCAAGTTCCTCGTCTGGACCGGCAACCGCTGGACCATGAACGAGACCGGCGAAGTGCAGCGGCTCGCTAAGCAGACCGCCCGTTCGATCTACGCGGAGGCGTCACTTGTTGATGACGAAGAAGAGGCCAAGAAGATCAGCAAGCACGCACAGTCATCGCAATCACGCACCAGGCTCGATGCGATGCTCGCTTTGGCCGAGAGTGAGCTCCCCATCCCAGTGCGGCACAACTCGCTTGATGCCGACCCCTGGCTCCTCAACTGTGAGAACGGGGTTCTCGACCTGCGCACCGGCGAGCTGCTGCGTCACGATGCCGGCCACCTGCTAACGAGGACCACCGGCATCGAGTACCCGACCGACGCGGGCGAGGACGCGGTGCTGTGGATGGGGTTTCTTGACCAGATATTCGGCGGCGACACAGAGCTCATCCGGTTCCTGCAGCGGATGATGGGCCTGGCGCTCGTCGGTCAACAGGTGGAACACGTGCTGCCCATCTTCTGGGGCGGCGGCGCAAACGGCAAATCGGTGTTCATCAACACGGTGCAGAAGGCGATGGGCGACTACGCGATGACCGCGCCGCCCGGCCTGCTGATGACCAAGAGGTCGGACGGCCACCCGACCGAGAACGCGGACCTGTTCCGCAAGCGGCTGGTCGTGCTGGCGGAAACCAAGGACGGCCAACGGCTGGACGAGGGGCTCGTTAAGGCGACAACCGGCGGCGACCGCATCCGGGCGCGGCGTATGCGTGAAGACTTTTGGGAGTTCACCCCCAGTCACACGCCCGTGGTCGTCACGAACCACCGGCCCATGGTCCAGGGCGACGACTTCGGAATCTGGCGGCGGCTGAGGCTGGTGCCGTTCACAGTCACCATCCCGCCCGACAAGCAGGACCGCCACCTACCCGAGAAGCTGGAGGCCGAGCTGCCGGCCATCCTGCGGTGGCTCGTCCAGGGCTGCCTGTCGTGGCAGCGGTCCGGCCTGCAGGAGCCCCGTTGCGTCCGGGCCGCCACCGACGACTACCGGGCCGACTGCGACAACCTGGCTCGCTGGCTAGACGAGGAGGCGGTCGCGACGGCGAACGCGCAGACGCAATCGTCAGTGCTGCTGAAACGGTACCGCGACTGGTGCGACCGCAATGGCGAGACGGCGCTCAGCCATCGTCGGTTTGGTGAGCGCTTGAGTGCAACGTTTGCGAAGGAAAAGCAATCAAGAGGGATGTGTTACATCGGAATCGGAATCGCGGCCGCCGATCCTGTGCAGGTTTAAAGTCCGTTTTTCCCGGGGTTTGCACGTTGTGCAGGTTGGTTCCGGGTTGTCCCTAGAAAATCACTACGCGTGGCGTTTATGCGGAACCAACATGCACAACATGCACAACATGCATTCTCGGGTGGCCCGCGCCGCCGCAAATTGACCGGCGACGAGCTGCTCGTCGCTGCCGGCCGGATGCGGCATCCGGACCTTGCCCGCCTGCTAATCGAGTGGGAAGAGGCGGAGCTCGGCTCCGCGCCCAAGCCCGTCACGGCCGCCGTGTTGACGACGGGCCCACTCGTCCGCGCCACACAAACGGAGCTCTTCTGATGGCCACCACGGACACCAGGGTGCACACCTGCTACTCCGCTAAGAATCCGTTTTGGCGCCGCACGGCCGAGCGACTCCGCGACCGGGGCGGAGCTCACAAGCCGAGCACCGTGGCTGATGACCCGGCTGTCCTGAGGACCGAGGTCATCGTCTCGATGGCCCGCGAGACTGCCGAGCTGCACGCCGCACCGTACCCGCCGGCTGAGTTCTAATACCCTGCTTTCCAACCCCCCGAGTTTTGACAACGAGTGCACGGCGCTCACCCCGCGGTCTTCACCCGAGTTGCTCCAAAGGCAGCCTGCCCCCCCCCATGGCCCAAGCACCACAGAAGCGATGCCCCCGATGCCGGCGGCTGCACCGCGACGCCTGCCCGACATGCAAACCCAAGCGGCACCAGCAGCACGACGCCAACCGCCCGAGCGCCTACCAGCGTGGCTACGGCAGGGCGTGGCAGCGGGCCAGCAAGGCCCACCTGGAGGAGAACCCGCTATGCGTGGAATGCGAGAAACGGGGCCGTATCACCGCGGCGACGTGCGTTGACCACAGCATCCCGCACCGCGGCGACATGGAGTTGTTTTGGCGGCAGGAGCTGTGGCAGTCGATGTGCGCTGCCTGCCACTCACGGAAGACGGCGCAAGGGCTGTGACCCCCACCCCCCGTGGGGTCGGTTCCAAGAGTTGCCGGATGAAGACCGATTGCGTGGTCGCGTGAATTTTTTGGCTAGTTTTGGCTTTTACCACTTCATTAAAAGTTGAGGTTTCGTCATGGAAGACCAGCAGTATCCGCCCCCGCCGCACCTGAGCCCCCGTGCGGTCGCCCTGTGGCATGAGTACGTCCCGGAGAAGGCCAGAAGCGCCGGGCGGCTCGCCCTGGTGCAGACGGCCCTAGAGAGCCTGGACCGCGCCGACGCCGCACGCGCCGAAGTCGAAGCGGCGGGCATGACGACCACCACCAAGAGCACGGGCGCCGTTCACGTGCACCCGCTGATCAAGGTCGAGCGTGAGGGCAGGCAGATGTTCGCGAAGTTGTGGGGGGAACTCGGATTCCACTGGACGAACGGGGTGGACCGCCGATGAACGCCCACGAGTGCACGGCCTGCGGCGGGCGTGCCAAGTACACGCACCGGCGGAAGGTGGGGAGCCTGATCCAGCGGCGACGGCTGTGCGTCGACTGCGGGCACGTCGACAAGGTGCTCGTGCAGCCCGAGCAGATCCTATCGGTCCAACCAGTTGTGTGCAGACGCACATCACAGCCAACAACAATCGCAAGTGATGGGGATAATTAGCAGCATGAACAAGCTTAGCGAGATGGACGGCGTGATTCTCTACGACGCGCTGGACCTGGCGGACATCCTCGACGCGCGGGCCAGTGAGGTGCGCGGGCGGCTGCAAAGCGATCCGCAGTCGCTTCCGCTGCCGATTGTGTTCAGCGGCGTCGGGCTCGTTCGCTGGCCGCATCAGCAGATCGCGGCGTGGGTCAAGGCGGGATGCCCCCGCGACTACCGCCATGCCGCGACCGAGTTTGTGCCCAGATCTATATCGCAGTTTCACAACGCGGCGGCGCTCGCTACTGCCGACCCGACTTCACCAGTTGCCGACCTGCGAGCGGTCGCGGCTTTGCTGGACGGCGAGCCCGCCGTCACCTACCCAAAGGATTGATTCATGGTGGACTTCACGAAGAAGAACGCACGCGACCTGGAAGCCGAGCGGCTGGCCCTGATCGACGAGGCCGACGGCATCGCCCGGCTGCGTGAGGGCAAGAACGCCCGCGACCTGAACGACCAGGAGCAGGCCCGGTTCGACGAGCTGACGTCGGACGGCGGATTGATTGACCAGAAGGCCGAAGAGGTGGACGTGCAGCACCGCATCGAGAAGAACCGCGACGCCCAGCGGGCGGCCAAGCTTGGCGCCTACAGCGGCAAGGTAGGCGGCCCGTACACGGGCGACCAGCGGCGGCACCGCGTGGTTGAGCCCAACAACGGCGGCATTGACCCGCAGCTGGCCCGGCTGGCCGGCGGCTACTTCACCGCAATCGCCGCTGCCGCAGTGGGCGACTACGACAAGGCGGACGCCGCCCGCGGCAGCCTGGTTCAGTGGGGCGCGTCCGAGTTCGCCACGATGACCGAGGGCACCCCGTCCGCGGGTGGCTACATCGTGCCGACGCCGATTGCGTCCGAGATCGAGCGGCGCCGCGACGAGGTGGGCGTTACGTCGAAGGTGGCCCGCACGTTCTCGATGACCAGCGAGTCGCTGACCATCCCCGCGGAGTCCGGCCGGCCGACCACCTACATCGTGGGCGAGGGCAACAGCATCACCGCGTCGGACGCCGCGCTGCAGACGCACATGCTGACGGTCAAGAAGCGGGCCAGCTTCCTGCGCTCGTCGCCCGAGTTCCTGGCCGACGCCGCTGGTGATGCCGGCGCGTGGATCGTCGACGCGATGGCGTACAGCGCCGCCGAGCAGATGGACAGCGAGCTAGTCAACGGCGACGGCACCAGCACCTATGGCGGCATCACGGGCCTAGTAGGCGGCATCGGCTCCGCCGCCGTGAAAGATGCCGACTCGGGCGAGACCAGCCTCGGGTTGCTCGACGTGGAGGACTGGACCGGCACCATCGCACTGATGCCGCCCAAGTACCTGGACGACGCCGCGTGGGTCATGCCGCGGGCGACGTGGAACAACTCGTGTTTGCCGCTGATGGCCAACTCGGGCGGGGCCGGGTTCGCCAGCCTCATGGCCGGCGCGCCGGGCACCGCGGTGAACTGGTTCGGCTACCCCGTGCACTTCACCGAGCAGATGCCGACGGCGGCCGTGAGCACGTTCGTCGCGTTCCTGGTGAGCAAGCGGCACGGCGTCTACCTGGGCGACCGCGGCGACATGCGGGTTGCGGTCACGGACCTGGAGCAGTTCCAGAACGACCTGGTGTCGTTCAAGGTGACGCACCGCTACGACTTGCTGCTGCCCGAGCCGGGCAACGCCGATGACGCGGGCTCCTATGTGGGGCTCAAGCTTGCCGCCAGCTAAGAAACGTCTAGCGTGCGGCGTCGGCGGTGGGAATCTCCGAGCCCTCCGTCGGCGCTGCTGCTTTTTTGAAACCGGGGGGACCGATGGCGCGTGACGCACGACAAGTCGAAGCCTGGATCGGAAACGGACGAGTACGGGCAGCCCATACCCAAGGGCGAGCCAACGCCCAGCGAGATACGGGCGGCAGCCGCCGCAATCAGAAAGCGGTGGGTGGAAAAGGTGGAGCGGGAGCGGCCGACGCAGCCGCCGCAGGAGTGGGAACCAGTAACAATCGAGTTCGTCGCGGTACCCCCTGACGACGAATAGTTCCGCGTGTGGGGGGGGCGCTAATCAAGTCCGTCCGTGTTGATATTCGACGGGCGCGGGTCGATGTAGTAGATCCCGTGGCGCTCTAGCTCGTAGACCACCGAAGCAACCTCTTCCCAATGGGAATCAAACCGCTCCCGCCATTCGTCGTACGCGTTCTTGCGTAGCTGTGGGTCACGCCAGTAGAACGGCGGAGCGTCAAGATACACTTTCCCGAAATCGAGAACATAAGGTGGCTCGACAATCTCCATCTCCACAATCTGGAGACTATCATCAGAATCAATGAGCCTCGGCACCGCAAAGCGGCCGATTGAGCTAATATCCGCTTCGGCAAGCCGTTCGTAAGAAGCCCGCTCTACATAGTAGTTTTCGTACCGGTGGACGGCCTTGACGGCGGAGTTTGACGTCACCCAGACCGTTCCGTCAGTGCCATATCCTAGTTTTTTGTTCTGCGTTACCCTAAGCTGCCTTGCGTCGGCGTACTGCCGCACTCGGTCGAACAACTCGGAATCGTCAACCATGTCTACAACCAGTCGCTATTCGGCCGAGGTGGCTTTGAGACTTATCGTTGGCGATAGGACCTTGAGCCTCTCGCACCTTGGCCCAGACGGGTTTGTAGTCCGCGGACCATGCGAGCCCATCGAGTCGTGTAACGCAACGATAGAAGTTGTTGTCGACGGACGCAAAAAGACAAAGCGGGTTTTTCTGCCTCATGGTGTGCAAGCGCCCGGCGTTCGTGTGATGTATCTCTAGCACGAGGCGGCTACACCAGCCACGATTCTCGCGAAACCACGCTAGTGTGGTTGCTTCTTGTGCCTCCGCTGCCAATAATCGCCCCCGGTTTGGACGGGGCCCACACCAGCATCTTGGTGTTCACCGCGCTCGCCCCGTCGCGTCACTGGTCCCGAGGTGGTGCGCATGGTCGCGTTCAACGTCCCGGTGTTCGGCGGTCAGCGTATGCCGTCGCTGGCGATGCCCCTTCTCTACGCGGCCCACGACGACCTGAAGCGCGGGCACGAGATAGCCGCCGCCGCCAAGGTCAGGGTGGCGCTGTGCCGGTACCTGACCGCCCTGTGCGAGTTGCACAACTGCCTGCCCCGTCGCCGGCACACCGCCAGCCGCCTGATGAGGGCACTACAGCGCGCCGGTTGCGATGGCTGCTTTGAGTACCTCGAAGAGATAATCGAGAGCTGTGACGCCGTCCTGCGTTGCGAGAAGCCGGGGTGCTCCATCAAGGCGTGTGTTGAAATTGCGGCCGACCTGATCGACACCAGGATTGATGAGCGTGATGGCGACCCATAGCGCCGCCCAGGGTAAATTCCAGGGTACGTTACCCCCGAACGATAGCTAAGGCGTGCGAATCCCCGAGAACTCTTGCACACTCGGTACCCCGCCTCTAAGATTAGCTAGCGTTGTTAACCATTCACGCTTGTTGGCTTTGCTTAGCGTTGGGGTAGCGGCTGGCAGCCAAAAGGTCAGCGGTTCGAGCCCGCTATCCTCCACTCCCCCCGCTGCCTCAGCAAGAGGCGTCGGGGATCCGCCTCCTAGCCCTTGCACCGCAAGGGCTTTTTTTGTGGGCTAACCGTGCAGCTCTGGAGTCCGCGGCCGGCGCCCGACGGGGGCTGCGGCCGGTTCGTTCCGAGGGCTGCAGTAGTGTAGCCCACAACCACCGCCCGCCGTGCCTGCATCCCCGCCAGAACCGTCGCAACCCGCCCACCACGCCCCGCCCGGCGTCTACTGGCGGCTGTCGCTGATGATGGGGCTGCAGTGGGCCACGATCGGCGCCTGGACCAGCACGCTGGCCACCTACATCGGCGCCAACACGGGCCCCAGCGGCGAGGCGATCTTTGGTTCCGCGTTCGTCGGCGACATCGGGGCCGCGACCGCCATCGGGGCGTTGTTTTCGCCGGCACTGTGCGGGCTGCTGGTGGACCGCTGGTTCAACACCGAGTGGGTGCTTGCCGCCCTCAACGCGCTCAGCGCGGTGCTGCTGGTCGCGCTCTCGGTGTGCGGTCACCAGGGGTTGTTCTTCCTGATCGCGGTCTGCTACTACCTGGCGTACGCGCCGACCGGCGCGCTGGCCAGCAGCATGGCGCTGCGGCAGCTGCCCAACTCGGCGCAGGACTTCCCGCGTGTGCGGGCGATGGGCACGGTTGGCTACATCGTCACGGCCAGCCTGGTGGGGCTGTGGCCCAAGCTGACCGGCTACAGCATCGAGGCGACCGTTATCCCGATGTGGATCGGCGCCGCGGTGCACCTGATCTACACGTTCTACGCGCTGACGCTGCCGTCGACTCCGCCGGAAGAGTCCGACCCGGCCAGCCCGCTCAGCGGCGCCGGCCAGCTGTGGCGCAGCCGCAGCGTGCTGGCATTCCTGGCGATCTCCCTGCTGGTGGCGATCCCGTTCCGCGGGTACGAGTCGTTCATCAACCTCTACCTCAACCAGAACAACTACGCCTACCCGGCCTGGGTGCAGACGTTCGCGCAGTACTCCGAGGTGCTGGTGATGCTCGCCATCCCGCTGCTCACCGCCCGGTTCCGATTGAAGAACCTGGTGCTGGTGGGAGTGCTGGCGTGGGCCGCGCGGTTCGCGTTTCTGGCGTTCTCCGACGGCGCCGCTCATCCCTGGATGACCTACACGGCGATCTCGCTGCACGGGTTCAGCTTCGTGCTGGTGTTCATCCTCGGTCAGCTGTACATCGACCGGCTCGCGCCGCCCGGGCTCCGCGGCTCCGCCCAGGGTCTGCACGTGCTCGCGGTGTTCGGGGTCGGATCGATGATCAGCGCCCGCCTGTCCGGCTGGGCCCAGTCCGTCTGGCTGACCCCCGTTGGCGTCGACCCGCCGCCGTACGAGTGGCGTAGCTTCTGGCTGCTGCAGTGCGGCGTGAGCCTGGCGGCCGCACTGCTGTTCGCTGTGTTCTTCTTCGAGGCGCCGCACCACCCGCCCTCCACGCCCAACGAAGACGACGACTCCCAGCCGGTCGAGGCCGACCCCGAAGAGGTCAGCTCGGCCGAGTCGAACAACCCTGTTGCGTAGGCGCCCTGTCCGCTTCAGTCGCCGGTCAGCTCCACAGCTTGCGGTCCAGCATCCGGTAGTTGACCGCCTCGCTCACGTGCTCGGCGCCGATGGTCGGCTTGCCGTCGAGGTCGGCGATCGTGCGGGCCACCCGCAGCACCTTGTCGTGCGCGCGGGCGGACAGGCCCAGGTGGTGCACGCTCTCGCGCAGCAGCTCCGCGCCGCGGACGTCTGGCCGGCAGTGCCGCCGCACCTCCTGCGGGCTCATGCTGGCGTTGGTCATCACGCCCGAGTCCTCAAACCGTGTCCGCTGCACGCGCCGGGCTTCGGCAACCTGCTCGCGCATGGCGGTGCTGCTGGTGCCCTCGACCACGGACGACAGCTCCTGGTAGTCAACCGCCGGCACCTCAATGTGCAGGTCGATTCGGTCGAGCAAGGGTCCCGAGATCTTCGCCATGTACCGCTCCACCTGCATCACCGAGCAGTGGCACTCGCGACGCGGGTCGTTCCGGTAGCCGCACGGACACGGGTTCAGCGAGGCGATCAGCATGAAGTCCGCCGGGAACCGGTTGCTGGCCAGCGCCCGGCTGATGGTCACGTGCCCGTCCTCCAGCGGCTGGCGGAGCACCTCGAGCGTCTGGCGGTTGAACTCCGGCAGCTCGTCCAGGAACAGCACACCGTGGTGCGCGAGGCTGATCTCGCCGGGCGAGGGCGTCGAACCGCCGCCGACCAGGCCCGCGTTGCTGATGGTGTGGTGCGGCGCGCGGAACGGCCGCTGGGCCATCAACGCCTGGCCTTCCTCTAACCGACCAACCGCGCTATAGATCCGGGTGGTGTCGATCGACTCGTCGGCCGACAGGTCCGGCAGGATCGTCGGCGCCCGCTTGGCGAGCATTGTCTTGCCCGACCCCGGCGGGCCAAGCATCAGCAGGTTATGGTTTCCTGCCGCAGCGATCGTCATCGCCCGCTTGGCCATCTCCTGGCCGCGGACGTCGGCGAAGTCCACGCTGTAGCCGCCGTGCACGGCGAACAGCTCCTCCACGCGGCAGGGCTGCGGCTCGATGTCGATCTGGCCGGCGAAGAACCCCACCGCCTGCGCTAGGCTCTCGACCGCTATCACCTCCAGCCCCTTCACCACCGCCGCCTCCGAGGCGTTTTGCTGCGGCAGCACCAGGCCCCGCACGCCCGGCTGCCGCGACGCCGCCAGCGCCATCGACAACGCGCCCTTCACGGGTCGGGCGGCGCCGTCCAGCGCCACCTCGCCGACCACCGCGTACTCGCTGAGCCGCTCGATCGGCATCTGCCCGCTGCCCGCCAGCACGCCCAGCGCGATCGGCAGGTCGAACGAAGCGGCCTGCTTCGGCAGCTCGGCCGGCGCCAGGTTAATCACGATCCGGTCGTGCGGCCGCACAAACCCGCTGTTGACCATCGCCCGCTCGATGCGGTGCGTGCTCTCGCGGACGGCGGCCTCGGGCAGGCCGACTAGGATGGTCTTGGGCATCGCGCCGGGCGACACGTCCACCTCCGCCACCACGGGCAGCGCGTCGATTCCCAGCAGGCTGTAGGTGTGCAGCTTGGCAAGCATGGCTCGGCCCTCCGGATACTGTACGCGTGGACAGTATGCCGCGGGGCGCAGCCGAATGCAACCATCGAATCGCTGGAATCGATCGGAGAACCGTTTGGACCACCCAGCGGGGCCCGACTTTTGTCCCTTCTGGCGCTATCGATCCTTAGGGACAAAAGTCGGGCCCCACCGCTCGCCTGAGATTCGTTTCAGGCTTGTATAGTAGTGTCTGACGAAACGCACCGATTTTCGACGGCCGACTTTTGTCCACCCCTGTGGGTCGCTAGGGACAAAAGGGGACAGAACTCGTCGGCGCCCTCGGGCAGCCTGCCAACCTCACGCCCGTCCCGCCTGGATTGACGCCATCGCACCCCTTATTGGACCGCGCTGGGTGGCCGGTTTCTACTAGAATCCGAGGAGTTATCGACAGCGCGATCATCAGGAACCGCCATGCCCCTCCGCAAAACGTTTGTCATGTCCCTCAACCCGGGCTGCCGCGCTGAGTACCAGCGGCGGCACGACGAGCTGTGGCCCGAGATGGTCGACCTGCTCCACACGCACGGCGTCCGCAACTATACAATCGCGCTGCTGGAAGAGACCAACCAGCTGTTCGGCTACGCCGAAATCGAGAGCGAAGCACAGTGGGCGGCAATCGCCGACACCGAGGTCTGCCGCCGCTGGTGGGACCACATGCAGGACATCATGGCGACCAACCCCGACAACAGCCCGCGGTCCATTGAGCTGGTTGAGGTGTTCCATCTGGAATGACCGCCGCACAACCGGGGTCGGCCCCCCCGCGACCCCTGCCCTCGCGCGACCCGGACCAAGGAATCCCCCTGATGAACCCGCGCCGCCCGATCTTGCTCGCGATCTTGTTGGGCGTGCCAGTCAGCACGGGCGCCACTGCCCACGCTAGCGACGACGCCTCGCGTGACCTGGCCGTCTCAACGCTGCGGGCGTTTGCCGCTGGCCGTGAGAAGCTCACGTCAGGTGAGTTTCGTTGCGAGGGTCACCTCGACCGGTCGCGGGACCCGATTCCCCCATGCAGGGGCCGTTGGCGGTCCACTGCGTCTTCGACAACGCGGCAGACAGCGTGCTGTTTGAGCAGAGCCTCATTGAGTCAGAACGTAAAGGCAAAGTCCGCCCCGTGCGTTACGCGTCGCTGCGGAGCCCTGAGGTAGGGTTGCAATGGCGGGAAGGAGAGCATCGGGTCGTCACCCGAGATCCTCAGGGACTGTTTACGGTCGGAGCAATGCCGTTCGATCCACGGTTGGTCGGCGCCATCACGTGGGGCACGTGGAACGGAGGCATCCGCTTGCCCCCGTACGTTGAGCACGTGCTCGACGGCGCTGAGCTGACCGCTGAGGTGGCAGACGACGGAACGCATCACGTTACCTGGGTAACCGACTCGAGCAGAAACACCAAGCAGGAGTTCTGGTTCGACCCCGCCCGCGACTACGTCCCCGTGCGTTATGCAGTGGTCACTCGTAGTCACGCCAACGCCGAGTGGAAGCAGCCGCTTGAGCAAGGCGAAACAACCTGGCGGGAAGTCAACGGAATCTGGGTCCCCGCCACAACGGAGCACAACGAGCCCAACTCGAAGCACCCCCGCCGCAGGAGCTACACATTCGAGTGGCTCTCCGTTAATCGGGCGCTGCCCCCCGATACCTTTGACCTGCAGAGCGTGCCATTGCCGCCGGGCGTGGAGGTCTTCGACCACTACGAGCGGCGGCAGAACGCCCGTCAGCGCAACGGAGAACGTGAGCGGCGGCCGCCGCCCGCGACTCAATCCAGCACGAAGGATGCGCCGCCGCTGTGGTCGCCGCAGATCGCCGTCACGGGGCTGCTGGCCTTTGTGCTTGTGGCGTTGCTGTTCACAACGCGCCGGTCATCGTAGCTTGGGCCTAGCTCTATCAGCAGTCTGCTAACGCCCTCGCTTGCGCGTCGCGGCGTTACTCGTGTGCCGTGGCGCCTTTGCCACTCTCCCACAAGACGATCGACTCGACGCCATTGTGGATGTGCGTCTCCGCAGGAGCGAATAAGCTATCCGGGCGTTCCCCCGCGGTCGAGCGCTGCGAGAGAGACCGTCAGATCTCGACGTGCGTGACCCCGTCGACCTCGTCGAAGTGGCCGATCTTGAGCAGCTCGCCAGGGGCGTCCGGCATCTCGGCGACGAACGCCGGGTCGCAGACCAAGAACGGGGGCGTCATCGCGATCATGGTCAGCGTGTAGAGGTACGAGCCGGAGAAGAACATGCTCATGAACCAGGGCGCCGTCTCGCCGGCGGCCTGCTGGATGAGCTGCTTGCGCTGCGCCCGCGACAGCTCCTCGTCGGCGCAGTAGCGGGCGACCACCGCGGCCCGCTGCAGCGGGTTGGTCAGCGCCAGCATCTCGTCGAAGCTGCAGCCGTCGGTGCGGCACTTGCGGTGCGTGCGGGCGGCGCCGAGCGCCACCTTGCGGCGTTTGAACTCCAGCCGGGCCTGGTACGCGTCGATCGCCTTCTGCCGCCGGTCGGAGAAGAACTTGAGCACCGCCCGCGGCGGCGTCAGCGCCAGGTTGAGCGCGGCGGTCGCGGCCTGCAGCGTCCGAACCGCGGGCGCCATCTCGGAGTACTCCTTGAACACCTCCTTCTGCACCCGGTCGATGGCGGCCATCAGGTCCTTCCGGGTGGTGAGGATCAGTTGATCGCCCGACTCGACGCACAGCGGCTTGAGGTAGTAGACCTTCACGCCCGGCCGACGGCCCGGCCCGGCCAGGAACTCTTCCAGGCGGGTCTGCACGCAGGCGGGGATTACATCGGTGATTTTGTCGAAGTCTTCCCGCTCGGTGACCATCATGAAGAACCGCCCCTTGGGCAGCCGGATCGACGCGCGGCAGAGGTCGATCTCGCGGACCTGTGTGAACTCGTCGCGGTGCTGCTCGATCACGGTCTGCCAACGCTGGTCGCGGGGCGTGAAGGGACGCGTGTGCTTGAGCATCGACTCGGCCATCGCGGGGCTCGAGTCCTTGGGCGGCGCCCAGATCGGGTCGCCGACCCAGGCCCCAAACGGCTCCAGCTCCTGATCCAGCGTGAACGGCTTGCCTTGGCCCGGGGCGACGATCGATGGCCGCACGCGTGCGGTGGGGGCCGGGGTCGTTTGGGGACGCTGGATCGTCTTGGGCATCGTTAGGGCTCCAACTAGCAGGGCAGATCAGTGGCGGACTGCAGCACGCCGCTGGCGAGAAACGACCGGACCCAACTCACGCTGCGCCCTGGGCGGCAAACGCCAACCAGGCGAGCACGTAGCTAGTCGCGGATCGCTGGGGAATCATTCGCCCTCGTGGGCGGGATCTTGCACGAAAAGCCGCAGCCGACTCCCACCCTATCGGCGGGACGCTTTTTCCCCGATTCTGCGGGCAGACCTGTCACCCTGGGGCCTGGCCAAGCGTCATTCAAATAAAGCGAGTTCGCCCCGCCCACCGCCCCCTCTGAGGAGCCCCCCATGCCAACCCCCGAAGCACTACACGACGAGATCCGCGCGTTCGAACAGCACTACGGCTACGACGCGGCCTACCTGCACGACCTGCTGGACCGCTCGCCGGCGGCGTTCGAGGTGTTCCTGTCCGCGCGGCAGATGAGCAGCTTCCGCCAGGCCCTGCCCGCGGACGCGTACTACACCGCGGCGGTCACCGTGATGCAGCGGCTCGACTGCGGCGCGTGCCTGCAGCTGAACCTAAGGATGGCGATCGAGCAGGGCGTCGCGCGAGAGCTGCTGGACACGCTGCTCGACCACCCAGAAGACCTGCCGCCGGTGCTGTCCGCGGTGCGGCAGGTCGCGCTCGACGTGCATCAGCAGCGGCAGCCGAGAGAAGAAATCGTCCGCACCGTGGAGGACGCCTACGGCGCCGCCGCGTACGGCGAGCTGGCGCTGTGCGTCACGGGCACGGCAATGTACCCCACGCTGAAGCGGGCGCTGCGCAAGGAGGCGGCCTGCGCGATCGGGCGGCCGGAGTTCTAGCGGTGGCGGGGCGCGCACCGCGGGGGCCGACCGGCGCGTCTAAACCGGTATTGGAATACCAGTTTGCTTCGCTTCCGCTGCTTTCCTTTTGTGGTATAAGAAGTACCATGTTGGTATGAAACTCCGACTGCAGACCGACTACGCGTTGCGGACCCTCATGTACCTCGGCTTTGTCGACCGCAAGGCCAAGGCGGAAGAGATCGCGGGCGTGTTTGACATCTCCAAGGACCACCTGGTCAAGGTGATCCAGCAACTGGTGCGGAGCGGGCTGGTGCGCACGACGCCGGGCCGCGGCGGCGGGGTCGAGCTGACGCGCGACCCCGGCGACATCCGCGTCAAGGTAGTCGTGGAGGAGATGGAGGGGCGGCACGGGATCCTGGACTGCGTACCGCAGCCCGAGGTCTGCCCGCTGGAGCCGGGCTGCCGGCTCCGCAGGCTGCTGATCACGGCCGAGGACGCGTTCTACGACGCCCTGGCCGACACGACCATCGGCGACCTCTGCAGGCGGGGCCAACGCGGCGGACTGAAGAACCTGGAAATCTCAACCTAGGCGGGAAGCGATGACGAGCAAGACAGGCAGATGGGCGTTGGCGGTGGTGGCGGCAGCGGGGCTGACCTGGCTGGCGCCGGGCGGCGCCGCGGAGGAAAATCCGGCGGCGCCCAAGGACCCCGAGCTCGACCGCAAGCGGACCGAGGTCCGCATGCTGGACGACATCTACAAGAGCGGGATCGTGACGATCACCGAGCACTACGTGAACGACGAGGACATGATCCCTGCCGGGACCGCCTTCAAGAAGATGTTCGAGGCGGCCGAGAAGAAGGGCTGGCACCGGGTGCGGCTGATCGACGCGTCCGGCGAGCCCTACAGCGACGAGAACGTCGCGGAGGACGCTTTCGAGAAGGACGCCGTCAAGCGGCTGGTGAAGGGCGAGCCCTGGGTCGAGGCCGTTGAGGTCCGCGACGGCACGCGGCACCTGCGCGTCGCGACGCCGATCCCCGTGGTGTTTGAGAAGTGCATCATGTGCCACGACAACTACGAGGAAGTGCCCAAGGGCCAGGCGATCGGCGCACTGACCTACCTCGTCCCAATCGACGGACCGCTGGTCACCAAGCGTAGCAAGGCCGGCAAGTAACGCAGCTAGGGGTGGGCCACGGCGCCGGTTGCCGCCCGCTTGGCGGCCGGCAAGCCGTGGCTGGCGAGCGCATCGTCGTACAGCCCCAGCAACTTGCGGAACGTCGAGTCCCAGCCGAAGTGCTGCTCGACGTGCCGCCGCGCGTTGCGGCCCAGCTCCTGCCGGTTGGGGGCCACCTGCTGGATGTTGTCGGCGAACGCGCGGGCGTCGTCGACCGGGCCCAGGGCGCCCAGCTCGGACGGAACGCGCTCGACCAGCGCCCCCGCCTCGACGCCCACCACCGGCAGGCCGGAGGCCTGGGCCTCGAGCACCGACAGGCCGAAGGTCTCGGTGGGCCCGGCCGTGACGTACAGGTCGGCCGACGCGAGCAGGTTGGCGAACCGGTCGGGGTCGTCCTCGTAGGGCAGCACCAGCGTGCGGCCGTTCTCCTTGGCGCGTTTCTCTAGCTTGCCCCGCAGCGGGCCCTCGCCGACCAGGATGAGATGGGGGCGCATGTCGTCGGGCAGCAGCTCGACCGCGTCGACCAGCAGCTCAACGTGCTTCTCCACGTCCAGCCGCCCGGCATAGATCAGAGCGAGGTCGTTGTCGGGGACGCCCATCGCGCGGTGCACCTCCTGCGAGCGGCGGTCCGGGGTGAACCGCTGGAGGTCGACCCCCAGCGGCACCACGTGCACCTCGGGCACGTTGTGGTCGACCAGCCGCGCGGCCTGCTTGGGGGACGAGGCCATGCGGAGGTCGCAGTGATCGAACACCGAGCCGACGTACTTCTCGGCGCCCTTCTCGGTCAGCTCCGCCAGGCGGTCGCCGAGCCACTCGATGGCGTCGTTCCACTCGCCGAAGGCGTGCCGCATCGGCTGGCCGACGTACGCCTCGGCGATGTCGGTGTGGAAGTAGCCCCCCACCACGGTCGGGTGGCCGGCGGCCTGCCGGTCCTTGCGGTAGCCGAACACCGGCCAGGGCGCGACGTAGAAGCTGCCCAGCTCGACCACGTCCGGCGCCGACTGGTCGAGCGCTTGGCGGATCTTGTCGGGCCGCCAAAAAAAGCGGTACGGCTCGCAGCCGGGCAGCGTCGGGCTGGCGATGCGGTGGATGGTGCAGCGGTCGTGCTCCTCCACCTCATCGTGATGGCCGGGGACGATCAGCACGTGGTGGTGATTGGTGTGCTCGAGCAGGTAGTCCCGCTTGGCGTCGATGTAGGTGCGGATGCCGCCGCTGGTCTCGGTGTACGAGAGGGTGACGTCGCAGAATCGCATGGGTTGGCTCCCGTTGGGTTCCCGGTGGTGGTTCAGGCGGAGTCGTGCAGCACGACCCTACCGCCGCTCCCGCTGTGGGGCGTGTAGGCCTCGCCGAGCGGAAGAGTGAATTGTTCGGGTTCGCCGCCGCCGCGGATCACGCCCCTGACCTGGCCGTCGGCCAGGCGCTGGACGCTTATCGTGAGTCCGTCGGCGGGCAGGCTGACGTTCAGCTCCCGGCCGGCTGAGGCCGGCGGCAGCAGGGGCCGGAAGGAGAGCTCGCCGGCGTTCGACTCCCTCCCCGCCAGCACCTCGATCAGCAGCGTGTTCACCAGGCCGGACCAGCCGACAAACTCGGTCACCGGCTTGGGGCCTAGCGTGACCCGCTTCCAAGCGTTGCCACGCTTGCGGGTCAGCTCCTCGACGTCGTGCCGGTCGGGGTCGTAGAACTCATAGACTCGGCGGCAGTTGAAGAACGTCTGGTAGACGCCGGCGCACAGGCGGTAGGCCAGCTCGGCGGCCTCCTCCCAGTAGCCGTAGCGTTTGAGCCCGCAGATCACGCCGAACGCGACGTTGATCCACACCGGCCCCCGCCACATGTCTTTCTGGAACGACGGCTCGTCCCGCGCGACCGACGGCAGCGGGGTCAGCGTGCCGAAGGACCGCGGGTCCATAATGTGCTCGAGCATCCGCCCCGCGCGGCCCACGTCGGGTATGCCGGCCCACAGCGGCAGCAGGCTGGCGATGGTGCGGCAGCGGAGCAGCTCGCCGCTGGCGGTGTCGAGGTCGTAGTACAGGCCGTCGTCGTCGCTCCACAGGTGCTCGTTGACCGCGTCGCGGACCATGCTGGCCGACGCCCTGTGCAGCGACGCGTCGCGTGGCAGGCTCAGCCGGTCCGCCAGCTCGGCCAACGCCTCCCCTTGCAGCACCAGGTACGCCGAGAAGTCCGGCGCGGCGAGCCGGCGGGTATCGTCGAGGCGGCTCTCGTCGCGGTTGCTGAACCGCGGCGAGTTGTCGATGCCCGACTCGTACGGGTGGGCCCAGGCGAACAGGCCGTTCGGCAGTCTGCGGCACCGCATCAACCACGCCCGGTACGCCTTGAGCGCTTCGTAGTCGCGGACCAGCGCTGCGCGGTCGGGCGCTGGGTCGTCGTTAATGCACCGTGCGAGCGACCACGCCAGCAGCGGCGGCTGCGTGTAGCGCGACTGCACAAAGTCCGCCACCACGTGCTGCAGCCGATCGTCGTCGCGGAGGGCGAGCACCGCGCGGTTCACGTCGAGCGCCGCCTGGGGGTCCCAGTGCCGCCAGACCTGCGCCGTGAAAGCGGAGTCCCACAGGTAGACACCGCGGAATGCGGGTGCCGGGTGGGCGTATCGGATTTCCGAAAGCACGTCCGGGGGCTGCAGGTTCAGCAGCAGCGCCGCGTTCACAGCGGCAAAACCTTGGCCCCACGCGGCGGTCTCGTGGGGTGGTCCCGAAACGTGCAGTGTGGGCGGCTGAAAGGCAATCCCCTTGTCGGAAAGCAGGGCCGGCGGGAACTCCGCAGGGGCGGCGTCCCGGTGCCGGCCCAAGAGGTGCGACCATAGCACCATGTCCCATCCGTAGCGGCTCAAACGGCTCAGACGGTTCACCAGACGCGACGCCTGCCCCGAGCGGTGGCGCACAAGGCGGAGCAGTCCACGCACGGGGGCGGTGAGCGCAGCGTACAAAGCGGTGGGTCCTCCGGTTGGGGCAGACCGGTTCACGGCGACCGGCCCATTCGGGAGCCTCAAGAGCACAGGAGCCTATGGGCAAATGATGCGCCACCGCGGCCGCCTTAGTCTACCAGGCACATCGCCTGCAGCTGCAGCACGGTCCGCCAATTGCGGGCGGTGGCCGGCGTCCCGAGCCATTTTTCCGCACCCGCGGCCAGTTTCGAGCGGCCGATACCCGCGGGGGCGTGCAGGTAGAACGCGTCCTCGTAGAGCGACCAGCGCTCCGAGTCGGCCTTTGCAGCATCGAGAGCAGTGGAATCGGCCCGAGCCGGGGTAGCAGACAAGAAGTAGAGGTGCAGCGACTTGGGGTCCGAAGCCGCTTCCGGGAAAGGGTTGGCGGCGATCAGCTCGTTCAGCCTCGCGGCCGTAAGCGTCAGCACGTGCGGCCGGAAACCGTGGGCCGTTTCGACCTGCTTGGCAATCGAGTCCGCCAGCCGACGCGCGTCCTTCCGCGGCGACTCGAACACCGCGTTGCCACTCTGGATGTACGTCCGCGGGTTCTTGAGCCCTAGCGACGCGAGCCCCGCTGCCCACTCCTTCATCGGCAGCCGATTCTTGCCCCCAACGTTGACGCCCCGCAGTAGTGCGACCCAAGTGGGCATAATGGTTGTTTGATGGTGGTGGTTGGTTTGTGACGCGTGGTTCTGCAAGTGGCTACCAATCGAGGCACACACCCCAAATCTGGCGTCCGCTCCGGACAGCCAACCACCTACTACTTACCACCTACCAAATACCAACTACCACTTACCACCATCCATCAATACCGCGGCATGCCCGGCTCGATGTCCGTGGCCCACTGGTCGATGCCGCCCGCCATGCTCTGAGCCTGGGCGTAGCCCTGCGCGCGGAGCCAGTTGGCCACCTGTGCGCTGCGGCCGCCGTGGTGGCAGTACACCACGATCGGCTCGCCCTGCTTGGGCTCCAACTCGCCGACGCGGGCCTGGATCTCGCTCATCGGCAGCAGCGTGGCGCCGTCGATCGTGGCGATTTCGAACTCGCTCTGCTCGCGGCAGTCCAATAGCACAAACGCGTCGCCCGCGTCCAGCTTCTGTTTGGTTTCGGCGCAGGAGATTTCTAGCGGCAGGTCACTCATTGGGGGCTTCGGCCTGGGCTGTAGGGGTGGCGGTTGCTGGGGCGTCGAGGTGCATGCTGTACAGCACCGGCGCGATGATCATGGCCACCACGCTAATCAGTTTCAGCAGGATGTTGATCGACGGGCCCGAGGTGTCCTTGAACGGGTCGCCGACGGTGTCGCCGGTGACCGTGCTCTTGTGCATCTCTTCGTACTCCTCGCCCCACTTCGTCTGGCCCTCGTCCTTGGTCTGTTTCTTGGCGTTGTCCCACGCGCCGCCGGAGTTGGCCTGGAAGATCGCCAGACAGACGCCGGAGATCGTCACGCCCACCAGCAGCCCGCCCAGCATGTCTGGCGAGATCACCCCGATCACGATCGGCGTGATCACCGCCAGCAGGCCGGGGGCGACCATCTCTTTAATGGCCGCGCGGGTGGCGATGTCGACGCAGTGCGAGTACTGGGCCTTGCCGTCGGCGGCGGCGATGACCGCGGCCTCCTCCTCGGAGGGGTCGCGTTCCTCGCTCTCGGCCCGCTGCGCGGCGTCGAGCGCCGGACGCAGCTCGGGGATCTCGCGGAACTGGCGGCGGACCTCCTGGATCATGTCCTGGGCCGCCTTGCCGACCGCCACCATCGCCATCGCGGAGAAGCGGAACGGCAGCATGCAGCCGATCAGCAGGCCGACCAGCACGTACGGGTCCGCCGCGTTGATGGACACCGTGCCGTTCATCTTGGTCAGGTAAGCCGCCGTGAGGCTCAGCGCCGTCAGCGCCGCGGAGCCGATGGCGAAGCCCTTGCCGATGGCCGCCGTGGTGTTGCCCACCGCGTCGAGCTTGTCGGTGCGGGCGCGGACGTCGCGGCCCAGCTGGGCCATCTCGGCGATGCCGCCGGCGTTGTCGGCGATCGGGCCGTACGCGTCGGTCGCGAGCTGGATGCCGAGCGTGGAGAGCATGCCGAGCGCGGCCATCGCGATGCCGTACAGGCCGGCGCAGTAGTACGCGGCGATAATCGCGGCGGAGATCACCAGGATCGGCGCCGTGGTGCTGTTCATCCCGACCGCCACACCCTGGATGATGGTGGTCGCGTGGCCGGTGCGGGCGGACTCGACGATGGTCTCGACCGGGCGGCGGTTGCAGGCGGTGTAGTACTCGGTGATCATGCCGACGGCGATGCCCGACGCCAGGCCGGCCACCACGGCCAGCACCACGCCGTACCAGTGGAAGGTGGTCACCGTCGCGTCCAGCACGCTCTGCACCTGCACGCCGCCGGCGGGGATCATCGCCCAGATAGCGATCACGGTGCCCACCACCATAATTCCGCCGGAGACGAACATGCCCTTGTTCAGGCCGGCCTGGGGATCGCCCCCTTCCTCGGTCTTGACGAACGAGAAGCCGATGATTGACGCGACCGCGCCCACCACTGCGACCACCAACGGCAGCAGGATGCCGTTGATGCCGGCGCCGACGAGCGTCTCGCCGGCGACGACCACGCCGCCGTACCAGGCGACGCCAAGGATCATCGACGAGATAATCGCGCCGACGTAGCTCTCAAACAGGTCGGCGCCCATGCCCGCGACGTCGCCCACGTTGTCGCCCACGTTGTCGGCGATGGTGGCGGGGTTGAGCGGGTGGTCCTCGGGGATGCCGGCCTCAACCTTGCCCACCAGGTCGGCGCCGACGTCGGCCGCCTTGGTGAAGATGCCGCCGCCGACGCGGGCGAACAGCGCGATGGACGATGCCCCCAGCGAGAAGCCCGACAGGATGTTCAGCACCAGCATGGTCGCGGCGCCGCCGTCCAAGGAGCCCTCGTACATGTTCACGTACACCAAGAGCAGCCCGCCCATGCCGAGCAGCGCCAGGCCAACCACCGAGAGGCCCATCACCGATCCGCCGGCGAACGCCACCTGCAGCGCGGTGTTCAGGCCGCCCCGGGCGGCGGCGGCGGTGCGGGTGTTGGCCAGGGTGGCGGTCTTCATGCCGAAGAAGCCCGCCAGCCCGGAGCAGACCGCGCCGATCACGAACGACAAGGCGATCAGGCCATTCGACTCGGGGTTCTCCTGGCCGGCGCCCATCCGGTGGTTCACGTAGCCCAGCAGAGCCGCCACCACCACCACGAAAATGGCCAGCGTGCGGTACTCGCGGGAGAGGAACGCCATGGCGCCGTCGGCGACCCAGCCGCCGATCTTCTGCATCCGCTCGTCGCCGGGGTCCTGTTTGCGAACCCACGACGCGCGGTTCACCGCGTAGACCAACGCGGCGACCGCCACAACGGGAACTGCGTACAGAACAACACCACCCATGACGCGACTCCTGAGAATCGGATAAGAGAATTAATCGTCCGTGACTGGGAGGGCGGGCCCTCCGTCCTTTTGTCCACGCGGCAGTGAGAAGGCCGGGCAACCAGCGAGGAGCCGTCTGCCGCGGGCCAGTTAGCCGCTAACAAACCTAGGAGCGGGCAAACTACTCCACGCCGGCAAAGTATGTCAACAAGGCAAAAATCGGCCGATTGTAGACCGGAAAGCCGTTAATGCCCGCGCCGCTGCGCCCTCCACAGCCCGGTTAACCACGCCTGGACGAGGGTCGCCTGATTGGCGTTGCGGCCGAGGGCGGCCTCGGCGTCTAGGCACAGCTCCAGGCAGCGGACCGCGGTGTGCGGGTCGAGTTCCGCCCCCTCCTGGCCAGTCATCGCCCGGCGGTAGTGCCCCACCGCCGCGCCGATCAGCCCGGCCAGCCGGGCCCGTTTGGCGCTCGGTTCGGCGCCGCCCTCCGCCGAGAACGCGACCGCCTCGGCGGCGAGTCGGATGGGGTCGAACTGCGCCTTCGCGAGATACATGAGCAGCGTTTCAGAGAACTCGGCCGCCGCCGTGTCGCGCGCGGCGAGCGCCCGAGACACGCTCCCGCCCCCGGCCGCGGCCAGCCGGTCGGCGTCCTCGCCCTCCTCCAGCAGCCCCTCGTCACGCAGCACCCGCGCGACCGTGGCTTCCGCGAGCGGGCCGAACCGCACCACCTGGCACCTCGAACGGATGGTGGGCAATTGGCGGCTGAGGGAGCGGCCCACCAGGATCAGCAGCGAGCGGGGCGGCGGCTCCTCGAGGGTCTTGAGCAGGCAGTTGGCGCTCTCAACGTTCAGGTCGTCGGCGTCATCGATAATGGCCACCCGGCGGTCGCCCAGGAACGGCTTCAGCGCGATCTCGTGGCACAGCCCCTCCTGGTTGCGGTGCTCCTTGTCGCCGATGAACAGGTCGATCGGCAGCACCGACTTGCCCTCCGGACGCGCGACCTGGATCACGTCCGGGTGGTTGCCGGCCGCGAGCAGCCGGCACGACTCGCAGTGGCCGCAGGGGGAGAGCTCAGCGTCGGGCATGCCCTTGCACAGCAGCGCCGCGGTCAGCAGCCGCGCGAACGAGCGTTTCCCGACGCCGTCGGGCCCCACGAACAGGTAGGTGCTGGCCAGCCGATGGTGCGCTAGCGTGCGCCGGAACCGGCGGTAGACCTCCTCGTGCTCGTGAACGGTCAGCGGCATCCGTGCCCTCGCGACTAGGTGGCGGTCGCCTTGGCGGTGCGTGAGAGGACCACCGCCTCGCGGAGCTCGCGGAGCTTGATCGGCATCGCCAGGCAGCGGCGGTGGTCGGCGACTGCCGCGTGCGGCTTCCACGACTTCTGCGCCTCGTCGAGCAGCAGCACGGCGGGCAGGTCGCGGGTGGCGGTCTCCTCGCCGAAGTGGTTAAACATCTCGAGGGCGGATTGACCAAGCTCGCCCGTGCAGAACACGACGATCTCGGCGGTGGCGGGGTCGCTGCGGAAGCGGTCGAGCGCCCGTTCCGGGTCGCCCGTGACCAGCACCCGGTAGCCGTTGCGTTTGAACAACTCGCGGAGCACGTCTTGGCGTTTGATCGACGACTCGACGATCATCAGCTTGCGCGGCTCGCCATCGGGGCCCAGGCCCTCGGAGCCGACCGCACGGTCCTGCTTCTTCGCCTCGGCGCCCGACTCGGCCCGCTTGATGGCCAGCTTGAGGTCGGCGAACATCTCGGCCGGCGTCTGGTAGCGGCGTGCCGGGTCGAACTCGATCGCCTTGGAAATCGCCATCACCAGCGGAGCGGGGACTTCCGGCGCGATCGAGCCCAGCGGGGGGATCTCCTGGTAACGCGACTTCTGCAGCCGCTGCATGCGGTCGCGGGTCTCGGAGAGCGGGGGCCGTCCGCTCACCATCTGGTAGAGCATGCACCCGGCGAAGAAGATGTCGCTGCGGGTGTCGTCCTTCCGCATGCCGGTGGCCCGCTCGAGGCCGGCGTAGTCGATGGCGCGGGCGTTGGCCGCCTCGCCGTCGGCTACCTCTTCCTCCAGCGCAGCCAGACCGAAGTCGACCAGCATGGCGCGGCCGTCGCTCGACACCAGCACGTTGGACATCTTGAGGTCGCGGTGCGTGACGCCGACCTGGAACGCGCCGTTCAGGCCCGCCACCACGTCGGCGATGATGTTGGCGGCCTCGATCGGGGCGAACTTCTTGCGGACCTTGTAGAGCTCGCGGAGGTTCCGTCCCTCAACAAAGTCCATCACCATGTAGTGCACGCCGCCCTTGGAGTACACCTCGTGGATCGGCACGATATTGGGGTGCTTGAGCGTCATGCCCAGCTCGCCCTCGCGTCGGAACAGGTCGGTTTGCCCCGGCTCGGCCGCCACGCTGGCGCGGAGCACCTTCACGGCGAAAACGTCGCCCGACTCGTTGTCCACTGCGCGGTACACGCGGGCGAACGTCCCGGAGCCAACCCCGTACAGCACCTTGTACTTACCGTAGAAGAAGCCGGTCCGCTGCCCCTTCTTGAGCCGCTCGAGCTGGTAGTTGGTCACCAAGCCCTTGCGGACTAGCACCTGGGCGAAGGTGTCGAGGTCCACATTGCGGGTGCCCAGCTCGCTCCAGGCCGATTGGGCCTGGTGTTCGGTCAGGATGTTCACATCCTGGGCTCGCTGCGAGAGCTGCTCGGCGGTCGTAACGCTAGACATCGATAACTTGCACAGGCTGGGTGCCTGGGGAGTTCCGGGGGTTTCCTGTCGGTCGGCTCGGTGGACGGCGTCGGCGGCGCGATCAGTCTTCCAGCTTCTCGCGGTACTCGTCACGCTCGCGACGAGTCGCCTCCAGGTCGAACATCAGGTATTTCATGTCCAGGCGGAGCTGGCTGAGCGCGTCCTGCACCAAGGTCAGGATCCGGCGGCGGCGGCCGGTGCTCTCCACCACCCGGTCGAGCAGCGGCAGGATCTCGGCCCTCTGCGTCTCGGGGAGGCTCTGGATAGCATGGACAAGCTGCTGCAGGTCAGCGGGGAGCTGGGTGGCGGAATCCGAAGCGAGGCGTTGCGTGTCTGGCATCAGGGTTAATCTCCAAGGCGAAGTGGACGCCAACCTCAGATTGCAGCTGGCGCGCCACGGGACGCCTCCACCTCCTGCTACATGAGCCCCAACTGATTCTACGCAAACGGGTTACGAATTATCAAGCGGTTGGCGCCGCCGCTTCGGGCCGATCGCCAAATGATGCCTGTTTTCACCAACCGACCTCGCCCGCAGGCCCGAACGCTGCTAAAAGCCCGGGATTCACGGGCCGCTGCGCCGTGCACGCACGTGTTGCGTTGTGGCAACACGCCGAACCGGCTCACGAGTCCTAAACACGACCCGCCGCCCTCATTCCCCGGCGTCCGCCCACGCGGCCGCGTGGGCCAGAACTCTATGCCCTTGCGGCGTCTGCTCATCGCCTGCCTGCTGACGCTGCTCCCGCACGCCGGGCGGGCGGAGCCGGCGCTGCTGGAGCGGTACGACGGGCCCACCACCTCGTGGAGCCCGGTCCCCAACCGCTTTGGCGTCCGCGTGCTTGCGCACGAGCGGGTCCGCCAGGACGACCAGCGGGGCACCGGCGCGGAGCTAGTGCGGCTGACCGGGCCGCCGGGCTACTCGGGCCTGCTGCTTACCCCGATCGGGCACGCCCCGATCCTTGAGGACCTGCAGATCGAAGTGCGGCTACGCACCGACCACCCGGGCGTGCAGCTCGGCGTGCGGGTGGTATTCCCCCGCGAGACCGACCCCAATACCGGGCGGTCGCTGGTGTCGATCGTCCGCGGCGACGACCGCGCCCTGGGCGTCCGCGACTGGGAGACCCTCACACTCCGCCAAGCGCCGGCCACCGTGCGGCGGCACGCCCGCGCCGTGGGCAGCTCGCTGGGGCACTCGATCGATGAACGGGGCGCCTACGCGGACGCGGTTGTGCTGATCGTTCCGTGCGACCCACAGGGCGCCGCGCTGTGGATCGACGAACTCAAGATTGAGGGCCTGGTGCGCAGCGCGGCCGACAACGCCGAGCCTGACACGACCGCCAAACATGCGCCGCCCACGCCACGCCAAGTCCGCCTCACGCAGGAGGGGCTGCTGATCGACGACCGGCCGTACTTCCCGCGTGTGATCACCCACTACGGCGAGTCGCTGCCCGAGCTTAAGAAGCTCGGCTTCAACACCATCGCGTTCGAGTCCACGCCTACCGAGGAGCTCCGCGACGAGTGCGGGCGGCTTGGCCTGCAGCTGATCTGCCCCCCTCCGCCGACCGAAGAACTGACCAGTCCGGCGACCGCTGCCCCTTGGGACGGCGTGCTGGCCTGGCTGCTGCCCGACCCGGTCGATGAGCACTCGCTGGACGCCACCGCCGCGGTCGCAGAAACGCTGCGGCAGAACGACACCGTGCTCAACCGGCCGGTGCTGGCCCGCCCGACCGAGGCGTGGGGCGCATGGAGCCGCCTGGCAGACGGCCTCGTGGTCGACGCGCCTTGGGCGCCGCCGGCGCGGATGCTCGACGGCTGCAAGTCGCGGTTCATGGCCGCCCGCCGTTTCGCCCGGCCCGGCGCGCCGCTGCTGGCCGCCATCCCGCTCACGCACTCCGACGCGTACCTGCGGCAGGTCACGGCTTTTGCTCCCGCCGGAACGGTCGACACCTGGCGTGCTCCGACCGACGTCATCGCCGAGGCGACCGCCGCCTCGACCGACGGCGCCCGCGGCGTGTGGATCACTCGCAACGCCGCGTTCACCGGCGCCGAGGGGGACGAGCGGGTCCGCCAGGGGATGGCGTTGCTGAACCTCAACCTGACGCTGCTGGAGCCCTGGCTGCGTGACGGCCGCCGCGCCGGCGAGATCGCCGCCCGCGAGCCGGGCCGCTCCGCGGTGGTGATGTCGCGCGGAAGGACGCGGCTGCTTATCCCGCGGCTCGACGACCCGGTGACCCAATCCTCCCAAGGGGCGACGTACATCGTGCCGGGCGTCGCGGAAGCGGCCAAGGCCTACGAGTTCACGCTGGTGGGCATGCGTCCGCTGGCCCTCAACCGACTGGCGGGCGGGGCCCATGTGAATGCCGGCGACCCGGCCGCCTGGGTGCTGATCACCGAGGACGCCCGGTCCGCCGCGGAGGTCGGCCAGCGCGTGAGGTCCGTGTCGCGAAGAGCCGAGGCGTTGCAGCAGTCGATCGCGGTGGCCGAGCTGCGTCACGCTGAGGCGCACCTCTCCCCCTTAGTGCTGGCCGCCGGGTCACGCTCGCCCGACGCGGCGGTGCTGGCCGACGCGCGCCGCAAGATCAGCCTCGCCAAGTCCGCCGAGTCGACCGGCGACATCAGCGCCGCGTTCGCCCACGCCGCCGAGGCGACCACCCAGCTCGCCCGCTGGAGCCGCGACCGCGTCGCGGCCGCCAACGCGGTCGGCCCCCTCGACAGCTCGCCGCTCGCCGTGCAGGCGTCGACGATCATCGACCACTACCGGCTGCTGCAGCTCATCGAGCCACTCTCGCGGCGGGCAAACCTGCTCCCCGCCGGGGACTTCGAAGACCACACGACCGCCGCCGCGTCGGGTTGGCGGCACATCGCCCGCGACGCGGGCGCCAGCCAGGCGGTGGTGTCGTTCGCCGGCGCGGCGCCGCCCCATGGCGCGCGGTGCCTAAGAATCGAATGCCCCGCCGACGACGCCCAGGCGCCGGCGGCCGCCTCGGTCGAGATCTCCTCGCCCGGCGTGAACCTGGAGGCCGGGCAGCTGGTGGAGGTCACCGGCATGGTGCGTGTGGAGAGCGCCGACCGCGGCGGCCAGCTCGTGCTGACCGACAACCTAGGCGGCGAGGAACTAGCCGTGGTGCTCGACCGCCCCACGTCCTGGCGGCCGTTCCGGCTGCTCCGCCGGGCCCTGCAGGACGCGCCGCTGCAGGTTACGTTCGCGGCGAACGGCCCGATCACCGCCGAGCTCGACGCGGTAATGGTGCGGCCGGTCGAACTGCCCAGCGCCGCCAAGGCGGCAGTGCTGGGGGCGCCGGCGCTTCAGCGGAAGTAGCCGACCGCGTTCTCGAAGATCTTGAGGCCCGCCCCCTCTTCCACGCCGCCGCGCGTCCACCGCGGGTGCTGCGTGCGGTCGACAAACCGCTCGGGGTGCGGCATCAAGCCAAACACGCGTCCGGTCGTGTCGCAGATTCCGGCCACGTCGCCCACCGACCCGTTGGGGTTCGCCGGGTACGTGGCGGGCGAGGCGCCGCACGGCTCGGTGTAGCGGATCACGAGCCTACCGGCCGCCTGCAGCGCGTCGAACGCGTCCTGGTCGCGGGCGACGAACTTTCCTTCGGCGTGGGCGATCGGCAGGTCGAGGTCCGACAGCCCCTGCAAGAACACACACTGGCCGGGCACTGCCGCGGCGCGCACCCAGCGGGCCTCGTAATGCCCGCTGTCGTTGAGCGTCAGCGTCGCCTGCGGGCCCTGGTCGTCGTCGATGTCCAGTAGGCCGGTCTTCATCAGCACCTGGAAGCCGTTGCAGATCCCAAGCACCAGCTTGCCGGCGTCCTTGAACCGGCGGCAGGCGTCCGCCAGGTGCAGCCGCACCTCGTTGCCCAGCACCCGGCCGGCCGAGATGTCGTCGCCGTAGCTGAACCCGCCCGGCAGGCAGAGGATCTGGAAGTCGTCGACACGGTCGGGCTGCTCCAGCAGACGGCGGATGTGCAGCGACTCGGTCGTCGCGCCCGCCAACTCAAACGCGTGGGCGCTTTCGACGTCGCAGTTGGTGCCGGGGGAGCGGAGGATAAGGGCTTTGGGAGCGGCCATTCCGTTTGACTCTGTCCGTTGGACGGGGGGTTGAACGCGGCTGATTTGGCGGGAGGACTCTCGGAGGGGCGTGCGGTCACCACGCGAGCGGCGACTGCCACGCCGCCTTGAGCTCACCTAAGGGCGACTTGATGACCGCCGCGCCGCCGCTCTCGATCGTGAGCTCCTGCGAATCGGTCACGACGCCGACCTTGGCGGCGCGGCCGCCGAGCGCCTCGCTGAACGCTGCCTCGTTTTCGGGCGCGACTTCACACAGGAACCGCGTGTTCGACTCGCTAAACAGCCGCGCCGCGGCGGAGTCGCCGTCGCCCACGAAGGGCACGGCCGACAGGTCGATCTGGGCGCCCAGCTCTCCGGCGAACGCCATTTCGGCGGCGGCCACGGCCAAGCCGCCCTCGCTGAGGTCGTGGCAGGCTCGGACCAGACCGGAGTTGATCGCCTGATGGAGTGCAATGAACGTGTCCCGGGCCGCCGGCCCGTCAACGGTGGGCGCGGCGCCACCCTCCAGATCGTTGACCTGGGCGAAGTGGGATCCGCCCAACTCGTCCCGCGTGGCGCCCACCAGGTAGAGCGCGCTGCCCGCCTGCTTGAGGTCCATCGTGACGCTCTTCTCGACATCGTCGATCTGCCCCATCGCGCTGATCAGCAGCGACGGCGGGATGGCGATGGTCTGCTTCTGCCCGTCGGCCTCGTAGCTGAACTCGTTGTTCAGGCTGTCCTTGCCGCTGACAAACGGCGTTTCGAGCTGGAGTGATAGGTCGTGGCAGGTGATGGCGGCCCTCACCAGCGAGCCGAGGGTTTCGGGCTTCTCGCAGTCGCCCCAGCAGAAGTTGTCGAGCACCGCGATCAGCTTCGGGTCGGCGCCCACCGCGACGCAGTTGCGGACCGCCTCGTCGATGGCGCTGGCCGCCATGCGGCCGGTGTCGAGGTCGCCGTAGCGGGGGTTCATGCCGCAGCCAATCACCATACCGCGGCGGGAGGTGAGCTTCGGCCGCACCACGGCCGCGTCGCCCGGACCGTCGGAGCGGACGCCCACCAGCGGCTTCACCACGCTGCCGCCCTGCACCTCATGGTCGTACTGGCGGATCACCCACTCCTTGCTCGCCACATTCAGCGAGCCCAGGATGGCGAGCAGGTCGGCGGTGTAGTTGGCCTTGTCCGGCGGGGTGAGCGGCGTGACGGGGCTGGGCGTGTAGCTGGCCTGCCTGACCACGGGCGGCCGGCCGTCGTGCAGGAGCGACATCGGCAGCTCGCCCACGGTGTGCTCGCCGTACTTCAGCAGCAGCTTGCCGGTCGGGTTGAACTGGCCGATCACGACCGCCTCGACCCCCTCTGACTCGCACAGCGACTGGAACTCGGCCAGCTTCGCCTCGGGTACCGAGAAGACCATCCGCTCCTGGGCCTCGGAGATCCAGATCTCGGTGTACGAGAGGCCCTCGTACTTGAGCGGTGCCTTGTCGAGCCAGACCTCGGCGCCGATCTCCTCGCCCATCTCACCCACGGCCGACGAGAAGCCGCCGGCGCCGCAGTCGGTCACCGCGGTGTACAGGCCCCGGTCGCGGGCGGCGAGCAGCACGTCCTGCACGCGTTTCTCTTCGATCGCGTTGCCGATCTGCACGGCGCCGCCGGAGAGGTCCTCGCTTTCGCTGGTCAGCTCGGCGCTGGAGAACGTGGCGCCGTGGATCCCATCACGGCCAGTGCGGCCGCCGATCGCCACCGCCAGATCGCCCGGCTGGGGCTCCTTGAACGACATGTCGCGGGGGATGATGCCGGCGTTGCCGCAGTACACCAGTGGGTTGCCGAGGTAGCGCTCGTCGAAGTAGACGGCGCCGTTGACCGTGGGGATGCCCATCCGGTTGCCGTAGTCGCGCACGCCCTCAACCACGCCCTGCATCACCCGCCGCGGGTGGAGCACGCCGGGCGGCAGGTCGGCCGCGTCGACGTCGGGCGGGGCGAAGCAGAACACGTCGGTGCTGCAGACCGGCTTGGCGCCCAGTCCGGTGCCCAGCGTGTCACGGATCACGCCGCCGAGGCCGGTGTTGGCGCCGCCGTACGGTTCGAGGGCCGACGGGTGGTTGTGGGTCTCGACCTTGAAGGCGATGTTGTCTTCTTCGTCGAAGCGGACGATGCCGGCGTTGTCCTTGAAGATGCTGACGCACCAGTCGTCGGCGCCCCACCGCTCGCGGAGCTCGAGCGTGGCGGCGAAGATGGTCTCCTTCAGCATGTTGTCGAAGGTCCGCTCGCCGTTCTCGTCGCGGTACGCAATCCGGCCGGCCAGCGTCTTGTGGCTGCAGTGCTCGCTCCAGGTCTGGGCGAGGGTCTCGAGCTCGATGTCGGTCGGTTCGCGGCCCAGTTCGTCAAAGTACCGCTGGATGGTTTGCATCTCGGCCAGCTGCAGGTAGAGCTGTCCCTCCTTGCTGAGCCGCATCAGGGCGTCGTCGTCCAGGCCGCTGATCTTCACGTGCTGCAGATGGAACTCGTAAGCGCCGCCGGCGTCCAGGTGGTCGACCGACAGCGGGCCGATGACCGACTGCTCGATCGCGTCGTTCGCCAGCAGGCGGTCGCTGACCGATTGGGCGGCGGCCGCGTCGACGCCGGTCAGCCAGTACTTGTTGAGCGTGCGGACCAGCGGTCGCTCGATGCCCAGGTCGGCGATGGCGGTCTCGGTGCTGAGCGCGACCGGGTCCATCACGCCCGGCTTGGGAAGCACCTGCACCAGCGTCGCGTCGCCTGCGAGGCGAGCGGGCGTGGCCAGCAGCCGGTCGTCGCCCACGGGGGCGAACTCGGCGCGCTCCACAACGCGGTCGCACAGCAGCTCGTCGCAGATCCGCTGCACCTGGTCCTCGCCGAGGTGCTCGCCCTGGATCAGGAACGCCCGGGCGGTAGCCGCGTTCAGCTGCTCGCCGTAGCCGGCTTGCCGGGCGGAGGCGACCAGGCGCTCGGCGGCGCGGTCGGCTTCGGTGGGGGCGGGGTGGATATCAACTTCCCAGAGCATCGCGGCGGAGCTTCCCTTCTTCGAGGTGTCGGTAGGTGGCGTCGCGGTCGTTGTCCGCGATCGCCTGCTGCAGCCGGCCGAGCTGCTCGGTAAACGCTTCCAGGGCTTGGAGGGTCGCCTGCGGGTTGTCCAGCAGGATGTCGCGCCACAGGCCGGCGCCGCCTGCAGCGACACGCGTGGTGTCGCGCCACCCGCCGCCGGTCAGGCCCAGCAGCTCCTCGGGGGTTGCGGCGGCCAGGGCGGCGGCGATCACGTGCGGCGCGTGGCTGGTTTTAGCGAGCGCGGCGTCGTGCTCCGCCGGCGACATCGACTCCACTCGGGCGCCCAGCCCGGCCCACAGTCGCTTGACGACCTCCAGGGCGTCCGCGTCGGTGTGCCGGGTCGGGGTCACCACCACCACTCGGCCTGCTAGCAGGTCGGCCCGGGCAGATTCTGGCCCAGACTTGTGGTCGCCTGCAAGCGGGTGGCTGCCGACAAACCTGACCGGGGACCCGTCCAACGCCTGTTCAACCGCTTCGACCAGACGCTTCTTGGTGCTGCCGCCGTCGGTGATCACCGTCCCGGGGCGGGCGGCCGCTGCGGCCTGCTGACAGGCGGCGGGCACACCGCTCACGGGGGTGCAAACGACGATCAAGTCGGCCTCGGCACAAGCGGCCCCCAGGTCGGTGGTCGCCACGTCCACCACACCGGCGGTCAACGCCCGCTTGGTCGACGCGTCGGACCGCGTGACGCCGATGGTGCGTTCGGCGATCCCGTTCGCCCGCAGGCCGAGGCCGATGGATCCCCCGATGAGCCCCGGCCCGATAATCGCTACTACACCGTGGTTCGCCATAAGATGCGCGGGCTGCAAAGCCTAGGGGTGTCCAGTGGTCCACGGAGGAGGGCAAAACCCGAGGGCGATTAGCTTCCGCTAGCGGTTATCTGTCAGAAATAGCCGGAACCGGGCCGATTCTAACAAACAAGCCCGGCAGCGGCATTGGGGCGACCTATGCTTTCCGCGAGTTGGGCAGGCGACACAATCTAAGTGGCCTTCCCAATGCTGTGAAAAAGGTGAAAATTAGCCCATGTGTGGGATCGGAATCCCCGCGTGCCCGGCTATCCCCCCAGCCCTGGTACCACAGCGTCCCGCCGAAGACCGGCCCGGCGCTGCATTTTAGGAGCGAGCCTGCGATGCATCTGCGAGTGTGCCTGATTCTGCTTGCCACCCTCGTCCTGGCCCCCGCCTGCCACGCGCAGCAGTGGGCAAAGGAGATGTTCGACAAAGTCGACCACGACTTTGGGGCCGTCGCCCGGGGTTCTGACACGGTCTACCGCTTCGAGGTGACCAACAAGTACAAGGAAGACATCCGCCTGCTGAGCGTCCGCTCCAGCTGCGGCTGCACCTCCCCCTCGATCGAGACCACCGACTGGATCAAGACCTGGGAGAAGGGCTACGTGCTGGCTAAGTTCAATACCCGCACCTTCACCGGCCTGCACAGCGCTACGCTGACGGTCGACCTGGAGGTGAAGAGCCCGAAGGTTTCGACCTACCGGGGTCAGGTTCAGCTCCGCGTGCACGGCAACATCCGCGGCGACGTGGTGTTCGAGCCGGGCGCCATTGTGTTCGGCGAAGTCGACCAGGGCGACACGCTCGAGAAGCGGGTGACCGTCACCCACTCGGGCCGGTCGAGCTGGAAGATCGAGGACGTCCGCAGCGCCAGCGACAACCTTGAAGTGGAGCTGACTGAGCGTCACCGCTCGGGCGGCCGCGTGGTGTACGACCTGCTCGCCCGCCTGAAGGAGGGCGCCACGCCCGGGCTGGTGAAGGAGCAGCTGGCGATTGTCACGAACGACTCGAGCAACCCCCGCGTGCCGATCGACGTCGAGGGCCGGATTGTGCCTGAGATCTCCGTCGCGCCGGCCAATCTGGTGTTCGGCAAGGTCGAGGAGGGGCAGTCCGCCAAGAAGCGGCTGATCGTCCGCGGCAAGACCCCGTTCCGCGTGGTCAGTATCGAGTGCGAGAACAAGGCCTTCCGGTTCAGCACCGACGAAGACGCCAAGGAGCACCACATCGTGACCGTCGAGTTCGACGCCACTGCCGAGCCCGGCGACCTCAAGGCGCCTATCATCATCCGCACCGACCGCGGCGACGCTTACGCCGCCAGCTGCACGGCGTACGCCACGATCGAGCAGTCGGTCGAACAGGGCGAGCCCGAGAAGGAAGTCGCCGACGCCACCCAGGGCGCCGAGTCGCCGGTCCGCCCGATCGGCGGCAGCCTCGCCCAGGACCGCTAGCACGCGGCCGCCCTCGCATTGACGGCGCCCCCTGCGCCCGCTAACCTCCGCCGCCTTGTTTTCCGGCGGCCGGTCGGCGGGTACGTCCGCCCGGCTGCCCCACCGCCCGGTTTCGGGTGACGGCCCCGGAGCGCCCATCGTGAGGACGGTCTACCTGCTGCGGCTGGTCTGTATGCTGCTCGCTGCCGCGTGCTTGCGTGGGGAGTCGCGCGCCCAGCCCGCGCCAACCAGGGCGCCGCAGCAAGAAACGCTGCCCACGCCGGCCGAAGACGGCCCCCCCCTCACGCCGGACAGCTTCGCTACGCCCCGCGACCAGGTCGACGGCGCCTGCACCGACTGCTACGACGCCGCGGAATGGCAGACCAGCTCGGGCGAATGGCTCACCGACTCGCTGGCCCGCCTGCACGAGTTCTCTTCTCGCAACTCGTTCACGCACGGCCGGGCGACCGGGCTCGGTCAGCCGCTGCGGGGCACCAGCTGGCTTAACCGGCCGTACGAGGTGTCGCTCGACTTCGGCGCGTTCCTGATGACCGGCAACGCCGCCAACGGCGTCAGCGGCGCGCACGACCACTTCGCCGCGGTCACGGCGGGGTGGGACTGGGACCACTACTGGGGCGCCCAGGCGCGGCTCGGGTGGTCGACGCCCAACCTCGGCGGGGGCGAACCCGACAACATGTTTCTGACCGATGTCAGCCTGATGTACTACCCGTGGGGCGACTCGAAGATCCGCCCCTACTGGCGGATGGGGATGGGCCTGACCGACCTCGAGTTCACCAACATCAACGGCGTGCGGCAGCAGCAGCACCTGTTTACCATCCCCTTCGGCGTTGGCGTCAAGCACCAGACCCGACGCTGGCTGGCGTGGCGCCTGGAGGTGGTCGACAACCTCGCACTGGGCGCTAATGGCACGGACACGATGAACAACCTGACCATCACGTGCGGCATGGAGGCGCGCTACGGCGGCCGCCCCAGCGGCTACTGGGCCTGGAGCCCCCGCGGCCGGCACTGGTGGTAGGGCGCCGCTACGCCTCGTCCTGCGCGCGGCGGTAGGCTTCTTCGTCCACGGCGCGGGCGTCCCGCGGGAACGCGCCCGGATGCTCGACGTACAGCTTCTCGCCGCAGGCCGGGCAGGCCGGCATGCCGGGCTCGACAGCGACTCTGCATGCGGGGCAGCGTGGCGGTTCGGTGTCGGTGGGCTGGCTCGCCATGTGGCGCCTCGCACAGGCTGAGTAGGAACGATCGGCTAACATCCAGATACTAGCGCCCTCCGCACGACCGACAAGCCGCCGCCGCTTCTGACTCCAGCGGCCCGAGGGTATGCTGGAGGCCTCTAGCACACGCCCGCCGCCACGTGAGTAATGCCGCCCCCCTCCCCCACCCCGATACGAGTCGCGATTGTTGGCGGCGGAATCGCCGGCCTCTCCGCGGCGGTCAGGCTGGGCGAGCTTTCGCCCGCTTCGGAGGTGACGGTCTTCGAGGCCCAGCCGCAGCCCGGCGGCGTGCTTCGCACCCTGCGCGACAACGGCTGGCTAATCGAGCAGTCGGCTGACAACTTCCTCACCAAGCTCCCCTACGCCACTCAGCTCTGCGAGACGCTCGGCGTAGCGGACCAGCTGCTCGAGACCGACCCCGCCCGCCGCAGGGCGCTGGTGGTCAACCTCGGCCGCGTGACGCCTACGCCGGAAGGGTTCCTGCTGATGTCCGCGCGGACGATCGTGCCGATCCTGCGGACGCCGCTGCTGAGCTGGCGGGGCCGACTGCGGCTGCTCTGCGAGCCGTTTGTTCCCCGCAAACGGGACGACTCGGACGAGAGCGTCGCGTCGTTCGCTCGTCGACGCGTCGGGGAGGAAGCATTCCAGAGGCTGGTGCAGCCGCTCCTGGCCGGCATCTACACGGCCGACCCCGAGAAGCTCAGCATGCAGGCCACCATGCCGCAGTTCGTCGAGCAGGAACGCGAGCACGGCAGCCTGTTCCTGGCCGCGCGGCGGCAAGAGAACAGAGTGCGCGGCGAGAGCGGCGCACGGTACTCGCAGTTCGTCGCGCCGCGTGAGGGCATGCAATCGATTGTCGACGCCGCCGTGCGGCGTCTGCCCGCCGGCGCCGTGAGGGTGGCGGCGGAGGTCCGCGCCATCCAGAAGACCGCCCGCGGTTGGCGGGTCGAGGCGCCCGACGCCGATCCCCATGAGTTTGATGGCGTGATTGTCGCCACCCCGTCGTACGCGGCGGCGGCGCTGCTCACCGGGGTCGACCCCGACTTGAGCAGCCTCTTGGACCAGATCCCCTACGCCGGCTCGTCGATCGTCTGCTTGGGCGTCAGGGAAGACCAGCTGCCGAGCCTGCCCACCGGGTTCGGATTTGTGGTCCCAGCCGCCGAGGGCCGGAGGATCATCGCCGCCAGTTTCTCGAGTCTGAAGTTCCCCGACCGCACCCCCAGCGGGCGGCTGCTGATCCGAGTGTTCGTGGGCGGCGCGCTGCAGCCGGAACTCGCCGAGTTGCCCGATGCCGATCTCGAGCGATTAGCTCTCGAGGAACTCCGTGAGCTGTGTGGCCTGACCGGTGAACCCGAGCGGGTCGTCATCGCCCGCTGGCCGCGTCGGATGCCGCAGTACCACCTGGGTCACAACGCCCTGGTCGACGAGATCTTTGCGCTCGCCGACCGTCACCCAGGCTTGGGGCTGGCCGGGGCGGCGTACCGCGGCGTTGGCGTGCCGCAGTGCGTTCACAGCGGTCAGCAAGCGGCCGATCGGGTCCACGCGCGGCTGACCGGCGAAGCCGGCACATGAAAAAAGCCGCCGGGGGGCGTACCCCCGACGGCTTGGATTCAATTGGTGCATCTGCGGTGAGCGACTACCGCTGAGCGGTCCGCATCACGGCCAAGCTCTGCTGAGCCGAGGCCTGCAGGTTCACAAAGCTCAGGTCGTTGGTGCTCAGGCGGGAGAACGGCACGGTGCTGGTGCGGCCGTTCGACTTGAGCAGCTTAACCGCGCCGTCAGCGACGCTCACCAGGCGACCGCGGGTGCGGTACAGGCCGGTGTTGTCGACCCACGTCCGCATCTCGGGGCTGTTGAGTCCGCCAGGCTGACGGAGGATCGGCTCGGCCTTGCTGAACAGGTCATCGCCGAACAGGTCATCGAGGCCGCCCGAGTCGTCGTCCGCAGGCGTCTCCTCGTCGGCGGGGGCTTCCTCATCGCCGAACAGGCCGCCAATGTCCTCGTCGGCCGGTTCTTCCATGGCGGGCTCTTCGCCGAATAGGTCGTCGGCGGGCGCCTCTTCGGCCATCGGCTCTTCGTCGGCCGGGGCGGAGAAGAAGTCGTCCAGCGAGCCTTCCTCCTCGACGGCCGGCTCCTCTTCCATAGCGGGCTCATCGCCGAACAGATCGTCGGCGGGCGCCTCTTCGGCCATCGGCTCTTCGTCGGCCGGGGCGGAGAAGAAGTCGTCCAGCGAGCCTTCCTCTTCGACGGCCGGCTCTTCTTCCATAGCGGGCTCATCGCCGAACAGATCGTCGGCGGGCGCCTCTTCGGCCATTGGCTCTTCCTCGGCCGGGGCGGAGAAGAAGTCGTCCAGCGAGCCCTCCTCCTCGACGGCCGGCTCTTCTTCCATGGCGGGCTCATCGCCGAACAGGTCGTCGGCGGGGGCCTCTTCAACCATCGGCTCTTCCTCAACGGCCGGTTCGTCACCGAACAGGTCATCGGCGGCGGCTTCGTCAGCAGGCGCCGGGTCGCCGAACAGGTCGTCGGTCGGGATCGCCTCTTCGGCAGCGGGCTCGCCGAACAAGTCATCGGCCGGCGGCTCATCGGTCATGGGCTCTTCTTCCATGGAAGGCTCGTCGCCGAACAGGTCGTCCATCGGCTCTTCCACGACCTCGGGCATCGGCTCCTCAACCGGCTCGTCGTCGATGACGGGCAGCGGCGGGACGTCGTCCTCGGCCTCGATGGCCGGGGGCGGCGTGACCGGCGCGGGCTGCGGAACGATCTCGACCGCGGTAGCCGCGGGCTCCGGGTCGGCGGGGTTGGGCGCCGGCGCGTCGGCCGGGCTCGGCTCGACCTCGGCGGACGACCAGTCCTGCTCGGGCTTGAAGGTCGCGGCCGGCGTGGGCTCGGGGGCGGTCGGCTCAGCGGCCGGCTCACTCACCACCACCTCTTCAGACGCCACCGAAGCGCACCCGCAGTCGGACTCAACCGGCGCGCTCTCGACCACGACTTCGCAGCACGATGGCGCGACCACCTCGCAGCACTCCACCGTTGCGGGCTCGCAGCAGGGAGCCGGCGTGCGACAACCACGCAGCAACCATCCGGCTGTGGCATAGTCAATCGAGAGGCTGATGGTCAGCACAAAGACCAGCAGCACATTCAAGCACTTACGCATGGGAAGGGAATCTCCGGATGGCGGTTCAAGCGAGGCGTTCGAGGGGCGGATACGGTTTATCCGATTCCCCTCATCCTAGTCGCCGCAGTTGGCCTAGGCAACGAACTCCGCACCCCCGCCAGCGGCCATCAGGCCTGCCGCGGCCCCTTTTCCATCACGACCGCTGGCCTCCGGACAACCAGCGCAACCGCTCCCCCCGCGCGTGCCGGGCTAGATGCTCAGCACGGGGAACTGAACGGCGTATCGCCGCATCAGGATCTCCTCGGTGCGACCGGTCAGCTCGCGGACGAGCTCGGCCTCGCGGGCGTGCTGGGTGCGTGCGCTCTCCAGCGACCGCTGGGCCTCCTCGCCGGCGCCGCCGGCGCCGCCGGCCACCCGGCCCTCCCAGACTTCCGAGGCCTGACGGTACAGTTCGCCGCCCGATCGGTACCACTTGGCGATGCGGTGACCTGCATCAACGGCCTGCTGATCCACCTCGCTGTCGTCCACCGCTTCGATCGCCCTGGCGCCGTAGTCGAAGGCCCGTTGGCGGATGCTGAACACGGCCGAGGCCGTGGCGGCCTCGAGACCGGGCTCCACGCCGTCGTGCAGCTCGGTCACCTCGGTGGCGATCTGCCGCAGCCGCGTCCAGTACGCCAGGGTCGCCTCGCGGACCGAGGGGGCGCCATCCTCGCCCTCGATGGCCGGCTGCTGGTCGTCCGCCGCCGGGCCGTTCACGCCTTGCTGGATCACGGAAACCTCGGACCGCAGCACCTCCAGTTCGGACTGGAGCTCAGCGGCGCGCTGCTCGGCGACGAAGCCGGCCTCGCCTTCCGCCTCCTCGGCCTGGGGCGCGTCGGGCCGCCAGTCCTCGGGGATGTGCTCGATGAGCTTGGTCTCGTCGAGCGCGGTGTACGCGATGTGCTCGACGTCCACGCCGACGTAGCGGGCGCCCAGCCAGGCGCCGAGGCCGGCGACTAGCACAAAGGCGATGAGTTGAAACGCGGCGCCACCGGTCCGCCGCTGACGGCGCCCGGTGCGGCTAGCTTGCCCGAACATATTGGTGTCCCCTAGCGAGCCCGGTGCCTAAAAACCCTCAAACCTCGGTGGGCTCTATCGGGAGTCTAGCTCGCGCACGACGCGAGACCGCAACCCGCGGCGCCAGATTTCCGGTCGTGCGGGTCACGCGGGATCGACCCCGCCCCGGCCGCTACACCTGCGCCAGGCGTCGCGACTCGCGCCGCCGGTCGGACTCCTTCAGCATCATCTTGCGGAGCCGCACGCTGGACGGGGTCACCTCGACCAGCTCGTCCTCGTCGATGTACTCCAGGCACTCCTCGAGCGACATCCGGCGGGCCGGGCGGACCTGCGAGTTGTCGTCCTTGCCGGCGGCTCGGACGTTGGTCAGCTTCTTGCCCCGCACCACGTTGACGACCAGATCGCCCGCCTTGCAGTTCTCGCCGACCACCTGGCCCTCGTAGACCACGTCGCCCGGCTCGACGAAGAACACGCCGCGGTCGTACAACGCGTCCAGCGAGTAAGCGGTGACGGGCCCCGCCTCGCTGGCGATCAGCACGCCGTTGGCGCGGTCCGGCAGCTCGCCACGCGACGGCTCGAACCCGATGACCGTGTGGTGCATGATCGCGTTGCCCGCGGTCGCGGTGAGCACGCGGCTCCGCAGCCCGATCAGCGACCGGGCGGGGATGGAGAACTCCATGTGGGTGAAACCGGACGCGCCCGACTTGCGGCCCATCTTCAGCATCTGGGCGCGGCGGTCGCCCAGCAGCGCCATGACCGCGTTGGAGTGGTCGTCGGGCACGTCGATCACGAGCTGCTCGATGGGTTCGAGCCGCTCGCCGTCTTCCTCTTTGAGCACCACCTGCGGCTTGCCGACGCAGAGCTCGAACCCCTCGCGACGCAGGTTCTCGATCAGGATGCCCAGGTGCATCAGGCCGCGGCCCGACACCCGGAATTGCTCCATCGTGTCGCCGGTCTCGACCCGCAGTGCGACGTTCGACCGCAGCTCCTTCTCCAGGCGTTCCTTGAGCTGGCGGCTGGTGAGGTACTTGCCCTCGCGGCCCGAGAGCGGGCCGTCGTTCACACGGAAGGTCATGTGCAGGGTGGGCACGTCGATCTCAACGCCGGGCAGCGCCTCGGGGTTGTCGAGGTCGCAGACGGTGTCGCCGATGTTGACCGGGTCCAGTCCGACCACGGCGCACAGGTCGCCCGCCCCAACGGCCTGGGTCTCCTTGCGGTCGAGGCCGTCGAACGTAAACAACTGCCCGATCTGCTGCCTGGTCACCTCGCCGTCCCGCTCGACAACGCTCACCTTCTGCCGGTTGCCGAGCGTGCCGCGGCTCACCCGGCCGATCCCGATCCGGCCAACGAACTCGGAGAAGTCGATCGTGGTGACCAGCATCTGAGCCGGCCCCTCCTGGTCGACCTCCGGCGGGGGGACGCGGTGGACGATGGTCTCGAGCAGCGGCCGCATGTCGCCGGTCCGGTCGTCCAGGTCGAGCGACGCCCAGCCCTGCCGCGCCGACGCGTACACCGTGGCGAAGTCCAGCGCGTCGTCGTCGGCGCCCAGGTCGACCAGCAGGTCGAACACCTCGCTCACGACCTCGTCCGGGCGGGAGTCCGGGCGGTCCACCTTGTTGACCACCACGATCGGACGGAGCCCCAGGCCGAGCGCCTTCTGCAGCACGAACCGCGTCTGCGGCATCGGCCCCTCGAACGCGTCCACCACCAGCAGCACCCCGTCGGCCATGGTGAGCACCCGCTCGACCTCGCCGCCGAAGTCGGCGTGGCCCGGGGTGTCGATGAGGTTGAACCGGTACCGGTCGCCCTTGAGGTCCTGGTACTCGACTGCGCAGTTCTTGCTGAAGATGGTGATGCCGCGTTCGCGCTCCAGGTCGTTGGAGTCGAACACCAGCCCGTGCTGGCCGCCGGCCAGCTTGTCCAGCTGCTCCTGGCGGTAGCGGCCGGATTGGTAGAGCAGCTTGTCGACGAGCGAGGTCTTGCCGTGGTCAACGTGGGCGATAATCGCGACGTTCCGCAACGAGGCGGGCTGGGAGTCCATTCGGGAGGGCTTCTGGGGATCGGGTGGGGGTGGTCTAGCGGCGGGGACGCTCTGTAGGGTTGGGGGCGTTCGCAGCGGCCGGCGGGGGGAGAAATTCCAGGCCGCTGTTGCCCCCCGGGTGGATCGTGTCGGCGGCGGGGCCGATGAATCTTAGGGAAGAAGGATGGCCTGCGTGGGCCGTTCTTCTTGTGAGCCCTAGCAGGGACCCCTATAATTCAGACGCGGGGCGGATCGCACGGTCCGTCGAGATTGTACCCCTCAGACCACGCGGCGCCAGTTCCGCTGTTGCGGCGCCGCTGCCCACAGGCCCTTCCCCCCTCCCACAGGTCGCGGCGGTGACGGATCCCAACGGGTCAGACAGTCCTCAGCCCTCCCACCCCCGCGTGCTCTGCTTGGGGGCTACCGAACGCTCCGCCGCCGACCTCCGCGAGGCGCTATCGTCGCCGGGCCTGGAGATTGTGAACGTCTCGACCCCGGTCCGCGCGCTAGCCCAGCTGGCCACCGGGGGCTTCACGGCCGTCTACGCGGACACCCAGCAGTTTGCCCGGGCCCTCGACCCGGGGCGGCTGCTACAGAACGAGCGGATCCTGCAGGGCATGCCCGACGGGGTCGTGCTGCTGAACGCCAAGAACGTGGTGATCTGGGGCAACGGCAAGCTCCGCGAGTGGACCGGTCAGGAGACCGTGCTCGGCCAGAACTTCTACTCGCTGCTGGGCAACCCGGAGATCCTGGGCCCCGACTTCTGCCCCTTCCACACCGCGTTCGCCTCGGGCAAGGCGAGCGCGTCGACGCTGCAACGCGACGACAACGTCTACTTCCGGGTGCACGCGGCGCCGGTCATCGACCCCGCGACCGGCCGCACCGAGCACCTGGTGGTCACCATCCGCGACATCTCCGACGAGATGCTCCAGCAGCAGAAGATCGCCGCCATCCACCAGGCGGGCGTCGAGCTGGCGGACCTGACGACCGACGAGGTCGCGGAGATGGACGTCGACGAGCGGATCGACCTGCTCAAGCAAAACATCCTGCACTGCACCCAGGCGGTGCTGAACTTCGACGTGGTTGAGATCCGCATGCTCAACCAAGAGACCGGCCGGCTGCAGCCCCTGCTGGCGGTCGGCATGAAGCCGGAGGCCGAGGCCCGCGAGCTGCGCGCCGACACCAACGCCAACGGCGTGACCGGCTTCGTCGCCGCCACCGGCAAGAGCTACCTCTGCGAGGACATCCGCGAGGACCCGCTGTACATCGAGGGCGCCCAGGACGCCCGCAGCTCGCTGACCGTGCCGCTGATGCTGCACGAGCAGGTGATCGGCACGTTCAACGTGGAGAGCCCGGAAACCGCCGCGTTCTCCGAGAGCGACCGCCAGTTCCTCGAGATCTTCGCACGCGACCTGGCTGTGGCGCTCAACACGCTAGAGCTGCTGGCGGCCGAGAAGGCCACCACCGCCGCCGCCAGCGTCGAGGCCATCCACAGCGCCGTGGCTATCCCGGTCGATGAGATCCTCAACGACGCCGTGAACGTGATGGAGCGGTACATCGGGCACGAGCCGGCCGTGGCCGAGCGGCTGCACCGCATCCTCCGCAACGCCCGCGACATCAAGCAGGTGATCCAGAAGGTGGGCCAGTCGCTCGCGCCCATCGAGGCCCGCGCCGCCGGCTCGCGCACCGAGCCCCACCCGGTGCTCAGCGGCAAGCGGGTGCTGGTGGTCGACGAGGACGAGGCCGTGCGGAGCGCCGCGCACGACCTGCTCGAACGCTACCTGTGCGTGGTCGAGACCGCGCACGACGGCAACGAGGCGCTCTACATGGTCCGCAACCTCGGCGCCGGGCACGAGTACGACGCCATCCTGGCCGACATCCGCCTGCCCGACATGAGCGGCTTCGAGCTGCTCACCAAGCTGCAGGAGCACATTGACGTCGGGACCATGATCCTGATGACCGGCTTCGGCTACGACCCGGGCCACTCGATCGTCAACGCCCGCAAGGCCGGGCTGAAGGAAGTGCTCTACAAGCCCTTCCGGCTTGACCAGCTGCTGCAGACCGTTGAGCGGGTGCTGTCCGGCGAGCCCATCAGCTGATCGCCGATCGGCCCCGCCCTCCCCCGCCCCGGTTTATGCCCCCGATTCCGCTGCTCGTGTTCGTCCTGCTGGCCCTCGTCGGCCACGTGGTGTTCTGGGTCGGCTTCGTGAACCGCACGCACGCCTGCGGCTGGAACCACCGCGTGGTGGACGCGCTGACGATGATCAGCGCCGTGGCGCTGGCCGGCGTGCCGCTGTGGGCGGCGTGGCTGTGGGCGGCCGGCGGCTGGCCCGCCGTGCGGCAGTCGACCGCGCTAGCGGCCTACGCGTGGGTGATGGCGCCGCTCACGGTGCTGTCGATCGTGCACCAGGTCTGGCTCCGCCTGCACCCCGAGCGGCGGACGGTATCCAAGTCGGTCACCGCCGAGCGGATCGACTTCCGTCCCGAGCTCGGCCTCGGGATCGCCAACCCCGTGCCCCGCGCGTTCTGCCGCCTGCCGGGTAACCAGGTGCTCACGCTCTCGGTCGAGCGGCTCACGCTCGGCCTGCCGCGGCTCCCGGGCGAGCTGGCCGGGCTGAAGATCGCCCTCCTGGCCGACCTGCACATGTCGGGCAGGTTCGGCATCGAGCTCTACCAGAAGATCATCGAGCAGGCCAACGCCTGGCGCCCCGACCTGGTCATCCTGGCGGGCGACCTCGTCGAGAAGGACCACTGCACCCCGTGGGTCGCCGACACCTACGGCCGCCTGACGGCGCCGCTGGGCGTGCACTACGTGCTGGGCAACCACGACAAAAAGTGTGACCACGCCGCGGTACGCCGCGCGCTGGACGCCGTGGGCGCGGTCGACGTGAGCCGCCAGGCGGCGCAAGTCGAGCACAACAACCACGTGATCCAGATCGCCGGCAACGAGCTCCCCTGGTTCGGGCCGCCCGCCGAATTCACCGACCCAGGCGCCAACGCCGACCCCGACCTGCGGCTGGTGGTCGCCCACAACCCCGACCAGTTCGGCTGGGCCGTCGAGCGCGGCGCCGACCTGATGCTCGCCGGGCACAACCACGGCGGGCAGGTCCAGTTCCCGCCGCTCGGCCCGGTGCTCACCCCCAGCCTGCACGGCACGCGGTACGCGTGCGGCACGTTCCGCCGCGGCGACACCATCATGCACGTCACACGCGGCACCGGCTCACTGGCGCCGTTCCGCTACTTCTGCCCACCCGAGCTCACGCTGATCACGCTCGAGCAGCCTAGTTCTTAGCCGGGTGCCGGGGGCGCTCCCGCTAGGGAAGCCCCCGATGGCCAGCAAGACACGGCGAGTACCTCTCGGGGGCTTCCGCTGTCGCGGAGCGCCCCCGGCGCCCGCGCTCATCGCATAAACGGCCTACGCGGGTGGCAGCGACTTTCGCCCGCGGCAAAGCTCGCCAGCCAACAAACATCAGCCGGGTGAACGTCGGTGTCGCTTCTGACAAGCGGCGTTCCACCCGCCGGTTGATGGGACATCCTCAACGATTCCTACTCTAAGTTTGCTGGTAAACGGTAGCTGTTGCCAAGCAATCAAGGCAAACAAAAGCGAAGAACATTCCTTCGGAATATTGCTCGATGTCCTGGCGGTCAACCTGCGCAAGAAACATCATCGTTTGGCTGCATTCCAAGCACTTCGGGTATGCTGAATCCTGAACCCAAGTGGGGTACCCACCAATCTGGGAGAACCTTGTCGGAAGGAATTGGTCTGCTGAATGCAATGCTGAGCGACCTTTGCCAACACGCAAACTGCCTTGAGGCAGTCTACCCCACGCGTCTGAATCATCGGGCAGGTATTCTGGCCGCACGTTTCTTGGCGACCAAACTGTGCTGCCATTGCGGTCAATGCTGCTGAAGACGGTTCCAAATGCCGTACAGACTTCGCAGGTGAGAACCTCAACTTGGTCTCGGCAAGCGTCGGTGTGGGGGAGACCAAACGCCGCCAACTCTACTTGGAAGAGATTCGTAAGTTTAGACGAGCACCAAGGACAATGGTCGCCGCGCTCGCTGATAGCCCGGAACGGCTCCGCTGTGTTTGATGCTCCACTTTCAAGAGCATGGCATTGAGGAAAGACAAGATCACGCCTATTGCCTTCAGGCGTTAGCTCCCAACCTGCCTCACGCGAGTAGTCTTCCGGAGGAATGAACAGCGAATCACCCCAAGCGGGTTTCTCGCTTCGCCACTTGCGAAAATGCTCCACTACCGTCGAATCACCAATCCATGCCAGCGCTAGAAGCGCGGGGCCGCGGCTACATGCATCGCATTCAACTCTCTCAACTAACTCATCACGTACATCAACGGGGGCGTTACGGAACGCAAGACTTGGCAGAATCCGACCGTACGAAACGAGCCGTCTCAAACACGCATCTAGTGGTGTGCTGGTGAAAGCTGACAAGCAAAGGCATATTTCTTCCGCCTCTTGGTTGCGTTCAGTTCCAACGAGGCCCTTCGCGTATTCAGTCAGCCGACTCTGCTCAGACTCACTTAGACCGAGATATAGCTCATCGGTTGGCGTCGGATGGGGAATCCAGTTGATGAGCGGGTCGTACTTGCGTGGCTTGTGAATAACCTTAAGAGCCTCAACAACATCGGTGACACCTTCAAACTCGTTGAAGTCTCGACGGTTCTTGCGGATGTACTCGTCACGCTCCTTTTTGGCCGCCGCCTGGACACAAGGCATACAGCGCCCACCAGTACGGGCCGCGGTAGTTTCCTGAATCAGGTTGGAACAACCGGATGCCTTGCAAACAACTTTATCGACCATGGCGAGCTTCCACCCATTTGCAAGCGAAGGTTTTGCTTCCCACTTATCCGTTTCGAGCGGGTGCAGCGGCTTGGCATATTTTGCTAGCCGGGCGCCTTCCTACCCGCCGGGTGCCGGGGGCGCTCCCGCTAGGGAAGCCCCCGACGGCCAGCAATACGCGGCGAGTACCTCTCGGGGGCTTCCGCTGTCGCGGAGCGCCCCTGGCACCCGCATTAAGTTCCTAACTTCTCAAACCTCTTCTTCCACCACAGGGTTCGTCAGCTCCCCAATCCCCTCGATCTCGACCGTGACCGTGTCGCCCGGCTGCAGCCAGACCGGCGGCTGGCGGGCGAAGCCCACGCCGTGCGGCGTGCCGGTGAACAGCGCCGTTCCCGCCCGCAGCGTGGTGCTGCCGCTGAGGAACGCGATCAGCTTCCTCACGCTGAAGATCATGTCGGCGGTGGTCCAGTCCTGCATCACCTGGCCGTTGAGCGTGGTCTTGATGGCCAGGTTGTTGGGCTCGGGCAGCTCGTCGGGCGTGACCAGGCAGGGGCCCAGCGGCGCGAAGGTGTCGAACGTCTTGCCGCGGCAGAACTGGCCCCCGCCCCACTGCGACTGCCAGTCGCGGGCGCTGATGTCGTTGCCGCAGGTGTAGCCCGCCACGTAGCTCAGCGCGTCCTCCTCGGTGGCGTTCTTGCAGTCGCCGCCGATCACCACCACCAGCTCGCACTCGTAGTCCACCTTGTCGCTCCGCAGGGCGCGGGGCAGCACCACCGGGTCGCCCGGGTTCTGCACGGCGGAGGTGGTCTTCATGAAAAGCACGGGGTGCTCCGGGCAGGGCTTGCCCCCTTCCTCGGCGTGCTTGGCGTAGTTGAGCCCGATGCAGAGGATGTCGACCGGCTCGATCGGCGCCAGCAGCTTGGCGACCTGCGCCGGCTTGCCGGTGTCGATCGGCGAGTGCAGCGGGTCGCCGTCCAGCAGCGTGATGCCGCCGTCCGGCTGCAGGCAGCCATAGTGAACCAGGCCGAGCGGGTCCTCAAAACGCGTGATCTTCATCCGGGCTGCCTTCTGCTAGAATACGCCTTCGTGTCCGCCCGAGAGCTTACCGCCAGGGCCCCGCCCCGTACACTGCCCCGCCGCTATGCCCCCCGCCCCACCAACCAGCTGCCTGGAACTGCTGCAGGCGATGGTGCGCTTCGACTCCGTGACCCCCCGCACCTCCGGCCGCCCCGACGCCGAGCAGCCGCTGGGCGCATACGTCGCGGGGCTGGCCAGCGGCTGGGGCCTGGCGGTTACCGAGCTGCACGTGCCCGGCGGCGCGCCCAACGTGCTGGTCACCGGCCCCCGCCAGCCCGATGCGCCGTGGTGGCTGTTCGACAGCCACCTCGACACGGTCGGCATCGAGGGGATGACTATCGACCCGCTCGGCGCCCACATCGAAGGCGGCCGCCTGTACGGCCGCGGCGCGTGCGACACCAAGGGCACCGGCGCCGCCATGCTGTGGGCGCTCCGCGAGGCGGCCGCCGCCGGCACGGCGCCCGCCAACCTGGCCCTGCTGTTCACCGTCGGCGAGGAGGCCCGCCAGGTCGGCGCCCGCGCCTTCCTGGAACGCGACCTCGCGAAGCTCGGCTGGTCGCCCGCGGCCGTGGTGGTCGGCGAGCCCACGCAGATGAACGTGGTGCGGGCCGCCAACGGCTACGTCCGCATCCGGCTGGCCACCCACGGCCGCGCCGCGCACTCCAGCTCGCCGGAGCAGGGCCTCAACGCGATCAGCACCATGGCCCGCGCGGTCACCGCGATCGAGGACCAGTACATCGCCGGCCTCGACGCCACGCACCCGCTCACCGGCCGCTCCACCTGCAGCATCAACGTGATCCGCGGCGGGTCGGAGCACAACGTGGTGCCGCCCCGCTGCGAGGTGACCATCGACCACCGCCTGACCCCCGGGCAGGACGGCGAGCTGGCGCTGGCCGGCATCCGCGCCGCGCTCGACGCGCTCGCCGCCCGCGACAACCGGCTGGAGTACTCCTTCGACGATGTCGAGACCGCCCCGCCTATGGGCCCCGAGCTCAACGGCCCGCTCAGCGAGCACGTCGCGTCGGTGCTCAACGCCGCCGGCATCGCGTCCACCGTGCACGGCGCCCCCTACACCACCAACGCCAACCACTACGGCGGCGCCGGCCTGAAGTGCGTGGTGCTCGGACCCGGCGACATCGCCCAGGCCCACACCAAGGACGAGTGGATCTCCCTCGAGCAACTCCAGCTAGGCGTGCAAGGCTACCGCGCCCTGATGGAAAGCCTGCCCCAGGCTTAGCCCCTCCCAATCAGCCGCAGGGCGCTAGCCCCCGGTTCTGCCCCGTTGTCCGAATCGTTTTGTCCAAAAACACGAGCGAAGCGGACAAAACCCCCAGCACACCTCGCCCCCAGTTCGCGTTTCCCCCTTCTATTGCAGCGTCTGCCGTTAGCCCGGCGGGATGGGGCCCAGGGTTTTGTCCGATTTGGGCCACATGAGGGGACACTATCGGACCCCCACCCACGCGACGCGTGCTCCTCCAAGGCCGCAGGCCGAACGACCCAACCGCGCAGCAGACACCCCAGGGCGGCCGCAGCCAAGGCCGCCCGTCCCGGGAAAGTGCACGCTAGTCACTAACGATTGGACCACGCCGGGTGGCCGGTTTCTACAACGAACTGGCGAAGGCCTGGCGTTGATTGGCGGCTTGGATGAGGCGTGCAGCCTCCGCAAAGCTGGCTTGTAGGAGTGTTGGCGTTCTACTTCTGTGCATGATGGCCGCTGGGCGCCACTGCTGGCTTGTCCAGCAGTGCGATCCAGGTACCCGCTTCACACTGCCAGACGAGCTGGCAGTGGCGCCCGGCGCTTTGGCGTGGCGTCACGGCCGCTAACTTGCTATCTCGTCGCGGGAGAACCGCAACCCAGGACAACCGTGATGACGCTCCGTATCCTCACTCGCCTGATGCTAGCAGTGGTGGTGCTCGTCGCCGGCCAACGCCTCGCGGCGGTACAAGCCTACGACGCCCTCCCCCTCGATGCGGGCCACGCAGCGCCCGAGCCGCCGGCTGCTCCCGCGGCGCTCACCGACCCCAGCGTGCAGCCCGCCTCCGCGGTCGCGATGCCGGGCGCCATCGGGCACGACCCGTGGTACGGAGGCGTGGAGTTCGGCATCACCCGGTTCGTGCACGCCAACGGCATCTTCGCGCTCACGGACGACGAGGTCGGCGCGTCGTTCCGCCCGTTCTTGGGCTACGAGAACCCCCGCGGGCTGGGCATGCGGGGCGACCTCTACTTCGCCGGCGCCGAGTCGGTCGCCACGCTCGCTGCGGACGCCAGCCGATTCGGCCTGGACCCCGACGCCTTCAGCCTGAACATCGACCTCTACCGGCGGCTGCGGCTTGACGACTTCGACCTCTTGCTGGGCGCTGGCTCGCGAATCGCCGCGTTCGGCTTCGACTACGGCGATGGTAGAGAGGACCGCTGGTCCGGCGCCGGGCCTTCTCTGTTCGCCGAAGGCCGCCAGCTGTACTACGCGACCCCTTGCAGCGAGTGGAGCGTCATCGGCGGCGGCCGACTGGCCTACCTGGTGGGCGAGGCGGACTACGTGGGCATCGACGGCTACGACGATGTCGGCACGACGATGACCACCGGCATGGCGTACCTCGGGTTCGAGTACCGACGCGAGTGGTCGCGTGGCGACTTCCTGTTCCAGTTCAAGGGAGAGACCCAGGTGTGGCGCGTCGAGGGCAGCCTGAAACTCGGCCTCGACACGACCGGGTTCCTCGTCGGCGCCAACTGGTAGCCACCGGCGAGACGTGTTTCAGCCGGGCGCCATGCCTACCCCCGCGACAGTGGGTAGGCATGCCTAACGGCAATTCAACCAGCAGTATGCTCACCCGCTACCGGGTGTGAGCATGGCGCCCGGCTCCCCAATTGTTGGTGCTTGAGCACAGATCGATTAGACTCAGGCGCGCCGAGCATGTACACGTTCGCAACGTCCTGTAGTGCCCCAGATCATCCGAGGTTCGAATGGCTAGAGCTTCCACACGACACGTTACGATAGGGCTCATGGCCGTAGTCGTCTGCGTATTTGCGTTCGCTGTCGTTGGCAACACTACAGCCCAGCAAGGAGGCAACGGAGACGAGAGCAATCAACCCGACTTAAGGTGGTCCAGGTTGTCCTCGAACCGAGACCTTATAGTCTCGCGGACAAAGGTCCCAGGCGGTTGGTTTGTATGTGTGCGGGACAGACTAACGTCGAACCGGCAAAACCCCCCTCCGAGTTCGTTCTTTTACCCAGATCCAGAGCACGAATGGGATGGCACAGGGCAATATCGGTAGTCCCACACGCTGAAGGCGAGAGTCTACAACATGCGCCGGCTTCACCGTCCGACGGCCCCACGTAAGCCGAACAACACCGGCTCTGCCAGTGTGAAATGAGGGACGTGCCCAGAACTCGAGAGCCACTGGCGGCGGAAGAGCGGGCTTCTCCGGCGCGACGAGCGTCAGCCTTTCGCCCAGAAGAACCCCACCACCACGCCGCCCGCGAGCAGCAGCAGGTGGATGAAGTTGACCTCGTGCAGGTGGGCCAAAAAGTATGGCAGGCTGCCGTCGGCCAAGAAGGGGAAGCAGTGCCACTCCGCCAGGACCGAGGACACGAGACCCGCGATCAACGCGATCACGCCGGTCGCCAGGTTCCGGTCGCGCACCGCCAGCTGCACGCCCCAACCCGCGCCGGCGCCCATCAGCATGCCGGCGTGCAGGCCTATCCGCGCGAGCAGGACGAACACCACCGCGCCGACAACTGCGCCGCCGATCGCGCCGGCCGCTGCTTTGGCTAGGTCCATGGCTACCTCTTCCGTCCGTTGGCGTGCTGGTTGCGTGGGTGGCGGTGCGGCGCCCGCTCCGCCTGCCCGGTCATCTCGTACAGGAACCGGCTGGGCATGCTGTCGCGAGGCTTGCCCCACTTGCGGCGGGTGAGCGCCAGCGAGAGCGTGAGGCGGTCCTGGGCGCGGGTCACCCCCACGTAGGCCAGCCGGCGTTCCTCGTCGATCGAGCCGTCGTCGGCCTCGATCGAGCGGCGGTGCGGCAGGATACCCTCCTCCATGCCGACCAGGTACACGTGCGGGAACTCCAGCCCCTTGGCCGCGTGCAGCGTCAGCAGGCCGACCGCGTTCTGGTCGAGCTGCGACTCCTTGTCGTTGCCGTCGGCCGGGCCGCCCAGGGCGATCTCTTCGAGGAAGCCCTCCAGCGGCGTCTGCTTGTCGTCGGGGTCGCGCTCCTTGTCGTCGAACTGCGAGGCGGCGTTGACCACCTCGCCCAGCGCCGCGACGCGGGCGTCGCGTTCGTTGGGGTCGGGGTACAGGCGGTCCAGCTCCTGGCGGTAGCGGGCCTCGTCGATGACGCGGTCGATCAGCCGCGTGACCGGCCCCTGGTCCGCCTTCCAGCCCTCGACCATGCGGACCAGCGACGCGCAGCCCTGCTTGGCCGCGGCGGTCAGGCCGGGCACGTTGGCCGCGTCGGTGACCACGCGCCACAGCGGCACGCCCCGCGAGACCGCCTGCTCCATCATCTTCTTGCGGGCTCCGTCGCCGATGCCGCGGGGGGGCGTGTTGAGGATCCGCAGCAGCGAGGGCTCGTCGTCCGGGTTGGCGGTGAGCTTGAGGTACGCCAGCACGTCGCGGATCTCGCGGCGGTCGTAGAAGCTCATGCCGCCGATCAGCACGTAGGGGATGTTCTGCGAGCGGAGCTCGGCCTCGAACGCGCGGGGCTGCTCGTTGGTGCGGAACAGGATGGCCACGTCGCGGTAGCGGAGCTTGGTGGTCTCGACCTTGCGGCCGATGTCCCACACCACCTCCTTGGCCTCGGTGGCCTCGTCCTTGTACTGCATGATGCGGGGGGGCTCGCCGCCGCCCTTGGCGGGGCGGAGCACCTTGTCGTGCCGGTGCGCGTTGTGCACGATCAGCGTGTTGGCGTAGTCGATGATCGGCTTGCGGCTGCGGTAGTTGCTCTCCAGCCGCACCTCCTTGGCGTCGGGCCAGTCCTGCTTGAACTGCAGGATATGCGTCACCTCGGCGCCGCGCCACGAGTAGATGGACTGGTCGTCGTCGCCCACCACGCACAGGTTGCGGTGGCCCATCGCCAGGCCGCGGACAATCTCGTACTGGCTGTGGTTGGTGTCCTGGTACTCGTCGACCATCACGTGGTCGAACCGCCCGGCCTCCTCGCGGCGGACGCTGGGGAACTTGCGGAACAACTCCTCGGTCAGGTACAGCAGGTCGTCGAAGTCGACCGAGCCGCTGTTCTTCAGGTGGTTCTGGTACCGCCGGTAGGCGACCGCCGCCAGGTGCTCGCGGTCGGTCTCCGCGACGCCGCCCGCCTGGGACGGCGTGATCGACCGCATCTTCCACTGGCTGATGATCGCCAGCAGGTCGCCCGGCTTGAGCGCGTCGTTCGGGGCGCGGATCTCCCGCAGCGCGGTGCGGGCGTGGCTCTCCTGGTCGCCGCGGTCGGCGATGGTGAACTTCTCCGGGTAGCCCAGCCGCGTGGCGTGCCGCCGCAGCACCCGCACACAGAGCGAGTGGAACGTGGAGATTTCCGGCTTGGGGGCCCCCCGCTTGCGGCGTTTCCGCTTGCCGCCGTTGAGCAGCTCGGCCGCCCGCTCCTGCATCTCGCCGGCCGCCTTGCGGGTGAAGGTCACGGCCAGGATGCGGTCGGCGGGCACGCCGCTCTTGATCAGCTGGGCGATCCGGAAGGTCACCACGCGGGTTTTCCCGGTGCCGGCGCCCGCCAGCACCAGCAGGGGGCCGCGGAGGGTCATCACGGCGTCGTGCTGGGCGGGATTCAGGCCGGAGGGCATAGGGATTGGGGAAATCGGGGTTTGCCCGTACCATAGAGTGCTTCGGGCGGCAGCGAGGCCGCCATGATAGATTGCCAACCGCAAACATTAAATCGCCCTATGGACTCCCAACACCGTCACGAACTGGCCGAGAACGAGCTGGCCCACTGGCTGGAAGACTTTATCGAGCAGGTAAAGCCGTTCGCCTCGCTGATCGTGATCGGCGTGGTGGGCGTGATCGCCCTGTTCACCGCGTGGGGCTTCTACCAGAAGTCCAATAAGGCGAACCAGGCCGCGGAGTGGTCGCTCTACACCACCACCACGCTTGAGGGCGTGCCCAACATGAACGCCCTGGAGACCGCCGCGGCCGACCTCGAGGGGTCCGGCGCGCCAGCCGACTACGCCAGCGTCACGTGGGCCGAGGGCAAGCTGTACGAGGCGTCCGAGACCGTGCTCACCGACCGCGACAAGGCCCTCGAGGCCACCGACGCCGCGCGGCAGGAGTTCGAGCGTCTGCTGCTCGCCAAGGGCGTCCAGCCCGCCATCCGCAACCGCGCCCAGTTCGGCCTGGCCCGCAGCTACGAGCTCGACGGCGACTGGGAAAAGGCGGTCGAGGCCTACAAGGAAACCAAGGGCGCCTTCGCCGAGATGGCCGCCGACCGCGCCGAGGCGCTCGCCAGCGAGGACGCGAAGGAAGACCTGCAGTGGCTCGCCACCGCCAAGGCGCCCGCGTTTAGCATGCCCCGCGGCCCCGGCATCCCCGGCCAGCAGCCCGACTTCGCCCCGGACGACTTCGACATGGGGGCCGCCGACGCCGAGCCCGAGGCCGACGTCACACTCGAGGACCTGCTCGAGAGCTACCAGGACGAGGCCGGCGAGGAAGGCGAGATGACCAGCGAGGGCGCCGAGATCGACGCCGAGATCGAAGAGATGCCCGCCGACGTTGAAGCCGAGGCCGACGCCCCCGCCGAATCGACGGAGCCGGCCGAGCCCGCCGCGGAAGAGCCCGCCAACGCCGACACCGAATCGGCCGACGCCGGCGAGCAGCCCTCCGCCGACGAAGCGACCGAAGACGAGCCCGCCGGCGAAAAGCCCTCCGACGAGTAGCCCCCGCGCGGCGAGTCCCGCTCTATGCCCGCTCCCCCGCCGCCGGAACTGCCAACCGACCTGATCGTCGACGAGGCGGCGCACGGCGCTCGGCTGGACGCGTACCTGGCCGCCCAGCTGCCGGGCCTCAGCCGCAGCCTGCTCCGCAAGGCGATCGACTCCGGCGCGGTCACCGTCGACGGGCAGCGGCGCAAGCCCTCTTTCCGCGTGGAGCACGGCCAGTCCGTGCACGTCGACGCGTTCGAGCTGCCCCACGAGGGCCCGGCCCCGCAGGCGATCGACCTCGACATCCTGCACGAGGACGACGACCTCATCGCCGTCAACAAGCCGGCCGGCATGGTGGTGCACCCGGCTAAGGGGCACTGGGAGGGCACGCTGGCCAGCGCGCTGGCGTTCCACTTCGGGCAGCTCAGCGACATCGGCGGCGCGGCCCGGCCCGGTATCGTGCACCGGCTCGACCGGGACACCTCCGGTGTGATCGTGGTCGCCAAGCACAACCGCGCCCACGAGCACCTGGCCGCCCAATTCCACGACCGGACCACCGAGAAACGCTACCTGGCAATCACCCAGGGCGTGCCGGACCGGGACGAGGACGTGGTGGACCGGCCGATCGGCGACCACCCCCACAGCCGCGAGAAGAAGGCGATCCGCGCCGATCACCCCTCCAGCCGCGAGGCGCTGACCCGGTTCAACGTGCTCGAACGGCTTGGCGGCTTCGCCCTGGTCGAGTGCCTGCCCAAGACCGGCCGCACCCACCAGATCCGCCTGCACCTGGCCCACCTCCACTGCCCGGTGCTGTGCGACAAGCTGTACGGCGGCCGCAGCCAGGTCACCGCGGGCGAGCTCGAATCGGGCGCCGCGGGCGGCGGCGTGGTGCTCGCCCGCCAGGCGCTGCACGCCGCGGATTTGAGCATTTTCCAGCCAACCAGCGACCACAGGCTTACTTTCCGGGCGGCGATCCCCCAAGATATGCAGGCCGCGCTCGACTGCCTCAAGCGCGGCTAGTCTCCCCGCACAAGGAGGACCGGCATGGGTTTGGTGAGCGAGTTCAAGAAGTTCGCCCTGCGGGGCAACGTGATCGACCTGGCGGTCGGCATCGTAATCGGCGCCGCGTTCAAGGACATCGTCACGGCGCTGGTCGACAAGATCATCATGCCGGTGATCGGCGCCATCACGGGCGGGATCAACTACGGCGAGCGGTCGGTCAAGCTGCCGGTGCCGGGCCTCGACGCCGCCGACCAGCCCGAGATTGGCTACGGCGCGTTGCTGCAGGCGTCGATCAACTTCCTGATCATCGCCTTCGCGCTGTTCCTGGTGATCAAGGCGGTCAACAAGGTCGAGGAGCAGTTCGCCGACGACTCAGAACCCGACCCCGCGCCGCCCCCCGAGGATATCAAGCTGCTGCGGGAGATCCGTGACGCGCTGGTGAAGGAATAGCCGGCTGACCACTGAGCCGGACGGCGTTGTGGGCGCGCTCTTCGAACATGGTATCGCTGTGGACGCGCAGTTGGAGACTGCCCTACACGCCATCCCACAAGCTCAGCCTGAGCTTCCGACATTCCACAACCACTACTCTCGTACGACTTGTCTCTTGTGACGGCGGTGTACAAGACTTGATCGATACGACAGATCGGGTCTGGCCCCAAGTCGAGTGTCGGCCGGACCTCAGAGAGATTCGTGACGGCGCCAAATCGGAGAATGGCCTGATCCGGCAGCCTCGGATCCGACATCCGCGCCGAGCCCAGGTCGAGGAACAAGTGAATCTCCTGACGCGGTCCGAACGAGACCCGCTCGACACAGGCATCGTGCAGCGAATGGTCCAGGGGCTCTAGGTTCACTTCACCGTCTTCCGCCGATGGTGACCTTCCGCCCCTCGACCTGGACGCGGCGATTAGCGATCAGCTTCAGCACGTGCGGGTAGGCCTCCTTCTCGGCTTCGAACACGCGGGCGGCCAGGGTGTGGGCGTCGTCGTCGTCGAACACGGGCACGGGCTGCTGCCAGATGATGGGGCCGTTGTCGTACTCGTTGTCGACAAAGTGCACCGTGACGCCGGTCACCTTGGCGCCGTAGTCCAGCACCGCCTGATGCACGCGGTCGCCGTACATACCGTGCCCGCAGAACGACGGGATCAGCGACGGGTGGATGTTGACCACCCGGCCCATGTAGTCGTCCGGCACCGGGGCCAGCTTCAGGAAGCCGGCCATCACGACCAGCTCTGCCCCGGCCGCGCGGCAGGGGTTGAACACCGCCTCGCCGTAGGCTTCGTGCGAGGCGAAGCCCCGCCGCTCGACCACCTCGGTGGGGACGCCGGCCTCTTCGGCAAACTTCAGACCGCCCGCGGCGGCGTTGCTGGAGATCACCAGCGCAACCTCCACCGGCAGCGAGCCCTCCCGCGCGAGGTCGATAAAGTTCTTCAGCGTCCGGCCGGAGCCGGAGATCAGAACGGCGATGCGGGGCTTGGTCGAATCAGGCATGCTCGGTCGCGTTGGATAGGGTCTTCTGCCAGTAGCCGACGTCCAGCCACCGGTCGAACTTGCGGCCCACCTCGCGGAAGTGGGCGGATTTTACGTAGCCGAGCTTCTCGTGCAACGCGACGCTCGCCTCGTTGGGGAGCGTGACGCCGGCGATCAGCACGTGCGGCGCGATCGGCGCCAGCCGCCGGAACAGCTCGCCGTACAGCCGCGTGCCGTGGCCCTGGCCCCGGGCGTCGGGGGCAAGATAGACGCTGGTCTCGAGCGTGTGCCGGTACGCGGCCCGCTCGTGCCACGGGCGGGCGTACGCGTAACCCTGGACCCCGTGGTCGGTCTGCAGCACGATCCACGGGTGCCCGGCCGCCACGCCCTCGACCCGCCGGCCCATCTCATCGGGCGAGATCGGCGTGACCTCGAACGTAACCACGGTCTCGACGATGTAGTGGTTGTACACCTCGGCGAGCGACGCGTAATCGGCCGGCGTTGCGTCGCGGATCATCACAGCACCTTTGAGCGTCCGCATCGTGGAATGGGGTGAAGACTGAGAAGCGAGCGCTGAGTCTTAATGAATTGAACCACCAAGGGCACAAAGCTTCCTTTCATTGACCACACGCTGCTTCGTGCTCTTCGTGTCCTTCGTGGTAGAACTCACTACGGCAAGCGTTTCACGTACAGCTTGGCTGCGTGATCGCCCAACGCGAGCTCGATTGGCTCGACGCCGCTCAGCTCTTTGAACGCGACTTTGTCGGATAGGGTCTCGCCGGCCAGGTAGTCTTGGTGCTGATCGACCGCTTGCCGCACCGGCTCGGCGTCGCTCTCGACGCCGATCTCGATCCGGTCGGTGAACTCGCAGCCAATCTCCTTGCGGCGGTCCTGGATGGCCCGCTTGAGGTCCTGGGCCAGGCCCTCGGCGATCAGCTCGTCGGTCAGCTCGGTCGCCAGCACCACCACCACGCCACGGTCGTTGGCGGCGGCCCAGCCCTCCTTGGCGGTGATGCGGACCTCGACCTCCTCGGGCGAGAGCTCGACCTGTTGGCCGTCGACCTCCAGGTTGATCTTGCCGTTGTCGCGCAGGTTGGCCAGCAGCTCGCTGCCGCTGGCCTGATTGAGCGCGAACTTGACCTTCGGCATCAGCTTGCCGAGCTTCTTGCCCAGCAGCTTGAAGTTGGGCAGCACCTCGTGGTCGACGTACTTCTCCGGCGAGTCGCTGTACTCCACCGCCTTGACATTCAGCTCGTCCTGGATGACCGACGCGTGCTGCTCGAGCCACGCCTGGTGCGTGTTGTCGGCCAGGATCACCTCCACGCGGGAGAGCGGCTGCCGCACCTTCAGGCCGGCGCCCTCGCGGGCGCGGCGGCCGAGCGAGCTGATCAGCCGCACCTGGTCCATCCGCTCGGAGAGGTCCAGGTCGACGACCGACGGGTCCGCCTCCGGGTAGTCGCACAGGTGCACGCTCTGGAGCGACCCGTCGAACACGCCGGCCAGGTTCTGCCAGAAGGTCTCGGCGAGGAACGGCGTGAACGGCGCGATCAGCTTGCTGGTCGTGACCAGGCACTCGTACAGCGTCCAGTACGCGTCGAGCTTCTCGGGCGAGCGTTTGTCCTTGGCCCAGAAGCGGTCGCGGCTGCGGCGGACCCACCAGTTGGAGAGCCCGTCGACGAAGGTGGTGACCGCCTCGCAGGCGCCGTAGTTGTCGTACGCGTCCATCCGCTCGGTGACCAGCGCCGCGGTGCGGTGTAGCTCGCTGATGACCCAGCGGTCCAGATCCGCGCGGTCGGCCAGCGGGCGGTAGCTGTCGGCGCTGGCCAGGTCGGCGGGGTGCAGCTGGACATCCTCCCCCTTCACCGCTCCGCACTCCGCCTTCGGATCAAACCCGTCGATGTTGGCGTAGATCACGAAGAAGCTGTAGCAGTTCCATAGCCGCAGCAGGAACTCGGGGATGCTGTCCTTGATCGCCTGCTCGCTGTAGCGGATCGACGTCCACGGCGGCTGGTTGGCGAACAGGTACCAGCGCAGCGCGTCGGCGCCGTACTTGTCGAAGATCTCGTTCGGCTCGCGGTAGTTCCGCTTGCTCTTGGACATCTTCTGCCCGTCCTCGCCCAACATCAGGCCGAGCACGATGCAGTTCTTGAACGGGTGCGGGTAGGCGGTCGGCTGTCGGCCGTTGGCGGTCGGCTCATCGCCGCCCCACAGCATGGTTGAGATCGCGAGCTGGCTGTAGAACCAACCGCGGGTCTGGTCGATGGCTTCGCTGATGAAGTCGGCCGGGAACTGGCTCGCGAAGCGAGCCGCCGCTGACTCCCTCCCCCCTTGGGGGAGGGGTGAGGTGGGGGCGCCCTGGGTACCGGGATGGTCTTGGGCGAAATCGGAACTCGACTCACCCCCACCCCGGCCCTCCCCCGGAGGAGGAGGAAGTGTCTCGCCCCGATACCCCCACTGGGCGAAGGGCATGGCGCCGCTGTCGTACCAGCAGTCGATCACCTCGGTGACGCGTCGCATGCGCGCGCCGTTGGCGTACGGGCTGTCGTACGTGACCTCGTCGATGTACGGCTTGTGGACCTTGAGGTCCTCGGGCAGGGCGGGGTTGGCGGCCTTGGCTTCTTCCCAGGCCTCGGTCCCCGCGACGCCGGGCTTGGCCAGCAGCTCGTCGTAGCCGCCGATGGCCTCCTGCTTGCCGGTCTGCTCGCACTGCCAGACCGGCAGCGGCGTGCCCCAATAGCGTTCGCGGCTGAGCGCCCAGTCGACGTTCGACTCCAGGAACTTGCCCATGCGGCCGCCCTTGATGTGCTCGGGCAGCCAGTTGACCCGCTGGTTGTTATCGAGCATCGCGTCCTTGAACGCGGTGGTCTTGATAAACCAGCTCTCGCGGGGGTACTGGATGAGCGGGTCTTCCTCCGCCCGCCAGCAGAACGGGTAGTCGTGCAGGTACTGTTCCTGGTGGAACAGCAGGCCGCGTTCCTTGAGGTCGCGGGTGATGTCCTTGTCGCAGTCCTTGACCCAGCGGCCGCGGACGAACTCGGGCGCCTCGTCGGTGAACTTGCCGTCGGGGCCGACGCAGTTGATCAGCGTGGGGCCCTGGCCCGCCTCGAAGCGCGCCTGCTCAGACACCAGCACCTCGTAGTCGACCTCGCCAAACGCCGGCGCCTGGTGCACCACGCCCGACCCGCTGTCGGTGGTGACGAAGTCGGCCGACACGACCCGCCAGGCGAGGTACTCCTCGCCGCCCGACGCGAGGTTTCCGCGTTGGGCGCCGCCGAGCTTGAACGGGACATCGCCGGCGGCGTCGCCCGCCTGCTCGCGCAGCTTCTGCCGGTGCTGGGCGCCGGCAAGCGTGTAGTAGCATTCGAACGGCGGAAGGTACCGCCGGCCGATGAGGTCGGTGCCCTGGCAGGTCTCGACGACCTTAAGCTCTCGCTTGAGCTTCGCGGAGATCGGCTCGACGAGGTCGCTGGCGAGGATCAGTCCCTCGCCGGTCTCGCTGTCCTCGACGGTGGCGTACTCGATCTCGGGGTGCACCGCGGCGAACTGGTTGCTGGGCAGCGTCCACGGCGTGGTGGTCCAGACCAGCAGGCTGGTCTTGGTGACCTGGCCGTCGTCCAGCAGCGGGAACTTGACGAACACCGACGGGTCGGCGACCTGGCGGTAGCCCTGCCCCACCTCGCCGCTGGAGAGCGCGGTGCCGCCCTGCGCCCACCACCACACGATCTTGTGGCCCTGGTACAACAGGTCGCGGTCGAACAGCTGCTTGAGGCTCCACCAGACGCTCTCCACGTAGCTCTGGTGGTAGGTGACGTACGCCTGGTCGAGGTCGACCCAGAAGCCGAGCCGCTCGGTCAGGCGTTCCCACTCCTGCATATAGCGCCAGACGCTCTGCTGGCACTTCTGGATGAACGGCTCGACGCCGTGCTGCTCGATCTCCTCCTTGGAGTGGATGCCGAGCTCCTTGCAGACCTCCACCTCGACCGGCAGGCCGTGGGTGTCCCAGCCCGCCTTGCGCTCGCAGCGGTAGCCGCGCATCGTCTTGTAGCGGGGGAAGACGTCCTTGATCGCGCGGGTCAGGCAGTGGCCCGGGTGGGGCATGCCGTTGGCCGTGGGAGGCCCCTCGTAGAATACGAACGGCTCGGCGCCCGCGCGACGCTCCAGCGACTTGTGGTAGATCTCATTCTGCTTCCAGAACTTGAGGACGTCCTCTTCGAGCTGCGGGAAGCGGGGCGATCCGTCGGCGGGTTGGAACATAGAGGTTGGGGTTCCGGGATCCGGGTCTCGGGTTCCGTCCAGTCGTGGTGAATCCCCTCTGGCGCGACTGGCCGATGCGAAGGCGGCAAGAGCCTAGGCGGCGACAAACATAGTTCCGGCCCCCGAATCCCGAGACCCGGAACCCGACTCACTCGTCGTCGAAGTCCGGGTCGTCGTTGAACTCGGAGTCGTCGTCGCCGTCGTCCTCGTCCCCGTCTTCCTCGTCCGGCGGGAACTCGTCGGCGTACTCGCTGTCGCCGAGGTCGTCGTCCCACTCCTCCTCGAAGTCGTCGTCAAACTCGTCGTCGAAGTCGTCGTCCTCGAAGTCGTCGAACGGGTCGCTGGAACAGACCTCGGCGGCGGCGGGCGTCCGCCAGCGGTCCCCGCTGGGGAGGGCCGCATCGCCAATCGGGACAGCATCGGTCGCCGTAGGGTTCATCTCGGGCGCCACGCCGCCCAGCGGGGCGGCCTCTAACGGGTTCCAAGATTCGGACGCCTGGGTGACCATCACGCGATGCCTTGTTATTTTGGGTTGCAGTTTTGCGGGGCCGAGGGCCGGCGGGCCGCCGGCCGTTTGATAGAATCGCTATTTTGCCCTCTGAACGCCTCTGGGGCTATGGCCGATTGGGCCATCTGACGGCAAATTTGCCCGGCCCCAAGCATCCCGGCCCCCAGCACCGCCAGCATGCCCTCAATCGACACCCCCGACCTGCCGGATCCGCTCGACGTGATCGCCGTGGGAGCGCACCCCGACGACGTCGAGATCGGCTGCGGCGGCGCCCTGGCGAAGCTGGTCGAGCAGGGCCACCGGGTCGGCATCGTCGACCTGACCGACGGCGAACCGACCCCCGCCTCGCCCGGCCCGGAGGCGCGCCTGGCCGAGGCGGCCGAGGCCGCCCGGCGGCTGGGCGTGCACGAACGCATAACGCTCGACCTGCCCAACCGGCGGCTGATGGACGACTTCGACGCGCGGGTCGCGCTGGCCAAGGTGTTCCGGCGGTTCCGGCCCCGCCTGGTGATCGGCATCAGCGACCGCACGCCGCTCGCCTCGCCAGACCACTGGCAGGCCCGGCAGATCACCGATGCGGGCGTGTTCTACTCGCGGCTCACCAAGTGGGACGACCGCTTTGACGGGCTGCCGCCGCACCGGATTTCCGCACAGCTGTACTACCCGCTGTCGTTCTACTCGCTCGAGGCGCCGCTCGACGGCAATTACTTTGTCGTCGACATCGGTTCGACACTCGAGAAAAAAATGGCCAGCATCCGGGCCTACGCCACCCAGTTCCCGCCCGAGAAGCAAGAGATCTTCGCCAAGGTCACGGCCATGGCGCAGCGGTTCGGGTTCGCCGCCGGCTACGAGGCCGGCGAGGTGCTCAGCAGCCCGCGGGCCCTCGGCGTGACCGACCTGATGGGGCTGGTGTTCGGCGCCGGACCACGCCCTTCCTGATGCGCTCGCCCCTTCCTCCCCACTTAACCAACCGTGGCCGCCCGCTGTGCGGCCGGACAAGAACGCAATTGCCATGAGCGACCTGAACGCGACTAAAGAAGAGATGTGCGAGATCGGCCGGCGGATGTACGCCCGGCAGTTTGTCGCGGCGAACGAGGGCAACATCTCGGTCCGCGTGGACGACGACGCCGTGCTCTGCACGCCCACGTTCTTCTGCAAGGGCACGATGACGCCGGACGACATCTGCACCGTGAACATGCGGGGCGAGCAGCTGGACGGCAAGCGGAAGCGCACCAGCGAGGTGCTGCTGCACCTGGAGATCATGAAGGAGCGGCCGGAGATCCGCGGCGTGGTCCACGGCCACCCGCCCCACGCCACGGCGTTCGCGGTGGCGCGCGAGCCGATCCCGGTGGGCGTCCACCCCGAGGCCGACGTGTTCCTCGGCGAGGTGCCGATCGCCGACTACGCCACCCCGGGCGACGACCGCCTGGCCGAGACCATCCTGCCGTTCGTGCACAAGTGCAACACCATCGTGCTGGCCAACCACGGCACGGTCAGCTTCGACGTGTCGCTGGAGCAGGCGTACTGGTGGACCGAGATCCTCGACTCGTACTGCCGGATGCTGATCCTCGCCAAGCAGATCGGCCGCGTCCAGCAGCTCACCGACGCCGACTGCCGGGGGCTGATCGAGCTCAAGAAGCGGTTCGGGTTGACCGACCCTAGAATGGGGGACGACTTCGCCGACGCCGACCTGACCACCAACCCGCTGTTCCGCGACACCTGGGCCCAGGCGGGCGCCGCCGCCAGGGCGTTCAGCCAGGCGGACATTGAGGACCAACTGGTCGACAAGATCGCCCGCCGCGTTGCGGAGCTGATCAAGCAGTAAACGAGCTGCGCCCGGCGTTGAGTCTCCGTTATAATAGCAGTAGGGGCGGACGAACCGCCCCTAGGCTCCTGCACCCGCCCGGAGGCACGCGTCATGCTGGGTCGTATCCTTGTTGCGTTAGGCGGCACCGACTATACGCTGGTGTCCATCGAAACGGCCGTCGCGCTCGCCAAGAAGCACAACGCCGAGCTCACCGGCGTGACCGTCTTCAACGTTGAGCGGCTCCGCCGCATCGGCCCGGTGCCGATGGGCGCCGGCGACATCGCCCAGCAGCTGCGGGACGAGCGGGTGGCGCTCAGCCGCGAGGCGGCGGAGATCGTGATCGCCCGCTTCGAGGAGGCCTGCACCGAGGCCGGCGTCAAGCACAACGTGCTGCGCGAGGAGCACGACGAGCCCGGCAACTTCCTCATCCAGCTCTCCCGCTACCACGACCTGGCGGTCATGGGGCTGCGGGCGGCGTTCGACTACGGCGTCGAGGCCGCTTCGCTCGACGCGGTCAAGCTGGTCGACCGGCTGATCACCGGCGGCGTCCGGCCGATCGTCGCGGTGCCGAGCGAGCCGTTCACGGTCAAACGCGCGCTGGTGGCGTACTCGGGCAGCATGGAGTCGGCCCGCACGCTCCGCCACTTCCTCAACCTCGACCTGTGGCCCGACGTCGAGACCCGGCTGGTTACCTTCGGCCGCGACAACGACGAGCACCGCCAGCTGCTGACCGACGCGGCCGGCTTCTGCGAGTCGCACGGCCGCGCCGTCGAAACCGAGCTGATCGACGCTTCGCCCAACAAGGGCCTGCTCGAGGAGGCCGAGCAATGGGGAGCCGACGTGATCGTGATGGGCAACAGCCACAAGGGCCTAATCCTCCGCCGCGTCCTCGGCGAAACCGTGCTGCACATCATCAAGAACTCGCAGAAGGCGTTGTTCCTGGGGCAGTAGCCGCGGCGACTCAACCGAACATCGACTCCAGCTCCCGCAGGTAGTCGATCGCCTCGTCCAGCTCAGGCGCCTCGGCGCCCGGCTGCCGCCCGGCGCGGTCACACTCGCCCAGCAGCACCAGGTCGTGGTAGTGCTCGCTGTCGCGGAGCCGCCGCTTCGCCCGGGCGCCCAGCGTGCCGTCGACCAGCTTGTGGCACAGCATGTGGTGCTCGATCAGCCACGCGGTACGCTCGGTGATGAAGCCGTCGAGCGCCTCGAGCCCGGCGCCCACGTGGTCGTACGGGTCGATCGCCTTGCCGACGTCGTGCAGCAGCGCGGCCGCCAGGAACTCCTCGTCGTAGGCGTGCTCGTCCCGCGCGTGGTCGAACACCTGCAGGCTGTGGTAGAGCGCGTCGCCCTCCGGGTGGTAGCGGGGGTCCTGCTTGACGTTCTCCAGCGGCAGCAGCAGCGACTCGTACAGCTGGTAGGGGTCGACCTGGTGCTCGGCGGCGGCGAGCGCCGCGTCGATGTCCAGGCCGGGGTACTCGCAGTGGAGGAACTGCTCTAGCTGGTTGATGCTGGCCCGCTCGATCGCCTTGCCGGTGATCGAGCTCTTGAACACGTAGTGCGCCTTGTCCGTGGCGTAGATCGTCAGCTCGAAGTCGAACCCGCTGCGGACGTGCACGTGCGTGAACACCCGCTCCTCGCCCTGCTTGCGGACCAGCTTCTTCTCGACCGTGTAGGCCAGCCCCTCCTGCTCCAGCAGGTGGGCGACCGACTCGACGTTGTCCGCGAACACGTGCAGGTCGATGTCCGACCCCTCGCGGGTATGGCCGGTCAAAACGCTGCCGATCAGCCGCGGCCGCCACGGCGCCAGCAGCCGCATCATCCGCAGCGCCGCCAGCCGCATCGCCTGCAGGTTCTGGCTGCGCGACTCGCCCTCGAGCATCCGGGCGAACGACTGGATCTGGTCGCGGATCTCGGCGTTGCTGGGCAGGTCGGCCGGTTTCACCCACCCGCGGCAGAGTTGGCGGGCGGCCTTCATCTTGGCCCGGTAGTACTCCGACTCCTGCCGGTCGTACATCAGCCGCGCGGCTTCCCAGGCGATCTGGCGCCGCAGTTTCGAATTACGCATTCAGGCGTGCGTCGTTAGCCCAAGAACCGACGCGGGGGCGTAGCAGAGCAGTAAGACAGCCGGCGGGGGTCCGCGGCGGGCGCCGCGGGGCCAGTTGTATGAGTTTAGCAGGCCGCGCGGGCCGGTCGAGCGGCGGGCCGGCAGGCGGGCGGAAAAAATGTCGGCGCCCCACTTGCCGAACCCGCCGACATTTGCGAAGGTCTAAGGCTCAGCAGCAATGCTTCCCCACGCCGCCGTGGCGGAATTGGCAGACGCGCATGGTTCAGGTCCATGTCCTCGCAAGAGGGTGGAGGTTCGACTCCTCTCGGCGGTACTGGTTTTTAGCGGTCTCGAGTTGGCTTCGCCAACATCTCGCCACGCGAGCCGCTTCTCGGCAGCGCGGTACTAAGCGGTCTCGGCTTGGTTTCGCCCAGATGTCGCCAAGCTAGGCGATTGTCGGCGGCCCATGCTCAGCTTAGCTATGACTTCGCCGCGCGAGGCTGGTGTACTAACCGCTCAGGCAATCGAGTGGTTGCTTACTCCGCCGATGCATCGCCTCGCTAGGCATTCTAGCAGCCACCGCTTGAATCCCTAGCGACGTAGCGCTGCGGCCCTCACCTGCGATCGTATTGCGTTCGCCCTCATGCCGGCTCGCGGGGCGGTTGGCGTCGCTCAACGAAAAAAAGCGTCGCGGCGCCGCCGCTGCTATGTGCGGCGTCGCCACGACGCTCCGTGTGCTCGGTTTAGATTTCCGGCGTGGTTACTGGAACAGCGCCGGGTTGTTCTCGTCGAAGTCGGCGTCGGTCAGGCCAGGGTTCAGCACCACGTTGGTGTGGAAGTAGCTCTCCTCGAGCTGCGGGCCGTCGCCCGGCTTGAGCGGCCAGCTGTAGGCGTCGTAGCCGGTGGGGATGCGGAGCTCGTGGTCGACGAAGATCCGCGCGATGTAGAACCGGAAGTTCCGCCGCGGGACCGGGTGCTCGACGCGGATCATCGTGCAGGGCCGGCCGTCGACCGGCACGACCGCGTACTTGGTCTCGCACTCGCCGTACTTGACGTCCTCGCGGGCGATCCGCAGCAGCTCCTCGGTCAGGTACTTCATGCCGGTCATCGTGATCGGGTACCGCTGGCCGTCCATCGCCAGGCGGCCGTCGACCGGCAGGTGCACCTTGCCGATCTTCCGCTTCCAGCCGCTCCCCTCCAGCGCGATCAGCTTGTTCTTGTTGGCGGCCGAGTTGTACAGAACCTCCCGCCCGGCGAACGGCTGCACGAACTTCACGTAGACCGAGAACGGTTCGTGACGCACCTTCAACGCGACCTGCTGCGCCGGGGTCACCTTGCCGTCGATCCGCTCCTTCTTGGTCAGCGTCGCGGAGTAGCCGCGGACGTTGGCGTTGATCTCACTCAGCCCCTGCTCGGCCAGCCGGATGCACGGCATCAGCGGGTGCTCGCCCGGCAGCTCGTAGATGTCGAACGGCGACTCTTCCAGCCCCTCGGGCCGCGTTGCGCCGGCCGGCATCGAGACCGGCGTGACCCGCGGGTCCACCATCGGCGTGGAGGCCGCGGCGGCGGGCGCCGGGGCCTGGGCCAGCTGCACCGGCGCGGCGGCCTGCTGGTCGGGCACGCGGTACACGGGCTGGGTGAGCTGCTGGGCGGTGGCGGGCGCCAGCGGCAACGCGGCGAGCGTCACGGCCAGCGCCAATCGGGCGGCGGGGGTCATGGGGAGTCTCCGTACGGAAGCAGGCGGGCCGGCGGGACCAGCCACTGGTTCTTTGTCTCACGCCTCGGCTTGGGGCGTCCGTCCCTGTACGCACCCTATGGCTGGTCAGGTTCAGCAACTATCGTAGACGGAACCGGAGAATCCTAGAAAGAGCGAAAAACGCCCTCCCCCCCGGCCGGCGGAACCGGGCCCAACCCCGCGGGACGCCTCAGAATCATGGATAGCAGCCCGATCCGAATCGAGGCGGTGGTCTCGGAGTTCTTTGCCGAGAACGCCTATATCCTCTGGCTGCAGGGGGACACTCGGTGCGTGGTGGTCGACCCGGGGTTCAGCCCGGAGCTGATCCTGGGGCTGCTCGAGCGGGAAGGCCTCACGCCCGACGCCGTGCTGTTGACCCACGGCCACTCCGACCACATCGCCGGCAACCAAGCCGTCAAGGACCGCTGGCCCGACTGCCCGCTGATCATCGGGCACGGCGACGCGTACAAGCTGACCGATCCGCAGGGCAACCTCTCGGCCAACTACGGCATCGCGCTGATCAGCCCGCCGGCGGACCAGACTGTGCGCGAGGGTGATAGCATCGAGTTTGCGGGGATCCGGTTCAGCGTGCTCGAAACCCCCGGCCACTCGGCGGGGCACGTCGTCTTCGTGTACGAGGCCGACGGCGGCCCCCAGGTCCTGGGCGGCGATGTGTTGTTCCAGGGCAGCATCGGCCGGACCGACTTCCCCGACGGGAGCTTCGACGCGCTCCGCGACTCGATCCACCAAAAACTGTTCCCCCTGCCCGACAGCACGGTGGTCTACCCCGGCCACGGCCCGGTCACCACGATCGGCGAAGAAAAGCAGTCGAACCCCTTCGTCGGCCGCGCGGCCGGCTTTGACCTCTAGGCCACGACACCGCCGCCGATGCACGTTCTGCTGATCACCACCGACCTGATGATCTCGTCCACGCTAGAGGGCGCCGCGCGGCAGGCCGCCGCGGAGCTGTCGGTCGCCGGCCCCGCCAACGCCGCCGCCAGAGCAGCGGACGCGGCCCCGAGTCTGGCGATCATCGACCTGGCAGGCGCCAGCGATGTGCCCGCGTTGGTCGCCGAGCTGCGTGCTGCGGCGCCCGACGCCAAGCTGCTGGCCTTCGGCCCCCACGTGCACAAGGCGAAGCTGGAGCAGGCCCAGCAGGCGGGCTGCGATTTCGTGATGAGCCGGGGGCAACTGCACCACTCCGCCGCGGCGATCCTGGCCGAGTTGGCGTCTGCGGAGGGCTAGACGTCCGCTCTTACGCTCGCGACGCGGTTTCAAGCTCGTCGACCTGCACGCCGTCGATGTCGCGGCGCAGCAGCAGGTAGATCGCCACCGCAGCGCACCACGCGTAGGCGGCGTAGAACACGGCCGGCAACTGCATCGCCACGGTGCGGAGCCAGAACGCGGCCACGGAGTCGGCAATACCGGGCTCTTCCGATGGCGTCGGGAGGAGCAGGCCCGTGAACCGCTCAAGCAGCAGCGTCGCGGCGGCGACCACCAGACCAACTGGCGCCGCCACCAAGACCGCCGTAACCAAGTAGGCGACCAATCGAATCGGCCGCTGCGTGACGTAGGCGAACGCCCGGCTGGCGGCGTCAAACGAGTCGGTCCGCTCGACCGCGGGGCACGCAATTAGCAGCGGCCAGTTGAGCGTCAGCAGCACCAGGATCACTGCCGCCACCGCCGCCAGGATTAGCGGTATCGGCAGCAGCAACGCCGACACGAAGTCGAGCAATGGCAGGTGCATCAGCCAGCCGTGCAGCCACAGCGGCAGCAGCAGCGCTGCGGCCGCCAGCCCCACGCCAACCACCGGCAGACAGCGCACGCCCAGCAGCCGAGCCGACCCGGCCATCGCGGCGAACATTGCTGGCGGCGCGCGGAACGTTAGCTGCGCCGCGGCGATACGGGCGATGGCCCCGCCCACCAGCGACCACCAGACGAGCATCCCCACCGCGGCTGCGGCAGCGGGCCATCGGGCTGCGCCACCCAGTAGGAATGGATGGACAACGGTTCCAACCACGGCCCGCCAGTGGTTGATGGGCCCCGGCAGCGCCGTGGCTAGGTCCAGCGAGGCTTCGAGTCGCGACGCCTCAACCGGGGCTTGCGGCGGCAGGAGCAGCGTCCCGACCGACGTCCCAACCAGGGCCAACGCCAGCACCCGCACCCGCACCGTGCAGGCCAGCGCCCGCACGAAGAACCGCCAGGGAAACAGGCCCTCCGAGTCCGGCCGGTCGGGGCTGGGTGGCGTCACGTCCACGGCGTCCTTAGTTGTTCCACTCGGGCGGCTGCTCGTCGTCTTCCGGGTCGGGGATCGACGGCAGCGAGTACTCCTCGCCCAGCCACCGCCCGAGGTCGATCAGCTTGCACCGCTCGCTGCAGAAGGGCAGCGCCGGCGACTCGTCGGGCTTGAACTCGTTCTGGCAGATGGGGCACTTCATAACCGGACGCGGCGCGTTAGTCCTTCGACGCCTTCTTGGCCTTGTCGCCGGTCGACTTCTTCGCCTTCTCGCCCTTGGCCTTCCCGCCGTCGCTCTTGGAGGACTCGCCCTTCTTGTCCTTCTCGGCGGCCTTCTTGTAAGAGTCGCTGCGGTAGTCGGTCTCGTAGAATCCGGAGCCCTTGAACACCACCGCGGCGCCGGTGCCGAACAGCCGCCGCAGCTTCAGCTTGCCGCACTCGGGGCACTTCTTCTTGACCGGGTCGTTGATCCCCTGGAACAGCTCGAACTCGTGGTCGCACGCGTCGCACTGGTAATCGTACGTGGGCATGGGCGTGAACTCAGTAACTCTTGGTTGGGAATAGCCGGCGACCTACGCGTCGGCGGAGGCGGGGCCAGACGACACAATCACCTGGCTCGCCCGCACGACGCGGTCGTGCATCTTGTAGCCAGTCTGCACGTCCTGGACGACCGAGCCGGCCGGCGCGTCGTCCGAGGGCTGCTGCAGGATCGCCTCGTGGAAGTCGGGGTTGAACGGCTGGCCGGCCGCCTCGATCGGCTCGCACTTGTGCTGCGTGAGCGTGGTGACCAGCTGCTGGCGGACCAGCTTGATCCCCTCTAGCAGACCACCGGTCTGGCCCTCCTTCTCGGCCGACTCGATCGCGCGGTCCACGTTGTCCAGCACCGGCAGCAGGTCGCGGGCCAGCGGCAGCGCGGCGTACTTGCGTTCTTCTTGCAGCTGGCGGGCGCCGCGGGAAATCTGGTTCTGCACCTCGGCCTGCAGACGCAGGATGCGGTCGTTGGCCGCCGCCAGCTGGTCCTCCGGCGTGGGCTCAGCGGGCTGCCCGGCGTCATCCAGCTGGATGTCCTCCACCGTCACGTCCAGGCCCTCTTCGTTGGGTTGCTCTTTCTCTGCCATCTCAGTCCTCCACCTCGGCGGGCTCCTGCTCGTGCGTGAAGTATTCCTTCAGCTGACCGAAGAAGGTCTTACGCTCGGGCGCCACGTTCTTGTGTTCCAGCTGCGCGAGCTCGCGGAGCTTCTGCTTCTCTTCCTTCGACAGCTTCTTGGGGACCTCGATCGTAACCTGCACGAGCAGGTCCCCCAAGCCTCGCCGCCGGGGATCGGGCATGCCCTCGCCCGCCATCCGGAACACCTCGCCGGACTGGGTGCCGGCGGGCACCTCGAACTCGGTCTTGCCGTGCAGGGTCGGGATCTCGATCGTGCTGCCCAGCGCGGCCTGCGTGTAGCTGATCGGCACGCGGCAGACCAGGTGCTGCCCCTCCCGCTCGAAGAGCGGGTGCTGCAGCACCGAGACGAAGCAGTAGCAGTCGCCGCGGGGGCCGCCGCCGGGGCTCGGCTCGCCCTCGCCCGAGATCCGCACCCGCATGCCGTCGTCGACGCCGGCGGGGATCTTCACCTTGGTCACGACCCGGCGGAGCTTCTGGCCGGCGCCGCGGCAGTCGGTGCACGGGCGGCCGACCGTCGAGCCCTCGCCGTGGCAGGCGGGGCAGGTGGTCTGCATGCGGATGATGCCGGCCGACTGGATCACCCTGCCGGCGCCGCCGCAGTAGCCGCACTGCTCGCGTGAGCTGCCCGGCGCGGCGCCGGAGCCGCTGCAGTTCTCGCACGCCTCGTGGCGTTGGAACTCGACCTCCTTCTCGCACCCCTCGGCGGCCTCGTGCAGCGTGAGCGTAACGTCGCACCGCACGTCGCGGCCCGGCCGGGCGCGGCCACGGCCGCCACGCTGCCCGCCAAACATGTCGCCGAAGATGTCGCCGAAGGCCGAGAAGATGTCCTCGACGTCGTGGAAGTGGCCCCCGCCGCCGCCCCCCGCGCCGTTCACCCCGGCGTGGCCGAAGCGGTCGTAGCGGGAACGCTTGTCGGCGTCCGACAGCACCTCGAACGCCTCGGCCGCCTCCTTGAACTGGGCGACCGCCTCATCGTCGCCCGGGTTCTTGTCCGGGTGGTACTTGATGGCGAGCTTGCGGTAGGCGCTGGAGATCACCTCGCCGGACGCGGTGCGTTCGACGCCAAGCACTTCGTAGTAGCAGCGTTGGGTGGCCATCATATCTCGCGTCTGTTAGCAGCCGTGCTAAGCGTTTGTCGGGGCGCCGGCCGCGTTGGCGGGCGGCCCCATTGGATCCTGAGCCTAAAAACCGGGCCACCCCAATCGGAGTGGCCCGGTCGTCGGTACAACTCGGATCGGCCGGGCCTAGTGCAGGCTGCCGATCACGGCCTTCTTGTCGTCGTCCTTCGAGTCGAAGTTCGTGACCAGGGCCTCGGTGGTGAGCATCAGCCCGGCGATGCTGGCCGCGTTGGACAGGGCCGTCTTGACCACCTTGGCGGGGTCGATGATGCCGGCCTTGACCATGTCGACGTACTCGCCCTTGTTGGCGTCGTAGCCGAAGTTCTTGCCCTTCTGGCTGATCTCGTCGGCCACCACGCTGCCGGGCAGGCCGCCGTTGTTGGCGATCTGCTTGACCGGGGCGTCCAGCACGCCGAGGATGATCTCGACGCCGATCTTCTCGTCGCCCTTGGCCGAGCTCCTGGCGGCCTCGACCGCCTCGCGGCAACGCAGCAGGGCGACGCCGCCGCCGGGCAGGATGCCCTCTTCGACCGCCGCGCGGGTGGCGTGCAGCGCGTCCTCGACGCGGGCCTTCTTCTGCTTCATGTCGGCCTCGCTCGAGGCGCCCACCGACACGATCGCGACGCCGCCGGTCAGCTTGGCCAGCCGCTCCTGCAGCTTCTCGCGGTCGTAGTCGCTGCTGGTCGACTCGATGCTCTTGCGGATCTGGTCGATCCGCTTCTGCACGTCGGACGCGGCGCCGGCGCCCTGCACGATGGTCGTGGCGTCCTTCGAGACGCTGATCTTCTTGGCGCGGCCCAGCTGTTCGAGCGTGACGCTCTCCAGCTTCAGGCCCAGGTCCTCGCTCACCAGCGTGCCGCCGGTCAGCGTGGCGATGTCGCCCAGCATGGCCTTGCGGCGGTCGCCGAAGCCGGGGGCCTTCACGGCGCAGACGTTCAGAACGCCGCGGAGCTTGTTGACCACCAGGGCCGCCAGGGCCTCGCCCTCGACGTCCTCGGAGATGATCATCAGCGGCTTGCCCTTCTGGCTCACCTGCTCCAGGACCGGCAGGAGGTCGCGGAGGTTGCTGATCTTCTTCTCGAACAGCAGGATGTAGGCGTCGTCCAGGACGCACTCCATGCTGGCGGTCTCGTTGACGAAGTAGGGCGACAGGTAACCCTTGTCGAACTGCATGCCCTCGACCAGCTCGAGCGTGGTCTCGGTGGTCTTGCCCTCTTCGACGGTGATGACGCCGTCCTTGCCAACCTTCTCCATGGCGTCGGCCAGGAGGTCGCCGATCACGCGGTCGTTGTTGGCGCTGATGGCGCCGACCTGGGCGATCTCTTCTTTGTCCTTAACGGGCTTGGAGAAGTCGTTGAGGAACTCGACCGCCGCGGCGACCGCCTTCTCGATGCCCCGCCGCACCGCCATCGGGTTGCTGCCCGCCACGATGTTGCGGGTGCCCTCGCGGAGGATGGCGCGGGCCAGCACGGTGGCGGTGGTGGTGCCGTCGCCGGCGAGCGAGGAGGTCTTGTCGGCGACCTCGTGCACGAGCTTGGCGCCCATGTTCTCGAACGGGTCTTCGAGCTCGACTTCCTTGCTCACGGTGACGCCGTCCTTGGTGACCGAGGGGCCGCCGAAGGACTTGTTGATAATGACGTTCCGGCCGGTCGGGCCCATCGTGACCGCGACCGCGTCGGCCAGCTTGTCGACGCCGGCCAGCATCTTGGCGCGGGCGGCGTCGTCGAACATGAGTTGTTTAGCCATGGGTGGCTCCTGTGGTAGTTGTGCGTTGTGAGTTGCCCGTCGTCCGGTGCGTGTCGCGTCGCCGGCGGCCTGCTTCGGCCCCCCGGCGACGGACCACGGACACTAGACAGCGACCTTCGCCAGGATGTCGCTCTCGCGGAGGATCTTGTACTCCACGCCATCGACCTCCACCTCGGAGCCGCCGTACTTGCCGTAGATGACCTCGTCGCCGATCTTGACGGACAGCTCGCCGCGGGCGCCGCTGTCCAGCAGCTTGCCGACGCCGACCGCCACGACCTTGCCGCGTTGGGGCTTCTCGCGGGCCGCGTCCGGCAGCACGATGCCGCCGGCGGTCATCTCTTCGGCGTCGACGGGGTGAACAACAACGCGGTCATCGAGCGGACGCAGGTTAAGGGACTTCGCCATGGGTAGGTTTCCTTACGTGTATGTGGTTGTGTCTGTTGGATGAAGACTCGTCCTGACGGACGACGCTACTCGGGTGTGTGCGCGGCCTACATCATGCCGGGCATGCCGCCCATTCCGCCCATGCCACCCATTCCGGGCATGCCGCCGCCCATGCCTCCCATGCCGCCCATCCCGTGGTCGTGGTCGTGGCCGCCGGCCTCTTCCTCTTCCGTCGGGATCTCGGTGACAAGCGAGTCGGTCGTCAGCAGCAGGGCCGCCACGCTCGCGCCGTTGAGCAGCGAGGTCTTGACCACCTTGGCGGGGTCGATCACGCCCGCGGCGACCAGGTCGCAGTAGTCGTCCTTGTCGGCGTTGTAGCCCTCGGTCTTGCCCTTGAGCTGGCGGACGCGGTTCACGACCACGGCGCCGTCAACGCCGGCGTTCTCGGCGATGTAGCGGAGGGGGTACTCCAGCACGTTCTTGACGATCTTGGCGCCGAGCGCCTCGTCGCCGGAGAGGTCGAGCTTGTCGATGGCCTTCTCCGAGCGGAGCAGCGCGACGCCGCCGCCCGGCACGATGCCCTCTTCCAGCGCGGCCTGCGTGGCGGCGCGGGAGTCGTCGAACAGCGCCTTCTTCTCCTTCATCTCGCTCTCGGTCGCAGCGCCCACCTTGATCTGGGCCACGCCGCCGGCGAGCTTAGCGAGCCGCTCCTGCAGCTTCTCGCGGTCGTAGTCGCTGTCGGTGTTCTCGATCTCCTTGCGGATCTGATCGGCCCGGCCGGCGATGGCGTCCTTGGTGCCGCCGCCGCTGACGACCGTGGTGTTGTCGCTCGAGATGATGACCTTCTTGGCCTTGCCCAGGTCGGAGAGCTGGACCGCGTCGAGCTTGATGCCCAGGTCCTTGAAGATGGCGGTGCCGCCGGTCAGGGTGGCGATGTCGCCCAGCATGGCCTTGCGACGGTCGCCGTAGCCGGGGGCCTTCACCGCACAAACGTTGACGATGCCCCGCATCTTGTTCACGACCAGCGTGGCCAGGGCCTCGCCGTCGACGTCCTCGGCGATGATCAGCAGCGGCTTGCCCGCCTTCGAGACCGCCTCGAGCACCGGCACCAGGCTCTTGGCGTTGGAGATCTTCTCCTCGTGGATCAGCACCAGGCAGTTCTCGAGGACCGCCTCCATGTCGTCTTCGTTGGTCACGAAGTGCGGCGAGAGGTAGCCGCGGTCAAACTGCATGCCCTCGACGGTCTCGACGGTGGTCTCCGAGCCGCGGCCTTCCTCGACGGTGATCACGCCGTCCTTGCCGACGCGGGTGAACGCGTCCGCCAGGATCTTGCCGATCTCGGCGTCGTTGTTGCCGGCGATCGAGGCGATGTGCTGCAGGCTCTTCTTGTCCTTCACGTCGACGGGGTCGGCCATCTTGGCGACCGCGTCGCCCACGGCGGCCACGGCCTTGTGGATGCCGCGGCTCAGCGCCATCGCGTCGGCCCCGGCGGCGATCATCTTCAGGCCCTCGCGGAAGATGCCCTCGGCCAGCACGGTGGCGCTGGTGGTGCCGTCGCCGGCGACGTCGTTGGTCTTGCTGGCGGCTTCCTTAACGAGCTGGGCGCCCAGGTTCTCGTACGGGTCGTCCAGGTCGATGTCCTCGGCGACGGTCACGCCGTCCTTGGTGACCTTGGGCGAGCCCCAGCCCTTGTCCAGCACGGCGTTGCGGCCCCGCGGCCCCAGCGTGCTGCGGACCGCCTTGGCCAGCTTCTCGACGCCTGCGGCGAGCGCCCTCCGGGCGTCGTCCTCGAAAACCATCTGCTTAGCCACTGTTTGACCTCCTGAGGGTGATTCTTGACCCATGCGGGCCGGGAGTCTTCTTCGCGTTCCCGCCGGCGGGGCCGACGGGTCGGGGTGTGCGTTGAATGGGGCTGCGGTCCGTTATTGGCAGGCGCAGCCTGTCCGCCCCTGCTGAATGCAATCACCGTGCCAGCAACCCGAACAACGCCCTAAGTCGCTATTTGAGAATGCCTTACAGAGCTCGGCTCGCTTCCGCCGAACAAGGCCGGCCGGCAAGGGCTGCCAAACTGGCAGCGGGAGAGGATTGGCTCGCGGTGCGGCCAAACCGGAATGCCCCCCTCGGGGCTGGCGGCTCGCTCAGCGGGGATTTTCCTACCGAATCGCCGGATGGCGCGTAAATGCTGTCGCAATACCCCTTGGCGGGGCGATGTCGCACTTAAGCTGTGGGTCGCAAACCCCCTATACTCTCAGCACCCCGCGGGCGCCCGGCCCGTCGTCATGAGATCCACGAGGTGATTTGTGCAGGTATTGCGAGACTGCTTCAGCCCCGACAACACCCTGCTGGACGTTCCGGCCCACGACCTGCCCACGGCGTTCCGGGTGGCGGTAGAACACCTGGTGGACACGGGACGCGTAGACGCCGAACGGGCGGCGGATGTCCAGACGGCGCTGCTGCGCCGCGAGGCCGAGGCCTCGACCGCGATCGGCCACGCCGTGGCGGTTCCGCACGTCTACCTGGACGCGATCAAGGAGCCGGTCGTGCTGTTCGTCCGGCTCGAGCACCCGATCAACCTGGGCGCTCCCGACGGCGTACCGACGCAACACCTGTTCTTCCTGCTGGGACCGCCCAACGCCACGTCCGCGCACCTGGACACACTGGCCAGCGTCGCGCGGCTCATGGCCGACGACGAGTTCCGGTACGAGGTGGGCAAGGCCCGCACGCCCGACGACCTGGCGGCCTCGCTAGAAAGCTACATCGACCGCAACACGGCCGCCCCGGAAGAAACGCCGGTCGCCGACGTCGGCCTCGAATGGACCGGGCGATTCGCCGGCGGCTTGCGGCAGGACGTCGCCCGCAAGCGGCCGTGGTACGTCAAGGACTTCGTTGACGGGCTGCACGCCAAGTGCGTTGGGTCGGCGGTGTTCCTGTTCTTCGCGTGCCTTGCCCCGGCGCTGACCTTCGGCGGCCTGCTGGCGGCGGGCACCGGCAACGAGATCGGCACGGTCGAGATCATTGTCGGCACCGCGCTGAGCGGGGTGCTGTACGCGCTGCTGGGCGGGCAGCCGCTGATCATCCTCGGCTTCACCGGCCCGGTGCTGGTGCTGACCGTCAAGCTCTACGAGCTGTGCCAAGCGTGGGACGCGCCGTTCCTGCCGACCTACGGCTGGGTCGGCCTGTGGGCGGCAGGGTTCCTGCTGCTGATGTCTGTGCTGGACGCCAGCTTCCTGATGAAGTACTTCACGCGGTTCACCGACGAGATCTTCAGCGCGTTGATGTCGCTGATCTTCATCCACTACGCGATCGTCAAGCTCGCCGACGAGTTCCAGGGCCTGGAGGCGGACCAGCACCACGACACGGCCCTCCTGACGCTGCTGCTGGCGCTCGGCACGTTCTACATCGCGATGAGCCTCTCGGGCCTCCGCCGCAGCAGCTACCTGCTGCCCTGGATGCGCGAGTTCCTGGCCGACTTCGGGCCGATGATTGCGTTGGGCGCTATGAGCATCGTCGCGTTCAACCTGGACGAGGTGTTCCTCGACACGCTGCAGGCGCCCGACCAGTTCGGCACCACCTCGGGAAGGCCTTGGCTGGTCGACCTGTGGGCGGCGCCCCCGTGGCTCCGCCTGGCGGCGGCCGCGCCCGGCCTGCTGATCGCCGTGCTGATCTACCTGGTGCAGAACATCACCGCCCGGCTGGTGAACAGCCCCGACCACAAGCTGCGGCACGGGCACGGCTACCACCTCGACCTGGCCGTGCTGGCGGGGCTGACCGGGCTCTGCTCGCTGTTCGGCCTGCCCTGGTTTGCGGCCGCCACGGTCCGCTCGCTGAACCACGTCCGCAGCCTGGCGACCTTCGAAGAGGTGGCCCGGCCCGGCAGCTCGCCCCACGAGCGCATCATCCACGTCCGCGAGAACCGGCTGACCGGCATCGCCATCCACGGCCTGATCGCGTGCGCCCTGCTGCTGCTGCCCTACCTGCGGTACGTGCCGCTGGCGGTGCTGTACGGCGTGTTTCTGTTCATGGGCGTGGTGTCGATGGCCGGCAACCAGTTCTTCGAGCGGCTCAGCCTGTGGGTCAAGGACCCGGACCTGTACCCGATGACCCACTACATCCGCCGGGCGCCGATCTGGGTGATCCACTCGTTCACCGGCGTGCAGTTCGTCTGCCTGGCCGTGCTGTGGGTGGTGAACCTCAACAAGAACCCGGCGATCAGCATCCTGTTCCCCATGTTCGTCGCGTTGCTGGTGCCGGTGCGGTTCGCGCTGAACCGGTTCTACAAGCGGCCGCACCTCGAGGCGCTCGACGCCGCCGAGGAGCCGGAGGACGAGGCCACCCACTGGGCCGCGTAGCCGCCGTGCAAGTCGCTGGGCAGGCTTGGCGGAGCGGTGAATGCTAAGCACGCAACGCTGTGGGCCCGGAAACCAGCGTCGCGAGGCTGAGCAGGCGCCCCCACAGCGCAAACTAGCAAGAAAAAGCCGCGTGGGAGTACCCACGCGGCTTTGTGATGGCTGCGGATTCGACGGGGGCCCGCTCGCCTAGGCGTTCAGGTCGTCGTCGGCAAGCGCCAAGGCCAGGGCCTCGACTTCCTCGACCTCTTCGTCCGGGGCAAAGCTCACGAACTCGAGCGAATCCTCCTCGTCCGCGATGTCGATCTCGGCAAAGTACAGGTCGAGGTCGCTGGCGCGGCCGGCGGCCGCGACAAGCTCCGCCTCGCCGCTGTCGAGGCTGACCGACGGCAGGCTGCGGGTCGGGCGGGCCGAGGTGTCGACGACCCAGGTCGCGGTCGCCTGATCGGAGGCGCCCACGGCAAAGGGATCGGCCTCCGCCTGTTCGCCGCTCTTGGCTACGGCGTCGGACAGCGACTGATCGCCGTCGACCGGCGCGGCGGCGACGGATTCTTCTACTGCGTTGCCCGTGTTAATCAGGCGGTAGACCGGCACGTACCGGGCGTTTTCGCCGTGGCCAACCTTCTGCACGAGCACCTCAACGCCCATCGCGGCGAGTTGCTCAGGAGTGTAGGGCACCTGATGATAAGGCGCAGCGATCAAACTAGTGCTCGAAGCCGCCTCCGCTACCGCCTCGCCGGCTCCCAAGTTGTCACGCCAGACACTGTAATCGGCGGCATCGACGCGGCCGTCGCCGTTGCCGTCGGCCGCCAGGTCGGGACCGGTCTGGCCGTAGCTCGACCGCCAAATCAGGTAGTCGTCGTCGTCGACGACGCTGTTGCCGTCGTAGTCGCCGGCGGGCAGGAACACCGCGTTGAGCGAAGCCTGGTACACGTAGTCCTCGACCTCGCCGATGGTCGCCCCGCCGCTGTAGCCCAGGCCACCTACGCCCCAGCGGAAGCGGGCGGCGAGGGCCGCGCCCTCGGACACGTCAGGAGCGGTGATCGTCGGCAGCGCGATCTTGCCGTCCGACCCGGTCGTGACGCCGGCCACCCAGGTGCCCGGGTTGAGGTCGATGTCGTTGTACACGTGCTCGCCGGCGTCGTCCCAGTCGCCGTCGCCGTTGAAGTCGATCCAGGCGTTCAGGAAGTAGCCGGTGCCGGCGGTGGTGACCGTGAAGCCGAACTCTTCGCCGTCGCTGATGACGCCGTCGGCGCCAAACCGCGGGACGACGCCGTCTTCGTCGTCGATGTCACCGTCCAGGTCGTCGCCGTCGGCCGCGCTGGACGGCTGGCCGTCCACTTCACCGTCGATGGCCGCGCCCAGTCGAACGCCGGCGATGATCTGGTGCCACGCGCCGCCTTCAGAGGCCAGCGTCGGGAAGTCGGCCAGGTCGCCCCAGTCGCGGCCCGCCAGGCTGACCACGCCGAACGACACGCCCGAGCTGACCACACCGCTCTGCGCGTTGATGGTCCGCGAGCCTTCGCCCGGGTCGAGGATGCCGTTGCCGTTCTGGTCGTTGAACGGAGTGGTCTGAACCAGCGGAGACTCGACACTCACGGCGATGTCGATCGAGCCGGTGGTGAGCAGCGACAGCTCGTAGACGCCGCCGTCGTTGGTGGTGGTGCGGCGTTCGCCTTCATCCAGCAGGCCGTTGCCGTTGGAGTCGGCGAACACCGTCACGCCCGAGACGCCAAACTCGTTGAAGTTCTTGACGCCGTCCAGGTTGGTGTCGTGGAACACCTGCCCGGTCACCGACGCCGCGCCGCCTCCGCTGCCACCGCCGTTGCCACCGATCTCGTACACAAAATCAAACGACTCGCCCGCCAGGTTCGTCGGCGACACATACTCAAGGTAGGACCCGCTGCTCGGCGAAACCAGCGTGAAGCCCGACAGGTCTTCGACGCGGAACTCAACGAACCGCGGCCTGTCCAGCCCGCTCATGTCGATCGAGTACAGGCCGTTCGTGTCCGAGACCGCGAACGGCTCGGTGCTGAGCTGGAACGCGCCGTCCTCGTTGAGGTCGGCGTAGACCAGCACGCCGCTCTTGGCCACGTCGCCCGACGTCGGGTTGTAGGCCCGGTCGCCGTTGGCGTCGGTGTAGATCCGGCCCTGGAACTCAGGCGCGGCGCCAGAGCTTAGTAGGAAGTTGATGCCGCGGACGTCGTCCCGAGTGGTAAAGCCGGTGCCGGCGTCCATAAAGGGGATGGGGGCGCCGTTCTCGTCGGCTAATACGTCGTAGACGGTGGCCGGATTGTAGATCGAGAGCGAGGTGTCTCCCTCTAGGCCGTAGGTGTCGACGAGGGGGGTGAATAAAAGGTCCGTGCGGATGTTGCTGACGCTGACAAAATAGTAGTTGCCCGCCAGGTCCTGCTCGACCGTGACTAGCTGGCCGGCTTGATCATAGATCTCCAGCAGGGCGTCGACCTCCTCCACCTCCGGGTCCCCGTCGGCGGGGAGCGTCGTGACAACGTGCGACCAGTTGCCGTTGATCACGATCTCGACCGGGTCGGCGTCCGGATCCGTGGGCATGCCCATGATTAGGCCGGTTTCGCCATCGAGCGTGTACTCAAACGTGTCGTCCGGGTCGGTGACCGTTAGGCCGCCGTTGGGGTCCGTCGGATCAACCGCCAAAGCGAGGTACTGCTGAGCGTTAAACCCGGTCGGCGTGGGATCCCAGTCGAGGATGACGACCGGCGCTCCAGACGCGTCGGTGAACAGCGGCGCGCCGTTCTCATCATAGGGCTCAACCTCATCCCCCATTTCGTTTACAAACCGCACCGACTGAGACGGACGGAAGTTGTGGCCCTCGCCAACCGGCCCTTGCCCAGACCCAAGGTTGGTGACCATCGCGGTCACCGCCAGCCCGTCGGCGTCGAACGCCCCCGGCTGGCCCGAGAAATCTACAATCGGGACGACATACTCGAGCTCGCCCGTGTCGATGTTCTCTTGCGTAACGAACTCGGGCCTCCGCCCGTAGTGGTCCCAGGCGAAGAAGTAGTCGTCGGTGACGCGCCACTCGCCCTGGTACTTCGGCAGGAAGTTCATGGCGTCGGGGTCGTCGGGGTCCGCGACGGGTGCGTTGGCGTCGGTCGCAACCACCTCCCGGCCCTCGCCGTCAACCACACGCACCATGTAGGCGATCACGTCGCCTACGATCGCGTCGGCCTCGTCGACCGGCGGCACCACATCAAAGTAGTAGTTGCCGTCGTCGCCGGTGATGAACGACTTGTACGGAGTCGCCTCGACCGAAGAGCCACCCAGCCCGTCGGCGAGTTCCCGGAACAGCTGCACCGTGACGTTCTCGGCAAACTGCTCCTGCGTGGTGTCGAGCAGTCGCTCGACCTCGCCTAACCGGTTGAACTCAATCTCGCCGTTGGCCAGCGACTCCGACGCGATTACCGTTGTCTCAAAGTACCCGCCCTCGGGCAGCAGATCATCCTCAACCCACTGCACAGCCGTGGTGCTGTTGTTGGCGTTGATCCCGAACATGTTCAGTCGCGAGAATGTCGCGAAGTCGAGCATGTCGCCGTCGGTTGGCTCGATCGTCGTGGAATTGTAGATGTCCTGCTGGTACTGAATCCAACGGTCGAAGTTAAACACACCGTCCTGCAGCACCTCATCAAAGTCGCCGTCGCCGTCGATGTCGTACTGGTCGGCGCGGTACTCGTCGACGCCCACAAACCCCTGGATGCGTTGGGTCTCGGGGTTGAGAGGCGACCCGTGGAAGATCACCTCGTAGTCAATGATATTGTCGGTGCCGCCAAAACTCTCAAAGTGGATCTGCCACGACCGCTCGGGAGCGCTGTACGACACCTCCCCCGTCACGGGGTCGATCCCAGAGAGCGTGAAGGGGTACGGTTCGCCGGTCGACGGGTCGATTGCAATGGTGTTGTCGCTCCGCTCGCCCCAGTGACGGTTGGTAGAGAACGTCCACTCAGGGTTAACGGCCGCGCCCCCACCGGTTGGGACGCCCACTAGGTCCGCAGCCCAAGTCGTTTGATAAAGGCGGTTTCCTTCGTCCAGGTCGTAGTAGTTGGTCAGCTCCGAGTGCGTGCCATCCGGTGAAACCAGCGTAATGCGGCCGTCATCGTAGTTGCCGGCCGCCAGGCTGAGACGAACCTCTACCCACTCGACCACCATGTTGCTGTTAAACCCCTCCGCCGGGTTCGTTGTCAGCGTCTCAGGCACCACGATCGGGAAGAAGTCCTGACCAAAGCTCAGCGTCTCCGGCTCCGGAAACGCAGGAGCTTCTGAGTAGATCGGGTCAATGGCGCTGGCCTGATTGAATGACTCTAACCGTCCGGGAACGACCAGGTTGTTCGCACCGCCGGCTATCTCTTCACCGCCAACCGGAAATGCCGCGGGTTGCTGCTTGGCGGTGGTCCAGGTGAGCTCGTCGGGCAGGTACTCGGTGTATTGGGCCGCCAGCTTGACTGCAAGCTCCGCGTCGATGACGCCGTGCGCGTACCCCACGCCGGTTCCAAACTCGCCGCGCCCCATGCTGACCGTGAAACCCGCACCGGTGGTGAACATGTTCGGGTCGATCATGCTCGTCATGATGACATTGTCGTTCTCGGGGAACGGGTCGGTGGGAGACCCGAGGTTGAACGACTGCGGCGTCAGGTTCGGGTAGAGCGTCATCGTGTCAGCACTTCCGACCGCCGAGTCGATAAAGTCGCGGCCGGTATCGGTGCCGTTGTCGTCGAACAGCTCCATGAGATCGACCGCATTACCCGGACTGTAGAGAAGGCCCGTCGTCGAGTCGGGATTGTGGAAAAACTCGTTGCGGTTAGTGATCCAGGTGTTGTTGATCGTATTCCCGTAGGTGCCCTGCGACAGGCCGTCGCCCAGGTCCTCGAACTGGGCGTTCTGCCGCGCCGAACGGATGAGGATGTTCTGGATATCGCGGTACGACAGGTTGGGGTTGGCCTCGAGCATCAGCGCGATAACACCCGACGCGATTGGCGCGGACGCGCTGGTTCCGTTAAAGCGAGACGTGTACGAGCTGTCCTCGAACCGGTCGAAAATCCCGTCGTACGGCTCGGTCAGGTCAACCGTGGGTCCGTTGTAGCCCTCTTGCACGAGCAGCGGGTTGTACAGCGGCGAAGAGGGGTTCGTCACCGGCAGGGTTGGGTCGAGCAGCGGATTGTAGAAGTCCGTGGTCCACAGGCCGCTGCCGGCGATCGCCGAGTTGCCGATCTCTGCTACGTTGGACCCAGTAGGCGCCGCGACCAGCACCGAGGCCGACACTTCCGGGTAGTTCGTGTAGGTGCCGTCGACGTTGTTGTACTGGCCATCGTGGTCGACGCCGGTGACGCCAATCGTGTGCCGCGAGTTGACGTACCCGTCGTAGCCCGCGTAGTCCCACGAGCCAACCGTCAGGAACAGCGGGCTCGCATAGGTCTGCCCCGCACCGTTGCCTGCCGCCCAGACATGGATGTTGCCGAGGCCGTTGCGTCCTTCGGTCGCGGAGATCCGGAGAGTGGCCAGGATCTGATCGAGGGGACCGTTGGGGCCGCTTGGCGTCCGATCAAAATCGGAAGGGCCCCAGCTGTGGTTGTAGATGTCGATCTCGTCATTGTGGAACCCGAGCGCGCGGACCACCGCCGCGTCCGTGAGCCCCGTGTCGATCAGACGCACCGGCACAATGGTCGCGTTGTACGCCACGCCGGCGCCGCCGATCCCGTTGTTGCCCACCGCCGCAATGAGGCCCGCAACGGCGGTGCCGTGGGCGTTGTCCGGGATGCGTTGGTCGGCCTCGCCCGGATCGAGCCCCAAACCGAAGGGTGGAACGTCGCCAATCTCGTAGTCGTTGATTGCGTCGTAGCCGAGCGTGGTCGAGATGTTCGCCGCCAGGTCCGGGTGGTCGAGCTGCACGCCAGAGTCGACCACCGCCACCACGACGCCGGCGCCGGTGTAGCCCAGTCCCCATGCGCCGGCGACGTTGATGTCCTCGCCGGGCACGCCGTGGATGTCCTGCTCGATCGGGTCGCCAACAATCTGCCCCGTGTTGATCAGGTGCCACTGGAAGCCGATGTAGGGGTCGTTCGGCAGCACGCCGCTGGCGGACGTGGCGGACACGGCCGAGGCCACCAGGCCGTCCATGTCGTCCTGCGAGAGCGCGTCGTACGGGTCGGCGACCGGGTTGCCGGTCATCAGGTGCCGGGCCTCGAGCTGCTCGAAGTTCCAGTTCTTCTTGCGCTGCTTGGAGGGGCCGCTGATGAGCTTCGAAGAGGACTGGATGCCGGTTCGTCGGTTGATCGTCACGTTTCGTTCCCTGTCCGCGTTACCGTACGCGTTCTACGTATCTGGACGACGCCCGGCCCCGGGCCGTGGCGTCGATGTCAGCTGTTCCGGGTCTGTTGTTGCCGAGTGGGGGCGGCCCTGCCCAATAGGATCTAGTTGGGACGACTTGTCACTCAGAAGAGTTTCAAGCAAATAGGCGGGACACACTGTTTAGGCCGTTTTGACCGGCAGTGCGCAACCCCTGCATCCTAATTGCCCCTGAAATAAGCGTCAAACATATTGCACACCAAGGGTTTAGCCCTATTTGGCGGCGTCCCGCCGGCGGACGCGGGGACGCTCTAGAGTCAACTCCGCTTCCGCTCAGCGAGGCTGGGAAAAATCTGCCGGATGTTCCGGAACGACTGGTTCGTCCGGTATTTCAGGTCCGATAGTCTCTTCCGAGCGCCCGATCTAGCCGGTTGGGCGCAGGGACCCCCGCGGCGACTGTTCGCTTGGCGGCCAGTCATCTTGGCGGCGGTTCCCACTGCAAGGCTTATGCAAACCCGCCAGCCAAGCGGCGGGACACGACTTTGGGGGGGAGATCCATGAGGATTCGCGTCACTGCTGCGTCCATCGCTACGGCGATCGTGACCGCCGTGCTGGCTTGCCAGCCAACCCACGCCCAGGTCCCCTACGGCGGGCCACAGGGCGGCTTCACCCAGGCGATGTTCTACTCTGGCGCCGGCCAGATGATGGACGCCCACGGCGACCCCGCCGTGTCGCCGGCCAACTACTGCCCCGGCGGGTGCCCGCCGGGCTACGGGGGCGGCTACGGCTGCGACCCGTACGCGAGCAACGCGGTGTGCCCCTGCACAGAGCAGTGCGGCCCGCACTACTTCGACGCCAGCCTGGAGTACGTCAGCTACCAGCGCGACGACTACGGCTCGTTCTCGCATTCGCTCGCGACGCTCAACGTGCTGCCCGGCGGGACCGAGGTGCTCAACACCAACGACCTCGCCACCGATTACGAGGCCGGCTTCCGCCTGACCGGTCGCTACGACATCTGCCCTCTGGCGGTGCTCGAGTTCGGCTACACCGGCTTCTTCGACATGGGGGGCGGCGCCTCGTTCATCGACCCCAACCCGGTCAGCCCCACCGAGGGCAACCTCTACTCGCCGTTCTCCGACTTCGGACAGAACCCGGTTGGCGCCATCGGCGTGAACGCCAGCAGCTTCGCCGAGACCGACCGCGCCGTCTCCGCGGCGACCACCATCGAGACCACCCTGCAGAGCGCCGAGATCAGCTACCGCCGCTACTGGGTGGGCCACAGCCCGCGGGTGTCGGGGACGTGGCTGGCCGGCTTCCGCTACACCCGCCTGAAGGACGAGTTCAACTACTACACGCAGGCCAATGGCACGTACAACAACTACATCGAGGCCGAGAACGACCTGGCCGGCTTTCAGCTCGGCGCCGACGCCTGGATGACCGTCATCCAGGGCCTGCGGTTTGGCCTCGAGGGCAAGGCGGGCGTGTACGGCAACACGATCGACATCGTCAACAACGCCCAGACCAGCCCCGCCGCAACGGTCGACATCAACGAGTCCTTCTCGGATGAGCAGGTCGCGTTCATCGGCGAGGCCCGGCTGATGGCCGTGGCGGACATCACGCCGTGCATCTCGCTCAAGGCGGGCTACGAGGTGCTGTTCCTCAGCTCGATCGTGACCGCGGTCGACAACTTCAACGCGGCGTCGCCGTACGTGGAAGGCCAGGGCGTGCCGCGGGAGACGGTGTTCTGGACGCAGTCCGACGCGTTGTTCCACGGCTTCCACGCGGGCGTCGAGTACGTCTGGTAGGCGCCAGCACGGCTGGACGCGAACCCGGCCCCGCCGGGTCGTGTCCAGCGGGGAGGAAAGGCCGCAACGGGCGGCCAGGGCGGCGGATCCCGGCAAAACAAGGGCCCGGGGCCGCCCCCCGGCGTTGGCGACGAATCTAGGCAGGCCGCGGCCGCGGTTTATACTGGAAGTAATCGGAACGCGGAGTTCACCCCCTTATCACCCCGCCAGGCAACAGCCCACCTCGTGAAGGATCTCGATCGCCAACAGGGCGTCTCTAGTGAACAGGTCGTGCTGGTAGGCGTGCAGCTCGCAGGCCAGCCCCACGAAGAAGAGCCACTCGAAGAACTTGCAGGCCTGGCGGAGTCCGCCGGCGCAGACGTTGTGGGTCTGATGACCCAGCGTCGCGAGAAGCCCGACCCGCACAGCTACCTGGGTCGGGGCAAGCTGGAGCAGCTCACCCACATGGTCTCGGGCACTGAGGCCGACGTGGTGATCTTCGACAACGACCTCTCCCCGGCCCAGACGCGCAACCTGGAGCAGGCGACCGGCGTCAAGGTGCTGGACCGCACCGAGCTGATCCTCGACATCTTCGCCAGCCGCGCCCAGACCCACGAGTCGCGTCTGGCGGTCGAGCTGGCCCAGCTCGAGTACTCGCTCCCGCGGCTCAAGCGGATGTGGACCCACCTGTCCCGCATCAAGGCGGGCGTCGGCATGCGTGGCCCGGGCGAGAAGCAGCTCGAGACCGACCGCCGGCTGGTTGAGAAACGCATCAACGACCTCCGCACCGAGCTCGACAAGATCCACCAACGCCGCGAGCGCGAGGTGGCCGCCCGGAACGACCGCATGACGGTCTCGCTGGTGGGCTACACCAACGCCGGCAAGAGCACGCTGCTCAACGCGTTGACCGAGTCGACCGTGATGGCGAAGGACCAGCTGTTCGCCACCCTCGACACCCGCACCCGCCGCTGGCAGCTGCCCGGCTGGGGCCCGGTGCTGCTGAGCGACACCGTCGGCTTCATCCGGAACCTGCCGCACAAGCTGATCGCCAGCTTCAAGGCGACGCTCGAAGAGGCCCGCCAGGCGAACCTGCTGCTGCACGTCGCCGACGCCAGCAACCCCGCCGTGCTCGAGCAGATCAGCGCCGTGTACGACGTGCTGGAGGAGCTGGGAATCGAGCAGAAGAACTCGCTCCTGGTGCTCAACAAAGCCGACATGGTCCAGGACGCGCACCAGCTGCACGTGCTGGAGGAACGGTATCCTGGCGCGGTGAAGATCAGCGCTAAGACCGGCGACGGCCTCGACCGCCTGGCCGACGCGGTCAGCGAAACCCTCAGCGAGCACTTCCTGGACGTCGAGGTGGAGTTCGACGTGGCCGACGGCGGCACCCTGGCCTACCTGTCCCGCCACGCGGAGGTGCTGAGCCGCGCCTACTCCAACGAGCGGGCCACCGTGCACTGCCGCATCCCCAAGGCCAAGCTCCGGCCGCTGGAGCGTGAGGGCGTGCTGGTCCGCGAGCACGAGGACGACGGCGCCGAGCCCGATGTCCGGCCGCTGCAGCAGCGCGACGAATCGATCGACGACGTCGCATGAGCTGGCGCCGACTCGAGGGCGCCCTGGCGGTCGTGACCGGCGCCTCGGGGGGCATCGGCCGCGCCATTGCGCTGGAGCTGGCCAACCGCCGCGCCCAACTGGTGCTCACCGCCCGCCGGCATGATCAGCTGCAGGCGGTCGCCGCCGAGGCCGTGAAACGGGGCGCCCCGCAGCCGACCGTGGTGGTCGGCGATATCGCCGACCCGGCGCTCCGCGAGCGGCTGGTCGCCGCGGCCCGCCTGACCGACCGACCGCTCGACCTGCTGGTCAACAACGCCGGCGTAAGCGCGCACGGCCTGTTCGCCGACGCCGGCGCCGAGCGGCTGGAGCAGATCCTGCGCGTCAACTTCCTCGCCGCCGCGGAGCTGACGCGGCTGGCCATCCCGCTGATGCGGGGCGCGGACGACCCGGCAATCCTCAATGTCGGCTCGATCCTCGCGCACCGGGGCATCCCCCACAACAGCGAGTACTGCGCTAGCAAGGCGGCCTTCCGCGCCTGGAGCGAGGCGATCCGCGCCGAACTGGCCGGCCGCGGGATCGACGTGGTGCTGCTCACGCCCGGCACCACCGACACCGAGTTCTTCAGCCACCTGATCGACAAGCAGCGGGAGCAGCTCCCGTGGGGCAGCCCCCAGGGCATGCCGCCCGAGGCGGTCGCCCGGGCCGCGGTCCGCGGGCTGGAGCGTCGCCGCCGCGAGATCGTCCCCGGGTGGAAGGCCAAGGCGTTTGTGCTGGGCGCCCGGCTGGCGCCGGGGCTGATGGACCGCGCGATGCGTCGCTATGGTGGTTAGCTCCACCCCACGACTATCCCGCCGCCGCGCCCTATGCCCGACCTCAAAGTTCTCTACGACGATGGCCCCTGCCTGGTGGTCAACAAGCCGTCGGGCCTGCTGACCCAGGCGCCCCGCGGCATCGACAGCCTGGAGATCTGGGTCCGCGAGTTCTGGAAGTGTCGCGAGGAGAAGTCCGACGACGAGAAGATCTACGTCGGCATTATCCACCGGCTCGACCGGCCGGTGTCGGGCGCCACGTTGTTTGCGCGGCACGTGCGGGCGGCCCAACGGCTGTCGGCTCAGTTCCAGCAGCGCACCGTCAGCAAGACCTACTGGGCCGTGGTCGAGGGCGCCCCGCCCACGAACGAGGGGACCTGGACCGACCACCTGCACAAGCGGCACGGCATGGCCCAGACGATCGTCGTGCCGGAGGACGACCCGCGGGGAAAGCTGGCCGTGCTGCACTACCGGGTGCTGCAGCGGTGGGGCGACCAGACGCTGCTGGAGATCCAGCTCGAGACCGGCCGCACCCACCAAATCCGCGTGCAGGCGTCTTCTCGGGGGCTGCCCGTCCTGGGGGACGAGCAGTACGGCGCGACCCGTCTGTTCGGGCACGAGACCGACGAGGCCCGCGACCGGGCGATCGCGCTGCACGCGCGGGAGCTCGGGTTCCGGCACCCGATGCGCGACGAGCAGGTGCAGATCACCGCGCCGCTGCCGCCCGCTTGGGACGCGCTCGGCGTGGAGCCTGGGCTGCTCGCGTAGCCGGTCGGCTACATGTCGTCGATCACCTCGCTGTACGCGCGGCCGCTGCGACGCAGCGCGGCGCGGTACTTGTTGCGCGCGTCGATGTAGTTCATGCCGAGGTAGAAGTTCCACGCGATCGAGCCAATAGCGGCCACCGCCACCACGGCGTACCAGCTCGACTTGCCGCTGCTGGGCGGCGGGTCGGCGCCTGCCGACTGCTGGTCGTTCTGCTGGCCACCAACGCTGGCCTGGCCGTCGATCGAGTTGGGGTTCCACGAGGCGGGGTCGGGCGCCTGGCCGCCGGCGGAAGGCCCGTACGACGCCGTCGTCGGACGGGGCGGGTAGCCTCCGTTGGCGCCGCCGGCGTACTGCCCGTGGTTGTAGGGGGGTGCCGACTGGTTGGAATCAGGCCAGGGCGGCCAAGGATCGTCGTTCGCCGCGGGGGGCTGGCTCTGCTGCCCCCCCGGCGGGTACTGGTTGTTCGGCGCGTACTGGCCCTGCGCAGGCGGCTGGTGCGACTGGACCTGGTTGGTTCGATAGCTGTTTGAGTTGTCGGAACGCGAGTCACGGATCGGCGCGAAGGTCTCCTCCTCCTGCTCACTAAAACTCACGAACGCCTGCCCGCCACGCGGGGCGGTCTGGCCGGAGTACTGCGACGGGTCGACCGATGGGTTCCCGCCGCTGGCGGACGGCAGGCCGCTGGGTGGGAGCGGCGGCGGGCTCTGCCCAGGCGGCGGAGACTGAGCGCCGGTCGGCGTGGTGAGCACCGGCGGCCCCGACGATCCAGGATAGCCCTGCGGCGACGCGGCCGTGGGCGTTAGCGACGGGATCGGCGGGTACGCGGCGGTCGGCGTCTGCTGGTTGTAGGCGTAGGGTTGATAGGCGCCTGGCGCTTGGGGCGTCGCCACGGCGGCGGTCGTTGTGGTGGTCGTGGCGGTGGGGTTCACCATGTGGCGGAAGCCATCACGGATGTTCAGCGCGGTGCCTTCGATCGCCTCACCGGTGTCCTTGATCACCCGGCCGGTGCCGTCGATAACCTTCTCCGTGCCCTTGGCGAGTTGCGAGCCGATGCTCTTGCGGGGCTCGGCGGCCGGGGTGTTGTATTCGCTAAACCCCTGCTCCATCGCGGTTGGGACCGGCGGGTAGCCCTGCGGTGGGTACCCCTGCGGCGGGTAGGTCTGCTGGTAGACCGTGTGGCGGATCGGGGCGAACTGCTCGTCATCGATCGCCTCGGCGTCGACGGGGGGCTTCAGCACGCCGTGCCGCTGCGGGCCGTCGCCGAGCTTCACCACCACACTGCGGATCCGCTTCACGTCCTGGGGCACATCGCTGCGGAATGTCGACGGGCCTCCCTCCTCGGCCGCTTGGAGGAGCTCCTGCTCGACGGTCACGACATACTCGTGCCCACCTTGGGCGTCGTCGACGGGCCGCCATTCGTAGGTGACCGCGGTCGCGGCCAGCGCGGCAAACAAGAAGGCGGTGGGCATGCGATTTCTTCCGTTGATGCAGCCAATTGGGGAGTGATCCCAGGCACGATTCCTTCGGCCTTCGGGCCAGCTTAACACACTCCGGCCCGGCCGCTAACACCGATTGCGGCCGCCCCAGACGCCGGGAGTTGCTAGCGGGCCCGCTTGCTCCGCGGGTGCTATCACTCTCCGCCGCCCGCCGGGTCCTCTGCGGGAGGGGCTTCCTCGGCGGATGGCGGGGCCGGCTCGGCGGCCGCGGGAGAGGTGACCACGCGGGCGGCGCCCAAAGCTAAACCGCCTTCTTCCTCTAGGTTCTCCAGCTCCTTGCGGAGCATGGTCAACAGCGCCTGCAGGAACGCCACCAGCATTGGGCCAACCAGGATCCCGATCGGCCCCAGCGCCGTGACGCCGCCCAGCACGCTGAGCAACGCGAGCAGCGGGTGCAGCTTGGACTGGCCGTGCAGCACAATAGGCTTGATGACGTTGTCCGCCGTTGAAACGATCGCTGCGCCGTAGATCGCCAGCCCGACCGCCGCGAAGGTCTGGCCCTGGACGAACAGCACGATCGCCACAAAGCCCCACACGGCCATCGCGCCGACAAACGGCACCATCGCCAGCAGCATGGTCATCACGGTGAGCAAGAAGATGGGGCCATTGTCCATTGCGAAGTAGTAGCCGATGCCGGCGAGCAGGCCCTGCACCACCGCCGACAGCAGCGTCGCGACCACTACGGCCCGGCTCACCTGGGCGAAGCGTTCGAGCAGCTCCTCCTCGTACGCGTCGTCCAGCGGCGATAGGTGCATCATGGTCTGGATCATCGCCGGCCCGTCGACAAAGAAGTAGAACACGGCGACCGTCATCACCAGGAGCCCCAGCCCGATCGAGCCCACCGCCTTCAGCCCCACCAGCAGCGAGTGCGGCCCCTCCTCACCGGCGACCGAGAGCACCTGCCGCTTCAGCACGTCAAACTCGTCGTTCGTGAGCGGGCGGCCGACGAGCTGCTGGTACGCGAGCGCGACCCGCCGCAGCCGCGAAGGCATTTCGTCTTCCTTGAGCGGCTGGGCCTGCCACTCGGCCTGCAGCTTGTCGAAGTCGACGTTCCACAGCCGCACCAGCGCGTTGCCGGACTGATCCTCGCCGGCGGCGTTGGTCGTCACGTTGGCGATTGCCGACAGCTCTTCAAACGCTTGCCACCCCAGCAGCACGCATGGGAGCAGCACGGCCAGCAGGATCACAGCGGTCGTGCAGAGCGCCGGCAGCGACTTCTTGCCGGGCAGCTTGGCCACAAACCACTTGAACACCGGCTCGAAGATCACCACCAGCACGCCCGCCAAGAACAACGGCACCACGAACAGGGCCATCACCTTGAAGAAGAACAGGCCGGTGAGCACGAGCACGGCGACCAGCGCGATCAGCGACACCACGCGCGGGATCGCGCGGGGGTGGTCGGCGGCGTCGGCCAAGAGGTTGGGCGAGGAGTCGGTCGGCATGCGGGCGGGGTTCCTTCTCGGCGTTCTCTTGCGCCGGCTGCGCGGTTAAGCTGGAGCCGATACTTTGCCACGGCCCGGGCCGGTTGCAAAGTGCAACTCGCCCTCCCCCGCCTTCGCTCCCCACCCGCGGATCTTGATGGCCGCCGCCGAACCCTCGCCCCGCCGACGTCTGCCACGGTGGGCGCTGCCGCTGCTGAAGGTCCTGGTGGCGGCGGTGGTGCTGCTGGCGGTGGGACGCACCCTAACCGCCGCAGCGCGGGGCCTGCAGGACGCGCCGGTCCGCCCGGCGGCCGGCCTGGCGGTCGCTTCCGGGGCGGTCTACGCGTTGGCCTTCCTGCCGATGGGCCTGTACTGGCGGCGGGTGCTGCAGGCGTGGGGCCAGCCCTCGGGGTTGGGACCGGTGGTGCAGGCGTACTACCTGGGGCACCTCGGCAAGTACGTGCCGGGCAAGGCGTTGGTGGTGGTGCTGCGGACCGGCTCGCTCCGCGCCGCGGGCGGCCAAACCGCGGCGATCGCGGCTAGCGTGTTCGTCGAGACCCTCACGCTGATGGCGCTCGGCGGCGTGCTGTCGGGGGTGCTGCTGACGATCCCGCGGTTTGCGGCGGGCCAGCCCGCGTGGCTGGTGGTGGTGGCGTTCGGGCTGGCGGCCGGATCGCTGCTGCCGATCTGCCCGCCGGTGATGAACCGGCTGATCGCGTTCTACGAGGCCCGTCGGCAGGACGCGCCGGCGGCCGAGCCGCACCGGCTGAGCTGGGGTCTGTTCGCGGCGGGCTGGCTCGCGGCGGCGGTCACGTGGTGCGGGCTGGGCGCGAGCCTGTGGCTGGCGGTCCGGTCGTGCCTACCCGGTTTCGAGCTGAGCATTAACCACTGGCTGGCGTGCCTGCTGGCGGCGGCGTTGCCGGTCGTAGCGGGGTTCCTGTCGCTCATCCCCGGCGGACTACTGGTCCGCGACGGGCTGATGGTCGCGCTGCTTACCCCAACCGCAGGACCCGAAGTCGCCCTGGCCGCAACGGTGCTGGTCCGGCTGGCGTGGATTGGCTCCGAGGCGGTGGTTTGTGGTATCCTAGTGGCTGCCGCACGAGTCGTGCGTCTTGGCGGTTAGCCCCGACCAGGCGACCGACCCGCGGCCTTCCTCCCCCCTGCACTCCCTCCCCTTGTGGTCGTGTCTATGACCAGCGTCAGCATCGTCGTTCCTGTCTACAACGAAGCCGAGAGCCTGCGCGAGCTGGTCCGGCAGATCGACGAGGTAGCCTCCGCCAAGGACTACCAGGTCCAGGTGGTGTTCGCCGACGACGGCTCGTCCGACGGCTCCTGGGAGGTGATCGAGGAGCTCGCCCGGGAAGACAGCCGCGTGCTGGGCGTGCGGCTGCGGCGCAACTTTGGCAAGGCGGCGGCGCTCAGCGCCGGGTTCGAGGCGGCCGTGCACCCGTTTGTCGTCACGATGGACGGCGACCTGCAGGACGACCCGGCCGAGATCCCCCGCCTGCTCAAGCAGATCGACCGCACGCAGGGCGGCGCGTTCGACGTGGTGAGCGGCTGGAAGCAGGTCCGCCACGACCCGCTGCACAAGACCGCTCCCTCGAAGGTGTTTAACTGGCTGGTCAGCAAGTCGACCGGCGTCCAGCTGCACGACCACAACTGCGGCCTCAAGGCGTACCGCCGCGAGGTGCTCAACGAGGTCTGCCTGTACGGCGAGCTGCACCGGTTCGTGCCGGTGCTGGCCGCCGCCCGCGGGTTCAAGGTGACGGAGATCGTCGTGAACCACCGGGCCCGCCAGTTCGGCGCGTCGAAGTACGGCGCGTCGCGGCTGCTGAAGGGGCTGCTCGACATCCTCACGGTGCACTTCATCACCGGCTACGCGCAGCGTCCGCAGCACCTGCTGGGCGGGCTGGGCATGGGCTCATTCCTGCTGGGGCTGGCCGGCATGTTCTACCTGGCCTGCCGCTGGGTGCTGAGCCGGGTGGTTGACGGCTGGACGCCGATCGACCTGCACGAGACCGCCGCCCTGTACTACAGCCTCGGCTTCCTGATGATCGGCACGCAGTTCCTGGCGATCGGCCTGCTGGGCGAGATGATCACCGCCCGGCTGAGCCGCAGCGAGGACACCTACTCGATCGCCGAGTACACCGACCCGAAAGCCAGCGCCGCGGCCAGCGACGCCCCCACCCACCACGAGGCGTGATGAACGAGTCCCCAGGCGGACCCCAGGCCGACGCCGCGATGTCCGACGCGCGGCTGCGTTGGTCGGTCTACGCGATCCTGATCGCCGTCGCTGTCGGGCAGTGGTCCGGCCGCATCCTGGCGGTCAACTCGGTCGACGTCGTGCGGCTCGAGTCCTACCGCATCGACCAGCGGCTGCGCGACTTCCGCGCCGAACAGGCCGAGGGCGGGCTCGCCGGCGACCAGCTCGACGCCAAGGTCGAACGGAAGCGGGCCGACCTCGAGGAGAAGCTGCGGCTGCAGCGGCCGTTCCTCAGCAGCAACGACCGCAGCCGCTGGGTGGCCATCCGCGCGTTGGTCGAGGGGGGCACGTTCGCCATCGACGACTACGTGAGCCAGCCGGGCTGGGACACCATCGACAAGGTCCGCCACAAGGACGCAAACGGCGAGCTGCACTACTACAGCAGCAAGCCCCCGCTGCTGTACATCCTGCTGGCCGGCGAGTACTGGCTGGTCAACAAGGCCACCGGCTGGACGCTGGGCGACGAGCCCTACGCGGTTGGCCGGCTGATGCTGCTGACCTTCAGCGTGCTGCCGTTCGCCCTGATGTTGACGCTCGTGGCGGCGCTCGCCGAGCGGTTCTGCGTCTCGACCTGGGCACGCGTCTACGTGGTGGCTTGCGCCTCGTTCGGCACGATGTTGTCGGCGTTCGCGGTGGTGCTGAACAACCACCTGTTCGCGGCGGTCGCAACCGCCGTGACGCTGTACTGCTGGGTGCGGATCCGCGAGACCAAGGACTTCCAGTTCCGCTGGTTCGCCCTCGCCGGGCTGGCGGCGGCGTTCACGGCCGCCAACGAGCTGCCGGCGTTGGCGATGCTGGTCGGCGTCGGCCTGTCCCTCCTGGCGTACGACGCCCGCGGGACCCTGCTGGGCTACGCGCCCGCGGCGCTGCTGGTCGCGGTCGCGTTCTTCGGCACCAACTACTACGCCCACAACTCGCTGCGCCCGCCCTACATGCACCGCGACAAGGAGAACGTCGAGGACAACTGGTACCACTACCCGAACAGCCACTGGGACAACCCCAAAGGGATGGACCAGGGCGAGGAGTGCCAGGGCGTGTACGCGTTGCACGCGCTAGTGGGGCACCACGGGCTGTTCTCGCTGACGCCCATCTGGCTGCTGTCGGTCGCCGGGTCGATCGCCTGGCTGTTCCGCGGGTCGGGCCTGCGTCGCGAGCTCGCGTTCGGCGTGCTGGGCCTCACGCTGGTGGTGCTGGTGTTCTACCTCGGCCTGCGCCCGCAGGCCGACCGCAACTACGGCGGCATGACCAACGGGCTGCGGTGGGTGTTCTGGTTCGCGCCGCTGTGGCTCGCCACGATGAGCCCCGCGGTCGACTGGGCGGCCCGCACCGCGGGCGGTAGGGCGTTGGCGATGACGCTGCTCGCGTTCTCGGCGTTGTCCGCCGCGTTCCCAACCTGGAACCCCTGGTCGCAGCCCTGGGTCTACCACTGGATGCAGTGGTGCGGCTTCGATCTGCTGGGCTAGACCGGGTCCGCTCCTCAGCTTTCCGCGTCCGCCTCGTTGTCCGGGATGAGGAGCATCTCGTCGAGCTCTTGCTCGCTAAGCGGCGGCAGATTGTCGGCGCCGCCGGCCGGCTCGTTCTCGGCGGGCGAGGGGTCCGCTGACGATCCGTTGGTGGGGTTGGTCATAGGGGTGCATCGGGCGTGGCGTTGGCGAGCGCGTGGACGGCCGGGCGGGTGACGCCCTGCAGTGCCGGCCACGGTGTGGCGATCCACACCTGGAAAGAATAGGCGCCGGCGCGTGGTGGCTTGCCACAAATCGACGCAGAGGCGGTTATCCCCCGCCCGCACAACCGTTGCAGAAGGCGCCGCCGGCTCGTCGGCTCGCGCTACCGCCGCACCACGGCGTAGACGTCGACGTCGCGCTGCGAGAGCGGAGAGTCGTCGTAGTCGTAGCGGTTGCTCTCGCCCCGCTCGTCCCAGCGGTACTCGATCTCCTCCGGCTCGGCGGCCGGCTCGGCCCGAGGGAACTCGTAGTCGACTTCCGACTCGACCACCACCCGCTCGGCCCGCGGCGCCAGCTCCTCGTACACCGCCTCGAGGTACTCGTGCCGCTCCACCCGCTCTTCGGGCTGCAGGTCGAGGTAGTGGGCCTCGACCGCAGCGGGCTCCGCCTCGACGACCTCGACCGGGGCCGGGGCCGGCTCCACAACCGGTTCGGGCTCCAGCGTTTCTTCGATGATCTCTTCGACCTCTTCTTCCACCTGCTCGACCACGCCGTCCTCGCGGCTCGGCAGGCGGCGGACGTCGGCGTTCAGGTTCTTGAAGATCTCCCACACGTGCTCGTGGCAGGTGAACACAAACAGCTGGTGCCCCGCCTTGGCGAAGTTGATCATCACCTTGGCCGCGGTCCGCGAGCGGCCCGCGTCGAAGTTCACCAGGATGTCGTCCAGCACCATCGGCAGCTGGATGCCGCGGCGGGCGTACATCGCGACCAGCGCCAGGCGGACGCTCAGGAACAGCTGCTCGCGGGTGCCGCGGCTCAGCGCCTCGACCGCGATCGACTGGCCGTCGCGGTTGTCGACCAGCAGGATGTCGTTGGCCAGCGGCGTCCAGACGCGCGTGTAGCGGCCGTCGGTCAGCTGCTCCATGTAGCGGGAGGCCTCGACCAGGGTCTCCGGCTGGCGGTTCGCTTCGTAGTCGCTGCGGATCAGCTCCAGCATCTGGCCGATGGCGGCCCGTTCGCGCCACCGCTCGCCCGCCTGGGCGAGCTGGGCCTCGACCTCGCCGAGCTCCATCCGCTTGTCGGCGATGGTCACGTCCTGGCCGAGCGACTTCTGCTGCTCGGTCAGCGCGCCCTGCTGGGACTGCAGGCCGCGGAGCTCCGCCTCGATCTCCTCGTGGCGCTCGATGAGCGTCTGCCACTGCGCGTCGAGCTGGCCGATCTGGTCCTCGGCGAGCAGCGGCGCGAAGTCGTCCTCGGTCCCCAGCCGGCCGATCGCGGCGGCGATTTCGGCGGTGACGCGCTGGCGGCGTTCGCGGAGCTCCTCCGCCTCGGCCAGCTTGTCCGCCAGCCGGCGGTAGGCGTCCTCGTCCTCGCAGCGGGCGGTACGGAACAGCGAGTCGCGGTGGGCCTCCAGGCTGTCGATCTCGGCCGAGTGGCGGGCCTGCTTCTCCTTGAGCGCCTTGCCGCGCTCCATCAGCTTCTTGCGGTGGTCGATGCGGCCCTGCTGCAGCCGCCGCTCGGAGAGCAACGCCTCGAGCTGCTCGAGGGGCGTGGCCTCGTCGACGACCAGGTCGGCCTCCTCGGCCAGCGCGGCGATGCGTTGCGTCACGCGCTCGTACTCGCGGGCCCGGCGGTCGACCTCGTCCTGCCGGTTCTCGGCCTTCAGCTGCCACTCGGCGAGCTGCTCGTACTGGCCGGCCATGGCCGCCAGGTCCTTGGGCGTGATCGAGTCGGGCAGGCCGAGGCTGGCCAGCGCGGCGGTCCAACGCTGCAGCGTGTCGGCCAGCCGCTGCTTGGCGGCGTCGTACTCGGCTTCGGCGGCGGCGACCTCCTCGCTCGCCTGGCGGCGCTGGGTCTCGACCGGCAGGGTCTGCTCCAGCTCGGCCAGGTGCCGCTCGGCGTGCTGCAGCTGCAGCGACGCCGAGCCGTCGGTGATGTTCAGTTCGGCGCTGAGCGCCTTGAGGTCCCGCTGGGCCTCCTTGATCTGCTTCGCCGCGACCTCCATCTGCCGCTCGCAGCCGTCCAGCTCCTCGGCGGCGTTGTCCTCGCGGTAGTACTTGTACATCCACACGCCGATCGACAGCGCGAGCCCCGCCAGCGCGAACCAGCCGCCGCCCAGGTTGACGAACGCGGTCTCTTGGTTGAGCAGCCACCAGCCGCAGACCAGCACGCCCACCATGAACAGGCCGCCCATGAAGAAGAAGCCCTCCAGCGGGATGACCTGGCGGTCCTCCAGCTCGAAGTTCTGCTCCTCCAACTCGCGGGCGTGGCGTTCGGCCAGCTCGAGCTTGTGCTCGGCCTGCTGGCGGCGGCGGAGCCGGGCCACCAACTCGCCCGCCTCGTTGATGTCGGTCGGCAGGCCCATCTTGCCGCCGGCCGCCATCGCGGTTTCGATCTTGGACTGGTAGCTCCGTTCGCTATTGCGTTTGCGGTCGAGCTGCTCGCGGGCCTCGGCGGCGGCGCTCTCGGCGGCGGCGATCGCCCTGCCCTGCGGCTCCAGCTCGTCGACCATCTCGCGGGTCAGCTCGGGCGCCTCGTCGGGGTCGTGCGACCACATGGCGGCCAGCCGGGCGGTCTCGCTGTCGATGCGGGCGACCAGCTTGTTGAGCTCGGCGTCGCCGTCCTCGGCCTCGCGTTCGAGGGCCTCGATCCACTCGGCCTGCTCGCCCAGCGCGTCCAGGCGGCAGCAGCTCCGCATCAACACCTCGTTGACGCCCAGCTCGTCGGCCTCCTGGCGGACCTGCTTCCGCTGGCCGCGGAGCATGTCGCGCTGCCGGGCGTGCTCCTCGATCTTCTCGTTGAGTTCGTCGAGCTCCTCGATCGCGCCCTCGCCCAGCACGTGCAGCCCGGCGTAGCCGAGCAGCCGCTCGTCGATCTTCGCCCGCTCGGTCCACTGCGGCTTGAGGTTGATCGCGATCTCGAGTCGGCGGGCGGCGCGTTCGGCGTCCTTCAGGCGGGCGTGGGCGTCGTCGACACTTACGCCGAGCTCGTCGATCTCCACGGCGATCTTCGCCCACCGCCGCCCCTGGGCGGAGAGGTCGCTGATCTCGGTGAGCAGCGTGTCGCGGCGGCCGACCAGCCCGCCGATCACCGAGTCGAGCTCTTGCGGCGCCAGCAGCTTGCGGCGCGACGACTCCAAGCCTTGGATCACGTCATACAGCGACACCCGGTCCAGCCCGGAAGTCAGCCGGTAGATCGCCTTGGCCACCTCGTCGCCGCTGAGGGCGCCGAGCGACTGGATCTCGTCGAGCCCAACGGAGAACACGTTGTTGTAGGTCGCCTCGTCGACGCCCTCGAGCGCCTCGCGGAGCAGCCGGTCGCCCTCGGTCTCGCCGTCGGGCCTGAAGACCGTGACGCGGCCGCGGTCGTCCTTGTCGCGTTCGGCGTAGCGGGTGGCCTCGAAGCGGCCGGCCTCGCTCTCCAGGCCCATGCGCCCGCCCGGCTTGCCGCCCTCGCGGGGCGGCAGGTACCGCTCGCGGCGGTCGGCCGACACGCCGTACAGCATGGTCCGCATGAACTGCATCAGCGTGGTCTTGCCGGCCTCGTTGGGGCCGTAGAACACGGTGATCTCGGGCGACAGCCGGTTGAGCCGCAGGTCGTGCCAGACGCCGAAGCCGTCAACGTGCAGGTCGGTGATACGCATGAGTGCGGAGGGGTCGAGGGTCGTGGGGGGTGTGCGGGGGCGGCGGGGACGCGGCGGCTACTCGGTCAAGAGCGCCACGCCGAGCTTCTCCGCCCGGTCCAGCAGTTCCTGCTTGTCCTGAGGGACGATCGACGCGATCTTGGCGAGCGCGGGATCGGGCAGCGGCTTGGGCAGCATGTCCTTCATGTCGAGCACGAAGGCGTCGCTCTTGCGGAGCATGGCGAACTGCCGCAGCACGTCGCCGAGGATGGTCTCCTGGTCGACCCACTCGTGCGGCGCCACGAACCGGTCGCGGCAGTGCACCGCGTAGCTCCAGCAGGCGGGCTGCTGCCGGCCGTCGAACTTCTGCAGGTCTTCCAGCAGCTCCTGGCACAGCCCGTCGGGACGCAGCTTGGCGAGCAGCGGGCCGGCGCCGCGCAGGTTCCAGGCGACCAGGTGGTCGGTCTCTTGGGTCGACGCGCGGAGCTTCTCCAGCCGCTCACGCATGCGGCGGTTGAGCTGCTCGGCGGTGGTGCCGTCGGTGAACTCGATGGTCTCGGTCGCCCACCGCACCACGTCGGTTGAGACGAACTTGGTCTTCGCCTTGCGGGTCTCGTCGACCTGCACCACGGCGCAGCCGGCCGGGCCGGGCTCGTCGGGCGAGCGCCCCTGCGGCGTGCCCGGGTAGTGGGCCACGCCCGGCTCGTGGTCGACCGTCGCGCGGCGGTGCCGTCCGCCGAGCGCCATGTAGTGGACGCGGTCGCCCTCCTTGCCGGGGGCGTCGCTGGTGCCGTGCGCCACGCCGACGGTGAACAGGCCGTGCGCGTCACGGTGGAAGCCCTTGGCGTTCACCACGCCGTCCTCGTCGCAGCTCATGCCCTGCACCTTGGCGATGACCTTGCCATCGCGCGAGATGTCGTACTGCGCCACCTTGCCGACCGGGAACACGTGCACGTTCTCCGGCAGCGGCGTGCTGGGGGGCCACAGCTCGGGGCGGTCGACGCGGCCGCCGGCCCAGAACACCGGGATGCCCCGCGCCTCAAGGCGGCGGAACTGCTCCAGCAGGAACACCACCGCGCGGGGGCCGGCCAGCGGGATGTCGACCACGTCGCCCGCCAGCAGCAGCGCGTCGGCGTTCTCGGTGAGCGCGGTCTCGAAGACCTGCTCCGCCGCGTGGTAGGGGGCGTCGCGGAGCAGCTCGCGGAGGTGCTCGGGGATATTCGTCAGGCCCCAGAGCGGCTGCTCCAGGTGCAGGTCGCTCGCGTGAACGAACCGCATCGGCTTGTGCGACATCGACGCCTCCCTGCGTGCGTTGTTGGCCGACGCGGCTGCTTGCCATCCCTGCGAGCGCGCATGCCTTGCCAGCGAATGCCCCGCAGTTTACCCCGGGGCACAAGATCCACCAACTTCAATCCCCGTGAATACTGACGGCCTGGCCAGACCGGGTCCCGAGCTTGCTAGCACGCGGCGGCAGAGCATGGGGGCGCCGGAGATAGGGGTGCCGGGGGCGCTCCGCGACAGCGGAAGCCCCCGGGCGGCAGATCGACCTTGAAGAGTACACCGCGGGGGCTTCCCTACGGGAGCGCCCCCGGCACCCTAGATAATCTGAGCGACACACCACTAACCCCAAACGGGCCACATCCGGCCCTGCGAGCGGACCATCTGGTCGACGCCTACGCCGTACAGCCGTGACAGCAGCCCCTCAGTCACGACCTCCGCGGTCGGGCCGGCGGCGGCCACCCGTCCCGCTTCCATCACCAGCGTCCGCTCGACGCCGGGCATGATCTCCTCCACGTGGTGGGTCACCAGCAATAGCGACGGGGACCGCTTGTCGGTGAGCTGCGTCTGGAGCCAGGCCAGGAACCGCTCGCGCGTGCCGGGGTCCATGCCGGCGCACGGCTCGTCGAGCACCAGCAGCGTGGGGTCCGTCATCCGCGCCCGCGCGACCAGCACCTTCTGCCGCTCGCCCTGCGACAGCACGCGGAACGGCGAGTCGACGATCCCGCCGCAGCCGCTGTCGACCAGCAGCTGCTCGGCCCGCTGGTAGTCTTCGTCGGTGGGGTCGACCTGCCCGATCAGCCGCAGGCCGATCTGCCCGATCGCGCCCGAGGCGGCGATCTGCAGCGCGGTCTGCTCGCGCGGCACGCGGGACAGCAGCTCCTCGCCGACCCAACCCATCCGCCGCCGCAGCTCGGACAGGTCGGTCAGCTCGGCGCCGCCCCGCAGCACCCGCCCCGACGTGGGCCACTGGTAGCCGCACGCCACCCGCAGCAGCGTGGTCTTGCCCGACCCGTTCGGCCCCAGCACGGCCCAGTGCTCGCCGCCGCGGATCGCCCAGTCGACTTTCTTCAAGATATCTACGCCGCCCTGCTTGTAGCCGACGTTCTGCAACTCAAACATGGGTGGTCCTGGGCTGCCCTGTGGCTGAGGGGGAGGCGGGTAAGGTTCGACCACGGCGGGCCGGTTTGTTATGCTCGCCCCCTATGCACAGGGCAGGGCATCTAGGAACGGCGGGCCTGCTGGTCGGCTTGCTGCTGGGCGGCGTGCCGCTGGGTGTTCCGGCGGCGCACGCCGACCCTATCACCGACCACTTCCCGGAAGCGGCCAACTCGGGCTGCATGAAGTGCCACGCCGGCGTCGAGCTGATCCGCGAGCCCGACTCGCCGATGATGCAGCAGATTATGACCCTCGGCGCCGCCGAGGGCGACCCCGCCGGCTGCGTCATCTGCCACGGCGGCGACCCCAGCGAGACCGCCGACAAGGCGGTCGCCCACGGCGGCGACTTCTACCCCGCCCCCGGCAGCCCCTGGATCAACGAGCACACCTGCGGGCGCTGCCACGCCGAGCACGTCGACGTGCAGTGGACCAGCCTGATGATGACCGAGGCCGGCAAGATCCAGGGCGTCGCGTGGGCGTTCGGCTCGCTGACCGGCTACCAGCACAAGTGGGGCAACTACGCGGTCGAGAACCCCACCGACCCGGCCGACCGCCTCGGCACGCCGGAGTATCGCGCGTACATGGCCCGGCTCAAGCAGCTGGAGCCCAACGTGTTTGTCGACAAGCACGAGCCGCTGCCCGACGCCCCCGCCAAGGAGGAGCTTGCCCGCCTGCACGAGGACCCGAGCCTGGCGGCGTTCACCTACCTGAGGCAGGAGTGCCAACGCTGCCACCACGCCGTGAAGGGCCGCCAGAAGCGGGGCGACTACCGCGGCATGGGCTGCGCTTCGTGCCACACCCCGTACGGCAACGAGGGCTTCTACGAGGGGGGCGACCCCACGATCGACCGCACGGCGCCCGGCCACATGCTGGTGCACTCCCTCCAGGGCACGCGGGACGCGCAGGTCACCGTGCACGAGAAGACCTACAGCGGCATCCCGGTCGAGACCTGCACCACCTGCCACGACCGCGGGAAGCGGATCGGCGTCTCGTTCCAGGGCCTGATGGAGACCCCCTACCACTCGCCCTTCGCCGCCGACGGCGGCCCGCAGCCGGCGCTGCACACCAAGCACTACATCGCCATGGAGCAGGACATCCACTACCAGAAGGGGATGACCTGCCAGGACTGCCACACGTCGATCGACGTGCACAGCGACGGCTTCCTGGCGGCCGCCAACCTGGCCGCGGTGCAGATCGAGTGCGCCGACTGCCACGGCACGCCGGAGAAGTTCCCCTGGGAGCTGCCGCTGGGCTACATGGACGAGTTCGCCATGGCGCCCGCCGACGGCGGCCCCCGCGGCGTCGCTCAAGAGCAGCTGCCCCACACCCTGCAGGGCGACCCGGTCGACGCCCGCGACGGCTTCCTGCTCACCGCCCGCGGCAACCCCTACGAGAACGTGGTCCGCGACGGCGACCAGGTCATCGTGCACACCGCCGCCGGCCAGGACCTCCGCATCAAGCCGCTCAAGACGCTCATCGACGAGGGCGCGGTGTCGTCACGCGGCGTGGTGGCGATGAAGTCGGTCGCCAGCCACATGGAGAAGATGGAGTGCTACACCTGCCACTCCACCTGGACCCCCCAGTGCTACGGCTGCCACGTGAAGGTCGACTACTCGCAAAAGGACAAGTGCCCCGAGTGCGCCGAGGACATGCAGGCGTTCGACTGGGTCGCCGCGGGCCGCAAACACCAGGACGAGCCCGACCACCGCGCCGACCGTGGCGAGGCGGGCTACGACACCGTCATCCCCGGCAAGGTCAGCGAGCAGCGGTCGTACCTCCGCTGGGAGGAGCCGATGCTGGGCGTCAACGGCGAGGGCCGCGTCACGCCGCTCGCCCCCGGCTGTCAGCCGTCGGTCACCATCATCGGCGAGGATGGTAAGCCGGTCCTGGTGAACCACATCTTCAAGGTGGAGCCGGGCCTTGAGCGGAGCGACGACGGCCAGCTGGCCATCGACATGAGCCCGGTTCAGCCCCACACCACGACCAAGAACGCCCGCACGTGCGAGTCGTGCCACGCGTCGGCCAAGGCGCTCGGCCTGGGCATCGGCGGCCCCCGCCCGTGGGACGAGCAACGCACGGTCGACCTGCAGGCGATCGACGGCACGATCCTCCCCCGGCAGTCCCAGCCGCAGATGGAGCCGGTCGAGAACCTCACGCACGACTGGTCGCAGATTGTCGACGCCGAGGGCAACCAGCTCGCCACCGTGGGGCACCACTTCCAGCTGTCGCGCGCGTTCAACCGCGAGGAGCAGCTGCGGATCAGCCGCGAGGGCACGTGCCTGTCGTGCCACCGCGAGATCCCCTACCAGTCGACGGCGGTCAACCTGCTGCACCACGTGGCGAAGTACACCGGACAGCTCCCCAAGCACCGCGACGAGCACGACAGCCTGGTCCACAAGATCCTGCTGCTCAGCGCATGGGGCCAGGTGCTGGGCGTGCTGACGGTGGTCTGTGCGGTCGGCGGCGGGGCGTACTGGTGGCGGCGGCGCCGTGCGGCGGGGTAGCAGGCGTTACTGGCTAGCAGTCATGAGCGGCACACACCGCCCGCAACTATCCTTTGCTGCCTAAGACACCATTCGTTGCCGTGCTCCACACTGCCACGTAGCGGTAGGTATGACACCAGGCTCTCACTTGCGGCGAAGTGATGCCCAACTTCGCGGCCGTTCGCACCGCTTTTCAATAGAAACCGGCCACCCAGCGCGGTCTAATGCAGGGTTGGCGCGCGGGCCGTGGCGGCCTGGGTGGGGACGGCGGCGGGCGGGGTTTTGGCCGCTGTGGGGCGCAAGAACGGACAAAACCCCGGCGCGCTGGGCACACGGGGTTCGCTGCAAGTCGTTGTTTTAAAACGGCTTAAGCGGGAAATAGGGCGGAGCTGTGCCCCGAGTTTTGTCCCCTCCGCGCGTGTTTTTGGACAAAACGAGGCGGACAAAACCCCGGGCGCTACGCCCGGCTTTGAAACAGGCGCATAGGCACTGGGGATGGTGGCAAGCTGCCTGGGCTGCGGCTCAGCTGCTTGACCCTCGTCGATTTTGATCGGTGCTGGCCGCCGCGTTATCCTGGGGCCGCAGACGACTTGCCACCCGCAGTAGGAGCCGCCGTGCCGATCCGCCGGAGTCTTGTTGGACGAACCCTTGCTGTGATCGCGATCGTGACGCTGCTGCCCGCCCGGCCCGTGGCGGCCGGCGGGGGCGACTGGCCGGTGGTTGGGGGCGACCCGGGCGGCGCGCGGTACTCGGAGCTGACGCAGATCAACCGCGAGAACGTCGACCGGCTGGTGCCCGCCTGGACGTTCCACACCGGCGAGCTGGACGCCAACGGGAACGGGCGCACGATCGAGTGCACGCCGATCGTGGTAGAGGGGGTGATGTACCTCACGACCGGCGGGCTCAAGCTGGTCGCGCTCGACGCGGCGACCGGCGAGGAGCGGTGGCGGTTCGACCCGTTCGGCGACGACCCGGCCGTGCAGGGCTACCCCCACAGCCCCACGTCCGGCGGCGTGAACCGCGGCTGCGCGTACTGGTCCGACGGCCAGCCCGACGGCGAGCGGCGGGTGATCCATGGCACGTCCGACGGGCGGCTGTTCTCGCTCGACGCGCGCACCGGCGAGCTCGACCGCGCGTTCGGCGAACAAGGCGTGCGCGACCTGCGGGCCGAGCTCGACCCGGCGGTGGCCAACCTGGGCTACGGGCCGACCTCGGCGCCGGCGGTCTGGGAGGACACGATCATTGTGGGCGTGTCGTGCGGGGAGGGTCCGGGGGTCGCGGCGCCGGGCGACATCCGCGCATTCGACGTGCGCACCGGTAAGCAACGGTGGAGCTTCCGCACCGTGCCGCGGCCCGGCGAGTTCGGCGCCGAGACCTGGGACGGCGAGTCGTGGCGGAACCGCGGCGGCGCCAACGCGTGGAGCGGTCTGACGGTCGACGCCAAGCGGGGGATGGTGTTCGCCGGCCTGGGGTCCGCGGCGTTCGACTTCTTCGGCGGCGACCGCCTGGGCGAGAACCTGTTCGCCAACTGCACCATCGCGCTGGACGCCCGCACCGGCGGCCGGGTGTGGCACTTCCAGACCATCCACCACGACCTGGCCGACCACGACCTGCCCACGCCGCCGAACCTGGTGACCGTGCAGCACGACGGCCGCACGATCGACGCGGCCGCGCAGGTCACCAAGACCGGCTTTGTGTATCTGTTTGACCGCGAAACGGGTGAACCGCTGTTCGACATCGAGGAACGCCCGGCGCCCGCGTCCGACGTGCCGGGCGAGCAGGCCTGGCCGACGCAGCCCGTGCCGGTGAAGCCGCCGCCGCTGGCCGCGCAGACGCTCGACGAGTCCAGCGTGACCAACATCGGCCCGGCCAACCGCGAGGGGGTGCTGGCGCGGCTCAAGGGGCTGCGGACCGGTGAGCCGTTCGAGCCGCCCAGCGTGCGCGGCACGGTGATCATGCCCGGCTTCCACGGCGGCGCCAACTGGTCGGGCGCCTCGTTCGACCCGACCTCGGGGCTGCTGTTCGTGAACGTGACCAACTGCCCGAACATCATGACGCTGAAGCCGGCCGCGGCGTCGGACCGCGCATACGGCGGGTTCGCCCACTACGGCTACATCCAGTTCCGCGACCACGAGGGCTACCCGGCCAACCAGCCGCCGTGGGGAGAGCTGGTGGCCGTGGACCTGAACCAGGGCGAGATCGCGTGGCGGGTCCCGCTCGGCGAGCACCCGGAGCTGACCGCGCGGGGCGTGCCGCCGACCGGGACCGAGTCGTTCGGCGGCAGCGTGGCGACCGCGGGCGGGCTGGTGTTTATCGGCGGCACGAAGGACGAGCGGTTCCGCGCGTTCGACAGCCGCGACGGCCGCGTGCTGTGGGAGCACCAGCTGGACGCCGGCGGCTACGCCACGCCGTGCACCTACAGCGTCGGCGGGCGGCAGTACGTGGTGATCGCGGCCGGCGGCGCCGGCAAGCAGGGCACGCGGGCGGGCGACGCGTTCGTGGCGTTCGCGCTGGGCGACTGATTCGGCTGGCTGCGCTGGCCAACCGGCTGGCCGGCCTACGCCTTGAGCCCCTGCAGGGCGCCGGTGCTGTCGCCGAAGGAGGCGATCGGCGCGCGGGCGGCCTGGGCCATCGAGACGAACAGGTTGGCGGCGGGGGTCTCGCCGGGGAGTTTGAGGTGCCGGCCGGTGGTGATCGCGCCGCCGGCCTGACCTGCCACCACGCACGGCAGGCGGTCGTGGTTGTGGCGGCGTCCGTCGCCGATGCCGGAGCCGTACACCACGGCGCAGCGGTCCAGCAGCCGGCCCTCGCCCTCGCGGATCGAGGCCAGCCGCTCGACGAACAGGCTAAACTCGCGGAGCAGGTACTCGTCGATCTGCTGCATCTGGTTCGCGGCGACCTCGCCCCGGTCGTGCGTGATCTGGTGGTGGCCGGAGCGGATGCCGAGCGCCTCGTAGGGCCGGTTGGTGCCGGCGTTGGCGAGCATGTAGGTGGCCACGCGGGTGGCGTCGGTCTGGAAGGCGAGGGCGATCACCTCGTACATCAGCCGCATCCGCTCGCCGAGCCCCTCGGGGTCCTCGGCCGGCACGCCGTGGTCGGGGACGTCGAGCGGCGGCATCGTGACGGTTTTCTCGATCCGCTTCTCGACCTCGCGGACGCTCTGGAAGTACTCGTCGATCTTGCGGCGGTCGGTCTGGCCCAGCCGGCCACGGAGGCGCTGGGCGTCGGAGCTGACGAAGTCGAGCACGCTCTGCCGGCGGGCGAGCCGCTCGGCCGCGGCGGGCGAGTCGGCGCCGCCGTTGAACAGACGCTCGAACGCTCGGCGGGGGCTGATCTCCTTGCCGCTGGGCTGCGTGGCGGACCGCCACGACACGTTCGACACGTACGCGCAGCTGTAGCCGGAGTCGCAGCGGCCGTTTTTCTGGTTCGGCTCCAGGCCGAGCTCGAGCGACGGCATGCGGGTCTCGTGCCCGATGTGGCGGGCCACGGCCTGGTCGATCGACTGGCCGAGGTAGATGTCCGCGCCGCCGGTCTTCTTGGCCTGGGCCGCGGTCAGGTAGGTGGCGGCGCAGCGGGCGTGGTCGCCGGGGCCGTCGCCGTTGGCGCGGGCGTAGTGGTGCGCCAGGTTCGACACCACCAGCACGTCCTCGCGGACCTTCTCGAGTGCGGCGGTGGTCTTGTTGAAGGTGAAGTCGCGGCCCTCGCCCTCGGGCGTCCAGAACTCGCGGGCGACGCCGTTGGGGGCGAACACCCAGGCCGTGCAGACCGGCAGCCCGGCGGCGGGCGCCGCGGCCGTGGACGACGCCATCGCCTCGAGCCAGGGCAGGCCGAGCGTCGCGCCGATTCCGTGGAGGAAGGTCCTGCGGGGGAGGGGCGTCATGAGGGCTCCTTGCTGTCTTGCGGGGGCTGGTCCGCGCCGGCGGGGTCGACGCGGTGCAGCCGGAACGGCCGGCTGAGCACCACCTCGCGCACCAGCTGCGAGAATCGGTAGTCGTCTTCCTTGATGGACCGCACGATGTCGTCCACGGCGATGCGGTCGTAGTGCTCCAGGCCGCGGCCCAGGGCAAAGGTGAGCATCTTCCGCGTGACGCACTCGGCGAACGCCTGGTCGCGTTGGCGGAGGATCTCGATCAGCTCCAAGGCGTTGCCGAACGACTCGCCCGACGGCAGGTCGCCGGCGGCGTCGATCGGGGCGCCCTTGTCCTTGTCGCGCCACTGGCCGATGGCGTTGTAGTTCTCCAGGCCGAAGCCGATGGGGTCCATCACCTCGTGGCAGGACGCGCAGGTGGCGTCGGTCAGGTGCAGCGCGAGCTGCTCGCGCAGCGGCAGGTCGGGGCTGTTGGCCTGGGTCTCGGCCAGCTCCGGCACGTCGGCGGGCGGGGCGGGCGGCTCGTCGCCGAGCAGGTTCTCCAGCACCCACGCGCCGCGGCGTGGCGGCGAGGTGCGGTTGGGATAGCTGGTAAGCGTGAGCACGCTGGCGTGGGTCAGCATCCCGCGGCGGGGCAGGCCCTCCAGCTCGACCCGGCGGAACGCGTTGCCGCGCACGCCGTCGATGCCGTACAGCCGGGCCAGCGAGCGGTTGATGAAGGTGTAGTCGGCGGTGATCAGCTGCAGCAGGCTCTGGTCCTCGCGGGCGATCGACTCGGCCAGCATGAGGGTCTCGGTCTGCATGTCCTCCTTGAGCTGCGAGCTTACCCGCCGGAACACCGTGGTGTCGATCGGCAGCCCCTCCAGCTTCCGGAGCCCGAGCCACTGGCCGAAGAACGACTCGATGAACCGCTCGGAGCGTGGGTCGGCCAGCAGGCGGGCGATCTGCTCGGTCAGGGTGGCGTCGGCGCTGAGCTTCGCCTCGTTCGCCAGCCCGAGGAGCTCATCATCCGGGGCGCTGCACCAGAGGAAGTAGGAGAGCCGCGAGGCCAGGGCCGAATCGGCCACGACGGCGTGCTCTGCCTGCTGCGGTTCGGGCGGCAACAGGTCGACGCGGAACAAGAACTGGGGGCTGACTAGCACCGCCTGCACCAGCGACGATGCCGCGTCCTCAAACGGGGCGCCGTCGGCCAGTCGGTCCAGCGCGAAGCCCGCGTAGGCGTCGACCTCTTCTGGCGAGGCGGCGCGGCGCCAGCATCGGCTGAGCACCGCCTCGGTGACGCGTCGGACAGCGGCTTCGGGCGCCTCGCCATCGGCGGGCCGGTCGAACAACAGGGCCCGCCCCGCGGTGGGCCAGGATTCGGGCGGCGCGTCGCCGATCCGGCGGGCGATGGTCGTGCCGATCGCGATCGGCTTGAGGTCGGCCGCGGACAGTTCTTCGCCGTCGCGCGGCTCGGGGATGGCGTACTCGATGCGGATAGTGTGCTCGCCGGCGGCCAGCGTCAGCTCTCCCCCGACGCGGTCCTTGCGGCCGCGGTCGGGGCTGGTCGCCTCAGGCACAAACACGCCGACGCTCTGCTCGCCGCAGTCGATCCGCACCGCCGCGTGGCGGTCGCCCTCCTGGGCGTCGTGCCGCCAGGCCTCGCACGCAACGCGGTATCGCCCGGGGGCGGGGACCTCGATCGTCGTGACCGCGGTAGCGCCGGGCCGCATCAGCCGGGCGCCGTCGACGCCGTCGGTGTCGCCATCGGTGAGCAGGTGGTCGAACAGGATCCGTTCGGTGTGCTTGCTGCCGGCCACCTTGAACAACGCGGCGGTCAGCTCCTCCGCGGCGCCGAGGTACTGCTCCAGGTGCAGGGGCGACAGACTGAGCACGTCGCCGTTGTTGTCGAAGCCGTATCCGGCGTCGTCGTCCGGGAAGGCGTGCGAGAGTCTCAGCTCCAGGCCGAACAGGTCGCGAATGGTGTTGTCGTACTCATGCTTGTTGAGCCGCCGCGCAGTGACCCGGCCCGGGTCGACCGGTTTCGTGGGGTCGACGTACTCGAGCAGCGCGCCAAGCTGTTCGACGAACGCCGCGCGGTCCTCTTTCGCCACCGCGCTCGAGCCGTCCGGCGGCATGGCGCCGGCGCGGACCTGCTTGAGCACCCGCTGCCAGGCGTTGCGGTCGCTGAGGATCTGGCCGACCTCTCCGAAGTGGTCGAGCATGACGCCCGCCTCGGCGTAGCCCTCACTGTGGCAGTCCAGGCAGTGCTCTTCGACGAACGGCAGCACCCGCTCTGCGTTCGGCAGGGTAGCCGCGTCCGGAACTGGGAGCCGGGGCGACTCGGCGGTTGCCGCGCCAACGATTGCCGTAAGCGCTAGCACCAGCGGCGCGGCGCCGCGGACGAGCAGATCGTATAAGGGTCGGCTAAGGATCACCGGGGGTCCTAGAGCGGGGACGGTCGGGGGGGACGACAGCTCCCCAGGTTGGGGCACTGTACGCAACGGCGGGTCTCGAAAACGCAGCCAGGTGGGAGCGCCAACCATACCCGATCCGGGGGGCGCGAAGCAAACTAAAAACCGCTCCACCCCGCGGGCGGCGGCGGGACGCCCCGGAAGCTGCGGCGCCTACGCGGCCTGTAAGGGCCCGGCCTGCACGGCTCAGCGGCGGGACCTGCGGCAAACCACAGCAGACCGGGATAACCGCGACGCCCGTGCTCTCACAGCCCGTGAGTAGCCTGAAACGTGCGGATATCCTGGACGTTGCCGAGCACGATCAGGGTGTCGCTGCTCTCGAGCGGGCTGTCGGGGTCTGGATTGAACACCATTAGCCCATCCGCTCTGCGGATCCCCACCACCAGCAGGTTGTGCCGCTGGCGGGCGGCTACTTCGCGGACCGTCTGGCCAACCAGCCCGTTGCCCTCCGGCAGGGTCAGCTCTTCCAGGCCGGCGTCGATCCGTTCGTGGTTGCTGAAGTGGTCCATCATCTCCGCGGCGTAGGGCCGCGTGACCATAGCGGCCATGCGGCGGGCGCCGATCACCGCCGGCAGCACCACCTCGTTGGCGCCCGCCTGCCGCAGCTTCTTCTCGGTAGAGGGCAGCTCGCCGCGGGCGATGATCCGCAGGTCCGGCGACAGGTTGCGGGCGGTCAGTGTGAGGAACACGTTCTCGGCGTCGCCGTGCAGGGCAACGATCAGGGTCTTGGCCCGCGGAACGCCCGCTTCGACGAGCGTTTCTTCATCTGTGGCGTCGGCGGCGACCACCAGGTAGCCGGCGTCGGCCGCCTCGCGCGCCGCGTCCTGATCGCGTTCCACGACGACGAACTCCGACTTCCGCAGCGACAGCTCCTCGGCAAGCGTTTGGCCGATGCGGCCGTAGCCGCAGATGACCGTGTGGCCCGACATCTGCTGGATCTCGCGTGTCATGCGCATGACTCCCAAAGCTAGATTGATCTGCCCCTCCACCATCGACTGGATGATCAGGCCGATGGTGTACGCGACCACGACGCTGCTGGTCGCGATGATCGCGATGGTGAGCAGCTGCACCGGCGCGGTCGCCGAAGACTCCTCGCTGTAGCCGACTGTGGACGCCGTGATTACGAAGAAGTAGACCGAGTCCAGCCAGCTCTTGCCGGTCAGCATCCGGTAGCTGACCACCGACACGAGCAGCAGCACGCCCAGAGCGGAGAGACCACGGCGGATGCGGAGCAGGATGGACAAGATCGACGCAGGCAGTCGGCGGTGTAGTGGTGCCCGGCGACTCGGTCCGACGATCGGCGGCGGGGCAGCCCCGAGTATAGCCAGGAAGCGAGCCGGTGGGGCCGCCGCCCCAGCAGCAAAGCTTTGGCCAGGTGCGCCCGTTCGCTAGGTGTGGTAGTCGGCGTTCAGCCGGACGTACTCGGCGGTCAGGTCGGTGGTCCAGAAACGCGCCGACTCGGCGCCCTCTGATAGGATCAGCACCAGCCCCGTGTCGCGGTTGTCGCGGATCGAGGCGCTCACCTCCTCCGCGTCGAACTTGACCGGCACCCCGTGCTCGTAAACAAGCAGGCCGTTGATCAGCAGCGTGACGCTCTCCGGCTGGAATGGCACACCCGCGTAGCCCGCCGCAGAAACGATGCGGCCCCAGTTGGGGTCGGCGCCGGCGATGGCGGTCTTGACCAGCGGGCTGTCGGCGATCGTCTTGGCGATCTGCACGGCGTCCTTGCGGGACTTGCAGCCGTGGACCTCGACCGTGACCAGGTGGGTGGCGCCCTCGCCGTCGGCGGGAATCGCCTGCGCCAGGTCCTCGCAGACCTCGAGGATTGTCGCCCGCAGGATGGAGAGCGACTTGCCTTCCACGACCGGGCCGCCCGCCGCGCCGTTGGCCAGCAGCAGCACGGTGTCGTTGGTGCTGGTGTGGCCGTCGACGCTGATGCAGTTGAACGACTCGTCCACGGCCTCGGAGAGCGCCGCCTGCGCGTCCGCGGCGCTGATGGCCGCGTCCGTCATCACGACGCCCAGCATGGTCGCCATGCTGGGCCCGATCATCGCCGCGCCCTTGGCCAGGCCGACCACGTTGACCGGCGCCCCGTCCAGCTCGAACGAGCGGGCCCGGATCTTAGGCACGGTGTCGGTGGTCATCATGCCCCGGGCGGCGAGCGTTAGCGCGTCTCCGCCGCCGCCCAACCGGCCGGCCGCGTCCGCGATGCCCTGCTGGATCTTCGGCATCGGCAGGTGCTCGCCGATGATGCCGGTAGAAAGAACGAGGGCGTCATCGCCCGAGAACCCGCAGGCGTCGCCGAACCAGTCGGCCATCTGCCGCGCGTCACGCAGGCCCTGCTCGCCGGTGCACGCGTTGGCGTTTCCCGAGTTGATGACCACCCCGCGGACGGACTCGCTGGGGGTCCGCTCGCGGTCGAGCTGGACCGGCGCCGCGAACACGAGGTTGCGGGTGTAGACCCCGACGCCAACGGCCGGTCGGTCCGAGACGATCAACGCCAGGTCTTCCGCCTGCGCGTTGCTCTTTATGCCGCAGTGCAGGCCGGAGCCTGTGAAGCCTTTGGGAAACTGGTGTTCCATGTAAGTTGGGGGCGCCTGTTGTGCGGGCCTAGGTGAGACCAAGCGTCTCTTCTTGCCCGCTCATGAGATTAAAGTTTTGCACGGCCGCCCCCGCCGCGCCCTTGATCAGATTGTCGATCACAGCAATCACCACCGCCCTGCCCCGCGCCAACCGCGCGGTAACGTGGCAGTTGTTCGTGCCCGCCACGTGCTTGGTGGCGGGCAGCCCTTCAACGACCTGCACGAACGGCTCGTCCCGGTAGAAATCGGCCAGCGCGCTCATCAGCCCGTCCTGGTCGACCCCGTCGGCAGGGGTCGCGTAGCAGGTGCTCAGGATGCCGCGGTCCATCGGCACGAGGTGCGGTGTGAACAGCACCTCGACGCCTGACCCGGCCGCGTCGGTCAGCACCTGGTCGATCTCCGGCATGTGCCGGTGGACGCCAACACCGTATGCGGTGAAGCTCTCGTTGCACTCGGGGAAGTGGAAGGCCGGCTTGGGGTCTCGCCCGGCGCCGCTGACGCCCGACTTACTGTCGATCACGATCCCCTCGCCCGAGATCAGCCCCGCCTTGAGCAGCGGCGCCAGCGCGAGGATCGCCGACGTCGGGTAGCAGCCGGGGTTGGCGACCAGATCCGACTCGCGGACGCGAGACCGATACAGCTCCGGCAGCCCGTAAGCCACGTGCCCCAACCGATCGGGGTCCGGGTGGGTGACCTTGTACCATTGCTCGTACACCGTACGGTCGGTCAGCCGGTAGTCGGCGCTGAGGTCGACCACCTTCAGCCCCGCATCGAGCAGCTCGGTGATCATCGCTGCGCTGGCGGCGTGCGGCAGGCACGCGAACGCGTAGTCGGCCCGGTCGGCGAGCTCGGCCGGCGAGAGTGCCTCGAGCCGCAGGTCGAACACGCCACGCAGCGAAGGGTGCACGTCGGCCACGTGCGGCGCGTCGGTCTGACGGGTGGCCAGCGCCGTGACCTCCATCCCGGGGTGCCGCGCGAAGAGCCCCAGCAGCTCTAAGCCGGTGTAACCCGATGCGCCAATGATCGCGACTCTCGCCATGCGGGCGTGCGCCTCTCTGCTAGCGGATGACCGAAACAGCACTCCAGTATAACAAGCCGGCGGCTCGGCTGCAGCACAGCCCCGACCGAGCGGGCGGGTTAGGCGTCGATCAGCCGGTCCTGGATGACCCCCAGAATCCCGCGTGCGACGTCCGCTTTCGGCCCGGCAAACTGGCCGAGGGTCTGACCGTCGGGCGTCAGCACCTCGACGTCGTTGGTGTGGGCGTGCATCGCCTCGGCGCCGTTCGAGACCATCAGGTCGCAGTGTTTGCGTTCCAGCTTGGCCAACGCTCGCAGCCGGTGGTCTTCGGTCTCGAGCGCGAACCCGACCACCCACCGGCGTCCCTTGTCGGCGGCCAGCGTCGCGACAACGTCCTCCGTCTCGACAAGCCGCAGCTCGAGAGGTTCGCCCGTCTTGGCGATCTTCTGCTCCGCGACCAGCTTCGGGCGGTAGTCGCACGGCGCAGCGGCGCCGATCAGGCCGTCGGCCTGGTCAAACTCATGCCTGGCGGCCTCAAGCATCTCCTCGGTCGACACCACCGGGACGACCCGGCAGCCGTCTGGGTAACGGACGTCGACCGGGCCGCTGACCACCATGACCTCGTGCCCCAGTTCGAGCGCCGCAGCCGCCAGGCCGGCGCCCATCCGCCCGCTGCTGGCATTGGTCAGGTACCGCACGGGGTCGAGGTACTGACGCGTGGGGCCGGAGGTGATGAGGATGCGGGCCATCGGGTTAGGCGGTTGTCTTGAGGGCCGCCTTGACGGCGCTGACAATCTCATCGGGCTCGGCCATGCGGCCGGCGCCCTGGTCGCGGCAGCTCAGCCAGCCGCTCCCGGGTCCGATGACCACCGCGCCATCGCCCTGCAGCGTAGCGACGTTGCGTTGCACGGCCGGCTTGGCCCACATCTCAGTGTTCATCGCGGGCGCCACCAGCAGAGGCCCGGTGAGCGACAGCGTCAGCGTGGACAGCAGGTCGTCAGCCAGGCCGCTGGCCGCCTTGGCCAGGTAGTCCGCCGTCGCCGGCGCGACGCACAAGAGCTCGGCCCGGCGGGCCAGTTCGATGTGCGGGCCGAGCGGCATCTCGTCCGCGTCGAACACTTCGCAGTAGACCTTGCGTCCGGTCAGCGCGCGGAATGTGGCGGGGCCGACGAACTCACGCGCCGCGCGGGTCATGACCACGGTCACGCCAAGGCCGTCCTGCACCAAGCGGCTGACCGCCGCGGCGGTCTTGTACGCGGAGACCCCGCCCGTCACGCCGATCAGGATTTCGTGTGCCATGGCGCGGCGCTCCGCCGCTAGGGGTTAGCGGCGCGGGAGGACCTACAGGCTGTCGAGGTCGAACTCGGGCGCCTCGTCCGCCGGCGCGGGCGCGTCGCTGACGGTCCGCACCTCGTTCGACGCGTCCAGGAAGATCTTGTCCTGCAGGATCTCCTGCACGACGATCTCCATCTTCTCGGGGGTGTCGAGATCAACCAGCGGACGTGCGCCGCTGTTTAGCGCGACCAGACGCTTCTGGATGAGCGTCGAGAGCTTGAAGCGGCCGCCCACCTTGTTGACGATCTCTTCTTCTTTGAGCGCTTCAATCATTTAACTGGATCCCTTATTCCGTTCTGTCGCCTGGCCGCAGCCCGCTGGCCACGGTCCCCGCCAATGTGTATCTTCTGCGCCGCCTGCCCCAACCTCAGCCGGTGGGCCGGAGGCCGCGGTCCTGCAGCACCGAGCAGATCTCGGCGACCGCGCCGTCGATGGTGTCGTTCACCACCCGGTAGCGATATTCGCCGGCCCGCTGCATCTCTTCGGCGGCCACGGTGAGCCGACGCTGGATCGCCTCTTCGGTGTCGGTCTTGCGCGCCCGCAGCCGCCGCTCGAGCTCGTGCATCGACGACGGCTCGATAAAGATCGTTAGGGCGGACGGGTACTCGTCCAGCACCCGCCGGGCCCCGTCCACATCGATCTCCAGCATAACCCAGACGCCCCGCCGGAGCCTAGGGATCACCTCGTCCTTGAGCGTGCCGTACCAGTGCCCGCGACCGAACACCTCGACCGACTCGAGGAACTCGCCCTCGGTCAGCCGCCGGCGGAACTCGGCGGCCGACAGGAAGTGGTAGTTCTTGCCGTCCACCTCGCCGGGACGCGGCGGACGGGTCGTGGCCGAGACGCTCGGAACCAACCCGCCCCGGAAGTGGGACAGCACCAGCGGCACGATCGTCGACTTCCCGACCCCCGAGGGGCCCGAGATAATAACAAGTTGTCCGGGCTGGTCTGACATACGAAACGGGTCGCCGGCGGGGGCGCAGGACGCGGGTCCGCGGTAGGGACGCTTACTCGACGTTCTGCACCTGCTCGCGGATCCGCTCCAGGGCGGTCTTGATCTCCACAACGTGCTTGGAGATCTCGGTGTCGTTGGCCTTGGAGCCGATGGTGTTGGTCTCGCGGCCCATCTCCTGGGCGATGAACTCCAGCTTCTTGCCGCTGATGCCCGGATCGGCCAGGGCCGCGTTGAACTGCTTGATGTGGCTCCGCAGCCGCACCACCTCTTCGGAGATGTCGCTGCGGTCGGCGAACAGGGCGACCTCGCGGAGCAGGTCGCTCGGCTCCACCGTCACGTTCAGCTCGGACATCGCCTTGTTGACCCGCTCGGTCAGGCGTTCGCGGTAGCTCGTGGTGACGTTCGGCGCACGCTGCTCAATGCCGCCCAGCTGCTCCTCGATGATCCGGCAGTTGGCGGCCAGGTCGTCGGCGAGGGCCAGGCCCTCCCGCAGCCGCATGTCGCAGACCGCATCCACGGCCTCCAGCACCACCGGCTCGATCGCCGGCCACACGGCGCGGGGGTCGACCGAAGCGGCGCCCTGCTCAATAACTACGCCGGGCAGCTGCAGCAGCGAGTCGAGCGGGACCGCGGCGCCTTCTACGCCGATCTCCACCAGCTGCTGGTGGTAGCCCTGCAGCACGTCCGCGTTGATCTGGTAGTCGTCCGCCTGGTTGAGCCGCGACACGCGCAGGTTCATCTGCACGGTGCCCCGCCGGAAACGCGACCGGATGGCGGCGTCGATCTCCGGCTCCAGCGCGCCGTAGCCCTCGCTGGCGCGGAGGCTGAGCTTGTAGTGCCGGCTGTTAATGGTCCGCACCTCGACCGCCACGGCGAGCCGGTCCGACTCGCCGCGGGCCTCGCCGAAGCCGGTCATGCTAGAGAGCGCGCTGGCGGTGTTGGGCACGTAGGGGGATCTCCCGAGGGCGGTTGGGCTACTCGTCCTCGGCGGGCGCATCGGCCGCGTCGTCGGACGGGCCTTCCATCGCCGGGCCTTCGTCGCCGCTGTCGGCCGGCAGGCCGGCGCCGGGGGTCTCGTCCTCGTTGGCCGCCGTTTCGGCGTCGGTGTCCTCACCACTGCCGGTCATGCCGGGCTCCGAAAGGTCGATGCTCGAGCTCACGGTCGAGGGCTTGGCCTTGCCGAAGGCGTCGCCGCGGTGCGAAGCCCAGTAAGACGCGCCCACGCAGGTGACGATCCAGATGGACGCCGCCCAGATGGTGATCCTGGTGAAGGTGTCGCCGGCCTTGGCGCCGAACGCGCTCGACCCGCCGGCGCCGCCAAAGGCGCCAGCCAGCCCGCCGCCCCGCCCGCGCTGCACCAGCACCAGCAGGATCAGGAAGACCGCCATCAGGAAGAGCACGATCAGGAATAGGTTTTCCATAACTTTCGTATCCCGCAGTGTTCAGTCGTCGCCCGGCGAACGGCGCCAGGCGGTAGCTCGGGTGAGCGGCGCGGCGGTCAGCCGGCCGCCTTGGCGATGCCGATGAAGTCCTCGGCCTTCAGCGCGGCGCCGCCGATCAGCCCGCCGTCGACGTTGGGCTGCGCCATCAGCTCGGCGGCGTTGCCCGGCTTCATCGAGCCGCCGTACAGGATCCGCACCTGGCCGGCAATCTCGGCATTGTAGCGATCGGTGAGCAACTGGCGAAGATCGGCATGCACCTCCTCGGCCTGCTCCGGCGTGGCGACTTTGCCGGTGCCGATTGCCCAGACCGGCTCGTAGGCGATCACCACGCTCGTGGCCTGCTCGGCGGTGACGCCCTCGAAAGCGGCCTCAAACTGGCGGCGGTTGACCGCGGCGGTCTCGCCCGCCTCGCGTTCCTCCAGCTTCTCGCCGACGCAGACGATCGGGGCGATGCCGGCTGCCAGGGCCTTGAGGGTCTTCTTGTTCACGTCCTGGTCGGTCTCGCCAAGGATGTGCCGCCGCTCGCTGTGGCCCAGGATCACGTACTCGGCGCCGACGTCGGTCAGCATGGCGGAGCTCACCTCGCCGGTGAACGCCCCGTTGTCCTCGAAGTACATGTTCTGCGCGCCCAGGGCGACCGCCTTGCCGGCCAACGCCTGTGCGACCGGCGCCAAGTAGATGCTCGGCGGGCAGACCAATAAGTCCACGTCCTTCAGGTCGGCCGCCTGCTCGGCGATCGCCGTGGCTAGGGCCACGCCGGTCGAGCGGTCGGTGTTCATCTTCCAGTTACCGGCGATTAGGTAGCGTCGCATGGCTGGTAATGTCGGTTGAGTTGGGGTGGGTGCCTGTGTGATTTACCTGTGGGGCCGCTGGTGACGGCCGCGCCGCCCGGCTGCTACTGGCGATCGGAGCTGGCGGCCAGGAAGCCCCGGGGTTTCAGAACTTCTTGCCGATCGCCTCGGCGACCTTCTTGAGCTGGCCCATCAGCTCGGCGTACTGCTCGGGTAGCAACGCCTGCGGCCCGTCGGACATGGCCTCCTCGGGGCAGTTGTGCACCTCGATATGGATGCCGTCGGCGCCGGCGGCCAGGCCGGCCAGCGCGCAGCTGGGGATCAACTCGGGCCGGCCGGTGGCGTGGCTCGGGTCGACGATGATCGGCAGGTGGCTCATCTGCTGCACCTGCGGCACGGCCGCGACGTCCAGCATGTTGCGGCAGCTGTTGTCGAAGCCCTTCACGCCCCGCTCGCACAGCACCACGTCGGTGGTGCCGTTGGCGATGACGTACTCGGCGCTCATCAGCAGATCCTTGACCGTGGCGGCCATGCCCCGCTTCATGAGCACCGGCTTGTGCGTCTTGCCGACCTCGGTCAGCAGCACGAAGTTCTGCATGTTGCGGGCGCCGAGCTGGATCATGTCCGTGTACTCGGCGATCAGCTCCACGTGCCGCGGGTCGATCACCTCGGTGACGATCGGCATGCCGTGGCGGTCGCCGACCTCCCGCAGGATCTTCAGCCCCTCCTCGCCCAACCCTTGGAACGAGTACGGGCTGGTGCGCGGCTTGAACGCCCCGCCCCGCAGGATATTGGCGCCGGCCTTCTTCACCTCACCGGCGATCTGGTCCAGCCGCTCCGCCGACTCGACGGCGCACGGCCCCGCGATCATGCCGAGGTGGCCGCCGCCGACCTTGGTGACCGCCTTGCCCGAGCCGACCTCGACGATCGTGGGCTGCGGATGAGCCTCGCGGCTGGCCAGCTTGTACGGGGGCATCACCGGCACCACCTTGGCGACGCCAGGGATCGCCTCGGGCGAGGCGGCTTGAAGCTTCTCCTCGTCGCCGATGACGCCAATCACCGTGCGGTAGGTGCCGCGGCTGAGGTGGGTCGCCAAGCCGAGCCCCTCGACCCGCTCGACCACGTGGTCGATCTGGGCGTCGGTGGCGGACTCTTTCAGGATGATGAGCATAGCGTTACGCGGCTTGAGTCTGTGGGGGCTGCCGGGCGTGGGGCCAGCCCTGCCTGGCGCCGTTGATCCCAGAATCCGAGCCCCCCACTTTAATCGATAGGATCGGCTTGTGGATAGGAGCCGAGCACCTCTAATTGGGTCGCCTTCTTGCCGAGCGACTCCAGCGCCCGGCGGACGCGGGCCTCGGCCTGGTGGCCGACGAATTCAAGGAAGAACAGGTACCGGCCTCGGCTGCCGGGGATCGGGAACGACTCGATCCAGGTCAGATTCAGCTTCTGACGCTTGAAGATCGCCATGGCGTCGGCCAGCGAGCCCGGCTCGTGGGGCGCCTCGAACCACAGCGCAGTCTTGTCCCGACCGGTTTTTTCCGGGGTTTCGCCGCCGATCACGGCGAACCGCGTCACGTTGTCGGGCTGGTCCTCAATATTCTCTGCCAGCAGCTTCAGGCCGAGCGGCGCGGCGGCAGAGCCGCTGGCGATCGCCCCCACCGTTGGGTCGTCCTTCGCCATCCGGGCCGCGTCGGCGGTGCTGGCCACCGGGCGGAGCTCGGCGCCCGGCAGGTGCTGCGCCAGCCACTTACGGCACTGCGACAGGGCCTGGGGCTTGCTGCAAACGGTCGTCAGCTTGGCCCGCGGGCCGCTGCCCAGCAGGCAGTGGTGGATCCTCAGCGGCAACTCGCCACAGACCGTGACCCGTGTCTTGGCGAAGCAGTCCAGCGTGTCGGTGACCCGGCCATCAGTGGAATTCTCCAGCGGAACCACGCCGAAATCGCTGGTCCCGCGGTCCACCTCCTCGAACACTGCCGCAATCGAGCTGACCGGCGTCAGGTCCGCCGCCGCCCCGAACCGGTGGACCGCTGCCAGGTGGCTGAACGTGTGCTCCGGCCCCAGGTAGGCGATCCGCACGGCCCGCTGACCGACCCGGCAGCCTGCCATCACTTCGCGGAGGACGGCCCGCACGTATGCGTCTGGCAGGCCGCTGCTGGCGTTCCCAGCGAGCTTTTCGATGGCCTCGTCCTCGGCGGCTAGTTGCGCAGAAGCAGTGGATGCAGCCTGTTGAGCAAGCTCCTCGGCCAGCCGCCGACGCTGGCTTAGCAGCTTGAGCAGCTCACGGTCGAGCTGGGTGATCTGCCGCTTCGGCCCGGCGGGTCGGGCGGTGGCTGGTGACTTCTTCTTGGCCATCGCTGGGGCGGCGGTCGCCGCGGAGGATCTGGTTACCGAGGAAACGCCATGATCAGGACTATCGGACTGCCAATTTGGCAACCGAGCAGGATAGGTGCTGGCAGGCCAGGTCTGCCACGACTGCGACTTTGGCAGCCTGCTTGCGGAACGTCGCCCCGCTGCGGACAGCTCAAGGCCGCCTGCAATTGACACAAGTATTTTTCATCATGGGGTTTATGTCAACGCCGACCAACCGACTGGGACGCCGGCACGTCCTTTGCTCCTGAACGCTGCGGCTGGCTGTGTAGCCACCCCAACCCAATTAAAAAGCGGCCCGCGGGCCGACGTTTCGACAAGGCCCCCAGGGTTTTCATAAGGAGTAAATCTCATGGCTGAAGGCGAAAAAATCATCGGCATCGACCTCGGCACAACCAACTCGGTGGTCTCCGTGATGGAGGGCAAAGAGGCCAAGGTCATCCCGAACCCGGAAGGCAACCGCCTGACCCCGAGCGTTGTGGCGTTCACCGACAAGGGCGAGGTCCTGGTCGGCGAGCCGGCTCGACGGCAGGCGGTCACCAACCCGACAAAGACCGTTTACTCGATCAAGCGGTTCATGGGCCGCCGCCACAACGAGGTGGCCAACGAAGAGAAAATGGTGCCGTACGAGATCACCGGCGCCGCCGACGACTATGTGAAGGTTAAGGTCGGCGACAAAGAGCTGACTCCCCCGGAGATCTCGGCCAAGGTGCTGCAGAAGCTCAAGGAGTCCGCCGAGGCGTACCTGGGTCACAAGGTCAACAAGGCCGTGATCACGGTGCCGGCGTACTTCAACGACTCGCAGCGTCAGGCCACCAAGGACGCCGGTCAGATCGCCGGCCTGGAGGTCGCGCGGATCATCAACGAGCCGACCGCCGCGTCGCTCGCCTACGGTCTGGACAAGAAGGCGCAGGAAACCATCTGCGTGTTCGACCTGGGCGGCGGCACGTTTGACGTGTCGATCCTCGAAGTCGCCGACGGCGTGTTCCGCGTGATCGCCAGCAACGGCGACGGCCACCTCGGCGGCGACGACTTCGACGAGGAGCTGATCAACTACGTCGCCGAAGAGTTCCAGAAGGAACAGGGGATCGACCTCCGCAAGGACACCATGGCCCTGCAGCGTCTGCAGGAGGCGTGCGAGAAGGCCAAGAAGGAGCTGTCCAGCGCCCAGAGCACCGACATCAACCTGCCGTTCATCACCGCCGACGCCAGCGGGCCGAAGCACCTGCAGATGAACATCAGCCGCGCCAAGTTCGAGCAGCTGGTCGACAAGCTCGTCGAGCGCTGCCGTGGCCCGGTGATGCAGGCGCTAGAGGACTCGAAGCTCGACAAGTCGAAGATCGACGAGGTCGTGCTGGTGGGCGGCTCCACCCGCATCCCCAAGGTGCAGGAGTTCGTCAAGGAGATCTTCGGCAAGGAGCCGCACAAGGGCGTGAACCCGGACGAGGTGGTGGCGATCGGCGCCGCGATCCAGGGCGGCGTCTTGGCCGGCGACGTGCAGGATATCTTGCTGCTAGACGTCACCCCGCTGTCCCTCGGCATCGAGACCCTCGGCGGCGTGATGACCAAGCTGGTGGAGAAGAACACCACGATCCCGGCCGAGCGGAAGCAGGTGTTCAGCACCGCCGACGACAACCAGTCCGCCGTGACCGTCCGCGTGTTCCAGGGTGAGCGTGAGATGTGCGCCGACAACCGGCTGCTCGGCCAGTTCAACCTGGAGGGCATCCCGCCCGCGCCGCGGGGCGTGCCGCAGATCGAGGTCAAGTTCGACCTCGACGCCAACGGCATCCTCAACGTCGCGGCGAAGGATCTGGGAACGGGCACCGAGCAGACAGTGAAGATCGAGCAGTCTTCTGGCCTCAGCGAAGAGGAGATCAAGAAGATGCAGGAGGACGCCGCCGCCCACGCCGACGAGGACAAGAAGAAGCGCGAGCTGGTTGAGGCCCGCAACAACGCCGAGTCGCTCGCCTACCAGGTCGAGAAGACCCTCAAGGACCAGGGCGACAAGGTCAGCGAGTCCGACAAGAAGCCTATCGAGGACGCCGTCGAGAAGGCCCGCGAGGCGGCCAAGGGCGACGACGTCGCGGCCATCAAGTCGGCCACCGAGGCCCTCAGCGCCGCCAGCCACGCCATGAGCGAGGCGATGTACAAGGCGGCCGCCGGGGCCGGCGCCGCCCCAGGCGCTGAGCAGGCCACGGCCGACGCCTCGCCCGACTCGGCCGACGACGACACCATCGACGCCGAGTTCGAGGTGAAGGAGGGCTAAGGCCTCCGCAGGCCGTTGGCCGTTCACTACAGGCAAGCAGCCAACGCAATCGGAACCGCGACCAACAGGGAGCGACCAGTAATGGTCGCTCCCTGTTTTGCGTTAGGCCCGGAGGGCCGACAGCGCCTAGCCAGGGTCGCGAGCCCCTGGGAAAGAGATTCCCAACCGACACAGCCCCAGCGGGGCGGCGGCGTTTCGGGCGAATTATAATTGATATCGCCGTGCTCGCCGCGTTCCAGGGGCTGACGCCCCTGGCTAGTGGCTGCCGTCCCTCCGGGACTATACAGATGCCATCGACGTACAATTGCCTGACCTACCACCTCGTATTCAGCACCAAACACCGCGCGCCGCTCATCACCTATGAAGTTCGAGAGCCGCTCTACAGGTACCTGGGCGGTATCCTGCGGAGTGAAAGCGGCACGCTCATCGAGATCGGCGGCGTGCAGGACCACGTCCACCTCCTCGCCCAACTGAAGACGACCCAAGCGGTCGCCGATATCCTCCGCGTGCTCAAGTGCAATTCGTCAAAGTGGATCAACGACGGAGCATTGCTGCGTGAACGGTTCGCTTGGCAAACTGGCTACAGCGCGTTTACGGTCAGTAACTCGCAGATCGACACCGTACGGCGTTACCTCAATCGGCAAGCCGAACACCACAAGCAAACGACCTACCGCGACGAGGTCGAGGCCCTCTGCCGCAAACACGGCGTCGAGTTCGACGCTGAGCATTTCGACGAGTAGCCCGACTTCCCCATGGACGACCACGACACCCTCACCGCCTACCACGAAGCAGGCCACGCCGTGGTCGCCTACGCATTGGGGGCTACCGTCGAACAGTTGCGGCTCGGCGGGTTCGATGATGCGGACGAGCTGCCTCAACGGTTTGGCGACTGTCGGGTCAACTGGGGCCGTGTAGATCCCAAGACCGATTGGCAGCTGCAGCGGGAGTTGCTGGCCGTGCTCGCCGGACCGGTGGCGGAGATGATCTACCGTGACGAGCCGCTGCACCCGGCGCTCGACGGCCCCAGCCAGGGCGACTGGGCCCACGCGTGGGAACTGTGCCGAGCTGCGGTACCTGCCCCGGAGCTCCGCACTCGAGTGCTCGAATCGCTTATCGCCTCGCTTCGGCAGACGATGCAGCGAGACGCGTGGTGGGCGGCCATCGCCGCGGTGGCCGACGAGCTCTTGGCGCACGAGGTGCTTGACCAGGAGCAGACCGACGAAACGCTTAGCTTCTGGATCGGGCGGATTTAGTCGCTGTTCGCCGCTTTCACGCCTGCGGAATTTGGGCCGAAGCCCACCGCTTGTGTGCTCTAATAGGACTCGGCCCGAGGTTTGGCGATGAATCGGATCGAACTTCACGTGGGATGTCGCCGCTTCTCATCACGATTGGCAGTATCCCTCAAGAGCCGACGAAGTATCGTGGCCACCCATTAGGGTGATTCCCCCTCTCCTTGCGCACCAATTACCGATGAACTTGCGATCTTGCCTACTGGCGCCGTGGCTTCTGGTGCTGATGTGTGGCGCGGCTTTCGGCCAGCCCGCCACAGCCGATAAGCCGGCCGTAGAAAGCGTCCGGCCGGGGATCAATGACAATTACCTGGACCCGGACCTGAATCCGGAAGAGTGGGTCAAGCGATTCGAAGTTGAGAGCCGCGAGGTGTTCCGCGCCCGGCGCCAGATCGCGAAGATCTGCCGCCTTGAGCCCGGCCAACGGGTCGCGGATATAGGGGCCGGCACGGGGCTGTTCACGATGATCTTCGCCGAGCAGGTTGGCCCGCGGGGTCGGGTGTTCGCCGTGGACATCGTGCCAAAGTTCATTGAGCGGATCGACCTGATCGCCAAGCGGAAGGGCCTCCTCCAGGTCGAGGCCCGGGTGGTCGGCGACCGGGATCGGCGGATGCCGATGAGCGACGTTGATTGCGTCTTTGTGTGCGATGTCTATCACCACTTCGAGTTCCCCACGATCACCAACCACGCGCTGCTGCGGCTGTTGAAGCCGGGCGGCCGATTGATCGTGGTCGACTTTGAGCGGATCGAGGGGCAAAGCCGTGAGTTCGTGCTGGGCCACGTGCGGGCCGGCAAGGCGACCTTCCGCGAGGAGATCGAGCAGGCCGGGTTCGAGTTCGTGCGGGAGCACGAACCGGCGGGCCTGGAGGAAAACTACTGCCTGGAGTTCCGCCGCCCTCCAAAGCAGGCTGACAAGCCGTAACCTGCAATTCACGCGGCACTTGCGTCGGGCCGCGATGCGCCGCTGGCGCGGTTTACCGGTCCGGCTCCGTAACGCGGGGCCCGCTTCGCCGTACAGGTAAATAACCGCCGCCGGGCGGTAGTGGGAAACCTCCGATTACCTATAATACCGGGCTTAGCTAGCAACACTCAGACAACCGCCCCGCTCGGCGCGTCCGCCCCACCTCCGGGCGCGCCGCCGGCGATTCCTGGCTGCAGAACGCTGCGACATGGCCCGCGACCCAAGTGTGTCGCCGGCCGAGCCGGGTGAGGGAACGCCAACCAGCAGAGAACGAACGATGCAGCCTAGCTTGACCACCGCCGCCACGGCTGATGGGACCATGGTCACCGCGGCCCAGTCCGCCCCCAGCCTGGTGCACGCTCTGGGCGCCCTGAGCGAAGCGATCCCCACCAACATTGCGTACACGTTCCTCGTCGACGGCGAGACCGAGCAGCACATCACCTTCCGCGAACTCGACTGGCGGGCCCGCTCGATCGCGGCCAAGCTGCAGGAGCTGGGCAAGTTCGGCGACCGCGCGGCGTTGGTGTACGAGCCAGGCCTGGAGTACATCTCGGCTCTGCTGGGCTGCTTTTACGCGGGCGTGGTGGCGGTGCCTATCTACCCGCCCGACCCGATGCGGATGCAGCGGACGCTGAGCCGGCTGCACGCCATCATGGACGACGCCCAAGCGCGGTTCGTGCTGACCGGCCGCCACGAGTCCGAGCGCTTCGGCCCGGCGACCGCCGGGAGCGGCGAGTTGATCATCACCGACGACATCCCAACCGAGGACGGCGCCGACTACCGGCAGCCCCCAATCGACGGCCAGACGCTCGCGTTCCTGCAGTACACGTCCGGCTCGACCGGCCGCCCCAAGGGGGTGATGCTGACGCACGCGAACCTGATGTTCAACTTCGAGCACATCAAGAAGTTCGACGAACCCAACGCGGTGGCGGTGTCGTGGCTCCCAATGTACCACGACATGGGCCTCATCGGCCTGGTGCTGCAGGTCCTGCAGAGCGGGCGCCGCACGGTGCTGATGTCACCGCTTTCGTTTGTGAAGCACCCTGCGCGGTGGCTCCAGGCGATCTCGAAGTACCGCGCTTACGCCACCAGCGGCCCCAGCTTCGCCTACGACCTGTGCGTGCAGAAGATCAGCGACGAGGAGCTCGCCGAGCTCGACCTCAGCTGCTGGACCCTGGCGTGCAACGGCGCCGAACCGGTCCGGCCCGACACGCTGGAGCGGTTCGCCGAGAAGTTCGGCCCCGCCGGGTTCCGAGCACAAACCTTCTACCCCTGCTACGGCCTAGCCGAGGCGACCCTGATTGTCAGCGGCGGCGAGAAGCAGTCCGACCCCATCGTGAGGACGTTCGACGCCCAGCTGCTCACCGAGAACCGCGTCCGCCGCGTCGCCCCGGGCGACGGCGCGCGGGAGATTGTCGGCTGCGGGACCAGCGTTGAGAACCAAGAGATCGCGATCGTCGACCCGCTGACGCTCAAGCGCTGCGGCGACGACCAAGTCGGCGAGATCTGGGTCCGCGGGCTCGGCGTGGCCCAGGGCTACTGGGGCAACTCCGAAGCGACCAAAGCTACCTTCAACGCTAGGCTGTCCGGCGACGATGACGCGGGCGACGAGGGACCGTTCCTGCGGACCGGCGACCTCGGCTTCCTGGACGAGGGCGAACTGTTCGTCACCGGGCGGTTGAAGGACCTGATCATCATCCGCGGCCGCAACCATTACCCGCAGGACCTGGAGCGGACGGTCGAGGGCTGCTGCCCGGCTCTGCGGCGCGACCACGGCGTGGCGTTCGGCGTCGACATCGACGGCGAGGAGCGGCTGGTGATTGTGCAGGGCGTGCAGCGCCCGCAGAAGCTGGACCTCGATCAGGTCATGGCCGACATCCGCGCGTCGCTGCTCCACGAGCACGAGGCCGCCCCCTACGCCATCGTGCTCGTCAAAGGGGGAGAGATCCCCAAGACCAGCAGCGGCAAGCTGCAGCGGCGGGCGTGCAAGGAGCTGTACCTGGCGGGCGATCTGGCCGCCGCCGCCCAGTGGTGCGAGCGGGATGATCAGGCGTCCGCTGAGCGTCGAGACGCGGCCGACGCCACCCCGCCAAACGGCCGCCCGGCCGCGGGCGGCAACCGCGTCTTTAACGACGTCGAGTCGATCATCCGTGAGCTGAAGAACGGCTCGACGCCGGCCCAGATCAGCGAGCAGTCGCTCTTCTTCGCCGACCTGTCGATCGAGTCGATCGACCTGGTGATGCTCAACGAGATGGTCGAGCGTCGGTACGAGCAGCAGTTCCCCTTCTTCGACTTCATGGCGGAGCTCGGCCGGCAGAACCAGCGGGATGTCTCGATGGGCCAGTTCGTCGAGTTCATCACGGTCAACCTGCCGGATGGCCCGTTGAACAACTAGACCGACTGCCACCGCGCCGCGCGCGGCGGAGCCGCAATGGTCCCCGAAGCCCTCCCTCCCGCACACTCAGCCGCCACAGCATGCCGCACACCCAGACCACCAACGCCAAGCTGTTCTACCAGCAGGTCGGGCCGGCCGGCGCGCCGGACGTGGTGCTGGTCCACGGCGTTACGGGAAACATGGCTGTGTGGATGCTGAGCGGCCTGCTGCAGAAGCTCTCGACGCAGTTCCGCGTCACCGCCTACGACATGCGTGGCCACGGCCACAGCGACACGCCCGACGCCGGCTACACCACCCGCCACATGAGCGACGACTTCGCCGCTCTGCACGAGGAGCTGGGCCTGGGCCCCGCCTACGTGCTGGGCCACAGCTACGGCGGGGCGGTAGCGTTGCACTCGGCTCTTCGGTTCCCGGACAGCGTGGAGGGGTTGGTGCTGTCCGACCCGTTCGTGCCCGCGCTGCACCACCTGCAGAAGGACCCGCGGAAGTGGAAGGGCTACCTGAAGTACAAACTCAACGCCGCCACGGCCGGCATGTACATCGGCGGCGACCTGTGGGACCTCAGCGCGATGCTCGAGCAGGCGGCCAACCTCTCGCCGCGGCGGCGGAGCATGTTCGTCAAGCGCGCCGGCCAGGGCGCGCTCGACCGCCTCGTGCGGCTGCACCCCACCACCTGCGGCAAGGACGTGGCCGACCAAGCCGGCATGGGCGAGGCCGACCTTCCAACCATCGGCTGCCCCACGGTCTGCCTGTTCGGCGAGCACTCGCCCTTCATGCCGATGGGCGAACGGCTGGCCGAGCTGCTGCCCAACGCCACGACTGACACCGTCCCCAAGGCGCAGCACTTCGGGTTTGAGGAGAACCCGGCCGAGTTCGTCGACCGCGTCGAGCGGGCGTTCTGTGGCATGGCCGGCCTGACGCCGACCGCCCCGTCCCGCCCGCTGGCCGAGGCCCGCGTCAACGTGATGACCAACTCGCAGCAGGTCTAAGCAAGGAAGCAGTTGTGGGCAGCGGTAGAGCGAATCAGCAGCGGCTGCTCGTGACCGTGGTGGCGTCCCTCGTCGCGACGCCGTTCCTGATCATCGGCGCCATCCGCACGATGGACAGCATGCACACCTCGGCGCTGCACTGGCTGGACCCGTCCGAGCCGGCGCGGGTCGAGTACGAACGGTTCACCGAGCAGTTCCAGAGCGGCAACACGATCCTCCTCTCGTGGCCGGGCTGCACGCTCGACGACCCGCGACTGGCCGAGCTGGAACGGACCATCGCGCACTACGCGGCGGCCGCCACGCCCGACGGACCGCTGGTTCAGCACGTTCTCTCGGGCCGCAGCCTGGTGGAGGACCTGTCGAGGCCCGAGCTGGGGCTGACTCGCGAGCAGGCAATCGCCCGTTTGCAGGGCGCGATGATCGGCCCGGACGGCGAGAGCACCTGCCTGGCCGCCGTCCTGTCGCCGCGGGGAGAGCGGCAGCGGGCCGAGTCTCACGGCTACCTGGTCGAAACTGCTAAGCAGGTTACCGGCGTTACAGACGAAGAGCTGCGGGTCGCGGGCCCGACGGTCGATGCGCTCGCGGTCGACATCGAGAGCGACCGCAGCGTTGATTACTACTCCGGCCCATCGGCGTTGGTGTCGTTCCTGGCCTGCCTGTGGTGCCTGCGTTCGCTGCGGTACTCGTTAGCGATCCTGGCGGTAGCGGGGTTCGGCGAGCTGATGATCCTCGGCTCGCTCCACTACCTGGGCGTGACGATGGACGCGGTGCTGATCGTACTGCCGCCGCTCGTGTTCGTGCTCACGGTCTCCTCTGGCATCCACCTGGTGAACTACTACTACGACCAGGTGCGGGCCGGCGCCGGCGACGACGCCCCGCGGCGGGCGGTCCGCCAGGGCTGGGCGCCCTGCAGCATGGCCGCGCTCACCACCGCCCTGGGACTCGGCTCGCTGCTGGTCAGCCGCATCACCCCGGTCGCGACCTTCGGCAAGTTTGCCGCCGGCGGGGTCGTGATCGCGGTGCTGCTGCTGTTCTTCACCCTGCCGGGCGTGATGTCGCGGTGGCCTATCTCGCGTTCGGCGATCACCGCGGGCGAGACCACCAGTGCTCTGGTGGTTTACCTGGTGCGGATGGCCAGGGCTGTGTGCCGCCGGGCGTCGCTGATCACGGCGCTAGGGATCGGCTGCCTGATCGTTGGCGGAATGGGGCTGGCCCAGCTGCGGACATCGATCGGCGTTAATAACCTGTTCGCGCCCAACAGCCGCGTGATCCAAGACTTCGAGTGGATGGAGGACAACGTCGCGAACCTGGTGCCGCTGGAGGTGATCGTCCGGTTCCCCCCCGACGACGGCCTGCGGATGATCGACCGCCTGACCCTGCTGATGCGGGTCGAGCAGGCCGTGCGCGAGGTCGACTCGGTCGGCGGCGTGATGTCCGCGCTTACCTTCTGCCCCCGCGTGCCGACGGCGCGCGGCAGCAACTCGATTTTCCGCCGAGCCCAGTTTAACGCCCGGCTCGAGGCCAACCGCGAAGAGCTGCTCGCGAGCCACTACCTGCACGAGGCCGACGGCGGGCAGGACTGGCGGATCAGCGCCCGGGTTTCGGGCGTGGGGCAGATCGACTACCAGGTGGTGCTGGATGAACTGCGGGGCCGCGTGGAGCCACTGCTGGACGAGTACGCCGCCGACCCCCGCCACGGGTTCCGACCCCAGACGAGCTACACGGGGACCATGCCGTTGGTGTACGGCGCTCAGCACGCCCTGCTGGAGGACATGTTCTACAGCATGCTGCTGGCGTTTGTGCTGGTGTGGCTGGTGATGAGCATGATGCTGACCGACTCCGGCGTCCGCGGCTTCGCGCGGGCCGGGGCGCTGCTCAAAGGCTTGTGGCTGGGCGTCCTGGCGATGCTGCCCAATGTGTTCCCCATTGTGGTCGTGTTCGGGCTGATGGGCTGGCTCGACTGGCCCGCCGACATCGGCTCCACGATGACCGCCTGTGTGGCGCTGGGCATAGCTGTTGACGACACGCTGCACTTCCTCGCCTGGTACCGCCGCGAAACGGCCAAGGGCGACCCGCCGCAGCTCGCCATCCGGCACTCGTTCCAGCACTGCGGCCGCGCGATGATCCAGACCACCGTGATCTGCGGTTTCGGCATGCTTGTGTTCGGGCTCAGCGGTTTCATGCCGACCAAGCGATTCTCGCTGCTGATGTTCACGCTGCTCAACGCCGCCTTGGTGGCCGACCTGGTCTTCCTGCCGGCAATCCTGGCCAGCCCGCTGGGGGGGATGTTTGCAGTCCGCAAGCGTCGGGCCGAGGGGGTTGCTTGATGTCCGCCTGCCGGGAGCAAAGAATAACCGCTAGCAACCGCCGTCCAGCCGAGTCGACGCCATGAGCATCACCACGTTCACCGAGGAAGAGTCTCGGGCCATCGCCAACCGGCGGACGGCCCTGCGGTTCCTGTTCTTCCCGCTGCAGATCGCGGCGATGGTGCTGATCGCCCACCCCTGGCCTGGGGACCACTGGTCGGTGCAGGCGTTCTGGGTGCTGGTCACCAGCTACCTGATGTTCTGCTGGACGAGCTGCTTCCACGAGACCGCCCACCAGACGCTATTCCTCTCGCACCGGCTCAGCGTGGCATTGGGGCGGGTGCTCGGCTGGCTGATGCTGGTCCCGTACACCGCATACCGAGAGACCCACATCCGGCACCACGCGTACCTGAACAAACCGAGCGACTGGGAGCTGTGGCCCTACTCTGACCCGGACTCGCCGCTCTGGTTCCGGCGGGTGTTCGTCTGGCTCGATCTCTTGGCTGGCGTGTTCACCGCGCCGGTGGTCTACGCCCGGATCTTCTTCCACCGCGACTCGCCGCTCAAGCCGGACCAGCGACGCGCGGTGCGGTGGGAGTACGTGGGCATGGCGTTGTTCTGGGCGGCCATCCTGGGGTACGTCGCGTACTGCAACGCCTGGACCACCTTCCTGCTGGTCTACGTGCTGCCGTACTACTTGGCGGGCGTTTATCAGAACGGCCGTAAGCTCACAGAGCACCTTGGCATGATCAGCTACGACCCGATGCTGGGCACACGCACCGTGGTCGGCAAGAGCCTGTGGACCAAGCTCTGCACGTTCCTCAACTTTGACATCTTCGTGCACGGCCCGCACCATCGGCACCCGCGGGTCTCGCACGACCAGCTCGAGAAGCTCACCCAGGAGTACGTCGCGGCCGCCGAAGACGGGTCGCTGCCGATCTTCCGAACCTACGGCGCCGCCGTCCGCGACATGGCGCCCTGGATGGTCCGCAACCCGGGCGTCGGCGTAAACGTCGGCGCCGCCCCGCCCGGCGCCTCCCGCCGCGGCGAGGTCGACAACTTTGTGGCCGACGTCACCACCGAAGTGCTCAACGCATAAACACCGCAGGCGGCAATGCTCAAGACCGGCATCCTCAACCCGCAGATCAACTCGCTGCTGAGCCGCGTGCGGCACACCAACACGCTGGTGATCGCCGACCGGGGCTTCCCCTACTGGCCACAGATCGAAACGGTCGATATCTCGCTGGTGGACGGGCTGCCGACCGTGCTGGACGTGCTCCGTGCAGTGCGGCCGAACTTTGTCATCGGCAAGGCGTGGATGGCGGAAGAGTTCGCATCCAGCAACGACGACGCCACCCGCGCGTCGTTCGAGCAGGCGCTCGAAGGAATCACGATCACCCGCCAGCCCCACAACGAGTTCAAACAGCGGATCCCGCACGCCATCGGGCTGATCCGCACCGGCGACACCACGCAGTACGCCAACCTAGTGCTGGAGTCGGCCTAGGCACATCAGGCGTCTGGGGCGGTCTTGCCGACGTGGATGATCGCGTCACCCTGGTGCACCAGCGGGCTGGTGGTGTGCCCGATCACCATCCCCGCAATCGGCGAGGTCACGACCCGCTCCTCGGCCCCAAATGCGTCGGCGATCACGCCCAGCGGCTCCTTGCGGCTCACCCGCTGGCCCAGCTGAACCGACAGCCTGAGGATCCCCCCCTGCTTGGCCCGGGCCCACACGCTCTCGCGGATGAACTGCCCGGCGTAGGGTTTCAGCGGCGCCTTGCGGGACCGCATCCCGAGGTGGGCCATGACGCGCAGCACGCCGTTGACGCCGCGGCTGATGGCGTCCTCGTCGAACCGCATCGGCTCGCCGGCCTCGTACACCAGCACCGGGATGCCCCGCTTGGTGGCCGCGTGGCGGAGGCTGCCGTCACGCGTCTGGGCGTGCATCACCACCGGCGCGCCGAACGCCTCGGCGCAGGCGCGGGTCTGCGCGTCCGACAGGTTGGCGCGGATCTGGGGCAGGTTGGTCCGGAAGTTCGACCCGGTATGCAGGTCGATGCCGAAGTGGCAATTGCTGACCACCTCGTCGAGAAACTTGTGCGCCAGCCGACTGGCGAGCGACCCGTTGGCCGACCCGGGGAACGACCGGTTCAGGTCCCGCCGGTCGGGCAGGTACCGGGACTGATCGATAAACCCGAACACGTTGACCAGCGGCGCCGCGATCAACGCCCCGGCCAGGCTGCGGGCCTTGATCCGTTCGAGCACCCGGCGGACTATCTCGACGCCGTTCAACTCATCCCCGTGGACCGCGGCGCTCACCCACATCACGGGCCCCGGCTTCGCGCCGTTGACTACCTGCAGCGGCACGGTGAGCTGGGTCCCGGTCGGCAGCCGCGAGACCTTCAGTTCCACACGCTCGGTCGCCCCGGGGGGGGTCACCACGCCGACCACGTTCAGCGGCTCGTTCTTCTTGGTCATGGGGTTGGGGTCGCTCCTGACGCTTCGGGTCACGGGCGAAAGCTTAGCTAAGTTTCCCGGATTCGGCGCTAGCCGTGGGCCGGTTTCGTCATTAATCTAAATGGTTCTTATTCTTTTCGACAGGACTCGGAGGGCGGCATGACGGTCAGTTATGCAATCGGCGTAGACTACGGCACCAACAGCGTCCGGGCGTTGGTGGTGGATATTTCAACCGGCCGCGAGGTCGCAACCCACGTCTACGACTACCCCAGCGGCGACGCGGGCATCCTGCTGGACCCCAAGGACCCGAACCTTGCTCGGCAGAGCCCGGCCGACTACCTGGAGGGGTTCCGCGTCTCGGTCCGCGAGGCGGTCAAGGCGGCGGCCGCGGACCAAGACTTTTCGCCCGAGTCGGTGGTTGGCATCGGGGTCGACACGACCGGCTCCACCCCGATCCCGGTCGACGCCAGCGGCACGGCGCTGGCACTGCTCGACCAGTTCAAGGACAACCCGGCCGCGCACGCGTGGCTGTGGAAGGACCACACCTCGCACGCCGAAGCGGAGGAGATCACCCGCGTCGCCAAGGAGCGGGGCGAACCCTACCTGGCCAAGTGCGGCGGCGTGTACTCGTCGGAGTGGTACTGGTCGAAGATCCTGCACTGCCTGCGGACCCAGCCCGAGGTCGCGAAGGCGGCCGCCAGCTGGGTCGAGCTGGCCGACTACATCCCGGCCCACGTCACAGGCAACACCGACCCGGCCACGCTGCCACGCGGCATCTGCGCCGCCGGGCACAAGGCGATGTATAGCGAGGAGTGGGGCGGCCTGCCGAGCGTTGAGTTCCTCGAGTCGCTGGAGCCAGGCCTGTCCCGGTACCGCTACGAGACCAAAGCCGTTGCGTCCGACCAGCTCGCAGGCAAGCTCTGCCCTGATGTCGCCGAGGCGGTCGGGCTGCCAGCGGGAGTCGCGGTCGCCGTGGGCGCGTTCGACGCGCACATGGGCGCTGTCGGCGCCGGCTGCGGCGACGGCTCGCTGGTCAAGATCATGGGCACCAGCACCTGCGACTGCGTCCCAGCGCCGCTGAGCGCAAAGCTGCCAGACATCCCGGGTTTGTGCGGCGTCGTGCCCGAATCGATCATGCCCGGCATGTACGGGCTGGAGGCGGGCCAGTCGGCCGTGGGTGACATCTTCAACTGGTTCGTGCGGTATTTGTCGCCCTCCGAGTACGGCAACGACGCTCAGGCACACGTCAAGCTGACGGACGACGCGGCCAAACTGAAGCCGGGCGAGTCGGGCCTGTTGGCGCTCGACTGGAACAACGGCAACCGCACCGTGCTGGTCGACCCGCGGCTCACGGGCCTGCTGATTGGCCAGACCCTGCACACCACAGCGCCCGAAGTGTACCGGGCCCTGGTCGAGGCAACCGCGTTCGGCGCTCTGACCATCATCCGCCGCTTCGAGGAGTACGGCGTCAACGTCAACGAGGTGATCAACTGCGGCGGCATCGCCGAGAAGAACGCGTTCGTGATGCAGGTCTACGCCGACGTCTGCAACCGCCCGATGAAGGTCAGCCGCTCCGCCCAGACCTGTGCCCTGGGGGCGGCGATCTTTGGCTCCGTGGCCGGCGGCGCGCACTCGGACGTGCCGTCCGCCCAGGCGGCGATGACCGGGGTGAAGGACGTGGTCTACGAGCCGATCGCGGAGAACGCCGCGGTGTACGAGCGGCTGTACGGCCTGTACAAGCAGCTGCACGACGCCTTCGGCGGGCAGAACCGCTCGGCCGACCTGGGCGGAGTGATGAAGGAACTGATGGACATCCGGCAATCCGCCCGGAAAGGCTGAGCCGGCCGGCGCCGCCCCCACGGACGGGGTACAATAGCGACTCCGGCGGCGCCGCGCCGCCAACCAGTAGACTGTCCCTGACGCGTCAAGCCACGAAGTCCTCCTGGCAGATCGACCGCTTCTCGACGCATCTCATCCCGAGGAGAACCCGATGTTGAAACCCCTTACGTTCTGTTTGTTAGGCCTGATCGCCATGCCCACGCTCGCCGGTTCCGTTGACAAGTCGTCTTTTGGCAAGACCAGCTCCGGTGAGGCGGTCGACAAGTACACCGTCAAGAACGACAGCGGCATGTCGATCGAGCTGCTCACCCGCGGCGCCACGCTGGCGGCTATCGACGTGCCCGACCGCGACGGCAAGGTGGCCGACGTGGCCTTCGGCTTCGACACCGTGGCCGACTACGAGTCCGACAAGAACCAGTACTTCGGCCACACGATCGGCCGCTACGGAAACCGGATCACCGCCGGCAAGTTCTCGCTCGACGGCAAGGACTACGAGCTGGCCGCCAACAATGAGGGCAACCACCTCCACGGCGGCGTCGAGGAGAGCTTTGACAAAGTCGTGTGGGACGCCGAGCCATTCAGCGGCCCGGACGGGTCGGGCGTAAAGTTCTCGCACACCAGCCCCGACGGCTCTGAGGGCTACCCGGGCGAGCTGACCGCCGAGGTCACCTACACGCTGACCAACGACAACGAGGTCCGTATCGAGTACAAGGCGACCACCGACAAGCCCACCGTTATTAACCTCACCAACCACGCCTACTTCAACCTCGAGGGGGCCGGCGCCGACACCATCAACGACCACGTGCTGATGATCAACGCCGACAACTACACGCCCGGCAGCGCCGACTCGATCATGACGACCGGCGAGATCAAGCCGGTGGCGGGCACGGCGCTCGACTTCCGCAAGCCGACCCGTATCGGCGACCGCGTCGACGAGTACAACGACAGCCCCGAGCTCGGCTACGACCACAACCTCGTGCTCAACCGTAAGGGCGCCTCCGAGGGCGAACTGGTCACCGCGGCCGTGCTGAAGGACCCCAAGTCGGGCCGCACGCTCACCGTGAAGACCACCGAGCCCGGCCTCCAATTCTACGGCGGCAACTTCCTGACGGGCCAGGCGGGCAAGGACGGCCAGTCCTACGCCTACCGCAGCGGCCTCTGCCTCGAGACGCAGCACTTCCCGGACTCGCCTAACAAGCAGGGCAAAGAGGGTTGGCCCAGCGTGGTGCTGCGGCCGGGCGAGACCTACACTCACACCTGCATCTACGCGTTCGGAGTGGACAAGTAGACCGGGGAAACGGCTAAAAAGAAAACGTGGGGCGGGCCGGTCGGCCCGCCCCATTTTTGTGCGCGGTGCAAGCGAACGCATCCTCGGGGTTACGAACGCAGCAAGGGCGTCACTCCAGATTGGCATTCTCTCCGTGACGAGAGATCCCAATTCGAGACCATCTGTACCGTTCTAGCGCCGCCAGATTGATCATCGGACGACCAGCGTCGACCTACAACCTCCTTAACTATTTCCTCAGACGCCAAGTTTCCCGTGAGATTCTTGTCCTTCTATCGCTGCGCTGTCGTTCGGCACGCCATTCGCTATGTCACGATCCATTAAGTTTTCTGCACACATACGAGGACGGATCGATGACTATCCAGCAAGCCGCTGCTCACCCCGAAACTATCCGCGATCGCTGCGCCGCCATCCGCCAGGAATGGACCCCGAGCGAGCGTTGTCGGCGCCGCCAGGCGGCGAATGCCGCTGCCGATCGACTGCTCCGCCAGATCCAGGCCGGCCAGCGCCAGCTCGCCACCGCCTAAACGGCGTGTGCTATCATTCCCAGGCGTAGACTCCACGTGCCCCTGAGGCGTCGCCGCGGGGCCTCCCTCTTGATGAGCGCGTGACAATGACCCGCCTTTTGAGCGATCCCCCGGCGAGCCCTGCGCCGCCCGCCGCCCCGCTGCCCGGCATGGGCAGCCTGCCCCACCCCAATGGCGTCGCGTTCCGAGTCTGGGCGCCCAACGCCGAAGCCGTGTTTATCGTCGGCGACTTCAACAGCTGGGTTGAGGACGCCACGCCGATGAGCCGCGAGGAGAGTGGCACGTGGTACGCCGACTGCCCCGACTCGAAGCCGGGCGACGAGTACCGGTACCTTATCATCAACGGGGATCAGCGTCTCAGCCGCATTGACCCCTACGCCCGCGAGGTGACCAACTCGGTTGGCAACGGCGTAATCTACGCCGACGAGTTCGACTGGGAGGGGGACAGTTTCGAGCTGGCCAACTTCAACGAGTTGGTCATCTACGAAATGCACATCGGCACCTTCAACGCCACGAAGGACGGCGTGCCGGGGACCTTCGACGAAGCCGCCAAGAAGCTCGCCTACCTCGCGAAACTGGGCGTCAACGCCGTTCAACTCATGCCGCTGGCGGAGTTCGCCGGCGACTACTCGTGGGGTTACAACCCCGCCCAGATCTACGCGGTCGAGTCCGCGTACGGCGGGCCGGACGGGCTCAAGAAGTTCGTCAAGCTCGCCCACCAACACGGCATCGGTGTGATTCTCGATGTGGTCTACAACCATTTCGGGCCGAGCGACCTCTCCATCTGGCAGTTCGACGGCTGGAGCGAGAACGGCAAAGGCGGCATCTACTTCTACAACGACTGGCGTTCCAAGACCCCCTGGGGCGACACCCGCCCCGACTACGGCCGCGGTGAGGTGCGGGCCTTCATCCATGACAACGCCCGGATGTGGCTCCGCGATTTCCACATGGACGGCCTGCGGTACGACATGACCCTGTACATCCGCACGGTCGATGGGGGCTCTGACATCCCAGAGGGTTGGTCGCTGGCCCAGTGGGTCAACTCGACCCTGGCCCAAGAGTTTCCCCGCGCGATCACCATCGCCGAGGACCTGCAGAACAACGACTGGCTTACCAAGCCGCCCGAGTGGGGCGGCGCCGGCTTCAGCAGCCAGTGGGACGCCGGCTTCGTCCACCCCGTTCGTGACGTGGTGCAGGCGACCAACGACGCCGACCGCTCGATGGGAAAGATCTGCGGGGCCCTGCTCCACCGGTACAACTTCGACGCCTTCGAACGCGTCATCTACAGCGAGTCGCACGACGAGGTCGCCAACGGCAAGCAGCGGGTCCCTTCGGAGATCTCGCCCGACGACCCCACCAGCCTGTTCGCTCAGAAGAGATCAACGCTGGCCGCCGTGCTGATGTTCACCGCGCCGGGAGTCCCCATGCTGTTCCAGGGGCAGGAGTTCCTCCGCGACGGGTGGTTCGACGACGGCCGCCCGATTGACTGGGACCAGGCCCAGGAGTTCCGCGGCATCGTGCGAATGTACCGCGACCTGATCCGGCTGCGTCTGAACCGGGACGGCGTCTCCTCCGGGCTGATCGGCCAGCACATCGCGCTGACGCACGTCAACGACGCCGAGAAGGTGATCGCCTTCACCCGCTGGTCGGGCGACCACGCCGGCAGCAGAGTGCTAGTCGTTCTCAACTTTGCCAACAAGGAGTGGACCGACTACCGCATCGGATTCCCCGGGCCCGGCCCGTGGCGGCTGCGCTTCAACAGCGACGCCCGCGTCTACAGCGAGGACTTCGACGACACCCCGGCCGAGGACGTCTTGCCGGAAGAGCATGGCTGGGACGGCTTGTCGCACAGTTCGGCGCTGCCGTTGGCGCCGTACTCGGCGCTCATCTACTCAACCGACTAGAGCGCGATGTCCCAAGGCCGCCTCGCCTAGCGGAAGAGGTCGTCCGCGGCGAACGGGTGGCTGACCCCCTTCGGCTTGGCCGCGGGCCGATTCTTGAGGATCTGCTCAGCCAACTTGAGGTCGGGCTTGGTGGTGATCTTCAGGTTCAGCAGCGTATCCTCCACCAGGCAGACCGGCTCGCCGAGCCGCTCCACCAGTTGAGCGTCGTCCGTTGCCGTGGCCGCGTTGGGCTGCTCGTAGGCCCGCGTGAGCAACGCCCGGGCAAACACCTGCGGGGTCTGCGCCGCCCACAGGTTCTCGCGGGACACGGTCTCGGCGATCACGTTGTGCCCGTCCTGCGGGGCCGCCCGCTTGAGAGTGGACGAGACCGGCGCAGCCAGGATGGCGGCCCCGGCGCGTTCCGCGGCCTCGAACACGCTGGTCACTGCCTTGTCGGTCACGCACGGCCGGGCGGCGTCGTGGACGGCGACAAAGTCGACGGTGTCTTTGATCTTGGCCAGGCCGGCGGCTACCGAGTCGGCACGCTGCGCTCCGCCGGTAGCGACATCGAACCCCATGATCGCCCGGTTGGCGCCAAAGCGGCGGTCGAAGTCCTCGCGGTCTTCCTCGGCGATCACCACGACCAGCTGCTCGACGTCCTCCCGGTTGAGGAACAGCTCAGCGGAGTGAAGCCAGACCGCACGCCCCGCGAGGTTGGCGAACGGCTTCTTGTAGTGCTTGTCGCCGAAGCGGCGGCTGCCGCCGGCAGCAACGAGGATCACTCCGAAGCGGCTCATGCGATCCCCACCCCGTCGGCCACCGGCGCGTGCCGCCGCTTGAGGTCGTCGACGATCAGCCCGATCGCGCGGGCCGACTCCTCGACCGGCAGCGACGCCACGCCGCGTTGGTCGGCGAGCACCTGCGACGGGTCCAGCGGCAGGTGGAGGAAGGTCGCCAACGGCTCGCGCCCCGCCTGCTCGCAGAAGTAGTGGGTGAGGTAGAGGGCCGCGTTGCAAAGGTAGGCGCCCGCGTGGTACGAGACCGCCGCCGGGATGCCCTCGGAGCGGAGGGCGGCCTCCCACTGCTCCAGCGGCAGGCGGCTGCGGTACGCGTCCGGCCCGTCAGAGGCCAGCGGGAACGCCTGTTCGGCGGCGGCGCCACGGTCGCGACCGATGTTAAGGCCGAACGCTTCGAGCTCGACTCGGCAGGCCCCGGGCGCCTGGCCCAGGTGGAGCACCACGTCGGGTTGGTCGGCAATGTCCGATTCAAGCCGAGTGCGGAGCTGGTTGAAGTCGACCGGGTAGAGCCGGGTCTTGATCTCCACGCCGTCGGGCAGGTCCCGCAAAAAGGCCTGGAGCGCTAGCCAACTAGCGTTTTCCGCCCAGTCGTCATACGGCCCGTAGGCGGTGATCAGGATCTTGAGCATGACACGATTGGACCGGATGCGGGAGCCAGGATCAAGCACGCCGTACGGCCCCATCCCCGGGCTACGGCTGGTCCGCAGCGATCGGCAGCAGGGCTGGGCCGGTGATCGGGCTGAGGAACAAGTGGTCGGAACGGCCCCGGATCCTCGAGAGCCCCTTCATCACCGCGTCCGATCCGTCCTCCTTGGTGTAGCCGGGCCCGGTCGGCGCCAGGTCACCGAAGAAACAGAGCCGGCCGCGGGCGTCGTAGGCGACGCACACGCCCGAGGTCGACGCGCCGAAGCGGCTCGCCTCCACGCCGCCGACGTCCCGGTGGACGCCCAGGCCCATGCGCCGGATGGCGCCAAACAACGGCGTGTCGAAGTAGGCCTCATCGGCGTCGGCGGGGCCTACAAAGCAGAAGGTGAAGGGGGCGCCGCTGCGGGCGCTCACCTCGATGGCCTGGCTCATGGCCGTGCGTCCGCGGTAGTCGTTGGGGTCGACAAACACGATCGCCTGCCGCTGGCCCTGCATGCGTTTCATCATCGATTCCACTGGCCAGTCCAGCGGCGCCATCACGGTCACCACCGCGTTCGCCGCACGGCAGGGACAAGCCGAGGGAACCGAAATCGCGACGAATGCTAGCGCGAACAACAGGACCAACCGCCCGCCGTCATCATGACGACCGATCATGGGTGCATCTCCAGGAAGGTAGCCAATCCTCGCCGCCGAGGGACGCGGCAAGCCGCCAGGATGGCCAGAGAAAAGGTGGGGTAGGACCGGTGAGATCCACTACGCAAACCTAGCCCACGCGGTAGGGAATGCAAGCAATCCACCCCTCGGGTGCACCAAACGTCATCCCACGGTCAGCGGGCCGCTAACGGCTACTTCTGCAGGATCAATCGGTTATTCCGGGTGACGATCAACCGGTAGCTCTCGCCGTCGTGCCGGATGATGAGCTGCTTCTGACCCCGCATCAGCGTTTGGCTATCGATCTCTTGCGGCTCGCAGGGTCGATCGCTGGAGGGTCCCGGTGGAGGCGGTGGATTCACGGCGGATAGGTGGGGCCGGGTGTGAGGGAAATATTCGGCATAGGGGGTTGCCTTAAAGCAACGAGCCGGTAAGTTACTGCTATTGCGACTCGTTCGCAAGACCTCAGCCAGCCTAAACGCCAGCTAATTGTCCCACCTCGATTGACTCGCTTCCGCCTGACCCACGCCTCGTCCGCTGCCGTTCCTACGGACAGTGAGCATGGTCAAAGGAGCCAGAGCAGCTCGAGCACCGGACGACCGCGGATAGAAACACGGAGCAATGGCGCTCCCCCGAATCCCACACCTGTGAGACGATCCAATGAAGATGTTTGCTCGAGTTAGTTGCCTCGTTCTGCTGGCCGCGGTCGGCCAAGCGAACGGCGCGGTTCTTGTTCCCAACAGCATCGACGCTCCGTTCGAGGACTGGTCGCGCGGCTACGACGACTCGACGTACGCCGAGTGGGACGCCTTCACCTCGGCGTTCGGCGCGCCCAACTCGCCGGACGTTGGCGAGGTTGAGAACGCCGCGGCGACGCTCCAGCAAACCTCCTTCGGTGCGATCATCACCAGCACCAACAACATCTACTCGCCGGCCGGGCCTTCCGCGTTCGACGTGAACATCCCAGGCCTCGGCCTCGGCGCCGGCACGACGCGCGTGGTTGCCCAGATCGTGCTTTCGGCCTTCGGCACGGAACTCGATACGGATTCGGTCCTGCTAACGCCCGCCGCCGGGTCCGCTGCGGCCCCCACCTACACCGTGGCCGGCGCCGGAGCCGGAGTCCTTGAGTACCTGTTCGCCTGGGACGTGCCCGGGAACGATTCGAGCTACCAACTTCAGTTCGCCGCGGGCGGCGCCCACATGAGCCTCGACCGCGTCGTGGTGGACACGTACACCCAGGCCGACGCCTTCACAGCCTTTCCGACGAACGTCCCCGAGCCGGCGACCGCGGCACTAGCCGCCCTGGGGCTGCTCACCGCGGTCGGCGTTCGCCGCCGGGCCACGCAAGGCTAACCATGCAACCAGCCGCTGAGGCGGGCGGGCCGCAGGGTCCGCCCGCCGCTGGCGACTCGGCCGACACAACCGCTTAGAACGAACCAAGCTATCGCAGCCGTACGGAAATGCACCATTCAACGAGCTTCAGGACGGGATTGCGACTGGTTGGAACGCCGCTTCGGGGTTTGGTGCGTTCCACCGCGATCCTCACGACCTGCCTGATTTCCAACGCGGGCCTGGCGGAGTCCTACAGCCACGTCAGCGCCCATCCCGAGATCCAGATGTGGACCTACCCCAACGCATCCGCCGCCGGCGGGGCGTCGGTGCAGAGCCGGGGCCCCACCTTCGCTGCGTTCCTCGGTGAGGACTCGGGAACAGGCCAGACGGTCCCCGTGCCCGGCAGCGGCGCCGGGCCGTCCCGCCTGGCAAGCGTGCTGGTCGCCACCGACACGTCTCAGACCGTGCCCACCGGGCTGCCGCTGAGCCAGTACCAGGTGGACTCGCTGCGGGTCACGGTGACGCTGGTCGGCAGCCTGATCTACGAGCCGGCCGGGTACACGCTGCCGTACGACAACACACTCGACGACCTCGAGTCGCTGATCAATGGAACGGACGACCCGGGCCGACCGATTGAGATGTACGGCGTCGGCCTGCAGGGCGACTACAGCGGGTTTGGGTTCGACGATACGGCGGACCCCGCTACGCTGCAGCTAGGCGACCCCCGCTGGCGGCGTTTCCGCGAGGGGGAAGAGGGGTACATCGAAGGCGAGCCGGCGGCGGGTCAGCCGATCGCCCCCTACCAGTTCTACGCCGTAGACGCTCAGGGACGGGACGCGGAGAACTCCATCTCCGGCGGCTACAGCGCGACCGACCCGACCGGTGAGACGGAGCCGTTCTTCGCGGACGCCCTCGCGGTTGGCAAGGTGTACGGCGCCGGGGGGGAGGAGCTCACTCCGGGCACGCTGATGAACAGCGGCGACCAGCTGATCTTCGAGCCCAACCTCGCCAACCCGGGCATCTTGAGCTACGTGCAGCAGTCGCTCGCCAACGGCGCCTTGGGATTCATGTTCTCGTCGCTGCACGAGCCGGGCGGGCAGGCCGCGACCGCCGCCTACCCTGACTTCTACCTCGACGACCTCGACGTGGGGAACAATCCGGACGGCGCCGCGCCCCTTATTGAGCTGTCGGTCACCGTCGGTGAGGCTCTGCCGGGCGACTACGACGGCGACGGCGTCGTCGACGCGTTCGACTACGCCTTGTGGCGGGAGCAGTTCGGCGGCCCCGGACCGGAGGCCGACGGAAACGGGGATGGCACTGTCGACGCGGCCGACTACACGGTCTGGCGGGACAATCTTCCGCCGGCCAGTGCGGCGACCGCCGCCCCTGAGCCCTCCAGCGTGGCGATGCTGGGGCTGTTTGGCGTGGCGATGGCGTTCTGCGGATGGGCCGAGTGGTTCGTCCGGCCTAATCGAAACGGGGAGGGTTGAGCGATGGGCATCCGACGCCTAAGCCGTGGGTTTACCCTGGTCGAGTTGCTGGTGGTGATCGCCATTATCGGCGTGCTGATCGCGTTGCTGCTGCCCGCCGTGCAATCGGCCCGGGAAGCCGCCCGCCGCATCCAGTGCACCAACAACCTCAAGCAGATCGGCCTCGCCACACTCAACTTCGAGAACACCCACCAGACGCTGCCGCCGCCTCAGGTGCTTGGCCCGGGCGACGGGCTGGTCGCCTCCAGTTCGTTCTACAGCCACCTGGGCAGTATGTTTGTGCTGCTGCTCCCCTACCTGGAAGAAGGGAGCCTCTTCGAGCAGTACGACCTCAGCCACCCGCCAACGTACCGGGGCGCCGACGCCGACAACCTGAGCATCGCCGAGACCGCGCTGCCAGCGTATACCTGTCCCACCATGCACCTGCCCCGCACCATGCCCGACCCCTGCGGCGAGTCGCTGGGCCCGGGCAGCTACCTGATCAGCTCGCGGGTGCGCTACCAGCCGCAGTTCGCGCTCGACGGGGCCTTCAACGCGCCGCCGCGTGAGGGCAAGCGGTATGACCTCGGCCTGGAGAAGGTGCTGGACGGATCGTCCAAGACCGCGCTGATCGGCGAGACCAGCTTCGGGCTGGAAAACTACAGGTGGTCGAACCACTCGGCGTCCGGGTGCCAGAGCCGGGATGGCGTCTGCTGGGGCGACTACGCGTGGGCCGAGGGCTACTGGCACCACGCGTTCGGGCACACCGGCTGGACGCCGAGCCAGCCCTCCAAGTACCACTTCAACAACACCACCGCGGCCTGGGACTCGCGGCAGCGGACAACTTTCCGCAGCGACCACCCCGGCGGAGTAAACTTCCTGTACATCGACGGCTCGGTCCACCTGATCTCGAGCGACGTCTCGCAGGAATCGCTGTTTGCACTGATCACCCGGGCAGGCGAGGAAACCGTCGCCGACCCGCTCTAACCAACCTTTCATGGAAACCCCAATGCTCTCTCTCCGTTCGACGCTCGCGCGTCGCGTGCTGGCCGCCGCGGCAATCGCGTTGGCCCCCGCCGCCACCTTCGCCCACTTCCCCTGGCTGACCACCGACCAGGACGGGCACGCGCTGATGTTCTTCTCCGAGGGCATCGGCGAGCGCGACTACCACACCCCCGAGTGCGTGGCGCAGGCCAAGGTCACCACCACCGGCGACGCCGCCCAGGCGGTCGCGATGAAGCCGCTCGAGAAGGAAGGCTTCACCGGGCTGCGGAGCGACAACAAGGTGGGCGACGCCGGCTTGGCGTCCACCATCGAGTACGGCGTCTACCACGGCACGATGCTCCGCTACGAGGCGCTGCACGCCGCGCTGGGCGACAAGGCCCCCAAGCCGAGCGGCGACAAGCAGCAGACTATCGCCGCCCAGCCGTGGGTCGACGGCGACTTCCTGCGGCTGCTCGTCACCTGGCAGGGCGAGCCTCTGCCGGGCGCCGAGGTGACCATGACCGACTCGCGTGGCGAGGCGGTCTCCGCGTCGACCAACAAGCGTGGCGTCGCCAAGTTCCCTCTGCCCGCCGAGGGTGAGGTCGGCCTAATGGCCGGTCACACCGTGAAGGACACCAAGGGCAAGTTCAAGGACGACGACTACACCAGCGAGAGCTACTACCTGACCCTGACCACCAGCTATGCGCCGCAGTCCAAGGGTTCGGGCGCGACCGCAGAGAGCTCGTACCCGGAGCTGCCCGCCGCGATCGCCAGCTTCGGCGCGGCCGTTTCCGACGGCTGGGTCTACGTGTACAGCGGCCACACCGGCACCGAGCACGAGCACTCGCGCGAAAACCTGTCGAAGCACTTCTGCCGGCTGAAGATCGACGGCGGTTCCGAGTGGGAGAGCCTGCCGATGCAGACGACGCTGCAGGGCCTGCCGCTGGTGGAGCACGGCGGCAAGCTGTACCGCATCGGCGGCGTGCACTCGCGCAACGCCGCTGATGAGGAAGAGGACATGCACAGCACCGACGAGTTCGCCTGCTTCGACCCGGCTACCGGCGAGTGGACCGCGCTAACGCCCCTCCCCACCCCGCGATCGTCGCACGACGCCGTCGTGATCGGTGACACGATCTTTGTCGTCGGCGGCTGGCAGCTGGCCGGCGAGAGCCCGGGCGAGTGGACCGACGCCGGTCTCAGCTTCGACCTCAACCACCCCGAAGCGGGCTGGAAGCCGATCGCCGAGCCCCCGTTCAAGCGGCGTGCGTTGGCTACCGCGCAGCTCGACGGCAAGGTGGTAGTGCTCGGCGGCATGCAGGAGGAGCAGGGGGTCACCAACCGCGTCGACGCGTACGACCCCAGCACCGACACCTGGAGCGAGCTGCCGGCTCTGCCCGGCAAGCCGTTCTCGTGGTTTGGCGTTTCGGCCTGGAACATGGGCGGCGTGCTGTACGCCTCGGGCATGCAGGATGACGTCTACGCCCTGGGGCCGGGGGCCGAGAAGTGGACCAAGGTCGGCAAGGTCGGCGCCCCGCGGTTCTTCCACCGGCTGCTGCCGGCCGGCGACAACTCGCTGCTGGTCGTGGCCGGCGCCTCGACCGAGAATGGCCACGTCGGGACCGTCGAGAAGATCGAGCTGGACCGCCAGTAGCCGAGTCCCGGCAGCGGCGGAGCCTGTTTGACCACCCGCGGCGCGGGGCCTAGACTGGCCTAGAGGGCCCGGTGCGCCGCGGGGCCCCGCCCGCCCCAGTGAGCCCGCCGTGTCCACGCCCCCGCCCGATCAGCCCGCGGAAGAGACGCCCACCGTCTCGGCCAGTGGTCTGAGCGGCCCGGGGGACGATTCGGCGCTCATCAGCGAGATCGAGAATACCGTCTACTCGAGCGGCCAGCCGATCGACTCGGACGTCGCGTATGCGGGCCTGCGTCCCAAGGAGTTGGGCCTCGCCCTCCGCGGGCAAACGATCAACGATGTGCTCCTCGAGGAGTTTGTCGGCGGCGGCGGCATGGGCGCCGTGTTCCGCGGCGTCGACCTTGCTCTGCAGCGCACCGTGGCGGTCAAGGTCCTCTCGACCCACCGCGCCGCCGACGAAGACACCAAGCGTCGCTTCGAGGTCGAGGCCCAATCGGCCGCCAGGCTCGACCACCCCAGCATCGCCCGAGTCTACTCGGTGGGCGAGGCTCAGGGGCTGCGGTACATCGTGTTCGAGTACGTCGATGGCGCCAACCTCCGCGACCTAGTCGCCGAGCACGGCCCGCTGGGCCTGAACGACGCGCTCAGCTTCGCGATCCAGATAACCGACGCCCTCGAGCACGCGTGGCAGCGCGATGTCGTGCACCGCGACATCAAGCCGTCGAACATCCTGATCACGCGTGAGGGGCGGGTGAAGGTCGTCGACATGGGCCTGGCGCGGCTCAAGCAGGTCGACGACGGCCGCCACGACCTGACCGCCAGCGGCGCGACGCTCGGGACGTTCGACTACATCGCGCCCGAGCAGGCCCGCGACCCGCGCAACGCCGACGCCCGCAGCGACATCTACTCGCTGGGGTGCACGCTGTTCTTCATGCTGGCCGGACGGCCGCCGTTCCCGGAGGGGACGGCCCTGCAGAAGCTGCTGCAGCACCAGGGCGATCGCCCGCCGGACATCCGCACGCTCCGCACGTCCGTCCCGCGGGACGTCGCGCGGACCATCTCACGGATGCTGGCCAAACGCCCCGAGGACCGCTACGCCGACCCGTCGGCGCTGCTGACGGCGCTGCTGCGGCTCGCCCAGCGGCTCGGCATCAGCCCCGGGCTGCTGACCACGGCGCGGTCGCTCACTTCCGACGACATGGCCCTGCGTCGGCACGCGCCGTGGATGGTCGCGGCGACGGTTCTGGTGGCCGGTTGGCTGCTGTGGCCGCGTCTGGCGCCGTCGCCGTCGCCGCCGCAGCCGTTCGAGCTCACCGGCGAGGCCGACCAGCCTGGCGTGCTGCCGCTCACGCCGCCACGCTGACGGCGGGCCACCCGCGCTGTGCTGGCGGCGGGCCTCGGTTAGACTGGGTCGCGGCCGCCCCGGCCCCCCCAGCTGCCCGCCCTGCCCTCCAGCCGAACGGAAGCGGATGTCCGAGCCCCAGTACCGCACCACACCCGACAACAGCAGCGGCATGCCCAAGGGCATCCCCTACATCGTGGGGAACGAGGCCGCCGAGCGGTTCAGCTTTTACGGGATGCGGGGCATCCTGTATCTGTTTCTGACAGAGCACCTGCTCAACGCCAGCGGCGACCTGGCGGTGATGGAAGAGAACGAGGCGAACTACTGGTACCACAGCTTTGTGGCCGGCGCCTACCTCACGCCTATCGTCGGCGCCGTGCTCAGCGACTGGTTGTGGGGCAAGTACCGCACGATCATCATTCTGTCGCTTGTCTACTGCCTGGGGCACGCGGTGATGGCGTTGGTCGACTTCCCCCTCGTGACTCACATCGCGCCACGCACGGCGTTGTTCATGGCGCTCTCGCTGATAGCCATCGGCACCGGTGGGATTAAGCCGTGCGTATCGTCGCACGTCGGCGACCAGTTTGGGACGAAGAACAAGCACCTGATCCCAGCCGTCTTCAGCATTTTCTACTTCTCGATCAACCTCGGGTCGATGGCGTCGTACATCATCATCCCACGACTGCTGGACAGCTACGGACCCGGCGTCGCGTTCGGGGTCCCGGGAGTGCTGATGGCTTTGGCGACCCTTGTCTTTTGGATGGGACGCAAGGTGTTCGTCCACGTGCCGGCTACGGGAAGCAAGATGTGGACCGACATCGTCAGCCCCGCAGGGCGGTCGGCCATCCTCAACCTTGTTCCGCTGTACATCTTCGTGGCCGCCTTCTGGATGCTGTTCGACCAGACATCTTCCGCCTGGGTCGAGCAGGCCAAACACCTCGATCGAAACATGTTCGGCTACGAGCTGAACCCCGCGGAGAGCCAGGCCACCAACCCGCTGCTGGTAATGCTGATGATCCCGCTGTTCAGCTTCGTCATCTATCCCGTGGTCGGCAGGTTCTGGGAATTCACGCCACTGCGTCGCATCGGCGCCGGGCTGCTCGTGACGCCCATCTCCTTCGCCATCGCGGCGCTGCTGCAGCGTGGCATAGACGCGGGCCAGAGCCCGCACATTAGCTGGCAGCTGCTGGCCTACGTCGTGATGACCGCCGCGGAGATCCTCGTGTCGATCACTGCCTTGGAGTTCTCCTACACGCAGGCGCCCCGCACGCTCAAGTCGTTTGTCATGGGTCTGTTCTTCCTGTCCGTTTTTCTCGGCAACATGGCGACCGCCCAGGTCAACCACTACGTCCAAGCCCAGAAAGACGCCGGCAACCCTGTGCTCGACGGCGAGAACTACTACTGGTTCTTCACGTGGGCCATGCTGGCGACCGCCGTGGCGTACGTGGTCTGGTCGCAGTTCTACCGTGGCAAGACCTACATCCAGGGCGAAGAGGAACTCGACGCGGTCGCGACGGCCGAGGGAGTCAACGAGTAGCGACTCTCCTCCATCGGGCTCACTCCAGCCCGGCCGCGCGGATGTTGCGGAAGTCGATCGACATTTCCCGGTCCGGGTGGAGCTGGATGCCGATCGGGCCGCGTTTGACGGACGTCTCTGACTCGTAAGTCATGACCAGGCGGTTGTTGAGCCAGACGGCATAGTCGGGCCCCTTGGCGACCACCGTCATCGTGTTCCAGCCGGCCGCCTTGAGCAGCTCCGCCACTCCCTTGGCCTCAACCGGGTAGCCCTTGCCCACGATGTAGGGCGAGGCAGTCAGGTCGCGTTTCAGCGACCCCGAGATGCCGATCTGGATCTGCTCGTGCTCGGTCCGCACAAACACGCCCGAGTCGATGGTCCCGGAGACGAAGCGGAAATCAAGCTCCAGCACGAAATTCTCGTACTCGTCGTCGGTCCAGAGGGTCTCGCCCTGCTTGTCTGCGTTGTTCTTCACGTGCAGCACACCGTCCTTCACCTGCCAGCACTTGCTTTCCTTGGGAACCTTCCAGCCAGACAGGTCCTTGCCGTTGAAGATCTTCGGAAGCTCGGCCGCAAGGCAGCTAGGGGCCAGCCCGAGGGACGAAACGCAGCTGCAGAGCAGAAACAGGCGAACAGAGCGGTAAATCATGGCGGAACAGCCTCGGATGAAAAGTAGTGTTGAGTACTTGTCGACAGCCGGCCTTGGCCGGTCGGTGGGCGGAGGAATGAAGAGCCGCACCGCGTCCAATTAGATGTAAACCCGGCGGTTGTAGATGTACCATTCCGCCATCAGCACCACCAGCGCCAGCACAAGCAGCAGCTGCCACAGCTCCTTGCGGGCGGGGGCGCCGCCGGCCTGGGCCGCCACGTCGGTGTAGCCGATGCGGATGGCCTCGACGGGCGTTCCCACTTCCTGCTGCGTGGCGCGGAGCCGGATGTCGCTCTCTTGTCGGTCGAATAGGTTGATGGCGAACCGCTTGCTCACCTGGCCTCGCTCGAGCACCTCGTAAACGCCGGGCTCGGCGGTGTCTTGGTACTGGAAGGTTGTGTCGCCCGCCCGTGTCAGCGTCACTTCTTTCCCGGCGGGTGAACGGACCACCACTTCCGGGACGTTGGTCACGGGGCGGAACTCCACCGGCTCGCCCGGCGCCGCCTGGCTGTTGGCGTCGCCCGAGAGTTGACCGACCAGGTAGCTGAGCGTGTTGAGCCAGAAGGTGGGGAAGCTGCGGCGGCGGAACCAGCGGGTGTTGCCCATCGCGACGCCGTCGCGGTTGACGATAATGGGGAACCCCAGCACGACGTCCTCGTAGCTCTCGCGGGGGGCGATCGCCATCAGCGAGCCGTCACCCGTGTCGATCAGGTCGACCCCGCCGGTAGGAGCGTCGACCAGTTGGCTTTCGAAGATCCACAGGTCGTTCAGCTCGACGTAGGCCAGGAGCGGGTGCGCGCGGTTCCAGTCGATCACCTGCGGGAACTGCTCGGTTCGAGGCTCGGCGGCGTCGGCGCCCTCCTCACTCTTACCGCCCCACGCGGCGGTGGGCGGCCGGCTGCCAATAAAGAACGTGTGCGACCGGGGCATCTCCTCCGGTGAGCAGACGTCGTAGATGATTAACGCGTACTCGCCTGACTGCGCCGACTTCTTGTACTCATCCGACGCCAGCTTGTCGGGGCTGACAATTGTCAGGTCCGCGATCCGGGCCGCCCGCTCGGTGCTGAGCGCGGCCTCCAGCACCTTGTTCCCGTTGGTCACCAGCAGCACCTTCCCCTGCTCCTGGGGATTGAGACCGGCGTACGCCACGTTGTCGACCGCCAGCTTGTCGTCGGCGGACTGCAGCGACTCGAAATCGAGCGAGGCCGTCAGCTTGCCGGGCGGCGCGTCCGCCAGTGGGAAGCTGAGCGAGGCCGACTCGCCCGCCTTGGCGGCCGAACTCTTGGCGTCGAGGAACTGGCCATCCAGCTGCACCTCCACGACGAACTCCTGGTCGGCCTCGGTGAAGTTAGTCACCTGCACAAACGCCTCGCGCTCTTCCGGCCGCACCTCATTGCGGCGGGTGCTGAACGCGGTGATGGCGAGGTTGGCCGCTTCGGTCGAACCGACCGGCACGTACACCGGGTCGAGCCCGCCCAGGTCGAACCCCTCGACGTCTGCGAATCGGCCGTCGCTAAAAATGTAAAGGCTGGTGGTTACCGGCTCCACCACCTCGACCTCCACCCCAGAGTCTTGCATGGTCATCTGGCCGGGGTTGGCCAGGCCCCCGGCCAGCTTGAGCGCGTCGAGCAGGTCGGTCGGCTGGGCGGTGAGCTCGATCGACTCGAGCCGTTCGCGGAGCACGCCCCGGCTGCCGGTGAACTGCTGGATCACCTGCGGGGCGTCGGCGAACGCGATGAGCATCGCGGACATGTCGGAGTCGAGCTGGTCGATCAGCCCGGCGACCTTCTGCTTCGCGTCGGCCAGGCGGTTCTCGGCGTCGTCAACGTCCTCGGCGCCCATGCTGGCGGAGTTGTCGATAACGAAGATCACCCGCTCGCCGTTCAGCTCGGTCCCCTCCCAGCCCGGACGCAGCAGCGCGAAGATCGCCAGCGCGACGATCAGCAGCTGCAGCAGCAGCAGCAGGCTCTGCCGCAGCCGCTGCCAGAAGCTGTTCACCCGCAGGTCTTCGATCGACTTGCGCCACAGGTAGGTGCTGGGCACCTCGACCGGCATCCGCTTGAGCTTCAGGAAGTACAGCGCAAGGATCGCGGGCGGGATCGCCAGCAGCAGCGACCACTGCACGGGAGAGAGCGTGTTGCGGAACAGGCCTTCGAGCATCGGAGGTTCGATCGATCCTTTAGCGGACAAGCCCGCGGCGGCGCATGTAGTTGGTCATCAGCTCGTTGACCGGCATCTGGTTGTTCGCCAGCAGGTAGGCCATGCCGCGTTTAGCGCAGAACTCCTGGGCGCCGGCGGTAAAGGCGGCCAGCGTCTGCTTGTACCTTGAGAGCAGCGGGGCGCTGACGGTGATCTCGGCGATGTCCTGGTCCTCGCAGTCAACCAGCCGCAGGTCGCCCGCGACGTCCGGGTCGATCTCCTCCTGGCTGAGCACGTGGATCAGGTAGACGTCCACCCGCTGGGCCATCAGGTACTTCAACGCCGGCTCGTAGCCCTGCTTGTCCATCAGGTCGCTGATCAGCACCACCACCCCCTTGCCGGCGTTGCGGAGGCAGAACCGCTTCACGCCCTCGACCAGCGAGCCCTCCTGGTTTGGCTCGATCGCGGAGAGCTGGTCCAGCATCCGCCACACACTCTTGCGGCCGCGGAGCACGGGCGAGCGTTCGCGGAGGCCCTGGCCGAGGGTCTCGATCACGACCCGGTCGCTCTTCACCAGGCCGACGAACCCGAGCGCCGCCGCCAGCCGCTTGGCGTACTCCAGCTTGGTGGGGTCGCCGAACGCCATCGACGGCGACGCATCGATCAGGGTGTAGAAGTGCAGGTCCTCTTCTTCCAGGAAGAGCTTGAGGATCAGCTTGTCGAGCCTCGCGTAGAGGTTCCAGTCCAGACGCCGCAGGTCGTCGCCCGGGGTGTAGTTGCGGTAGTCTGCAAACTCGACCGACTCGCCCTTCCGCTTGCTCCGGCGTTCGCCCTTCATCCGGCCGCGGAACACTTTGCGGGTGACTAGCTCAAGCCGCTCGAGCTGGCTCATCAGGTCGGGCGGGAGCAGCTCGGGTGGGGAGATCGGCATCGGCGGCGGGTCGGTCGTGCGGGCGCGTTGCTGGCTTCGGTTTCGCGTATCGGATTCTACCCGATCATCGCCTGGCGTGCGCAAATCACGCCGCCTGCCTGCGGTTTGGTTGACGGAAGGCCACAGACGCTAGCGCTGGCCGACGGCAAACCCGGCCCAAACCTAAGAATCATGAGAATCCGGAAACGAACTACCTGCAACCGGCGTCATATGCCTTGCGGGATTCAGGCGGAAGTGCGCAATATAGAAGAGGAACAGGGAAGCAGCGTCCTCGGCCCGCCCCGACGGGTCTTGAGCCACAGGGGCGGCGTGGACCAAACGCTTGCGATACTCCCGGAGACCACCGCGATATGGACCAGCTCCGTGCTGACAGCGTCTTTAGCAACGTCGAGTTTGCTGAAAACCCCGAGCCCCGCGTCCCGTGCGTGCTGCTGCTGGACACCTCGACCAGCATGCACGGCCCGAAGCTGGACGAGCTGAACAAGGGGCTGCAGATTTACCGCCAGGCCCTGCTAACCGACCCGCTCGCCTCGAAGCGGGTGGAGGTCGCGGTGGTAACTTTTGGGGGACGCGTGAACCGCGTGGTGGACTTTGTCACCGCCGAGCAGTTCGAACCCCCGACGCTCAACGCGATCGGCGGCACGCCGCTGGGCGAGGCCGTGTCGACCTCGCTGGACATGATCGAGCAACGCAAGGACGCCTACCGCGAGAACGGCGTCGCGTACTACCGGCCCTGGGCGTTCCTGATCACCGATGGCGAGCCCAACGACCACTGGAAACCGGTCATCAGCCGGATTGAGTCGGGCGAGAAGGCCAAGGCGTTCAGCTTCTTCTGCGTTGGGGTCGAGGGCGCCAACATGGAGATCCTGGGCGAGCTGAGCGTGCGTAAGCCGCTGTGGCTGCAGGGCTTAAAGTTCGCCGAGCTGTTCACTTGGTTGTCCAACTCCCAGCAGTCGGTGTCCCGTTCTTCGCCCGGCGAAGAGGTCCCCCTCGAAGACCCGACCTCCGGCCCCACCGGCTGGGCGGCCGTCTAGCTTGAACGTCAGGACGACCGACATGTGGCGGCACATCGCCGGCAGCGTCAGGGGAGCTTCGCACGAACGGGGCGGCGAACCCTGCCAGGACACGCACATCGCGTGCGTCATCGATTCCGCTTGGGGGCCCGGCATGGTCGCCTGTGTGGCCGACGGCGCCGGCAGCGCGAGCGACAGCCAGCACGGGTCGCAGATCGCCTGCGAGGCGATCGCCGCCAAGGCCCGCCAGCACTATGAACGCGTGGGGGGCTTCCAGATCGTTTCGCGGGACGACGCCATCGTCTGGTGCGACCACGCCCGGTCGGAGATCAACCGCCGCGCCGAAGCCGACGGCAAGCAGCCCCGCGACTACGCGTGCACATTGAGCGCGGCCCTGCTGTCCGAGCGGGGTTCGGCGTTCCTGCAGATCGGCGACGGCGCCATCGTGGCCCGCCGCGGCGGCGTCTACGGGGTCGTGTTCTGGCCCCAGTCGGGCGAGTACGCCAACAGCACCAACTTCCTCACGCAGGAGGGCTACCAAGACCAACTCGAGTTCCTCGCCTCGCCCAGCACCTTCGGCGAGGTCGCATTGTTCACCGACGGCCTGGAACGGCTGGCGCTGAGTTTCGAGGGGCAGACCGCCCACGCCCCCTTCTTCGACCCACTGCTGCAGGCGGTCCGCCAGACAGACGACCTCGAGGGGCTCAACCAGGGGCTGCACGGCTTCCTGACCTCCGAGGTCGTTCAGAACAGGTCCGACGATGACAAGACCCTCGTCCTCGCTGCTAAGAATCCCGGTTAAGAAGCCGCTGGTCACCGACGCCCAGGGCAACGTGGTGCCGCTCGGCGAGCCGATCGGCGTCGGCGGCGAGGGCCGCGTGTTCGAGGTGGTCAAGGAACCGGACTGCGCGGCCAAGATCTACCACCGGACGCCGCTCGCCGGTCAACAGCTCAACAAGCTGCAGGCGATGCTGACCATCGGCGCCAAGGAGCTGGCGCCGATCGCCGCCTGGCCGCAGAAGCTGCTGCTGGACGCGCAGAACGACAAGCCGTGCGGCATCGTGATGACCCGCGTCAACGACGCGCTCGAGCTGCACGAGCTGTACGGCGCCTCGACCCGCGCGCGGCACTTCCCCCACGCCTACTGGCACCACCTGGTGCTGGCCGCGCGCAATGCGGCCGCGGCGTTCGAGGCGTTGCACTCGCGCGGCGTCGTGATCGGCGACGTGAACCAGGGCAACCTGCTGGTCGACCAGGAGATGTGCGTCCGGTTCATCGACTGCGACTCGTTCCAGATTCGCTACGGCAAGCGGGTGCTGCCGTGCCTGGTCGGCACGCCGCACTTCACCCCGCCCGAGCTGCAGTCGGTCCGGCTGTCGGAGGTCGTCCGCACGCCGCAGCACGACGCGTTCGGGCTGGCGCTGTTGATATTCCACCTGCTGTTCGTCGGTCGTCACCCCTTCGCCGGCCGCTACCGCGGCGAGGGGGAAATGCACATCGAGCGGGCGATAAGCGAGCGGCGGTTCGCGTTCAGCAGCAGCCGTGACGCAACCCAGATGGACCCGCCGCCGGCGTCGCTCAGCCTGTCGGACCTGCCGAAGCAGATCGCGGACATGTTCGAGGCCGCCCTCCGCTGCGACCCGGCCAAGGGGCAGGAGCGTCCCATGCCGCGGCAGTGGGTGATGGCGCTAGAGAATCTGCTGAAGAACCGCCGGGAGTGCGACATCGACTCGTCGCACGTCTACTACAACGGCTCGAAGGAGTGCCCGTGGTGCCGGATCGAAGCCAACGGCGGGCCTGCTTTCTTCGTCAACTCGGCGCTCGTGGGCGGGTCGATGCAGTCCCGGCTCGAGGCCTACGACCGCTGCGTCGCGAAGGTTGAGGAGATATACTTCCCGGACCTCGCCCGCAAGACGGTCAAGGTCCCGGCGATGCCGATCATCAAGAAGGCCGAGGAGCGGTTCCCGATGCGGGCCGCCGACTGGATCGCGCTGGGCGCCCCGCTTGGCGCGGCCCTGGCCTTGGGCGGCGCCTTCTTCTGGCCGGTGCTGGCGGGCGGCTGGGCGGTCTCGCTAGCGACCTCCGCCCTGCTCTGGCTGCACGCCGGCGCCAAGGGCCGGCGCACCACCAGCCTCGAGTACGCCGAGCGGGTCGACGAACTGACCGACAAGCTCGAGACCGCCGGCGCCAACGTCATGGCGCGGCACCGCCAACGCGAGGCCGAGTTTGACACCTACGCGGCGGTGGTCAACACTGGCCGGGAGCGCTACGCAACCGACGCCGAGGACCTGGAGACCATCGTCAAGCAGCTGCGCGTCGAACAGCGGGAAGACTACCTCCGTGGTCTGGAGATCCGCCAGTACCGCCGCAAGATTCCCGGCCTGCAGCGGGGTCACGTCGCGGTGCTGCAGTCGTACGGCGTCGAGACCGCCGCCGACTGCGAATCGCACCTGCTGGCCGGCATCCCCAGCATCCCACCGGAGATCACCATCGAGCTGATGCAGTGGCGTGAGGCGAGGCTCGAGCAGTTCGCCTTCCAGCCCGAGGCCGGCGTCACCGAGCGGGAGGTCGAGATCGACCGCCAGGAGGCCGCCGCCCGCTTCAAGATCTCCCAGGCCCGCAAGGTGCTGAACGGCGCCACGAGGCTAAGATCCATGGCTCACCAGGGCCGCAAAGCGTTGCAGCAGGATCTGGAGGTCTTCGAACAGCTGGCCGCCCGGTTCCGCGCCCTGGCCCGGGAGTACCAGGACTTCCAGGCGACCCGCAGCACGGTCGAGCGGAAGGTCAATCAGAGCGCGACGACCATCGCCGTGGCGGCGGTCGCGGCCCCGCTGGTCGGCACGCTGCTGTGGCTGGTGCTGGGCTGAGAGCGGCCGCGGACCCCGCCGTGCTACGCTTAGTCAAGTTTCGCCAGTCGTGCGACGTCGGCGGCCGCCTGAGTCGGGTCGAGGGCCGTGTTGGCGATCCCCGACACAACCTTAGTGATGTTGTGGTCGACCTCGCCGGCCCGCCCCCACACCTCGCCCGACGCGGACGTGATATAGGTCGAGAACGTGCGGTGGCCAGTTCCCGGGCGTTCACCGATCACGTGCAGGATTGTGCGGCGTCCCTCAAGGCCCGCGAAGAGCGTTTCGCCGATGCTATAGCCGGCCCGGACACGACCCGAGTTCACGATCAGGTGCTCGGAGGCGACGCGTCGGTCCCGCTCGGCAAGCGCCGCCCGCAGCGCAGTAAGAAAGGTAGTCAGCTGCCCGGGCTCCATGATCGCCAGCGCATTGAGCCCGTCGGAGATCACAATCTGAAGATCCACCTCGCCCGCCCGGTGCTCGCGGAGCGACCGCACCGTGCTTTGGGACCGCTCGCTGAGTTGCTCCCCCGTGACGGGATGGAGGATGTAGTCGGTCCGGTCGACCGAGTTGGTCTCCAGCACCAGGGCGTCGGGGGCTTCGGCGACAAACCGATCGTCTAGCTCGGCCCAGATGCCCAGCTTGGCGTCGTCGTAGATGCGGCGGACCCCCTCGCGCAGTTTTTGCGGTGGGTCTCCGTGCCGGTCGCCGTGGCCCTCGGCGATAAACACCCCGCGGCTACGCACCTCCGCCAGCTTCCGGCGCCCCTCCGCAAACACCACGTCGTCCGCTCGCGGGTCCCCCTTGCGACGGCGGTATTGCAGGTACACCCAGAGCGGGTCGCCAAACCGACCGCCTGGCCGCCCGTCTGACTCGATGACCCCAAGTTGTTGGAAGAACGCCCACATCGCGTCGTTGACGCGGTAGCCGAACTTCTCACGCAGCCGCACGTGGTCGTGGTAGCCGGTGGTCAGGTACCCGAGCATCGGGTCGATCTTGGTCGGCAGCGCCATCAGGTACGCCGGGTTGGCGGGCAGTATCTGGTCCAGGCACCAGTCGAGGTCCTCCAGCGACACGTCCATGTGCAGGGTCGAGCACACGTCCAGGCCGATGCACAGCCCGTGCAGCTTGCCCATGACAATGTCCTCCAGGCAGCAGCGGACGAGCTGCTCGCGGGTGCGGAACACCTCGGGGCCGATGAACCCGGCGACGTCGTTCAGGTGCACCCACGCCGCGGGTTCGTTGCCCGAGGCGGCTCGCGCCGCGGAGACCTGGCTGCTGAGGGTGCGTGCGAAGCCGTACTTGCGGGCCTCGTGCAGCACCATGTCGAAGCCGTGGCTGTGCCCGTTGGTGAAGTCGGCGCCCTGGCCGGTCTCGAAGTACAACCCGTAGCGGCCGCTGCGGGACGAGGCGTGCCGCTCCATCTTCGCGACGCTGATGTCGAAGGTGGCGTTCGCCGCGTCGCAGCCGGCGATGCTCTGGAACCACAGCGCGGTGCTGCCCGGGTCGGTCCGCTCGACCTCCGCCTGCACGTCGATGTGCGACAGCACGCAGTGTGGCATGTGCTGCTCAACACCAAACGTTTGGAGCAGGTCCTGCAGCGTCCGCTCGACCGCCGCGACCGAGGCCGCTTCGCTGGACACCGGGTTCGTGCCCAGCAGCATGTCCCCAACCCCGTACGACCAGGCGTCGAACACCTGCCACGCGATGTCGTCTACGTTGTCGGTAGGCGAGTTCGGCTGCACCCGCGCGCCGAGGTAGCCCTTCGCGCCGAGCTGGCTGCCCGGAAGCGGGTTGAAGACCTTGCGTCCAACCTGGATCAGCTCGTCGTTGGTCATCAGCTTCACGACGCAGCCGATGACATCGCTCGACAACGCGGGGGCCGCCTCTTTGATGCTCGCCTCGTCGGCGACCAACAGAAACCGCTTGAGTGTTCCCAGCGTTGGCTGCCCTGGAAGCAGCTGGCCCAGCCCAGGCCGATCCAGCGAGATGAATCGGTACAGTTCGTCGGTGTGGATCGGGTTGGCGTCGAGGGCCGACAGCCGCGTGGCTCCGAGCAGGCGCCGGGCGTGGATCCGGGACCGGTTGTCCGACGCCGCGACGCCGATCGCCTGGTCGCCCTCCTTGAACTCGTTCGCGGCGCCCAGGATCTGGGCGTACATCCGCGGGTCGTGCCCGCCGTGGCGTCGGTGGATGAACGAGAAGACATCCTCCCCCTGCCTGGGCGCAGGGATCTCGAGCGGGCCTTCGTTGGAGAGGCAAGCGGGCACGGCGGCGCCGTAAGCGACGGCGGCAGAACCGCCGGCAACCTGCCGCAGGAACGAACGTCGCGATGGCATCAGACCGGCTCCGGTGGCGCGCCGCGCGGCACGATGAACGCCTATGCCCGCCCAGGCTACCGCCGGCCGACGCACCGGTCAATGAACGCTGAGGGGGGAGCTGCCGTGCAGCGCACTCCGCTTGACCCCATCCGTGGAACCACCCACAAACACGAGCCTAGTAGCGGATCGTCACGCCCGACACCACGTAGCTGCGGCCGCCCATGCCGCCCTCGACCATCACCTGCAGGCGCTCGTCCAGCGCCCACAGCCCGCCGACTAGGAAGTTCCACGGGTTGGGCTCGAACTGATCGACCTCGACCTTCAGTCCGGGACCGAGGAGCGGGTGGTTGATCGTCAGCTCAACCGTCTGCGCGGTGTCCTGCCACATGGCGCCGATGTGCACCTCGCCCTTGAATAGCGGGCGGTCGACCACCAGTCCGACCCGCGGGGTCACCACCAGCGCGGTGAGCGACCCGTCGAGGTTCGAGAAGGTGGTCCAGGACTTGTTCACGTCGAGCATCGCGAACCAGTCCTTGGCGCCGATACCGGTGGTGCAGCCCCAGCCCAAGGTTGGCCCCTGCATGCTCACCGGGACATCGATTGTGACATCCGGCGAGACCGGCAACGGGAAGTCGCTGACCACCACGTCGACCGAGCCGGTCGTGCGCGTGTGACCGGCGATCCCGTAGATGTTCAGGCAGGGGAGCACCCACAGGTCGACCCGCGCGATCTGCGTTGAAGCGTGGAACTTGGTCTCGGGCACGTCGATCCGCTCCACCGAGGACGGGTCGACCGTCCCCAGCCCGAGGCGGACGTCCGACACCGCAACGGTGCGGTTGAGCTCGGTCCAGACGACGCCGGTCCCCAGCGGCAGCGGAAGGACCACGTCACGCCCCTCGGTCAGCCCCTTCAGCAGCGGGAAGGGGAGGTTCGAACGGGGCAGGAACCGGTCGACGCAGCCGTCGTGCTGCTCCTGCTGGCCGCACGTGTCGCCACAGCCGCAGGCGTCGCCGCATCCCACGCCGTCGCAGCAGGCAGAACCGTCGAGCGACATCAGCTGGATGTGGGTGTCGTAGGTCGCGGGGGCGGTCTCCGCAGGCGGGTCCACCCAGCCGGCGGCCGGGTTCTCGAGCGTTTCCCCCATACGCAGCCCGGCCCAGTCGGCGGCGACCGCTGCCTGGGCAGCCAACGCTAGCACAACGACCGCGGCGATAGGAGTTCTTGCAGCCACGCGACACCGTCCCTGGTGACGTGAGTTAGAGACCGGGCAACTAACTAACCGTATCGGTCCGAGGTCCGACCTCCCGCACGCCCGCCCGCCGGGTTGGTGCGGCGGGTCCCGCGGATTCCTTAAGGGGGACGGGTTAGTCAAACCCTGCGGCCAGGCAGCGGTGCAGGCGTTTGATTGTCAGCATCGCTGTCAGTTCCCCCCCTGCGTGGCCGTCGCCAAGTGTGATCGGCGCCACGTCTCAATGCGGGCTGAGCAGAAGAAGCCGGCCGACCTCACTACCAATGCCTAGAGCAGGAATCTAACCTCGGCAACCGCGCGGCAGCGCCACGCCAACGCGCGACGTCCCCTGAAAGGTACAACACGGTTCAATGACGCTAACGGGGACAAGCTTTACACGCTCCTTGTCTGTGACCTCGCGCGGCTACCAATCCTTTATAGGCACGCCTCTCGGTGTCCATTTCTTTGTAGAAACCGGCCACCCCGCGCGGTCTAATACGGGGTGCATTGGAATCGATCCGGGCGTGCTGGGGCTCAACACCGGCGCCGATTCGCGAGACTAGGAACCAAGAAAATGGGCCGAGGTTTGTGGTGACTTTTGTCCCTATCGCCGAGTATGAGTGGACAAAAGTCGGCCGGCGAAAGTGATACGGAAACAGCTAGACACCGATATACAAGCGTGAAACGATCCTGGCGGCTCGCGGTGGGGCCCGACTTTTGACCCTAAGGATCGATAGCGCCAAATGGGACAAAAGTCGCGTGGCGCCGACGATTGCGTTAGAAGGGGCCGAGGGTCATGGCTTCCTGGTAGCTGGTCAGGCCCTTGAGCACCTTGTCCGCGGCGTCGTCCACGAGCAGTGAACCGCCGGAACTGGTGGTCGCGGCGCGGAGGTCGGATTCGCTGGCGTGGTCGTTTATCAGGGCGCGGATCTGGTCGTCGACCAGCATCACCTCGAACACCCCAACCCGGCCCAGGTAGCCCCGCTTGTTGCACTCCTGGCAGCCGCCGGGCTCGTACACCGTCACGCCTTCGACGCCGGGGCGGGAGAGCGAATTGGCCTCGAGCGCGGTGAGCTCGCGGGGCTTGCGGCACCGCATGCAGAGCCGCCGCACCAGCCGCTGGGCGACTGACAGCCGCACCGTGGCCGCCACCAGGAACGGCTCCACACCCAGGTCGATCAGCCGGGTCGCCGCGCCGGCTGCCGAGTTGGTGTGCAGCGAGCTGAGCACCAGGTGGCCGGTGAGCGCCGCCTTGACGCCGGTCGAAGCGGACTCGTAGTCACGCATCTCGCCGATCATGATCACGTCCGGGTCGCTGCGGAGGATGTTCCGCAGCACGGTGCCGAACGCGACCTTGTCGGCCGTGTCGACCTCCACCTGCGAGACGCCCACCATGTCGAACTCGACCGGGTCTTCCACGGTGATGATCTTGCCCGGCCGGGCCGCCAGGCGGTGGCGCAACGCGGCGTACAGCGTGGTGCTCTTACCGGCGCCGGTCGGGCCGGTCAGCAGCACCATGCCCTGCCGCTGGGTGAGTTCGTCGGCAAAGGTGGCCCGCGTCTTCTCCGACATGCCCAGGCGGTTGAGCGTGAGCTTGCCCGCCTCGGTGGCCAAGAGCCGCAGCGTGAGCCGCTCGCCCTGCGTGGTGGGGAGGCACGCCGCGCGGATGTCGACCTGCTGGCCGCTGTCGCCGCACTCGTGGGTGAAACGGCCGTCCTGGGCCATCCGCTTCTCGGCGATGTCCATGTTGGACAGCACCTTGAAGCGGCCCATCACCGCCGGGTGCATGTCCTTTGGGTACTTGCGGAACACCTCCAGCACGCCGTCGACGCGGAGCTGCACCAGAACAACGTTCTCTTCCGGGTCGATATGGATGTCCGACGCCCGACGGGCCACGGCCGAGTCGAGGATCTCCTGGCAGGCGTCGGTGGCGTTGGTCGGCAGCGCGGCGGCGGGCGCCTCGGCTTTGGGGGCGGCTTCGGCCGGCTTTGCCTTGCGTGACAGGCTCAGCGGCCCGCGGCCGCGTTTGGTCTTGTCGGGCGCGGGTTCGGGCTTCGCCTCGGGGGCGGCGGTGGTGAGTTCCAGCCCTTTGACGTACGCCGCGATGACCCACTCGTCGGACTCCGCGTGGCGGACGCGGTGGGTCGGCATCAGGTCGCCCGCCTCGGCCCACTTCTTTAGCTTGTCGAGCGGGAACGGGCCGTAAACCTGACCGTCGCCGATCTCAAAAAACCACTGGTCGAGCATGTTGGACGCCAAGTGAACTGGGATAAGTGCGGCAGCCAGAACGCAGTGTACAGCCTAGCAGGGCCGCCGTCGGGGGGCGATAGAAACCCCGCGAAACCGGGGGCCGGAACGCCGCGGGGCGTCCTGCTTCAAGCGTATGCTAAGCTTCGAGTAGGGCAACGACTCGACTCGGGGAACAGGTATGGGCAATGCGCAAGCGGGCTGGAAAAGCCGGGCACGCGCCGCGGCGACGCGGTGGAGTCAACTCCGGCAGGAAGAGTGCACCACGTGCCGCGGGTGCGGTCAGCGGGTGATGCCGCTCGACCAGTACTGCAACCACTGTGGGCAGTCGGACCCGGCGAAGGTTTCGCTGTCGGCGGCGGTCTGCGTGGTGCTGGTGATTGGGCTGCTGGCAATCACCGGGACGACCGCCGCAATGGCGTTCTCCTAGCGGCCGCGTTAGAACCCCACGGCCGGCGCCGAGTCGAGAGCGGCGAGCTGCTGATCGCGTTCCCTCAGCTTCGCGGTCCGCCGCTTGGTCCAGCTGGCGGCCATGTCGCGTGCGTGCGTGTGGGTAAACTCCGGCTCGGCGGCGATCGACCGGAGCAGGGCGACGCCGGCGTCGGTCTCGATCCTGCCGGGACGGATCCATTGGTCGACGCCGTGCTCGTCGATGAACAGCGGCTGCCGGTGGTGGCCGCGGTCCATGATGTAGTCCGACGCCGGCCGCATCAGCAGCGACATAGTGACAAGCCGAGTCTTGCCGTCAGGCGACGACCACACGCGGTAGATCCCAGCGGCGTGCAGCAGGTCGGCGTCGGCGCGGCTGAAGTAAACCTCCGAGCCGGCGGTCTCGCCCCAGTAGCAGGGCTCGCGGAATTCGGTCATCGGCAGCACGCAGCGCGTCGTGCGGAAGGCGTCCTTCCAGGGCCACTTGCCGGCCGACTCGATCCGGGCGTTGTTGAGCGCCCGCTTCGGGTCCGATGGCGAGGGGCAGCCGGGCGGGCAGAACGCGAACTGCATGGGACCGAGCAGCCGCTCGTCCTCGTCGTCGATGAACAGGCCCGGCGCCATCGCCCGGGGGAGGAACTCGCCGGCGCCGTCCAACTCGGCGATCAGCCGCGCGTTGTACCGCTGCGCGACCTCCTCCAGCTTGGCCTTGATGAGGTACCGGTTGCACATCTCGCCCCCCGATCGTTGCAAGCTGGCGGCCGTCCGCCGCCCCCGTTCTGACACCTGTATACCCGCCTGAATTGGGCGGTGACAGGGCTTGAACTCGCCCGCACTACCAGCAGTCGGATTGTCATTTCCACCGATCAAAAGTATCATCCGGAGTCCAGGCGCCTACTGGGAGTTACGGCTTTTTCGGCGAGCGGAGCGAATGCAGAACATCCCCGACAACCTAACGGTGGTCATTGCCCACAACGACGACGCGACGCGCAACCAGCTGCGTGAAGTGATCGAGGGATTGAGCTATCAAGTTAAAGATGGCTGCTGCAGCGTCGACGACCTGATCGAGGTCTGCGCGGAGGCGGACCCCGATCTGATTATTAGCAGCGTCGAGCTGAGCAACGGCAACGCCATCGACGCACTGATTGACATCAGCAACCGGAACCCCACGCCGGCGATCATCGTGACCAACCGCGATTCGCTGCTGGATGTCGAGAAGGCCCTGCGTGACCACGTCATGGCCTACCTGGTCGAGCCGCTCGACGCCGATCAGATCCGGCCCACCATCTACCTGGTTTGTGAACGCTTCCGACAGTTCGAGGCGCTCAAGCAGGAGAACGAGGACCTCGCCCAGGCATTGTCGGAGCGGAAGGTAATCGAGAAGGCCAAGGGCCTGCTGATTGGCCGGGACGAACTAACCGAAGAGCAGGCGTTCCGCCGGCTGCAAAAGATGGCGCAGTCGGCGCGAGAGCGGATGGCGGTGACGGCCCAGCGGCTCCTGGATCAGGAGGCGGCGGAGTAGCCGCGCGGGCTACCTCGCGGCGGCTTCTACCATGAAGCGGACAAGGGTCGACTCGAGCTTCTTGTAGTCGATGGGCTTGTGCAGCACGTCGTCACAACCTGCGGCCATACAGCGCTTGCGGTCCCCCTTCAACGCGGCCGCGGTGAGCGCGACCACACTCAGATCGGGCCGAGCAGCCTTGACCCGCTTGGTGGCCTCGTAGCCGTCCATCACCGGCATCTGCATGTCCATCAGCACCAGCCGGTAGGGATCGCCATCGACAGCGGCCCGCTCTACCTTTTCGACCGCCTCCTTGCCGTCCGCCGCAAACTCCGGAGAGATCTCCAACCGCTTGAGCAGCTTCTCCATCAGATACTGATTGGCCCGCACATCTTCGGCGACCAGCACGCGCTGCCCGCGACAGATATCAACGGGGCGTGGCTCGGACGCCGCACGCTGGTTCGAGGCTTCGACCAGCGTGTCGGTCACCTCCGGCGCGTGCACCGCTAAACAGAAGACGCTGCCGTTCTCGGAGGTGCTCTCAAGCTCGAGCTTTCCGTCCATCAGCTGAGCAAGCTGGCGGCTGATGGACAGCCCTAGCCCAATCCCCGCACGCCGGTTGTCGGCCCCGGTGGGGCCCTGGACGAAAGGCGTGAACAGACGCTGCTGGATGTCTGGATGGATACCGGGGCCGGTGTCGGCCACCCTGACCACGACGGTCTGGGTCCCGTAGTCGTACTCCATCTCGCAGCGCACGGCGCCCGACTCGGTGTACTTAATCCCGTTGCCGATGAGGTTGATTAGAATTTGCTTCAATCGGACCGCGTCCAGACGGACGCAGGTGGGGCAGCGTGGAGTCACGGACCAGTGGAAGCGCAGCCCGCTGTCGGCCGCGCGGTGCTGCATGAGGTTGCACACCATCTCGACAACCTGCTGGACGTCGCACGGCTCCGCGTCGACCTCCAGCGTTCCGGCTTCAATCTTGGCGATGTCGAGCAGGTCGTTCACGAGCGTGGTGAGGTGCTCGCCGCTGCTGGCGATCATGCCCAGCATCCGGTCCGCGTCAGCGGCGTTCGGGTTCTTCTGCAGGATGTCGGCGAAGCCGACGATCGCCGCTAGCGGGGTGCGCAGTTCGTGGCTGATCGACGCCAGGAACTGCGACTTCGCGCGGTTGGCCCGCTCGGCGACCATCATCGCCTCCTCCGCCTTGCGCTCGCTCGCGACAAGCCGGGTCATCAGGCCGTGGCGTTCGATCGCGTTCTTAGCAATGCGGGGCAGGAGTTCCGGAGAGATGAGCGACTTCGAGAAGAAGTCCTGCACCCCCCGCTGAAGGATCTCGAGGTCAAGATCGTCGGTCATGCTGCCGGTCAGCAGCACGATCGAGAGCGGCGGGATCGTGTCGCCGTCGATGAGCGACTCGACGAACCGCTCGGCGTCCATGTCCGGCAGGTGGAAGTCGAGCACCGCCAGGTCGAACGACCGGTCGGGATTGCGAATCTCGGTCAGGCCCGCGGCGCCGGTGCTCGCCTCAACGAACTCGTAGCGTGATTCCTGATCCCTGCGTAGGGCGGTCATCACCGCTTCGCGGTCCTCAGGCGAGTCGTCGATTATTAGTATGGAGCGCCGGCTCAAGCGGGGGCCTCAATTCAGCCAGGTTTGTACGACTTCCCTGACCGCAGCAAGGTACAAACGCGGATCCATCGGTTTGCTGACGAAGTCCTTGGCGCCAGCCGCGAGCGCGTCCCGGCGGTCCCCAGGGCTTGTGGATGTCGTAAAAACTACCACGACTACCCAATCGGGCAGAAGGGGCTTGCCGGACGTCGAGAACTGGTGGAGCCAATCCGTTCCGTTGCACCGCGGGAGACGCAGGTCGAGCAGCACCAGCGCCGGCGGGTGCTCGGCAATCAGCGGCGTCGCTTCTTGGCAGGAAATCGCACGCAGCACCTCGGCACGGGGAGCGACCTGGCGCACCGCTTCTGCGGCCAGCTCGAAGTCGAGGTCACAGTCTTCAATGCAGCACACGGTATGGGACATATCACCTGTCCTCCTCCAGCGTGAAAAAGAATGTTGAGCCCTGCCCGTCAATCGACTCGACCCAAATCCTTCCGCCATGGCGACCCACAATCTTCTTGCAGATTGCCAACCCGGCTCCCGATCCTCCGCCAAACTCCTCCGGCAGGTGCAGCCGGCGGAATATCTGGAAGATCTCTTCACGCATGTGCTCTGCAACTCCTATTCCGTTATCCCGAACAAAGAACACCGGGGTCGCTCCATTCTCGCTCCCCCCTTCGGCGAGCCGACCAATCTCTACCCGTTTCTCGTCACTCAGGTTGTACTTGACCGCGTTGGCGATCAGGTTCGTCAGCAACTCACGCACGCAGAGGAAGTCCGCCAGGAACTCGCCCTCGGCCACGACCTCGACCTCTATGCCGCTGCGTTCTGACTCCTGGAGGACCATCTCGGCCGCTTCCCGAGCAACCTCCTTCAGCGACACCTTCTCTATTTCCAGGTCGCCCCGCCCGGCACGGGACAACCGCAACAGCCCTTGCACCAGTTCGTCCATGCGCGCCGCCAGGCGGCGGAGTGCGGCCAGGCGGCGTTCTACCTCTGGCGTCTTGGATTCGCCTAGCTCTTCGCTCAGTAGGTACACCGACTGATTGACCCCTCGCAGCGGCTCGCGCAGATCGTGCGAAGCGGCATACGCGAACGAATCGAGATCCGCGTTCAGCTTCGCCAGCTCTTGGTTAACGCGCGTGAGCTCTGCGGCCCGCAGGCTGAGCAACTCCACCATGCCGCTGCGTAGCTCGCTAGCGACCTCGGTGTCGACCTGCGTCCAGTCGCGTGAGTGCCCCCGGACGACCTGCTTCCACTCCTCGAATGAATTTCGCGGAGACAACCGCACACCGCCGTCAACCTCAGCGGCGACCTTGCTGGGTTCTCCGGCCCAAGACACTTCTCGCTGAAACTCGTCGCGGAAGAACAGCAGCCACTCCATCTCCGGCGCCGACAACCTCAGAGCCAGGCATCCACTGGAGGGACCAAGCTCGTTGCTCGCCAATTCCTGCAGTTCCTCACCGAGCTGGCTGGTAGACCACTGACGAAGGTCGTTGTCGACCCTGCCTTGGATCGCCTCGGCAATCCGTTCGACAGCCTCGCGGGGCGGCGTCGATCCTGAGGTGCGGACGCCGCGCTCCGAGCAAACGGCGACTCCGTCCGACTTAAGAGCCGACAGCAGGTCGGCGGCAATCGCGTCGAGGTTCCCCCACACCGACGGCGCGCCTGCAACCGTCTCCAGGAGTCGATGGTAGTGGCCCCGACGCGCGTCCCGCTCGCGGTTGACCTGCTCGGCGCGTTTCGCCGTGAGGCAGTTCGCGACAATCAGCCCCATAATCTCCGACGCGGCCCGCTCACTGAACGAAAGGGCTTTGGGTGAGTAGTGGTGGCAGGCGATCAACCCCCACAGGGCGCCATCGTCCACCAGGGATACCGACATCGACGCCGACACGCCCATGTTCTGCAGGTACTCTACGTGGACGGGCGAGACCGCGCGATGGCAGCAGTAGCTGAGGTCGAGCGGCCGCTGGGACTCGGCGTCGCACCTCGGCAGGATCGGCGCCGGCGACGCGGTCAGGTCGGCGATGCCACGCACCGTGTTGAGCACGTAGAGCTTGCGAGCCTGTTGCGGGATATCGGTGGCCGGGTAGTGCAGCCCTAGGAACGACTCCAACCCCTCTTTCGCCGCCTCCCCGACGACCTCGCCGTGGCCATCGCTCGAGAAGCGGTAGATCATCACGCGGTCGAAGCCTGTCAGCGATCGTACCTGTTCCGCCGCGACCCTTAGCAGCTGCGTGAAGTCGCCACAACGCTGCAGGTGTTGGTTGGCCAGGTTCACCTGGAGTGGCAGCCCGAGCTGGCTGTTCTGGCCAGACTGCGCGGCTACCTCAGGGCTCTCGACCTCGACAAACAGCACGCCCTGGTGCACGTGCACCGCGGCAGTAAAGGCGTCACTCGCGGATGCCTGACGCCAACTGAGGCGCATGGGCCGCACCACAGCGCGGACGGAGGCCGCCGCTTCGGCCAGTCGCAGGGAAGACTCCTCGTCGAACAGGTCGCTTACGGCGGCGCCGACGTTAGGTTCGGCGCCCAGCCACTGGCCGATATTGGCCGAGTAGTGCGCCAGCCTGAGGGTCTGGATCTCAAACGCAATCAGGCCGCCGTGCGGCTGGATGCCCCCGGCGAGATGGATTGGTTCGCGATCGCAGTTCGTTAGGTCCGCGACCGCGCTTGGCGTCCTGGCTGATTCCACTTCCTATCGGGTCTCCAGGTGTTCCGTGAAGTAGGAGAACATCTGGTTGGCCGACTCGACGGCGCAACGGGTCTCGCCTGGGCCGAACAACACCGTATCGAGCCACTCCCGCGTAGCCCGCCAGTGCTGGCCGCGGTCGATCCCCGGCCCCGCAAGAAATCGGCGCCCGGCCTCGCCCGAGATTCCCAGCGAGGCCTCAGCCAAGCGTCCGAGCACCGCGCCCCCGTTGAGCGATCCCTCCAGCACGTAAACCACCCCAGCGGCGGCTGCCGGCGAACCGATCCACGTGACTTCGCTCGGCGACGCTGACCGCCAACTCCACTCTGGCGGACGGCTGCCCCGACCGGTCAGCCAGCCGTCAACTGTGCGGAGGTCTTCCTCCAGCCATTGCACCATCTGCGGAGCGGCAAACCGATCCATGTCACGCGCGAGCGTCGGCGCAAGCCGCCCGACAGCGTTAGCGACGATGACGCTGTACCGAGCAAGAAACTCTCGGTAGCTGGCGAGATCAGAGAAGAATCGCCGCCAGTCGATCGACTGCTCGACCCGGAGGTGTGCTGCGGCCGTCCCGGAACGCAACTGCGCTGAAGCCCTCTCGAAGAGGATAGCGCACGGCACTGGCGGGTTCGTAGACAACCGGGAGGCCTTCTCAAATTCAGTGGGAAACAGTACTGAGTCTGAGTCGGGCTGCCATAGGCCGACGATCGCGCAACAGTAAGGAAATCTGGTTCTCTATTATCCAGTCTGGTCGGGGCGCGTCAACAAGGCGGCCGACCGCTAGCGGGCGAAATCCCCGAGATCCGGGTCCCAGCACGCGGCGACAATAAGTCCGCCGTCAGCCAGATAAGAACCCAAGTGGAGGCGGCGGGAATCGAACCCGCGTCCCGCAATAGTTCCACGTGAGCGTCTACGTGCATAGTCGGCGGGTTTGATTTCGCGCTAGGGGCGCCTCGCCGACAGGGCTCCCCAAACGCTAGCCGAGAACTTTGTTTAACCGCGGGCGTGCTCAGCAGTGACCCGCGGCGGTCCGGAGGGGGTAATACGAGTCGTCAGCCGATTCCGGCGACCAACTGGGACTCGGGCAGCCTATTTCTAGGCAGCCAAAGCGTAGTTACCTTCGGCAATTGAAGGTTTTAATCGGCTTTTTACGTGGGCCACCGATCAACCACGGCACGCAACTGCACGCTTCTGCTATCCGGTCGAACCCAGTTCGCCCCCGATTGCATAACGCGATCTTCCATTGTATTCGACCATCCACTGGCGGGGTAGCAGTCAAAATCCGTGCGGCCAGGTCCCGCTCCCCAACGGGCGGGCTCAATTGACACTGGTGTGGGACCGAAACTATCCTTGAGCGTTCCGCGGGCGATTAGCTCAGTTGGCTAGAGCGCCTCGTTTACACCGAGGATGTCGGGGGTTCGAGTCCCTCATCGCCCACTTTGGCAATCAGCGCAGGGAATGCTAGACACCTGGGACGCCGCTTCCACGCCGGCCTTCAGACGCCGGTCTCGCCCGCCTGCCCACCTTGGAGTTCCTGCTAGATGCGCTGCCTGCCGATTCTCTTCGTGATCCTCGCGTGGACGACACAGCTCGCCGCCGCTGTGCCCGAGGGGTATACGCCGCTGTTTAACGGCAAGGATCTTTCCGGCTGGCGGGGCATGGAACAGGTCGATCCAACCGTCTACCGGCAGCTGTCCGCGGAAGAAAAGCAGGCTCGCCAGAAGAAGGCCGACGCCGACCTGGCCGAACACTGGCGGGTCGAGAACGGCGAGATTGTCAACGACGGCCACGGTGTATTCTGCACGACCGTGAAAGACTACGGCGATTTCGAACTGCTGGTCGACTGGCGGATGGTCGACCCCCACACGGACAGTGGTGTCTACCTGCGGGGTTGCCCGCAGGTCCAGATCTGGGACCCGAACGATCCGAGCAAGAAGGTCCACGGCGGACACCTAGGCTCGGGGGGGCTCTGGAACAACAACCCCGGCTCCCCGGGAAAGGACCCGAAGGTGCTTGCTGACCGGCCCGTCGGCGAGTGGAACACCTTCCGCATCCGCATCGTCGGCGACAAGGTGACCGTCCACCTCAACGACATCCTCGTCGTTGACGACGCGGTGATGCACAACTTCTGGAACCGCGACAAGAAGCTCTACGAGCAAGGGCCGATCCAGCTTCAGACCCACGGCGGTGAGATGCGGTTCCGGAACATCTACCTCCGGGCGATCGCGCCGGAGTCTCCCAAGGCCAAGCGGTAGCGACTGGTCAGGGCAGCCGCTAGCAGGCTCGCCCACAGGGTTACTGCCACGGGTTCCGGCGCCACACTCGCGGGTGAGGCTGTCGCGGACGAAGCCCCGAAGTTGGCCCTCCAAGTGACGTAGTCTTGCTGGCTGAACTCGACATTCAGCCCGTCCCGCCACACGGTGTAGTCTGCGGCGTCGACCGAGCCGTCTCCGTTGAAGTCGCCCTGCAGGCTATCGCCACCCACCTTGGCGCTGAGCGTGAGCATGAGCACTTGGGACTGGTCGCCGGGAAGGTCCTCCCCCGAAAGCGTCAGCTGGAACGACGAGGTGAAGTCTCCGCTCATCGACGTATCGATCAACGCGTCAATGGAGGCGCCCTGTCCCTGCGGCAGGCCGGTGAATAGTGAATCGCCTAGCTGCAACTGCTCAGTGTCCCCGGAACCGATGACCGAATCGAGTTCGAGAACCGAGGCGAACCCAGGCCCGCCGGCGCCGGCGTAGTTGAACAGGTCGACAACAGGCGCCGAAATGGTCCCGGCGCCGAAAGCCAGCTCGCCGAGGTCAATGGATAGCTCAGCAACAATCGAGTCGGACGCGAAGGAGGCCACCGGGTGCTCAACGACCGTGTACTCGAGGGCGATCACGTCGTCGGCGTCCATCGCCCCAAACGACATACCCGCGCCGCTGGTTACGTCGAGGTTGTCGATGACTACCTGCCCGAGGTATTCGCCGGGGGTCGCCGATGACGCGTCGATCCCAACCGCGATTTGCGTCGAGTCAATCTGACCGGTGCGGAACGCGTTGAACCCTCCCGCGAGGAAACTACTCGCGGCGCCCGACACCGTTGCTGAGAAGTACGTCCCGTCGAGGCCACTCTTCGTGAGCGTCACGTCTTGCGTTTGAGGGGCCGCACCGCCGACGTAGACCCTGCCGAGATCAAGCTGCAACGATGAACCCCCATCGCCACCCAGAACGCCGCCCTGCAGCGCGATCTGGCTGTCGTTTGCCTGGCCCACGAACACGCTCCACACGTACTCGGGCCGGTCGATAAACGGGTTGCGATTCCCCTGGTACCCGTACACAAGCTGATTCCGCCGGCGTTCGAACTCGTCTGGTGGCGCCGCGAAGTGCCACTCGATCAATCGGCTCAGGTCGCCCAGTTGATCGCCGCCCGGGTTCCCGGACGCCAGCTCCAGATCAGTAGTAGAGAAGTCGCTGCCGTCGTAACGGACGGTCATGTAGAACTCCTGCCGCGCGATCATGCCGGCGTCAGCGTCGCCCGGGTACCACTTGGTTCCGCCATCGTTGACAAATCCGTACTCCTGACCGAAGGCGCCTCCGAAGTTCAGGCTCGCCCGATCGGCGTTGATCTGCGGGTCCGAAGGGCGATGCTGATGGAGATCGCTGTTGTCGGGCCCCGACGAGCCGACCCCCCTACTCCGCGGCCAGGTGTGCTCGCGGTTCCACGAGGCGCCGTTGTCCCACCCCGGAATGCTGCCGCCGATGCCAGACAGGTCGAGCGACGACCGGTCGTACACCAGCAGAATGTGGCCAGGGTTATCGGGGTCTTCGTCCGTTACCTGCAGCGCCGTCCTCAATCCGCCGTAGCCCAGGTCGGTATGCCCGTCGATGATATCGTGCAGCTGGTTCTTCAGCTCAACCCCGACGCCCGTCGCTGATGAGTAGTAGCCGACGGGCGGATCGTACTCCGCGGCCGCGTCAGCCGCAGAAACCAGTAGCAGGAAGGTTGCAAAGTATCGAGTCATAAAGGTCTCAATCTCGGCGGCCAGACCACCACCGCCGCGGCGCCGACCACCCCAACGCAGTGAATACCAGTAGCATGGCGGCAGGCTCCGGTGCGGCCGAGCCGCCGACCCCACCCGCGGACTGGCCAAAGTTGGCCCGCCACGTGAGGTAGTCCGACTGCACGTAGTCAACGCCCAGCCCATCCCGCCACACGGTGTAGTCTGCTGCGTCGACAACCCCACTTCCGTCGAAGTCCCCGGCCAGCCCAGCAGCAATCACCTCGAAACTAATCGGCAGCTCGACCAGGGCATTCGCCGCCCCCTGACTGGCTGTCGTCACGGATAGCAGTCCGCTCCGCATGCCGGGAACACTCGTGTCCAGCGCGACCGAAATAGTGTCTCCCCCCGATAACGCTAACACGCTCCCCGACGCCTGGCCGCTGAGGTCGCCCGAAACGCTCAGCTCATAGTCGAGTTCGTCGGCGCCGACAGCGACCAAGACTTCGGCCGCATTGCGAACCGTGACATCTAGGGTGAACGGCTCGCCGACCGCAAGCGTCTCCGGAACCGGGGCGGTGAGCACCTCGAGCACCGCGGGCAGCTGGTAGTCTGCCACCACCGGCAAGTGATCGCTAAAGTCGTGCAGGGCGTTCAAGACGTCGGCCGTTTGCGTTCGACCGACGAACGTATTGTTGATGCGAGTGTTCCACGAGACGCCGTCATTCCCAAACGCCTGGTAGGAATGCTCGAGCGACTCCAGACCAACCGAAGTAGGCCCCAGGTAGCTGAGCCCCTCCCCGTCGAGGAGTGGTGACGTCACGAGCTGCAGGTCAAACCGATCGTCCATGCCGCCAGTGGCGCCCTCGTCAGACAGGAACGATGTGCGTGTCGACTGCGTCATGTGCACCGCTACGGACGAGTTTGGCCAAGCCCCTAACGCTAGCGGATCTGAGAAGCCGGGCGACCCGGAATCGGTTAGGGCGTCGAAAGCGGCCTCGGAACTGGAGCCGATATTCATGTCGCCCAGCGCGACCGCATTCACGTTCGGACCGAGCGACGCGAGGTTGCCCACCAGGTTCGACGCCTCGGTTGCTCTGGTGGCGTTGTCGGCGCTGGAAGAGCCAGCCTTTAAGTGCGCATTGTAGAGGTAGAGTTGCTCGCCGGCGTAGGACAGCAGCGAAAACTCTGCGCGCTGCGCGGCGCGTGGCCCTCCTGTAGGAATATTGGAGGAACTACTTAAGCCAACCGTAGCCGAGTCGAATACGACCCCGAGCCGATCGACCCCGAAGCCGAGCACGCTGGCTTGGTAGGAGCTGACGCCGAATAGCGAGTTCAGGGCCTCGGCTACGCGGGATGAAGTGGAGTCGTTTAATGAGAAGGTCGTCTGCTCCTGCAGAGCGAGAATGTCAGGCCGCTTGGCGACGCCGTTCCGCGGAGTGTCGGAGATGGCCTGAACAATGATCGAGAGGTCGTCGAGGTCTGACTGAGAGAACGGCTTGTCGAGCGTGTTGTAGTTGACCACTCTCAACTGTGCACACGCGGAGTATGCCATTCCCGCAACCAGCGCATATCCGATCGCGAAGCTGGCAAGTTGTCCACTCGTCGACTGGGGAGAAGTCACTCGCATGGCAACAATTCGCCCCACCGGAACCGGGTTCCGGTGGGGCGATGAATCCCTCATCTATCGTTAGTCCGCGGCCAGCCCGGCACTAGCGCCGGCGTCTCAGGGCGGCGACCACTCCGATCACCCCCAACCCGAGTGCGCCGGGCTCGGGCGCTGCGTCCGCCGCCGCGAGTTCGCCGAACGACGAGCCGTAGTTGGCGACCCACAAGTCGTAGTCGTCGGCGTCAATTGTGCCGCCCGTACCGTTGCCACCGAGCAAGTCGCCCTCGGATTCGCCAAGGTTGTCACGCCAGACGGTGTAGTCGGCGGCGTCGACCGCCCCGTCGCCGTTGAAGTCGCCGGGGGCTGCTGGGCCGTCGCCTTCGCTAAGCAGGATGTTGTCGAAGACGAAGAACTCCTGATTGCTATTAGTCATCCCAGAGAACGACAGCGTGAGAGTGGAGCCCGTGCCTGACAAGGCCGCAGTCAACGACTGGAAGTCATCGGTCAACATCGTGCCGGTAGTGGCGTCACCGTTCACGAAGAGTGGATCCTTGTAGGCCAGTCGTTCGACGTCGGTAAAGTCGCCACTCTGCACCGCGCGCTCTTCAACGACACCGCCCAACCCCTCGATCGGGATGAAGCCGTCTTGTGCTGTCGTGTCTCCGTCCAGACCGTTGTCGTCCGGGTGATACGTGACGTTGTTGAACGGTCCAACGCTGGTTAATTCGAGCCATTCGGCCTCATCGAAGAACGGCGTGAAATAACGATCAAAGAAGCCGCCCGCCTCCATGGAGATCCCGTAGAAGACCGTTGGATTCGTACCATCGGCATCGATAGAGAAAGCGGACATCGAAGGGCCACCATCGATGGAGTAGGTAAACTCGAACGTGTCATCTCCGGCTTCAAAGTCTCCGACCATCGCCATGTCGATGCTAAGCTCAAGGTTGCTACGCCCTGATATGTCGAACGTCCACTCGGCGGTGACCGGACCAGAGTTGTCTCCGTTTTCTGTGTCGGCGAGCAGCACGACATTGTCGATCTTGCCGTTCTCCAAGATCCCCATCGAATCCGGAGGGAAGTTTCCCGCGGAATCGTCTTGGACGTCAAACGGGATGTTGTCCGCGCGACTGACGATGCCGTAGCGGTCAAAGATGCTGCCGCCTTCGGTGAAAGTGCCCTTGTCCGAGAATCCCGAGTTGTCGGGGGTGAAAACCTGAGTCGCAGCCGTGAAGCCGCCGTTTGTGGCGCCTCCATCAAAGTCCTCGCCTGCGAACGGCGTTGCCGCCGAAGCCGCCGTCGGCATAGCAACGACTAGACTCATCAACAGGGGAATACTAACTCGGGTGTTCGTCATGGCAGATTGCTCCAGTGAGTTGTGAACCTTGCGGCGCGCAGCACCGACGCCGTTGCGGTGGGTTGCCCTTCACGCGCGGGCGTTGCGGCCTAGGTGAGCTGGGACGGCCTGGGAAGCAGCCTCATACTATACCGCAACACGTTCCTTTCCATCCAGCATCCAACCGTGAAGTATCCGCGAAGAATGCCTGCGGCAGACCGAAGACCTCGTGCTCCAACGCGAGATTACCGGCATCTGGCCACATCCGGCCACTTGCAGTGGATCCACAATGAGTGATTGCCCGAAGTCGACGCAAAGGATTCGGCACGCGCGAGACGACGGCTCTCCGCACCAATCGGCTGACTCACGTCGCGTGCCCTCAAGCCAACCGCTCACGTCCGCGATCGATGGTCTACCGGAATTTAGCGATAGCGAGTTACCCCTACGCACGTTAGCGTTACAATCAGTGGTTTGAACAACAGGCAGGAGTGCACCACTTCGCATCCGAGGCAATCATGCGACGCATCGGTTTTACGCTCGTCGAGCTTCTAGTTGTCATTGCGATAATTGGCGTCCTGATCGCCTTGCTTCTGCCGGCGGTGCAGTCGGCCCGCGAAGCCGCCCGACGGACGCAGTGCGTTAACAACGTCAAGCAGATGGCGCTTGGGGCCATCAACTACGAGAGCGGCCAGGGACGCTTCCCGCCCGGCCGACTCGCGCCAGACTGGGTGATCGGCTCGACCGAGCGTGCCCTCGGCTACACCGCCTACGAGTCGGTCACGCCAAGCACGAAGACCGGGTTCTTTTCTGTCCACATCTGGCTCCTGCCCTACATGGAGGAAGGAAACGTCTACGACCTGATCGACTTCAGCCTCGGCCAGGTTAAGAAGATGCAGAATCCAACCAACCCGCACTTCGCCGCGTACTCGACGGCAAAGGATCTGTTCCTCTGTCCTAGCGACGGCAACACCGGGATTATCGTTTCGGAGAACAACTACCGGTCCAACTTCGGCGGCAGCACCCCTGGCGCCGGCGGCCGCACCGGTCAGAAGGGCAGCGCGGCGTACCGTGAACTCCCGTCCGAGACCTGGCATGTCGGAGGCAACGGCGCATTCACGAGCGGGGCGAAGGGGTTGAAGCTAGGCAAGTACTCCGACGGCCTCTCCAAGACAGCCTTCTTCTCCGAACGCATCAAGGGCAGCGGGCACGACTACGAGACTGGCGCCTCTGCCGTGCCGACGCGAGCCGACATGCTACGCTGTCAGAACTCCACCTTGGTCAGCCCCAATGCGGACGTAGCGGCTTTCAACCAAGCGTTCGCATCGGAGAGCACGCCCCCAACGCAGCCAATGACATTTGTGTTCGGCGGCGCCGGACGATGGATAGGCGACTGGTCCAACGGCTGGCCCTTCGCAGGATACGACAGCTCGCAGTACAACCACGTCGCGCCCCCCAACTGGTCCGGGATTGATTGCGGCGTCAACTCCATCCCCGACGCGCCTCACGAGCACGCCGTCGTTGCGGCAAGAAGCGACCATCCTGGCGGCGTTAACGTTGGCTATGGCGATGGGCATGTCGAGTTCGTGACTGACGGCGTCGATCTCAATGTCTGGAGAGCGGCCGGGTCAAGAAACGGCGGCGAGACGTTCCCCGAGTGACAACGGCCCCAGCTAGCAGGGGTCTTCAAAGCTCGATCTGTAACTCTTCCTTTCACTCGATTAGGGGCGTTGTTGATGAATCCGCACGACGATCGGGCCCAGGGCACGTCGCTCCTAAGAATACTGGCTGTCGCGATCCCCGTGGCTCTGTTCACCGCCGTTGCCGTGCACCTGTGGGGCAATTCCCTCCGCGAGTCCGCCACCGCGCAGCTCAACCGCGACGTGCTTTCAACCATGCTGCCGAACTGGGCGGAGGGCGGAGAGGTAGCCGATCTGTATGAAGACGCCGACAAGGATCTCGTCGCGGACACTCCTGAGGACGAAGGACTGCTGCAGCAGCCCGAGTCGCTGGTCTTCTCCTACATCGCAAGCTCCAAAGAAAGCAGACCTGAATCGGCAGGAGGCCAGTGGGACGCACTCCTGTCCGCAATCGACAGCGCGACCAGCAAGCCGGTCACCGTGGTTGAGTTTGAGCAACTGAACGAGCAGCTCGAGGCGATGCGTCGCGGTCAGATCCACATCCTCGGCCTCGGCACCGGCGCCGCACCGCTTGCGGTGCAGACGGCGGGATTTGTGCCGCTGTGCACCATGGCGAACGCCGACGGCGAGGTAGGCTACAAAATGGTGCTGCTGACCTCGGCCGACAGCGGCATCAAGGAGCTGGCCGACGTCAAAGGACGCAAGGTCGTGTTCGTGCGTCCCACCTCCAACTCCGGGTTCAAGGCCGCGTTTGTGCAGCTGTACGACGACGCCGGCCTCCTTCCCGAGCAGGACTACGAGTGGAGCTTTTCGCTGTCGCATGAATCCTCCGTGCACGACGTGCTGTCTGGCGCCGCCGACGTCGCCCCGGTGGCTAGCGACATCCTCGCCAAGATGGTCGAACAGGGGGATGTGGACGAGTCTCAGTACCGCGTCATCTACAAGTCGGAGGCATTCCCGCCAGCCGTGATTGGGTGCGCCCACAACCTGCCCGCAGGTATGATTGAGCAGATCCGTTCAACCCTGATCGGGCTCGATTGGGACGGAACCGGGCTGGAAGAACAGTTCGGCCCTATGGGCGCCGCCAGATTTGTCGAAGTGAACTACAAGAACGACTGGGCCAACATCCGCCGCATCGATGACGCCGTCCGGCGTCTGGCGACTCCGCGCGGCCCACAGTAGGTGCGGGGACTCGGCTACCTACACCCGGTTCGCCCTCATGGCGCCGAGTGTCCTCCCGCCTGGTAAGCCCTTGCAGAGCAAGGCGTTGGCCTCGGCGCCCATGGTCAGGGTGCTGTTCTTTTCTACACTAGTGAGGTGAACGCGCCCGCCGCCATCCCCGACGACGCCCTCGCCGGCTTCCACGAACCAACCCGCGCCTGGTTCCGTGAGTCGTTCACCTCGCCGACCAAGGCGCAACGGCTGGCGTGGCCAGCAATTGGCTCGGGCGAGAGCACGCTGCTGCTGGCGCCGACCGGGTCGGGCAAGACGCTGGCGGCGTTCTTGTCGCTGCTCGACCGGCTGATGTTCGAGCCCGTCGAACCAGCCGACGCTCCGCCGCGGCAAACCAATCAGCATGCGCGGGTGCTCTACATCTCGCCGCTCAAAGCCCTGGGCGTCGACGTCGACCGTAACCTGCGGGCGCCGATCGCCGGCGTCCGTGCCGCGGCAGAGCGAATGGGCCAGCCGTTCCGCCAACCGGAAGTCGCGATCCGCACGGGCGACACCGACCAGCGCGAGCGGCAGCGGATCGCTCGCAACCCGCCCGACATCCTGATCACCACGCCGGAGTCGCTCTACCTGATGCTGACGAGCCGGGCGAGCGGTGTGCTGTCGCGGGTCGAGGCGGTGATCATCGACGAGATCCACGTGATGGTCCCGTCGAAACGCGGTTCGCACCTGTTCCTGTCGCTCGAGCGGCTTGAGCGGCTGCGGCGTGTGACCGCTGAGTCGGACGGGCGGGCCTGCCCGCCGCTGCAACGGGTCGGCCTGTCCGCGACGCAGCGGCCACTCGACGAGATTGCCCGGTTGCTCGGCGGCGCCGACGCCACGGCCGACCCGGAGCAGCCGGTTCGGCCGCGTCCGGTCCGCGTGGTAGACGCCAGCGAGCCCAAGCGGCTCGCGATCCGCGTCGAGATGCCGGTAGAAGACCTTGCCAAGCAAGCGATGCCGCGGCACGTGTTCCTCGGAGACGATGAGGTCGACCAGAGCCGCCAGGCCCGCTTCCCCAGCGGGTTCGACGCGGAGGCCTCCGCCGATCCGCCCACTGGCAATGGCGCCGAGAACGCCAATGCCGCGATGGGCCCTTCTTCGCCCAGCATCTGGCCGGCGATCCACCCACGGCTGCTGGAGCTGATCCGAGCGCACCGCTCGACGATGATCTTCGTCAACAGCCGCCGGCTGGCCGAACGACTGGCGAACGCACTCAATGAGCTCGCCAACGAGGAGTCGGCCAAGGACGAGCTTGATCGCGGGCAGCAAGACGACGCCGTCCGCCAGCCGGTGGAGATCTGCCTGGCCCACCACGGCAGTGTGGCCAAGGACAAGCGGGCGCAGATCGAAGACCGGCTGAAGCGGGGCCAGCTGCCGGCGATCATCGCGACCAGCTCGCTGGAGCTCGGCATCGATATGGGCGCGGTCGACCTGGTCATCCAGATCGAGGCCCCCCCGACCATCGCGTCCGGCATCCAGCGCATCGGCCGTAGCGGTCGGGGCGTGGACCTGCTGTCCAACGGGGTCATCTTCCCCAAGTACCGCGGCGATCTGCTGGCGTGCGCGGGGGCGACCGGGCGGATGCTCGCCGGGCACGTCGAGGAAACCTATTACCCACGGAACCCTCTCGACCTGCTCGCGCAGCAGCTGGTGGCGATCGTCTCGGACGGGCCGATCGACGTCGACGAGCTGTACGCCATGGTCCGGGGCGCCGCGCCGTTTGCCGACCTGCCGAGGTCTTCGTTCGAGGGGGTGCTGGACCTGCTTTCGGGGCGGTACCCGTCGGACGAGTTCGCCGAGCTCAAGCCCCGCGTCACGTGGGACCGGCTCGGCGGCGTGGTCTCGCCGCGCAACACCTCGCGGCGGATCGCGGTGCTCAACGGCGGCACGATCCCCGACCGCGGGCTGTACGGCGTGTTCCTGGTCGGCGACGGGCCGGGCGGCACGGGCGGCAGCCGCGTCGGCGAGCTCGACGAGGAGATGGTGTTCGAGACCCACGCCGGCGACGTCTTCCTGCTGGGCGCTAGCAGCTGGCGCGTGCTGGAGATCGACAAGGACCGCGTGCTGGTCGCGCCCGCGCCGGGCGAGCCGGGCAAGATGCCCTTCTGGCGGGGCGACGGGCCGGGCCGTCCGCTCGAGTTCGGCAAGGCGATCGGGCGGCTGGCCGGCGAGCTCGCCCGCGGCGAGCCGGCCGAGCTGATCGACCAGCTCACCAACCAGCACGCGCTCGACGCCGAGGCGGCCGGCGCGCTCCTGGAATACGTACGCGACCAGGGCGAGGCAACCGGCGAACCGCCGAGCGACAACGCGGTGATCGTCGAGTCGTTCCTCGACGAGATCGGCGACTGGCGGGTCTGCGTGCTCTCGCCGCTGGGGTCCCGCGTGCACGCGCCGTGGGCGATGGCGGTCGCCGCGCGGCTGCGTGAGGAGGACTTTGGCGAGATCGACTACAGCTGGACCGACGACGGCATGATCTTCCGCCTGCCGGAGACCCCCGAGCCGCCGCCCGTTGAGCTGTTCGTGCCCAAGTCGGACGAGGTGGAGGACCGCGTCACCTCGCAGGTGGGGTCGACCGCGATGTTCGCCGCCCGCTTCCGCGAGAACGCCGCCCGCGCGTTGCTGCTCCCCAAGCGTCAGCCCGGCCGCCGCTCGCCGCTGTGGATGCAGCGCCGCCGCGCGGCCGACCTGCTGGCGGTGGCCTCCCGCTACCCGAGCTTCCCGATACTGCTGGAAACCTACCGCGAGTGCCTGCGCGACGTGTTCGACCTGCCCGGGTTGATCGCGGTGCTGAAGGACATCGAGCGGCGGGCCATCCGCGTCGAGGCCGTCACGCTGAAGCAGCCCTCGCCGTTCGCCGCTTCACTGCTGTTCAACTACGTTGGCAACTTCGTTTACGAGGGCGACGCGCCGCTCGCCGAGCGTCGCGCCCAGGCGCTCGCGCTGGATCACTCGCAGCTCCGCGAGCTGCTGGGCGCCTCGGAGCTGCGCGAGCTGCTCAGCGGCGAGGTGATTGACCAGCTGACCCTGGAGCTGCAGCGGCTGGCCGAGCCGAGCTGCCGCCACGCCGACGCGGTTCACGATCTGCTCCTTTCGCTCGGGGACCTGACGTTCGAGGAGTTGTGGGCACGGTGCAGCCACGCCGACGCGACCGAGCAGGACCTGGTTGCCTGGCTCGACGAGCTGCAGGCGGCTCGTCGCGTGCTGCGGGTCCGCATCGCGGGCGAAGAGCGGTACGCCGCCGCCGAGGACGCCGCGCGGCTGCGCGACGCGCTCGGCGTGGCCCCGCCCGGTGGCCTGCCAGCGGCGTTCCTGGAAGCGGTCGCCGCGCCGCTCGGCGACCTGCTCTCCCGCTACGCCCGCACCCACGGCCCCTTCCAGGCGTCGGAGGCGGCCGCCCGGTTCGCGCTCGGCGAGGCGCCGGTCCGCAGCGCCCTCGAGCAGCTCCGCGACGCCGGCCGGCTGGTCGAGGGCGAGTTCCTGCCCGGCCGACGCGGCCGCGAGTGGTGCGACGCCGGTGTGCTCCGCACGATCAAACGCCGCTCGCTGGCCGAGCTCCGCCAGCAGGTCGAGGCCGTGCCCGCCGAGTCCTACGCCCGCTTCCTGCCGGTCTGGCACGGCCTGACCAACCGCCGCGGCGGGCTGGACGGTGTGCTGGACGCGGTTGAGCAGTTGCAGGGCGCGCCGCTGCCGGCCAGCGTGCTGGAGCAGCAGATCCTCCCCGCGCGGGTCGGTGACTACTCGCCCGGCATGCTGGACGAGCTGTTCGTCGCCGGCGAGGTCGCCTGGCAGGGCGTCGAGAGCGTCGGCATGACCGACGGCCGCATCGCGCTCTACCTGGCGGACCAGCTCCCACTGCTCGGGCGACTCCCGGCGCCGGCCGACCCGCAAGAAGACCCGCTGGCCGCACGGTTGCTCGAGCTCTTCGCCGAGCGCGGCGCGCTGTTCTTCGACGAGCTGACCCGCGCCACCGGCGCCTTCCCGAACGACGTGCTCGCCGCGTTGTGGCGGCTGGTCTGGCGTGGCGAGCTCAGCAACGACACCCTCGCACCGCTCCGCTCGCTGGTCGCCAGCGGCGGCGGCAAGTCCCGTGAGGCGGTCGGCGCCGCCACGCGGCGGGGCCGCCGCGCATACCGCTCGCGGCGCCGCGCGCGGCTGCCCGGTTCCGAGGGCCGCTGGTCGCTGCTTCCAATCAGCGCCGACGACGCCACGCCCACCCGCCGGGTCACGGCCCTGGCGGCTCAATTGGTCGAGCGGCATGGCGTCCTCACGCGTGATCAGATTGGCCGGGAACAAATCGAGGGCGGCTTTTCGGCGGTCTACCCGGTGCTCAAGGCGATGGAGGAGGCCGGCAAGGTCCGCCGCGGCTACTTTGTCGAGGGCCAGGGCGGCGCGCAGTTCGCCGCGGCCGGCGCCGACGACCTGCTCCGCTCCGCCCCGCGCGACGACGAGCAGCCGCTGCTGCTGGCCGCCACCGACCCCGCCAACGCGTACGGCGCCTCGCTGCCGTGGCCCACAAGCCCCGACGAGTCTGCCCGCCCGCAACGCGCCGCCGGCGCCCGCGTGGTGCTGCTGGCGGGCGAGCTGCTGGGGTACCTCGGCCGCGGCGACCGTTCGCTCACTACGTTCCTCTCCGAGGACGAGGCCCGCCGCGGCGAGCAGGCCCGGCAGCTCGCCGCCTGCCTGGCCGAGTCCGCCCGCTCGCACCGCTCGCTGCTGCTCGCCGAGATCGACAAGCGGTCGGCCATCACCTCGCCGCTAGCGCCCGTGTTCACCGCCGCGGGTTTCACCGCCACCACCCGCGGGCTGCTGTGCCGCAGCGACTTCATGTCGGGGCAGCCCCCGCGGCGGCGGGCCGCTTCGTTCGACGACCCCACGACCTCCTAGCTTGATCCCCCGTCCGTGCCCGAAGGCGACACCCTCTACCGCATCGCCGAGAACATCCGGCCTGTGCTCCAGGGCCAGGCCATCACGGCCGCGCTCAGCAACCCCTCGCCCCAGGTCCCGGCGATCGACGCGGCGTCGCTGGTCGGATGCACGATCACCTCGGTCGAAGCCCGCGGCAAGCACCTGCTGATCTCCCTCGACGACGACCGGGTCGTGCACTCGCACCTCGGCATGCACGGCTCGTGGCACGCCTACACGATCGGCGAGCCGTGGCGCAAGCCGGCGCGGCAGGCCGGCCTGGCCATGCGGACCGCGACGCACGAGGTCGTCAACTTCAACCCCAAGCTGCTCGAGCTGGTCACCGCCACCACGCTCCGCCGCAACGACTACCTGCAGCGGCTCGGCCCCGACCTGATGCTGCCGGACGTCGACCTGCCGAGCATCCTCCCGCGGCTGCGGACGCACAACGCCGCGCCGGTCGGCGAGGCGGTCATGAACCAGACGCTGCTGGCTGGCGTCGGCAACGTGTACAAATCCGAAACGCTGTTCCTCGCCCGCATCAACCCGTGGTCCCGCGTCGACGAGCTGGGCGACCAGCAGCTGCTCGACTACCTCCAGCTCACCCACCGGCTGATGCGGCTCAACCGGAAGTCGGGCAAACGCACCACCCGCTTCGCCGGCGACGGCGTCCGCTTCTGGGTGTACGGCCGCAGCGGCCAGGCGTGCTTCGAGTGCGCCGACAAGGTCCGCATCCGCCGCCAGGGCGACGCCGGCCGCACCACCTACTGGTGCCCCACCTGCCAGCAACCGCCCGCCGGCCGGTGACTACTGTCCGCTAGGGTTTTGTCCAAAAACACGCGCGGAGGGGACAAAACTAGCTCTGTAGAAATCTTATCGTTGCTAGCTAAACTGTAGGTAGTGTTGTTTCCGTACGGTGTGGGTGCGAACGACGAAGTCTCCCATCGCGTTGCTGCTTGCCGCCCACGAGCTGGGTCGTCGGACGGTGCGTCGTTACTGGCATCACCGTGCCCCGAAGAAGTTCACGCTCCCTCAGCTGTTCGCGTGCCTGGTGCTGAAGGAGTTCTTGCGGCTGGACTACCGGAAGCTGTCGGCGGTGCTGGAGGAGTCGCCCAGCTGGACCGCGGCGATCGGCCTGGCGAGCGTGCCGCACTTCACCACCTTCCAGAAGGCGGCCGCGCGGCTGCTGGAGAACCGCCGCGTGCAGCGGATGCTGGACCAGACGACCCGGATGGGGCAGGAGCTGACGCTCCTGCCGGGCCGCTCGCCGCTGGCGGCGTTGGACGCCACGGGCCTGGAGTCGAGCACCGCCAGTCGGCACTACACGCAGGCCCGCTCGCGGGCCCAGAAACGGGGGAAACAGCACACCTACCTCACCTACCGGGAGTTCCCCAAGATCGGCGTGCTGAGCGACTGCACCAGCCACCTGGTCCTGGCGGTGGTCCACGACAAGGGCCCCAGCTGCGACGTCCGCCACTTCCGCGAGGCGTTCGACCAGGCCCGCCGGCGGATCCCGATCCAGACGCTGCTGGCCGACGGCGGCTACGACAGCGAGGCCAACCACCGCCACTGCCGCGAGGCCTGCGGCGTCCGCTCGCTGATCCCCGCTAGGCTCGGCCGCTCCGGCAAGCCGCCCCGAACCTACTGGCGACGCGTCATGGCCAGCCGGCTGCACACCACCCGCTACGGGCAACGCGCCCAGGCCGAGACCACCATCAGCATGCTCAAACGCCTCCTCGGGCCCCAGCTGCGAGCACGAAAAAAGCCCATGCAGCGACGCGAAGCCGCCCTCAAGACCCTCACTCTCAACCTCATGATCCTCTAAACATCTAGAAGCTTTCTACAGAGCTACAAAACTCCGGGCGTGTTTTCCGCTCAAACAGCGTCTGGTGCTGCTATAGCAGTGTTTCCGCGCGAGAGGGGCAATTGAGCCGGGGGGTTTTGTCCGTTTTCGATCGCCGAGGGGACAACTCAACGCGACCGAGCGAACCAGTTCCCATCCGCGCAGCAGTCACCGACGGCCCGAGCGAGCAAGCTCACCGACCGATGCGCACCTACCTAAGCACACCCATTAGATCGCGCGAGGTGGCCGGTTTCTACAAAGAAACGGCCCAGCAGGCTCACTCCGCCGCGTGGCCCGCAACGTATTCCTGGGCGAGCCGCGACAGCCGGGCCACCAGCTCGGCGTGCTCGGGGCGGTCCGCCAGGTTGGTCAGCTCGTGGGGGTCGTTGACCGGGTCGGTCAGCATCCGGCCGGGTCCGCGGCCGTAGAACTCGGCGTAGCGCCACCGCTCGGTGCGGACGCACACGCCGCTGACGGTCTTGCCGTCGGCGCTCCAGATGGTGTACGCCGGCCGGTCCGACGCCGCGTCGGGGTCCTCGAGGAACCGCGCCAGGCTCACCCCCTCCAGCTGCTCGGGGATGGGCAGCCCGCACAGGTCGCACAGCGTGGGGTAGATGTCCAGCGCCTCGACGACTCGCGGGCAGGCGGCGCCGGCCGCTGCGGCGCGCGGGTCGCGGATCAGCAGCGGCGTCCGCGCGCCCTGCTCCCACAGCGACCCGGCCTTGGACCACTTGCCCTTCTCACCGAGCTGGTAACCGTGGTCGCCCCAGAACAGCACGATGGTGTTGTCCGCCAGGCCCTGGGCCTCCAGCTCGTCGAGCACGCGGCCGGCGTTCCAGTCCATCCAGGCGCTGGCGGCCAGGTACGCGTGGATCATCTTACGGGCGGACTCGGGAGTCGAGTCGCGGCCCACAAACAGGTCGGCGTTGGACGGGCGGATCGAGCCGGCCGGGAAGCCCTCCGGCACGGTCGGCCGCGGCGCATAGTCGGGCGACAGCTCGATCTCCGCGGGGTCGAACTGGTCGAAGAACCGCTGCGGCGCCGCCAGCGGGCTGTGCGGCTTGTGGAACCCGGCCGTGAGGAAGAACGGCTCGGTCGGATTGCTGCGGAGGTACTCCACCGCCCGGTCGGCGATCTTGTGGTCGGTGTGGTCGCGGCCCTCGTTGGGCAGCACGATCCAGCGGTCGGAGCGTTCGGTTTTGGTGAGCAACCGGCCGTCCGCGTTGCGTTCGCGGTGCACGGGCGGCTTGGCGGACGCGTCCTGGCCGAAGTAGCGGGGGCGGCCCCCTACGGACCAGGCCTGAGAGTCATCGATCCCGCCGTGGAAGATCTTGCCGGAGCGAACCGTCTGGTAGCCGTGGGCCTTGAAGTGGCGGACCAGGCTGACCGCGTCGGGCCGCGTGGCGCCGAACCACGTGCGGTTGCCCAGCACGCCCACCGTGGTGGGACGCAGCCCAGTCAGCACCGAGCTGCGCGACGGGTTGCAGAGCGGGAATTGGCAGTACGCCTTGTCGAACCGCACCGCGGTCGCGGCGAACTCGTCCAGGCGGGGCGTCTGGGCGACCGGGCTGCCGTAGCACCCCATCTCGTTACGAAGGTCGTCCGCGATGATCAGCAGCACGTTGGGACGCGTATTCTCTGCCGCGGACGCCCATCGCGAGGCCGCCACTACCAGACCGAAGACCGCCATCGCCAGCAGCGAGTTCCGCAGGAAGGCCGGGGCGCGCATAGATTCATTCCGAGTGTGCGTGGGACGAGTGGCGCCGCGGCGGGCGGCGTCCGGCTACCACTCTAGCCAAGCCGACTCGTCGGCGTCCAGCAGGGCGAACAGCTCGTCGGCCGGCTCTTCGGGTTCGCTATCCGCGTCGGCCGCGGACTCAACCGACAGCCGCTTGGCGGGCCGGGCGTCTGGGTCCGCGTCGTACAGCAGCAGGTCGCCGAGTGGGCTGGCGGCGGGCGCCGGCGTGGAGATTGCGGGCGTGTCGGCCCCTTCGGCCTCGTCGATCTCCTCGATGGCGATCGCGAACGCCGCCTGCAGCGGAGTCGGCGACTGGATGCTCTGGGCCACAGGCGCCGCCTCAGCGGCGGCGGCAGCCGAGGCCGCTGCCGCAAGCGCCGTAACAGCGCTGGGCGTTTCGGCGAACGCGACAGGCGCGGCCGCGGTCGCGCCGTAGTTGCTCCGCCAGAGGTCGTAGTCGGCCTGGTCCACGACGCCGTTGCGGCTGCCGTCCGCCGCCAGGCTGTCGGTGCTGCCGAGCGTGTCGCGCCACACGGAGTAGTCGGCCGCATTGACCAGCCCGTCGGCGTTGTAGTCGCCCTCAAGTCCGCCGCCGAAGTAGAGCGGCGGCAGCGGCGCCGGGTCCATCCCCTCGCCGATCCAGTAGCCGGGGTGCGAGGGCTGGTTGTAGGCTACGTTCTGACCCGCCACCGACGAGCGGTAGTGCGTGTCGTGCATCAGGGTCGGCAGCCGTGACGTGGCGGCGATGGTGGTGGTCCAGATCTCCAGGGCCGTGCTGTCGCTGCGCCGCCAGATCACCTCCTCACGCCAGTCGCCGAACAGGTCGGCGACCAGGCTTGGCGTGCTCTTCGACCCGTTGCTCGACGACAGCCCCGCCGTGCTGTTGATCCCCGAGTTGCCGAACGAAACGAGGTTCGACCTGCCCGGGTTGTTCCACTCGGAGATGGTGGTGCCGTCGAGCAGCTCGCGGGACAGGTCGGCGTCCCACCAGACGGCGAAGTTGTACATCATGTTGCCCGGGGTGTCGTACAACGCCTCGCCGGACACGTTGTAGATCCTCCGGGTCCCCTCGTTGGTGGTGGCCCAGAACTCGTACCCCACGTGGTTGGGGTCGATGTCGGCCGCGACGCCGCGGCCGACGTCGTTGTTCGAGGGGATCTGGAACAGGAGCTCGCCGGTCTGCGCGTCGCGCAGCTCGCCGCCCGCATCACGGCCCTCGCTCTCGTAGGCGCTAGGCGACTCGTGCACCATGAACACCTCCAGGCCGGGGTTGGAGGGGTCGAGGTCGGACACATGAATCGCGTCGCCGTGGCCCAGGCCGGTGGAGTACAGGCCCGTGCCGTCGTGGTCGAGGGCCGAGCCGCCGTGGATGATCTCGTCGTAGCCGTCGCCGTCGACGTCGGCGATCACCAGCGCGTTGGAGCCCTGGGCGATGTACTCCGGGTTGGCGCCGTTGGTCGCCGCGTTGAACCGCCACCGCTGGGTCAGCTCGCCGCCCCGCCAGTCGAGCGCGACCACCTCGTTGCGCGCCTGGAACCCGCTTTGCGGCCCGTAGTAGCCGCGGGCCCAGACGATGCTGGGCCGCTCTCCGTCCAGGTAGGCCACGCCGGACAGGAAGCGGTCGACGCGGTTGCCGTACGAGTCGCCCCAGGTCGACGCGCTGATCCGCTCGAGCGGGAACGGGATGCTCTGGAGCTCGGCCCCGGACAGCCCGTCGAACACGGTCAGGTACTCGGGGCCGGTGAGCACGTAGCCGCTGGAGTTCCGGTAGTCCGCCGCGGGGCTGTCGCGGTTGAGGAGGACGTCGTTCCCCTGCCCGTCGACCGTTCCGGGCGCGGTCTTGAGGACCACCTCCGATCGGCCGTCGCCGTCGAGGTCGTAGACCACCATCTGCGTGTAGTGCGCGCCGGCGCGGACGTTGTGGCCAAGGTCGATCCGCCACAGCAGCTCGCCCTCCAGCGTGTACGCGTCGACGTACACGTTGCCGGTGTAGCCCGACTGCGAGTTGTCCTTCGAGTTGGACGGGTCCCACTTGAGGATCACCTCGTACTGCCCGTCGCCGTCGAGGTCGCCGACGGTGGCGTCGTTCGCGGAGTAGGTGTAGTCCTCGCCTGAGGGCGTCTGGCCGCCCGGCGGTATCACCAGCGGAATCGTCAGGTGCTGCTCGATCGTGGCGAAGGCGCCGAGCGTGTAACCCTCGCTGAGAGGCTGCTCGACGCCGTCGATCACCGGGGCGACGTAGTAGGTGTTGTCCCTTGTCAGGTCGGCCGTGTCGTCGACGAAGTCCGTGGTCTGGGTGATCGCGCCCCGCTGCAGCGGCACAGGGGCGCCGCCGTCGGTGGACCGGTAGATCCTGAACGCCACGTCCGCCGGGTCGGTCCCCAACAGCCGCCAGCCCACATACACGGTGGACCCGGAGGGACGCACCGCCACCACGCCGCGGTTGAGGTACTCCACCTGCCGCGGGAACACGACCGGGTCTTCTGGGTAGGCGTCGTCGTGGCCGGGTGGTTGGCCGTCGTCGAGGGTCAGCACGGGCCGCATGGCCGGGTCGGCGTTCTCGCGCGAGCCGTAGCCCCAGCCGCGGTAGTTGCCGGCGTCGACGTACGTGACGAAGGTCGCCAGCCCGTCGTCGGCCTGGCGGCTCTCGAGGAACGCGATCAGGTCCGGGCCGGAGATCGACTGGGCCGCGCCGTCCACGTTCTCCACGACCTCGGTGACATCGGCGCCGCTCTCTTCGTCCAGATTGAACAACCGTGACACGTCCAGCCCGTCGCCGCCGACGGCCGTGTACTCGAGCCCGACACCGCCCTCGGCTAGGGTGGCCTCGTCCCAGTCTTGCGGCGTGTTGCCGGCCATGTCGAGCAGCCCGTACACGTCGAACCGGCCGGTGATGATGGTGTCGTTGCGGGCGCCGGCGGTCTTGAACAGGTTGAGCGACACCGACTCGTAGGCGTCGAAGTCGATCCCCGAGACGTCAAACCGCACGTACGTGACCCGGTCGCCGGGGCCGTTGGCGTCGAGCGTGTCCAGCACGGCCGCGTCGCCGGCGCCGACCCCTGACTGAGTGTACGTGTCCGCCTCGGCCACGAGGTTCGTGACAGCAAGCAGCTGGCGAGGCTCCAGCGGTTCGAAACCGAGGCAAGCAGGCTTCCCGGGCGCGAAACTACGAAGGGTGCGTCGTGACATGCAGGGGCGGGCGGGGGGAGAGATCGGCGGTGCGCGGCTTAGACGCCCAGAGAATCAGAGGGCCGGAAGAGGCGCCGCCTGCGCGAGTCTGTTTATTTTAGCAGCTGGCTCGGAATGCCGTAGTAAACGGCGCCGAGCACCGCCGCAATTGCCTGCCCGTTTTCCGCAAAGGCGGCGCACCGCGCTCCCGCCCGACTATCTGACAGGTTGGCGTTTGGTACTATTCAAGTGTCCCGTGGGGCGGGATGCACCCGGTGGTCTTTTCGTCCGCCCGCCCCTAGGACTGCTGCGCTATTCACTAGTTAGCTCCTGCCCTTTCGGGCGTTCACGGAGGCTGCCGATGTCCCCTGCCCAAACCGCCCGCGTTTCGGCCCGCGTCCGTGCTGGTCAGACCGGTTTCACCCTGGTGGAACTGCTGGTGGTGATCGCCATCATCGGCGTGCTGATCGCGCTGCTGCTTCCGGCAGTCCAGTCGGCCCGCGAGGCGGCCCGCCGGATGGACTGCGCCAACCGGTTGCGGCAACTCGGCATCGCGGCGCACAACTACCACGACAGCTTCAAGGAACTGCCCACGCACGGCGTGCTGCCGACCTCGCTGAGCAGCCAGGCCCAGCTGACGCGGTTCATGGAAGAGGCCGCGATCTACGACCTGGTCGATCAGGAGCAGCACTGGTCCAACAGCCGCAACGCCCGCGCATACTGGACGCCGATCCCGCAGCTCCGCTGCCCGAGCACCCCGTCCACCCAGTGGACCGACACCGGCCGCGCCCCGCAGATCGCCGGGCAGCCGGCCGCCGGCGACTCGATGGAGACCGCGCTCAGCCCGCACTACGTAGGGATCATGGGCGCCAAGCCCGGCCCGCGGAAGGACGGCTCCATCATCTCCGGTTGCCCCCCTTCGGGCGGCGGACGCAGCGCGAAGTTTGAGGGCTTCGCGACCACCTACTACCAAGACAACTGCAGCATGGGCACGGCGAACTCGGGCGGCGTGGCGATCAACGGCGCTATCTTCCCGCTGTCGAACGTCAAGTTCTCGAAGATCACCGACGGCACGTCGAAGACCATGATGTACGGTGAGATGTCGTGGGACGTCGGCGCCATGCAGCCGTGGATCGTGGGCAGCATCACCGGCGCCGGGATCACCGACCCCAAGAGCACCGCCGCCCGCGGCTGGGTGCACGGCGCCAAGAACGTGATGCACCCGCCGGGCTTCGCGGCGCTGCACGACCCGGCCGACGTGCAGCCGTCCGCCACGACCCGCACCAACAACCCGCTGACCGACGCCAGCCTGGGCAGCAACCACCCGGGCGGGTTCCACGTGCTGATGTGCGACGCTTCGATCCAGTACGTCACGAACGATGTCGACCTGGTGGCGGTGCTCCGGCCGATGGCGAGCCGGCAGTCGGAAGACATCTACGAGTCGCCGTTCTAGCGTCCCCCAGCCGAGAGCTATGCTTCACCTCCTTCGCCCCGCGGCCGTCTTGCTGGCCGCCTGCGTGCTGTTTGCCGGCTGTGGCGGCGGTCCCGACCTGGCCACGGTGCGCGGCGTCGTGCTGCTGGACGACAAGCCGCTCTCCACCGGGACGGTGAACTTCATCCCCGCCGACGGCGGCCCGGCCGCGTCCGGCGAGATCAGCGCCGACGGCAGCTTCGAGCTGCAGACCAAGGATGTCGGCCGTGGCGCCCTGGTCGGCAAGCACCGCGTCGCGGTCGTGGCGTTCAAGAGCGCCACCTGGCCCCCCAACTACGACCAGACCGACGGCCAGCAGGACTCCGGCGCGCTTGTGCCCGCCCACTACGGGATCGCGGACTCGTCGGGCATCAGCTTCGAGGTCGAGCCTGGCCAGAACGAGTTCACCATCGAGCTCAGCTCCAACTAGCGGTGACGCTGCTTCGCTCATCGTTGGGCCCGCCGGGCGAGGCTGCGCGCACTAACAGCTTCCACCCTGACACCCACTCCGAGATCCCGATGCCCCCTCACGTCCCGCGGCCTGCTGCTTACCGACTCGTTCTCTTGGCTGTGGCGGCAACGGCGGCCTCCGGCGTTACGGCGGCCGAGGGCGAGCAAGCGGGCCCACGCACGCTGTTCCTGATCGGCGACTCGACCGTGAAGAACGGCAGCGGCCGGGGCGACGGCGGCCTGTGGGGTTGGGGCCAGGTGCTGCAGCCACACTTCGACCGCGAGCAGGTGATCGTCGAGAACCGCGCGCTCGGCGGCCGCAGCAGCCGGACCTACCTGACCGAGGGGCTGTGGGAACGCACGCTGGAAAAGATCAAGCCGGGCGATGTGGTGCTGATGCAGTTCGGCCACAACGACGGCGGGCAGATGTTCGCCAGCAACCGCCCGCGGGCGTCGATCCGTGGCAACGGCGATGAGACGCAAGACGGCGTCGTCGAGCAGACCGGCAAGGCCGAGACCGTCCACAGCTACGGCTGGTACCTCCGCAAGTATATCGCCGACGCCCAGGCGAAAGGGGCGACCCCCGTGGTGCTCTCGCCCGTGCCGCGGGACCGATGGAAGGACGGCAAGCTTGTGCGCGCCGACGGCGACTACGGCCGCTGGGCCCGCGAGGCGGCCGAACAGGCGGGCGCCGCGTTCGTCGACCTCAACGCTCTCGTCGCCGACCGCTACGACGAGCTGGGACAGGAGGCGGTCCACGCGGAGCTGTTCACGCCCACCGACCACACCCACACGAACCGGCGCGGCGCCGAGGTCAACGCCGAGTGCGTCGCGGCCGGCGTCCGCAGCTTAAGCGACTCGCCGCTCCGCGCTGCCCTGCTTCCGCCACCCGGCCAGGAATACCGATTCGACTTTGGGGCCGAACAGGCAACCGACGGCTTCGTGGCGATCACCAATGCCCAGCCCTACGCGGCGGACCCGGGCTTCGGGTTCGAGCCGGGCGCCGACGTCACGCTCAGCGGCGCGGACGGTGGGCAGGCTGCCTCGGAAGAACCCTTCGCGTTCTCCGTCCGGCTGCCGGAGGGGAATCACCTGGTGCGGGTCACGCTGGGCGCCGCCGAAGGGGGCTCCGCCACGCGGGTCGAGGCGGAGCTGCGCCGCCGCCTGATCGACGACGTTGTCACTCAGGGCGGCGACACCGCCACCCGGGAGTTCCTCGTCAACACCCGCACCCCCGCCCTGCCCCACGGCCGCTGGGTCCGGTTGAAGGAGCGGGAGAAGACCTCCGAAGTGGCCGCCTGGGACCACAAGCTGACGCTGCGGTTCGCTGGCGAGCGTCCCAGCGTCAAGCGGCTCGAGGTCTTGCCGGCGGCGGACGCGCCGACGCTGTTCCTGCTGGGCGATTCGACCGTGGCCGACCAGTACAAAGAGCCCTGGGCGAGCTGGGGGCAGAAGCTGCCGCGGCTGTTCGACTCGACGCTGGCGGTGGCTAACCACGCCGAGTCGGGCGAGACGCTGGGCGGCGCCTGGGGCGCGGGGCGGTGCGACAAGGTGCTGCACCTTCTGCGGCCGGGCGACTTCGTCATGGCGCAGTTCGGCCACAACGACATGAAGAGCAAGCGGCCCGACGCGTTGGAGCGGTACCGACGCGACTTGGTGAAGCTGGTCCAGGCCGTCCGCGAGCGCGGTGGGCAGCCGATCCTGGTGACCTCCATGGAACGCAAGGCGGGACTCGACAAGGACACGCTGGGCGAGTACCCGCAGACGGTCCGTGACGTCGCCGCCGAGATGAACGCCCCGCTGATCGACCTGCACGCGACTAGCAAGCAGCTCTACCAAGACCTAGACGACCGGCTCGACTCGGCCTTCCAGGACGGCACGCACCACACCAACTTCGGCGCCGAGCTGCTCGCCGCCCTGGTGGCCGATGGGGTTCGCCAGTCGGCGCCCGATCTGGCCGCCCACCTGTCGGACGCTCCGCCGGTGCGGCCGTAGTCCACGGCGAGCAGAGGCCCTACTCAGCGACGCGGATCGTCGCCTCACCGGGCTCGAGGCCCTCGGCCGCCGCGGTCACCGTCAGCTCGCCCTCGGCCGCGTCGGCCCCCACGATCGCAATGCAGCGGCCGCGGTACGTGGTCCGCTGGTCTCCGCGGAATGGCTCGTGGCTGGTTGGCGAGCCGTTGTCGACCGCCCGCACCGCGCCCGGCCCGTCCACGGTGAAAGTCACCAGCTGCTCGGCGCCAGGCACGAGCACGCCGCTGGCGTCCACCACGCGGGCCTCGACGACGGCGACCTGGTCGACCGAGTCGCTCAGCTGCCCGACGCTGCTGATCAGCTCGAGCCGCGCAGGGGGGCCGGCGGTCTGCAACTCGTGACGGGCGACTTCGGCGCCGCTGTCGCGGGCGACCGCCACCAGCTTGCCGGGCTGGTAGTCGACGCGCCACTGGCGGGCCCGGCCGCTGCGGGAGAGCGGCTGGGCGCCAAGCGACTCGCCGTTGAGCAGCAGCTCAACTTCCTCACAGTTGCTGTAGACCTCGACCAGCTGCTCGCCCGGGTCGGCGTCCTGCGGGGTCCAGTCGTCGAACAGCACCTGGGGCCGCTTCCACTCGCTCTCCTCGTAGCCGGGGTCCTCCGGCGTGAGCGCGGTGGGCGCGACGCGGCGGAACGCGCGGACCATGGGGGTCTCGGACCACCAGCTCTGGCGCTCGTAGCCCCGCGCGTGCGGGTGGCCCGTGCGGTCCAGCAGGCCGGTGTCGAAGGTGGTGATCGGCCAGCGGGCGGACTCGCCCAGATAATCGATGCCCACCCACAGGAACTGCCCGGCGACCTGGGCGTTGTCGCGGCACGTGAGCCAGCGGCTGCGGTCGTGGCCCTGCTCGGTGTTGACGACTTTGCGTGTGGGGTCGTCCCGCCAGGCGTCCAGCAGCTCGGTGGTGCGGTAGTTGGTGCCGATCACGTCCAGCAGGTCCGCCAGGCCGTTGTCGTAGTCGTGGGTTACGTTCGGGCGGAACAGCCCCTGCGTGACGGGCCGGGTCGGGTCCGTCTGGTGGCAGACCTCCACCAGGCCGGCGAGCACCCGCTTGGCGTGCTCGGCGTCGTGCGTGTCGCGGATCTCGTTGCCGACGCTGTACATGATGACCGAGGGGTGGTTGCGGTCTCGCCGCACCGTTTCACGCAGGTCGCGCCGCCACCACTCGTCGAAGTACAGGTGGTAATCGTGCCGGCGTTTGCCCCTGTGCCAGACGTCGAAGAACTCGTCCATTACCAGCAGGCCCAGCTCATCGCACAGGTCGAGGAACACGGGGTCCACCGGGTTGTGGGATGTCCGCACCGCGTTGACGCCCAGCCGCTGCAGCGCCATCAGCCGCTCCCGCCACAGGCTCTTGGGGACCGCCGCGCCGACCGCTCCGGCGCAGTGGTGCAGGCACACGCCCTTGAGCTTCAGGTTCTGGCCGTTCAGCCAGAACCCGGTGTCGGGCCGGAACTCGGCCCTGCGGATACCGATGCGGGTCGCGACCTCGTCGCGGGGTTGTCCGTCGACAAGCAGCTGGTTGGTCACCGTGTAGAGCGCGCCGTGGCTAACGTGCCACAGCTCCGGCTTGGTGATCGAGAGGTCTTGCTCGACGACGCCCACGGCGCCGGCGAGGACCTGCCCGACCGCCTCGCGGGTCGCCACCTCGGCGCCGTCTGGGCTGTGGACGGTCGTCCGGAGCGTCACCTCCAGGTCGGCGTCCGACTCGTTCATCACCTCGGCCTGGCACGCAAGCACGGCCGACTCGGCGGCGACCTCCGGCGTGGAAAGAAATACGCCGTCTTGCGAGAACCGGACCGGGTCCACGACCACCAACCGGGCCTTGCGGTAGATGCCGCTGCCGGTGTACCACCGCGACGCCGGCTGCGCGGACGTGTCCGCCCGGACGGCGAGCACGTTCTCGCCGCCGGCCTTGAGGTGCGGCGTCAGCTCGTAGCGGAGGCCGACGTAGCCGGACGGCCGGCTGCCCAGGTGGGCGCCGTTGATCCAGACATCACTGTTGGACATGACGCCGTCGAACTCGACAAACACCCTCCTCCCGCCGCCGGCCTCAGGGGTTGTGAAGTGCTTGCGGTACCAGGCCACGCCGGTCGGCAGGAAGCCGCCGGACGAACCCGACGGCGCGTCCTTCTGAAAGTCGCCCCGGATGCTCCAGTCGTGCGGCAGCCGCACGGATGACCAGGCCGAGTCGTCGAGGTCGGCCGCCTGACCGCCCTCCAGATCGGACTGCTGGAAACGCCAGCCATCGTTCAGGTCGGTGAGGACCCGCGTGGCGGCGGCGGCGGGCACGGCGGTGGTGATCGCGGCCAGCGCAAGTAAGGGAAGTCGCACGGGCTTCTCCTAACGGTAGTTCTTGAGATAGATGGGCCGTGGCCTCAGTCTTCCGGCTGGAAGGCGCGCCCGTTGACCGACACGTCAAGCAGCAGCAGGTTGTCGATCTGGCCCGTGCGGAGACGATCCTGGCGGGCGGTCACTTCGACCTGCTGGAGCGTGATGTTCTGCAGGGTGTCGCCGTCGTTGCCGCGCAGATCGCCCAGCGTGGCGAGCGAGCCGCTGACCCGCCGGAGGACAACATTCCGGACCGTCGAGGTCGGTGGCTCGTGCCCCTGCAGGTCGAAGAACTGCGTCCACGGCTTCACGTCGAACAGCGACTGCGCGCCGTCGAGCTTCAGGTCCTCGAACGTTAGGTTCTCGTAGAGCTGGGGCGTGTCCGGCCGGAGCTTGAGCCGCACCACCGGGATCGCCGGCCCCACGCGGCAGTTGCGCACCACCACGTTGCGCACCAGGGTCGCCTCGCTACCGCAGGTCAGCACGCCGTGGCCACTCTGGAAGTCGCAGTCCTCGACCACCACGTTCTCGACCGGCGGGCTCGACTCGTCCTCGAGCGCCAGCGGCCCCTTGGTCCCCTTGAGGGCGATGCAGTCGTCGCCGACGGAGATGATGCAGCACCGGATGGTCACGCCCTGGCAGCTGTCGACGTCGATCCCGTCGGAGCTGGGGGCGCGGTCGATCGAAACCTCGTCCCAGGGCTGGTCATCGCCGGAGATCTTGGGCGGGTCGCCGTGGGGGGCCGTGATCACCAGCCCCTGCAGCAGCACGTTGCGGCAGCGGTAGACGTGCAGGTTCCAGAACCCTGAGTCCTTCAGCCGAATGCCGCTGACGGTCACGCCGTCGCAGTCGTCGATGTACATCAGGCGGGGGCGTTCCACCTCCAGGTTGGTGCACTTGCGGTTCTCGGCGCGGCGTTTCCAGAACGCGGCCCAGTAGGGCCGGCCGGCGCCGTCCAGCACGCCGGCTCCGGTGACCGCAACACGTTTGAGGCCCTCAGCGTTAATCAACGCGGGGCGCCAGGGCTGGACCTTGCCCTCGATGCGCGTCATCCGGGTGGGGAAGTCGTCGATGTCGCCCGAGCCCTGCAGCACGGCGCCCTGTTCGAGGTGCAGCTCGACGCCCTGCTTGAGGAACAGCGCGCCGGACTTGAACACGCCCTCGGGAACCACGAGGCGGCCGCCGCCTTGTTTGCTGAGCGCGTCGATCGCCTTCTGGATAGCGGCTGTGTTGATCTGCTCGCCGTCGCCCACGGCGCCGTGATCGACGATCGACGTATCCGCCCAGGCGGTGGCGGCGGAGGCAAAGACAACCGCCAGCGCTGCAGCCAGTGGTCTTTGAAGCAATGGTCTTTGAAGCTGTTTCATGAACCCCATCTTATCAAAAAACGATGGGGGCGGTGATGAATCACCGCCCCCACTGCCCCGCTCGGTCCAGGCAACCGCCTGGGTAAACTCAACAGAGACGCGGACCCTTCACGGCGACCTACCGGTCGCCTTCGGCCCGGCCGCCTCAGACGCGCCGGCGCGGCCGCAGCCCGCCGGCGAGGCCAGCCATAATCAAGCCCGCAACCAGGGCGGCCGGCTCGGGCGCAGCGCCCGAGGAGCCGCTCGGCCCGGCGGCGACCGCACCGTAGTTGTCGCGCCACAGGTCGTAGTGGGCGCCGCCAACCGGCACGCCAAGGCCGCCGTCGTTCGGCAGCGCGACGTTGGCGCCGAGGCTGTCACGCCAGATGGTGTAGTCGGCTGCGTCGACCACGTTGTCCTGGTTGTAGTCACCCGGCAGGCCGAGCACCTCGCCGAGCGTCGTGACGCTCAGCAAGCCGTTGCCGGTGATGTACGAAACCTGGAACGTAGCGCTGGCGTTGCCGATCCGCCCGTAGGTGCCGACCGCCTGAGGGTCGTTCCCAAAGTAGAGCGAGTCGATAACGTCGGTCGAGCTGTGATCCAGGTTCAGGATCGAGCTGCCGCCAATAAACAGGTCGGCGGCGTCGGCGAAGAACGCCTGGTTGACGCTCAGCGTTCCCTCGGAGACCGTGGTGTCGCCGGTGTAGGTGCTGGCGCCGGTCAGGGTGAGCGTGCCCGCCCCCACCTTGGTCAGACGCGACACGGCGATCGATCCGCCGCCGCCGTCGCCGTCCTCGATGACGCCGGCGAAGTCCGAATCGGTCCCCAGCCCACCGATCTCCCAGTTGACGTTCGGGATCGTGCCCGAGCCGCCGGTGAAGCCGTCGAGCACGGAGCTGGCGTCGCCGTGCAGCTCGCCGATGGCGGTTGTGATCTCGCCGGTGCCGCCGTTACGGTTAGCCAGTCGGGCGCCGGTGAGATTCAGCACCGCGTTGGGCAGCGTGGTCGCCGCGCCGGCGGTGCGCACCTCGCCGAGCAGCAGGGCGCTGCCGTTGGGGGCGATTGTCAGGGTGCCGCTGAAGGACTCGGTGTTGTTCAGGGCCAGCCACTTGCCCTCCACGCCCGAGTTGATGGTGAGGTCACCCTCGCCGGACAGGTTGGGGATGCCGTAGGTGCCGCCGGACCCCGACGCACCCTCCGCCTGGATGGTGTTGGAGGTGCCGGCGGTCACGGTCAGGCTGCTGTTGCTGATCGCGGACCCCGTGGGGGCGTTGATCGTGGCGCCCGACATGGTCAGGGCCCCGGTGCCCATCGCCTGGTTCGCGCCAATCTCGACGGCGCCGCCCTCGATCGTGACGCTGGTGAACTCGTTGACGGCGCTCAGCGTCAGGGTGCTCGACCCACGCTTGGTGAGCGTGCCGGTGGCCAGGATCGAGCTGCCGCTGAAGCCGTAGTTGTTGGTGTTAGAGTCGACCACCACGTTACGCGGGTTGACCACCGTCGTGACATTGATGGCCGGGTTGGCGCCGGTGTCGTTGAAGGTGATGTCGTCGCCCTGGAAGAACACATCCGGCGAGCCGCCAAGGGTCCAGTTCTGAGTGGTCTCGACGTCCCAGTCGCCGTTCACGGCGCCGGACCAGACAACCGCCCCACCCGCGCCCACCTCGGTGCTGGTGAACTTCAGGCTGTTGCCGTCGATGAACACGGTCGGCTTGTCACCGCGGCCGGGCCAGTTGACGCTCCAGCCACTGAGCGAGTCGCTGAAGCCGCCGCTGGATGTCAGGAAGGTGTAGGTCAGGCCGGGCGCGGGGTCGGCGCCCAGGAAGTTAGGGTCGACCAAGCCGCCCCCCGACACGCTGGTCGTGCCGTTGACCTGGACCAGGTCGTTGACGCCAGGAGTGTCGTTCATGTCGTACACGATCGAGCCGCCGTTGAAGCTCAGCTGACCGTCAAACGTGATCGTGCCCACGGTGGGGACGGGCTCGTTGGTCAGGTCGGTGTCGTTGTCGACGGTCGACACGTCGGCCGGCCGGATCTCGCCCTCGTCGTGGTTAAAGGCGCCAACAATCGTGCCGCTGCCCTGGATCTGCTGCAGAGGCGACGACGAGAACGTGTTGGTCGTGCCGGAGACGTCCAGCGTGGCGCCGGCCAGCACGTCGATCGTGGACTTGAATGTGCCGTAGCCGCCGGGGATCGAGTCCGCCGTGTTGGTAAAGGCGAGCGTGCCCTCAGAGACGCGGACCACGCCGCCCTGGCGGCCGATGTCGGTGTTGGATCCCACGAGCGGGTCCACAAACGTCCCGGAGAAGGTGTGGGTGCCGGCGCCAATCTTGTTGATCGACATGCCGCCGAACGTGGTGGAGCCGCCGCCGCCGGTCACGGTGCCGGCGAACTCGCTGTCGCCACCCAGGCCGCCGATGATGTAGCGGGCCGCGCTGCCGCCCGAGCCGCCGTTGCCGCCCCGCAGGTTCGCGGTGGCCGTGCCGTTGAGGGCGCCGAAGGGGAGGTTGTTGCCGAACGAGTTGGTCCGGATGAAGAACTCGAAGTTGTCCATGTTGACCACCGAGTTCTCGAACGACGCCGCAGTCCAACCGCCGCCGTTGACGCGGCCGCGGAAGAAGCTGACGCCGGCCTCGTCGGTGCCGGTCATGTTCACCACGCTGAACCCGCCGCCGGTGACCCAGTCGCCGTCAGCGGAAACCGTGGCGCCCGCAGTGCCCGACTCGATGTTGAGCGTGCTCCCGCCGCCGCCCTGGATGTTGTCCAGGAAGTTCGATCCGCCGCCCAGCATGCGGATGGTGCCGGTCCCACCGGCCGCGACCGAAACCGTGTCGAACACGCCGCCGGCGATCGCGTTCTCCAGCACGGTCCCGTCGGCCATCGCGATCGGGGCCGTGGCGCCCGCGTAGATGCCCAGCGTGCCGATGCGGAGCGTGCCGCCGTTCACGTTGATGGGCCCGGTGAGGGCGCTGGCGTCGCCGCCGATGGTAAGGATGCCCACGCCCTGCTTGGTGAAGCCGCTTGTGCCCGCCAGGTTGTTGCCGATAAAGGCGTCGTCGAACTCGGAGCTGGGAATGAGCTGATTGACCGTGATGGTGGGCGCGTCGTCGTCGAGCGTGATGACCGACGTCTCCGGGACGTTCGTGAAGAAGTCCCAGACGCCGCCGGTGGCCGTGTTGGTATCGCCGAAGATGATGTGGCCCAGGGTCAGCGGCGAGTCGACCGTGATGCTGGCGTCGCCATTCAGGTCGACCGAGTTGAAGTCGGCCGTGGCGCCCACGCCGCTGGCGACCGTTCCGCCATTCCAGTTGCCGGTACTGAAGTAGTCGCCCCCGGCGGTGTTGTTCCAGGTGCCGTCAACGCCCAAGGCGAGCGGAGTCAGTGCTAGGGACAGCGCCACACAGGCGCCCGCGCGGGCTAAACCAGCGAAAGGTCGCGTGATTGTTCGTCCAGTGAGCATTGCCATCTTTCGCACCATGTCCTGAGAAGTGGGGTGACGTCGGAGTTGGAACCTAGAACAGTTGATTTGCACGCTCGACCGCGAGCCGAATCCGGTAGCCCAAGCGTCGTGAAGCAGAGCATGGCTCCGCCGCCGAGTAGGTGTGCATACGGGCAGCGAACGACTCGAAGCCGCCACAGTTCACCCTGAACGGGCGAGGAAAACAGTCGGAGATAAGACAGGGAACCAGTACTACAGGCTGCCCAAACGGAATAATCCGCCCCTGTGCCCTTCAGATTAGATCCGCCCTGTGGGGCTGTCCAGCAGCCCTGTTTGCAATGGGGGTCGCGGAAAACGCAGCGGGGTGCAAGCGTAGTCGACTGCACTCCTGCCGGGCTCGACCGGTCAGGTTAGCTCTTCCCGACTGCGGGGAGCGTCAGTGCTCTTCATGCTTCGATGCAACAAAGAGCTCAACAGAGCAGGAGCCCGCAAGAACGGCTCTCCGCAGAGCGATCTCTTGGCGGCCAGCTGGACCGTCGGACGATCAGCAGGTTTCTAATCGGTGGTGACCTTCGTCAGCTTAACAGGGCCGATCAGCCCCTGCGGCTGAACCGGCCAGCCGGACGCGTCGAATTTCCGGTACCGGATCGTGACAAGATTAATGTCCTTGAAGATCCTCCACGGGATACCCCGCCCGTCGAGGTCCCGGATGCGGTTGGTGGCCGTGCTGGTCACCTCCACTTCCAGTCGGTTGCCAGTGGACTTGAGCGGGCCGACCTGCGTTTGGAAGGTGGGCCCGATCAGGGTGCGTGGCTCACCGCCGTTGAGCCGGACCCGCGCGCTGTGCGCGACCTCCCCCAGGTCGAGCCGCCAATCGCCCTCGGCCGCCTCGGCGGGGACATCAAACTCAAACGCGTACCGGGCTGTGCCCGCAAACCGCTGCGCGTCGGCCAAATCCAGGGCGGTCCAGGGCTGAACGATGTCCATCCTTTGCGGCCCAGGAAGCGTGGGGCCGCCGGCGATGAACTCGACGTCGGCCGGGCCGTCCAGCGCGATCGACTGCCCATCCTGTCCCGTGTAGACCCAGGCCGGGAATTCCGTGGAAGCGGCTTCGCAGCGGACGAACAGGCTTTCGCCCGGGGCCAGTTGCAGGCGAAGCTCGTGGCCGTTCTCACCGGCTCGCCCCTCGGCTACGCCCGTGTCGCCCGTCATCGGATCGAGAAGGACCGCTTGCTCGAACTGGCCGGCGGGCGCGAACCACCCGTCGAACGGCTCGCCCGCGGTGTTGACGACCATGTAGAGCGACGCGTCGTCGGCTTTCTTGCGGAGGATCGACAGCCCCGCCGGGACCTGCTCACCACGGGCGGTCGTTTGCTTGAGCAGCGTCAGCAGGTCCTCCCCGCGGAGGCAATCGCCGCTGTCCTTGAGCATCGCGGTGGTGTTCTTCCAGTCGTCGGACTCCTCCAAGCCGGCCAGCCCGGGCTCAGACGAGGGCAGCCCGCCCCAGAACACCACCTTGGCGCCGGCCTGGGCGAGCTCGCTGAGCTTGGCCAGTGATTTGAGCGGCATGTGCTCGGGCTTCGGCGCGACTACCACGCGGTACTCGCCGCCCGGGAGCCTGATCGCGTTGTCGCCGCTCGCGACGGCCTGCTGCAACTGCGCGTCGGAAATAAAATCGAACCCGTAGCCGTTGTCGACCAGCATCGCCGCGGCCTCGCCGATCGGCTGCCGATCGAGCCACGATTCGCTGCTGTGCACGCTCATGTTGCTCCGCAGCCCGCGTGGGTTGTGCCAGTAGTCGTGGATCGGCCAGTAGAGCAGCACATCGTTGTCCGGCTGCGAGGCCTGGAGCAGCGACTGGCAACGCGTCATGTACGCGTTGAGCGCCGGCAGGTCACGCCACAGCGGGTTCTGCGGGTTCACCTGGGTCGAGGCGTAGAACAACCACCCCGGCCATTGTGCCCGCTCCGGCGAGTAGGCGGTGCCGTGGTAGATGGCGTGGTTGACGCCAGCGGTCATCTGCCGGTCGAGCAGTTGCTTGAGCTCAGCAAGCGTGACGTGGAAGTGCTCGTTGAGCCACGTTCCCGACTCGCTCGACGTGAGCCGCTTGCCCATGGTGTTGGCGGCCGACGAGGCGAATTTCATCACCAGGGGATTGGTGTCGCCGCTGGTGAGACGACCGAAGCTCTCGGTTTCCGGGATGTCGCACAGGCCGTACAGGTCGAGCCAGTTGGCGGGCGATCCGTGCGACTGGTTGCGGGCCAGGAGGCCGTGCTCGTGCGACCACTCGATCCACGGCAGCAGCATGTGGTCGCGGACCAGGTCGGAGAGCGTCTCGCGGTAGTCGCACTTGACCCGCGCAACCGTTTCGCTGGGCCCCACGCCATTCAGCTCGGCGAGCCGGTCTTCCAAACGGTAGCCCCGGCGGTTGTGGAACTCGGTGAAGAAGTCTGGCTGCCAATCGCCCTCATACTCGAACGAGTCGTGGAACGACGCCCGCAGCCCGGGCAGCTCTTTGGCGGTGGAGCTGAACTCGTTCAGGTAGCCCCTAACCGAGTCGGCCCAGAACGGGTTGATGTTCACGCCCTCGCCGCCCGGCGCCGGACGCTTCACGCGGTCACCGGCCCAGCGGTAGGCGACCACGTAGACTTTCGAGTCGGCGTCGGCCTGCCACTCCAGCCGGCTGTCGGTCAGGTGCTCCGAGAGATTCGCTCGGCGTCCCTCCGGGCCTACAGCGACCGCGGCCTGAGGGCGTTCCCTGTCGAAGTCGACGCTGAGCGTCTCGCCCGCGGCAACCTCGTGCTCGCTGAGCACCAGCCGAGAGTTGCCTTGCTCGCGGCTCATCTCCGGCCCCCCCATCCGCCAGCCTGACCCCGGCGGGAGGTCGACGCCCATCCCCAGCCGGTCGGCTTCGGCGATGGCGTGCTGGACCGCGCCGAGCCAGGCCTCCGACCGGTAGGGCAGCTCGTGCTCGTCCTCCCCCTGGACGCCGTAGATGCAGGTGATCTCGACGCCGCCGATGCCGGCGTCATGGTACTCCTGCAGCAGCCGTGTAATCTCCTGCTTGTCGACCGCCGACCCCAGCCACCACCACCGCGTCCACGGGCGGCTCTCGGCGGTCGGCTCCGGCCACAGGCCCGGCGCGTCGGCGGCAACGGACGGGCAGCAGTTGGCCAGCATCAGCAGGGCGGCAAGCGTGGCGACGCGGAGCGGTATCGGCATGGGACCCGTCGGGAGAAGAGATTACGAACGCTCGGACGACTCGACGTCCAGGATATCAACCCCGCGCACCGGAAACCCGCTCGCCCTCCGCAAATAAGCGTCGCATTTGCGATCGGGGCCCGCCAAGCAGCTAATGCGACAGCTTGCGGTACTCGCCCGGCGTGACGCCGTAGGCTTTCTGGAACGCGTTGCTGAGCTGCTTCACCGACGAGAACCCCGTCCGCTGCGCAATCCGGTACACCGGCGAGGTCGGGTCGTCCCGCAGCAGCTGCTTGGCGAGGATCAGCCGCTGCCGCTGCAGGTAGTGGTAGGGGGTTTCGCCGAGCGCATCGCGGAAGGCGTACTCTAGCCACCGCCGCGAGACGTCCGCGTGCTCGGCCAATTCGTCGATGGTGATCGGCTCGGCGACGTTGGTCAGCAGGTACTCCAGCACCTTCTTCATCCGCGGGTCTTCCACCGCGAAGGCCGATGTGGAGTCGCGGGCAACCACCTCCAGCGGGGGCACGGCGATCTCGGTCTCTTCGGACGAACGGCCGTCCAGCCGCATGTGGAGCAGTTCCGCCGCGCGGTAGCCTTCGAGCACGTCGTTCCGGGCGACGCTGCTCAGCTTCGGGGTAATGTGGTCGCAGATGACGTGTTCGTTGTCGACGCCGAGCACCGCGATCTGCTCAGGCGAGTTCAGGTTGACCTGCTGGCACGCGTCCAGCACGTGCCGGGCACGGTAGTCCGATACCGAGAACACACCGCAGGGCGTCGGCAACGACTCGAGCCACGCGGCCAGCTCTTGGTGCTGGTTCAGCCACACCGATCCCCGGAAACCGAAGGTCGGCGTCGCCAGGTGCTTGGTGGCGGAGTAGCCCGACTCCTCCAGACGCTCGATGAACCCCATCCACCGGCGTTTGGAGTACTCGACGTCCTGCAGGCCGTAGAACGCAAAGTTGCGGAGGCCGCGGGTCGCCAGGTGATCGGCGGCGATCCGGCCGACCGCCACGTTGTCCACCATCGACCGCGGCACCGGCGATTCGGGCAGCGTGCTGGAGATGTTGACCACGTGGGGCCGCATCGCCATCGCGTACTCGACCTCTTCCGCGGTGTTCAGCGCGGCCAGGACCCCATCCCCCGGCCAGTCGACCAGGTCCAACACCGACAGCGAGAGCGACTCCGGTGCAATCGTGTAGGTCCAGTTGAGCTCTTGATCCGCGGCGTAGCGGAACACGCCCTGGATGAACGCCTCCTGATGGGCGCCGCGGGGGAAGGCGAAGGCGATCTGCTGTCGGTTGGACACGTCTGCTCGAGCGGGATAAGAGTGGGACCTAGCAGCAGATAGGTTTGCATCCTAACGCCCAGCATGCAACCTCTACTGCACGCCCCAAGCCCAACGTTTGCAACCCGCCGTCCCTATTGCGTAAAGCGCAGGGATCACCTGCGAAGACGGCCGAGGCGGCTGGACCCACCAAGCATAGCTTTGCGGCGCAGGAGTCGCTACTTAGATGGCTCGCCGCTCACTGGGGTAACCATGATCGGCGCCACCGAGGGCTCGGTCATGCCATCCGCTAGGTAGAAACTGGGATAGCACGGCTTGTTGTAGGCCACGTTCTGCCACACCAGGCCCAGGCGGTACTGCGGGTCGTGCAACAGGGTCCGCAGACGCAGGTCGGTGGGAATGGATGTCGTGAATAGTCGGAGCGACTTCATATCAGGAGAAACCGCCAGCACCTCCTCCCGCCAGTCGCCCAGCAGATCGCCCACCAGGCATGGCTCGCGGCTGAAGCTCACGCCCGGCAGCGTCTGCACCGGCTTTAGCTGTCCCGCCTCCCAGTCCCACTTCTGCACTTCAGTGGGACGTCCGCGGAACCCGGTCTGTTGCTCCGCAGCGTTTGCGGTTGTGGCCTCGGGCGGTCGGCGGCGGCCGCGTCGGCCCCGGCCGTCAAAGCTACGGCCAACCGAAAGAAACTCGCGCAGCGGGTCCGCGTCCCACCACATGGTCCAGCCCCGGCTTCGCGGGGCGTCGCCGATCTGCTCGCCCTGCACGCTGCGCAGACCGCCTGGGCCTCCCCAGGCCTCGAAGCCTGGGTGCCGGGGATCGATGTCCGCCGCCACGCCCTGAGGCACGTCGATCGCAGGGCTGTGGCTCCACAGGATCTCGCCGGTGCGGGCGTCCCGCATGGCGGCGCCGGGCGTGGCGAACTGCTCCGCCCGTTCCTCGTTCTCCTGCACCGAGAAAACCTCCAGGCCGGGGCGCTTTGGGTCCATGTCAGCGATGTACATGACGTCGCCGTGACGGAGGCCTGTCGAGTAGAGCCCCTGGCCATCGTTGTCGACCACCATCGCCTGGTACACGATCTCATCGCGGCCGTCGGCGTCCACGTCGGCGACCGACAGCGAGTGTCCGCCCATACCGGCAAATGGCGACGCGTCACGGTAGGGCGGTTTGCTAGGGCCGGTGTCGAACACCCACCGCTGAGTGAGCTCCCCGTCACGCCAGTCCCAGGCGGCGATCGCGATCCGGCCGTAGACGCCGCGGCACATCACCGCGCTGGGTCGCTGGCCATCCAGGTAGGCCACGCACGCCAAGAACCGGTCGCAGCGGTTTCCGTAGCTGTCGTTGCCGGCGTTGCCGCCGATCCCACCCCAGCCATCGATCGGGTCCCTGCCCGGGACGTAGTCCGTTGTCGCTAGTTCGGCCCCCGTGCGGCCATCGAACACGGTCAGGTACTCTGGTCCGTCGAGAATCCGGCCGTGCTTTTGAGAGCCTGGCTGATCGGTGCGCCAGTCCTTGTCGGCGTCGCCGAGCGTCTTGCCCTGCCCATCGACGGTCCCGTCGGCGGTCTTGCACATCACTTCAGCGCGGCCGTCGCCGTCGAGGTCGTAGACCAGGAACTGCGTGTAGTGCTCGCCTTCGCGGATGTTCTTACCCAGGTCGATCCGCCAGAGCCTCTCGCCGGACAAGGTGTACGCCTCGAGAACGGGCGTCCCCGTAATCCCAGCGAAGCTGTTGTCGCGTCCCCGAGAAGACTGGTGAATCACGATATCGGGTTTGCCGTCGCCGGTGAGGTCGCCCACCGACGCGTCGCCCGGCCGGTACCCCTCGGTATTGACGATTGGGATTTCCAGGTACCCCTCGCTCCATACCGGAGTGGGCTCGCTCGCACCAAGGTCCACGCTGCCGTCGATCGCCTGCACCGAGTACTGCGCGCCCTCCGCCGGTGCCGGGTCCACAGCATTGGTCCCGCCGGTCAGCGGTTGGTCATTGATCTGCTCTGGCGGCTTTCCGTCCACGTGCCGCCACACGTTGAATGTGACGCCTTCCGGGTCATTCCCCAACAACCGCCAGCTAACGAAGACCTCGCCGCTGGGGTTTTGCACGGCCACGACGCCCCGGTCCAGACGCTCCATCCATCGCTGACCGCTGGCCAGGTCTGCCGCGGTGCCCAGCAACAGGCTCCAGACCAGAGCAGCCGGCAGAAAACGTTGGGAGAAGCAATAGGAGCCCATTTGGATGAATCGCCTGGCGGGAGGGTGGGGGTAGGAGAAAACAGACACGCCGTGCCACAGCGCGATGAGGGGTGGAGCCGGTGCAAGCTCGTGTTGATGCAACACCGGCGGCGGGGCAAGGTAGTGCAGCCCCCCTATCCTGGCGGGCGGACGATTGCATCCTCAAGGTCACATCACGCAACAACGCCCGCATTCCACCAACGAAGGAGACGGGCCAGCGCCTCCCGGTAGTAGCTGATCGCGCGTCCTTGTTGGGCGCTGCGAGTGTTGCGGGTATACCGCTGGTCAATCGTAGCGATCAGCCAGTAAGCCTCGAATCGGGCAGCGGACCGGGACGCCTTGTATTGAGACACGCCGTAGCGGCCAGCAACGCCCGACTCGGAATTGTAGCCCGTTGAGCCTGCGAATTTCGGCCTGCTTCCGGTTCACTGTCGCGTCAGGAATCTGGAAGAAACTCAGCTTTTCGGCGTCAGATCCGGCTAGAGACTGCTTAATTCCTGTGCCCGGGTTCCCTGGGGCAGATGCGATGCTCTTCGGCGTGACCGCCAGCTCTTCTCATATCAAGGCGATTGCTCACCATGGCGAATCGCGACCTCAGTCATCGATTAGCGCGACGCGCAGGCGTGCGGAGTCTCAGAGTGTGGCATTCGCTGTGGTATCGGCTGGAGATGCTGCCGCACTTGATGCGCCGCGAGATTGACGCGATCCGCTCTGGCCTACTTCAGTGCATTGAGGGCACGCAGAAACGCCGCCGCGTGGCGCAGGTCTCGCTGGTTCGCTGTCGAGGAGGGCAGCCCAAGGGCCCGTAGTGACTTTCGGCCCGGCGCCCCCACCCGTGTAGCGATGGGGGGCATGAAGCCAGCTGGTTGGGGGCGGGCCTGCGTTCCAGCCGGCCACCTAATCAGTGTGTTTCGCGTGGAGGATTTTGCTGCTCGCGTCTCGTTCAAGACGCTCTTGTCTGTTTCTTCTCCCTTTGCTTTCCGCTCCTATGGAGGTCTTGTCTCATGAAACCGAATCAAGTGCGTGCGGCGTTTTGCCGTGCCCCGCTGCTTGCCGCAGCCTGCGTGGTGGGGTTGGGTGGTCTTACCGCCGAGGGCACCCAGCTGTGGTACGACGGGTTCAGCCTTGCCAGCGAGGGGGGTGACTACACCGCCGACACCGCGCTGAACGGGACCGCGGGCGGCAGCGGCTCGTTCTTCAGTGGCAACTGGGTTGCTGCCGACCAAGACGACACCGGTTCGTGGACCAACGCCCAGTCGTCTGGTCTGTCTCGCCCCGGGCTAACCGAGGCGGTCGTCGGAGGCGCCGCGGGGCGTGAGGTGCAGTTCGACTGCTGCGTCTTCACCCGCACGTCGCGGCTGTTCTCATCGCCCTGGGGCGGGTTCACCGACCCGAACGGCACCTTCTACATGGGCTACCTCATTGACTTCGGTACCGGAATCATGGACGACCCGCACCACCGCACCATCGAGATGCACTCCGGCGGGTTCGACGACGACCTCAACCGGAACCTAATGCTTGGCATCAGCAACTTCGCAGGGCTGGGCAACGAGCTAGCGCTGTCGGTCCGCGACTCGCTAACAGACGAATCGGCTCTGCAGGTGCTCTCCGAGCAGGCGGACCTGAACGACCTCAGTGTGCAGGGGACCCACTACGTCGTGATGAAGTTTGAGATGTCGACCACCGCCGATGACGTCATCTCCGTGTTCCTCGACCCGGTCGGCACAACCGAACCCACCCCAAGCGCATCGGTAACGGTCGGACAGTTCTTGGCCGACCGCCTGTCGACGAACACCCAGTTCACATTCAACAGCGCGGACCCGTCCGCCGCGGGGCAGTTCGACGAGTTGCGGGTTGGAACCGAGTTCGCCGATGTGGCGATCAACTCGCTGGAGTTCAAGGGCGTGCCCGAGCCCGCGTCGGTCGGGCTGCTGGCGATGAGCGTCGCTGGCGGGCTGGCGCGTCGCCGCCGGCTGATGTAGTCGGCACGGCGGAGCCCCGTGGCGCCCGGCAAAGGGCGCCACGGGGCCGCCCAACTTGATAAACCACTCGCACACGGCTGCAGCAGGTTCTCGACGCAACAACCGGACGACTCCACGATCAACCCCGACTTCTCTAGCAGCACCTCCATGATCACGCCAACACGCTCCGCAATTGTGGCTTGCCTGCTATCCGGACTCGCGCACACGCCCTGCCCGGTGATGGCGATCGACGCGTACTGGTCGGGCGCGGCAAGCAGCAACTGGAACACCGCCAGCAGCTGGTACGTCGAAGAGGCGCCCGGCAACGCGTTCGTGCCCGAGGCCAGCCCAGGACTGAGCATCCGAGCGATCCTGGGCACCGATAACCCTAATGGCGCGCTGAATACGAATGACGCGCCGAATGGCTCGCCCGTCATCTCGGGTCCACTGCCCGGCAACAAGGCCACGATCGGCGGCCTGTACTTCGGCGCCCGACAACTCAACTACGTCGACTCGCCCCCGAGCAACGTCAATCCCGCGCCCGCGGCCGGAACGCTCGTGGGCGCCTTGACGATCTCCGGCGGCGCCCTCAACAACATTTCCACGCCCTTCGCGGTCAACGGCGTCGACGGGCGGATCGTGCTTGGGGTCGAAGGGCGTGGCTTCCTGACCATGACCGGCGGGACGCTCACCGGGCAAGCCTTGGTTGTCGAGGGGGAAGAGTACAACGGCGACTCGCTTGGCCACAGCCTGCTGGACCTCAGCGGCGACGCCACCGTCAGCATCGCGGGCGGGACGACCCTCAACCGCCGGCTGCGCATCGAGGGCCCGTCGGTCGACTTTAATTCAGCGGGCACGGCCCGGCTGAACGCCAGCAACCGGTACACGGCGGTGATCACCGACGCGACCCACTCGCCGATCAAGTCGGATGTCGCGGTGGTGCTGGGCGGGTCGCTGAACGTGGAGTTCAGCGGCGCCGGCGCCAGCGGGCACACTATCGGACAGACGTGGGACCTGGCGGACGCGGGCACGGCGATCGCCGGCAACTTCAACAACCTGGGACCGGGGGGAACGATCGAGGTGGCGGGGCTCGCCTCGCCGCCGCCGGTGGGCGCCGTCTACAACGTCCGGCGGGCTGAGAATAATGGCCGTAAGCAGCTGCAGCTCGCTTACAACGCGGTGCTCGTACTGGAGGTGAACCGCGACACCGGCGAGATGACCGTAACCAACCCGCTCTCCGGCGATATCGGGATCGACGGGTACTCGGTGAATTCATCACTGGGGTCGCTGCTGACCAGCTACCACGGCATCTCCGGCACAACACCGACTCCGCCCAGCCCCAACTGGCAGAAGTACGGTCTGTCCGCCAACGCCGTGACCGAGGTTATCAACGACCCCGGCAGCGCGGACACCGAGTTCGATCTGTCATCGGCGACGCCAGTCGCCCTCGGCGTCGGCTTCGACCGGCACGCGGTCGCCGTCGACGTGAACAACTTCGGCGTCGATGGCGAGGACCTTGTGTTTACCTACACGCGTCCCGGCGTCACGTCGCCGATCCAGGGGCAGGTGGTTTACGTCGGGACGAAGTTCACCAACAACCTGCTGCTGAAGGTCGACCCCGCCACCGGCCAGGCGGCGCTGAAGAACGACTCGCAGGAAACCCTAACGCTCGACGGCTACTCGATCGTCTCCGAGACCGGCGCCCTCGACGGTGGCGGCTTCACGGGCTTGGGCGCCGGCTGGCACACCACCCCGCCCAGCGGGGACGCGCTGACGCAAACCAACCTGACCGGCGCCGCCACGCTCAGCCCGGGGCAGGAGCTGGCAATCGGCGACATCTCGTCGACCGGGTTCGCTTCGGCCGAAGCGCGGGAAGGGCTGGGGCTCGAGTTTATCCTCGCCGAGTCGCTCGTCGGGGGTTCGGCCGGCGGCGACTACAACTCGGACGGCGCGGTGGACGCGGCCGATTACACCATCTGGCGCGACAACCTTGGCGCCAGCGTCACCCTGCCCAACGAACGCCCCGACGCGACGACGCCGGGCCTCGTCGACCAGGAAGACTACGACTACTGGCGGGACCAGTACGGCAGCTCCGGCGGTGGGCAGCCGGAGCTGAGCTTCCGTGTGGGGGCGGTTTCGTTCGAGTCGCTGGGCGCGTCGGCGGCTGTGTCGGCCGTCCCGGAGCCCGCCACCGCCAGCCTGCTGGCGGCTGGGCTGACCACGCTGCTGCGCCGCCGCAGGCGAACTTCGCCCGCAGACCACCGCCCGACCAGCCTCCGCAGCCGCGACCCGGGAGCAGCAGCCATGACCGTATCCGCGCGCCGCGTGCTCGGGGCATTGCTTATGCCCCTGATTGCCCTCGGGACGACCGACAGCCTGGCCGTTACGCAGGGCATCCCGCTGGTGAACGGAGAGTTCGAGCTCCCCGGGCCCGAAGGCGAGAAGACCATCGCGTTCGACGAGGCGGGCGTGCCCAACGGTGCGATCCCCGGGTGGACTTTCCCCGGCCCGGGCGTCGAGGACTTTGGTCACGAGGATCAGCTCGGCGACTCCGGCACCGAGGGCGGCGGGTCACCCGGCAACGCGATGATCCTGTCGACGTTGGATGGCGTCGCATACCAGACGTCGCAGTTCAGTGTGGTTGGCGTCCCCGCGACACAGCGGTACAGCCTGAGCTTTGACGCCAGCGACATCTTCACCATCGACGAGAACAACTCGACGTTCCCGGAGAGTCAGAACCAGTTCCAGGCCCGGCTCTACTACCTGGCCGGCGACGGGGTCACACGCACCACGATCGGCGCGCCGCTGGTGATCGACGGCCTGCCGGGCGAGGTCACCCGCTACACGCTCGACTTCGTCGGCGGCGCCGCCGCGCTGACGCCCGCCCTTGGCAGGCCGATCGGCGTGGAGTTTGACGTCACGAGCGACGTCTTCAATCCGCTGGTCGCCCACAGCTGGGCTCACGTCGACAACGTGGTGCTGCAGATCGAGGGCGTGCTGCCCGGCGACCTGGACGGCGACGGCGACGTCGACAACGACGACTACCTGATCGTCGCCAACAACCAGCAACGCATCACCCCCTTCAGCGCCGAAGGAGAGCTCACCGGTGACACCATCGTGAACCTCGACGACTTTCGGGCCTTCAAGAACCTGCACGCCGCGGCGGCCTCGATCGGGTTGGCGGGGCCGATCTACGCCGCCCCCGAGCCAGCCTCCGCGCTGCTGGCGTTGGGCTGCATGGGACTGCTGTTGGGACGCCGGAACCGCGGCGTTGTCGGGCGGTCGGTGGCTTACGCGCTAGCCGGCCTGATGATTTGCGGGAGCAACGCCTCAGCGACGCTGCTGTACTACGACCCGTTCGAGATCGGCGCCAGCCCGGCAGCGGGCGAGTACACGGTCGGCACGATCACCGGTCAGAACCCTACGGTCGGTCCCACGCCGTTCTTCTCCGGTCCGTGGGAAGAGCGACCCGGCGGCGTCGACATGGCGCCCAACGGTCAGGTGAAGGCTGCGCCGGGGCTCTCGTTCCTCGGCGCCGACGCGTTCGGGGGATCGCTGGGAGTCGTGACCGACCCGCCGGCGCGCGTCGGGCGGTACATGCCTCAAGAGACCCGCTGGACCGACTCAACGACCGGCACCTACTACATCAGCTGGCTGCTGAATTTCGGTACGATCGCCGACGGCGCCGACCCGTTCGACCGCAACGCAATGGGACACCGGGCCATGGAGTTCTGGAGCGACACCGGCGAGGTTGGCGAGGACAGCACCCTCAGCATGCTGATCGGGTACATGGGCTACCAGGGGCCCAACTCTCAGGCGCCCAACGGCGCCCGCATCCAGGCGACCCTCCCGGGTGAGGGGTACAACGTCCTCGAAGGCGCGCCCTCGTCGTTCGTCAACGACGGCGCTACCCATCTGATCGTCACAAAGTTTGAGCTGAGCGATCAGCCCGAGTCGGACGTGGTGTCGATCTACCTCGACCCCGTCAGCCTCGTGGAGCCCGATCTGCCGGGCGCCATCTATTCGGGCGTCGACTTCACACTCGGCTCGATGGGGATCGCGCAGTTCGCCGGCGGCGGAGGCGACCTGATGGCTATCGACGAGATCCGGGTCGCCGACAGCTGGGTCGACGCGGTGCCGCCGTTCCCGCTGCCGGGCGACACCGACAACGACGGCGACGTGGACCTCGACGACTACCAGAACATCGTTTCGCACATGAACCAACGCGTCACCACCGCGTTGGAGGGCGATGTCGCCCGGGCCGACGGCACTCAGGGCGCCGACGGGATCGTCACCCTGGCCGACTACCGCATCTGGCGCGACAACCGCACCGACGTCGCCGGGTCGCCGGAACTGCAAGCCGGCGTGCCGGAGCCCGCCGGCGTCGCGATCGCTGCGTTGGCGCTGCTGGCCGCGGTCAACCGACGCCACCGCGTCCCAACACCAAGCGCCGAGGAGTGCATCAACTAGATGGAGGCCACCGCCCGGACAACGCTCCGCTGCCTGACGGCAGGCTGCCTGATCCTGACCGCCGCGGTGGGCTGCGGTCGGATCGGATCGGGCGCCCTGAAGGTCGACGCGGCCAAGGCGCGTTCGATGGGCCTTGCCTATGACAACTACGTGATCAAGCACGGCGGACCGCCCGCCGACGAGGCGGCCTTCCGCCAGCACCTGCAGACGAACGAGGACCTGCTCGAGAGCCTGGACCTGACCGCGGACGAGGTGTTCGTGTCGCCACGGTCGGGCGGGGCCTTCGTCTGGCGCTACGGCTCGCAGGCGAAGGCCGACGCCGCCGGGTTCCGGGCCAACGGGCACGAGGCGGCGGCGGAGGGCGGGGTCCGGTTGGTGATCGGCCCCAACGGCATGTTCGAGATGATGGACGAGTCGCGGTTCGCCAGCCTTCCCCACAACTGACGGGCCGACGCCGAACAGGACCAACTCGAGACCCATTGACCAAAGGTTTCAGAGAGCTAACCATGCGAACTACCCGCCCCTGCCGCCGGAACGGATTCACTCTTGTCGAGCTGCTGGTCGTTATCGCGATTATTGGCGTGCTGGTGAGCCTGCTGCTGCCGGCCGTCCAGTCCGCCCGCGAGGCGGCGCGGCGCACCCAGTGCTTGAACAACCTGAAGAACGTCGGCCTCGCGTGCCTGAATCACGAGAGCACGCAGCGTGCGTTCCCGACCGGCGGTGAGACCTGGGGGGTGTTTGTCGAGGAGTACGTCGACAACGGCACGCCGTTCGGCGTCGACAAGATGGGCCTGGGCTGGGGGTACCAGATCCTCCCGTACCTGGAGCAGGACGCGATCCACGGGATCACGCGGAGCGAGCAGATGCGGGACACGTCGGTGCCCCTCTACATCTGCCCCTCCCGACGCGGCGTTGTGCGGCTGCCCAACGCGTTAGGCGTCACGGTGGTGCTGACCGACTACGCCAGCGCCCAGCCCTGCACCCGGTCGTCGACCGAGGACGCCGCGCCAGTCGACATCAGCCCCGAGGCGACCGCCAACTGGGGCTGGAACGACGTCTTCCAGTACGCCTACACCGGCACCGGCAGCGCCGCCTCGCAGCCGCGGCCGCTCGGCCAGCCGGTTGGGCCAGCGCCCCAGGCGAACGCCGTGTACGACGGGGTGATCGTCCGCTCGCGCTGGCGGTGGATCTCTCAGAACCCGTTCACCAAGACCAATACCGGCCGCTTCGAGAGCAACTCGCCCCGGCCCACGCAGCCCAGGAAGATCATCGACGGCCTGTCCAAGACGCTGATGATCAGCGAGAAGTACGTCCGCAGCGACCTGTACCTCTCCGGCTCCTCCTCGGACGACACCGGCTGGACCGATGGCTGGGACCCCGACGTGATGCGCTGCACATGCGTCCGGCCGCTGAACGACAGCCAGTCCATCAAGCTGCTGACGCACGACTTCGGCCAAGGGGCGCCGCACTACCTCTTCAACTTCGGCTCGGCCCACCCCGGCACATTCAACGCCGTGTTCGCCGACGGGTCGGTCCACGCGTTGCCCTACGATATCGACATCTTCGTGTTCAACGCCCTGGGCACACGCAACGGCACCTCCGACGGACCGCTGCCCGGCGCCGGTGACCCCGAATCCATCGACACCGGTAGCGTCTTCTAGGCCTGGGCGACTCGCGAGAGGCCCCGAGCTCACGCCACGGCGGGCGGCGTCTCACGGGTCGGCCGCTTACGGCATGGCTCTCGCAGTTGGGCAGCGCAGCAGCGGTTGCTTGGGGGCCTGCACGTCGGCGCCCTACTGAAACCAGACCGCTACTGGACTTCTGTGAACCGGAGTCTCACGTATCAGGATCGGACACTACATGCCCACCAAGGTCATACAGATCACCGCCCTCGCATTCATGTGGCTTCTTCTGCTCGCCACCGCCTCACATTGTGTGGCGAACGACGACCTGTTTACCAAGCACACCGCTGCCGCCATTCAGCTGGTCGACCGCATGACGCTGGCCGAGAAGATTGGGCAAATGACGCAGGCGGAGCTAACCTCGCTGGGTGACCTCAGCGACATCCGCCGGCTGGCGCTTGGATCGGTGCTCAGCGGCGGGGGCGCCGACCCCGATGACGGCAACAGCCTCGCCGCGTGGACGGCCGCGTACGAAGCCTGTCAGCAGCAGGCGGTCGGCTCGCGGCTGGGCGTCCCGATCCTCTACGGGGTCGACGCCGTCCACGGCCACGGCAACGTGCTGGGCGCGGTTGTTTTTCCCCACAACATTGGGCTCGGTTGCACTCGGAACGCCGAGCTGGTGGAAGAAGTGAACCGGATTACCGCCCGGGAGGTTCGCGCCAGCGGGATGAACTTCAACTTTGCCCCGTGCGTCGCCGTGCCACGCGACGACCGCTGGGGGCGGACCTACGAAGGGTTCAGCGAACACCCCGGTGTGGTGGCCGAACTGGGCGCAGCGGCTGTCCGCGGCTTGCAGGGTTTCGACCTTAGAGACCCCGCCCGCGTGCTTGGATGTGCGAAGCACTTTGTGGGGGACGGGGCAACCGCCGCGGAGGTCCGACTACCTGACTGGGAGGGGTTTGGCGCCGAGAAGCGGCTGCGGCTCGATCAGGGCGACGCCCGCATCGACGAGCCAACGCTCCGCCACCTGCACGTGCGTCCTTACGTCGACGCGATCAACGAGGGCGTCGGCGCCGTCATGCCGTCCTACAGCACGTGGAACGGGGTCCGGTGTTCGGCCAGCCATCAACTGCTAGCGGAGCTGCTCAAGGGGGAACTCGGGTTCACCGGCATTGTGATCTCCGACTACAACGCCATCGATCAGATCAGTGACGACTACAAGCTGGCGATCAAGACCTCGGTCAATGCGGGGATGGACATGTTCATGGTCCCGCAAAAATACGAGCGGTTCATCAACCTGTTGACCGAGTTGGTCAACCAAGGCCAGGTTCCGGTCGAGCGAATCAACGACGCTGTCACGCGTATAGTCCGCGTCAAGATTGCGATGGGGCTCTTGGACCAGGGCTTCTCCGTTGAAGCCGATCCGCAGCTCGCCAGAGAGTTCGGCTCCGACGCCCACCGCGCAGTCGCGCGGGAGGCCGTCCGCCAGTCGTTGGTCCTGCTGCGGAACCAGGATGGCGCGCTGCCACTCAACCGCCAGCAACAACGGATCCATGTGGCCGGCCGGGCCGCCGACGACATCGGTGTCCAGTGTGGGGGGTGGACGATCGAGTGGCAGGGCGCCGAGGGGGAGGTCACGCCGGGCGGCACGACCATCCTCGCCGCCCTCCGCAAAGCAGTTGGGGACCGGGTCACCTACAACCCGGCTGGGCACGTGCCCGATGACGCTGAAGTCGCGGTCGTCGTAGTTGGGGAATCGCCGTACGCCGAGGGCGCCGGCGATGACGCCGACCTGGCGCTCTCCAAGGGCGATCGCCAGCTTGTGCAACGTGTAGCCGAGTCCGGCGTGCCCACGGTGTTGGTCCTGCTGTCTGGACGACCGCTGATCCTCGACGGCCTGGAGGAGCATTGTGAGGCGGTCGTCGCGGCTTGGCTTCCCGGCACCGAGGGCGCGGGCGTTGCTGACGTGCTGCTGGGCGACTACCAGCCCAGCGGCCAACTCTCGTTCACGTGGCCAAGGAACGCGTCTCAGCACCCAATCAACGTAGGCGACGCGGACGCCGACCCGCTCTACCCGTTTGGGCACGGTCTGAGCTACTAGCGGTTCTTACCGTAACTGCCACTCGTGCCTCCTCGTGGCAGGGGATCGCGCCCCGCAAGGGATCCGACAAGAGACGTCGGCCGCGTACAATCGCCTCAGAAACTTTGCATATTGTCGCAATTGCCATGCTGCACGCCTTGCGTTCCCGGTCTCATGGCGGACAGCTCAACGGTGTAACCGTAGCTGCCACAATAGTTTGAGGCCGCGGGTCCAACGTCCCGCCCGGAAGCACAGCCGCCCTGCTGCGCAAGATACGCTCGATTCTTAGGCCCGCAGGTTTTATAGTTTCGGCCAAGCGCGGGCCTCGCCCGCGTCCCGCCCCGCCTTCGGCCCACGCAATGGTTCGACCGACTCCCCTCCTCGCAACAGCGTTTGCCGGCGCCAGCCTTATCGCGGCGGCTGGCGCCTCGGATCGCGGGCAGGAACTCTTTGAGCTGAAGGTCCGCCCGACGCTCGCTGACTCGTGCTACTCCTGCCACTCTCAGGAAGCCGGATCCATCGAGGGAGAGCTGACTCTCGACAACCGCGCGGCGGTCCAGCGCGGCGGTCGACGTGGAGCGGTGGTCGTCCCCGGCGACCCAGACGCCAGCCTGTTGATTCAGGCCATCGAGCACCGCCACGGCGAAGTGCAAATGCCCCCGGGCGAGAGGCTGCCGCTGGAGACCATCGACGCCTTCCGCGAGTGGGTTGCACTGGGCGCCCCCGACCCGCGGGGCGGCGCCGCGCCGCAGATCGACACCATCGCGACGCGTTCGGCCGACCACTGGGCGTTTCAGCCGCCGCGGCTGGCGGAGCCCCCGCAAACCGCCGACGACTGGCCGCGGACCGAGTTCGACGCGCTCATCGCAGCGAAACTGCACAATGCCGGACACGCCCCCACGGACGAGGCGAGCCGTGAAGCACTAATCAGGCGCCTCTACTTCGACCTGAGCGGTTTGGCGCCGACCGCCGAGCAGGTTCGCGACTTTGTCGAATCGCCCGACGCGGACGCTTACGAGCGGCTCGTGGACCGACTGCTCGACTCCCCAAGGTTCGGAGAACGCTGGGCCCGTCACTGGCTCGATGTTGCACGGTTCGCCGACACCAAGGGCTACGTGTTCACCGAAGACCGGACCTTCCCCAACGCGTACAAATACCGCGACTGGGTCATCGCGGCGTTCAACGACGACATGCCGGTCGACCGCTTCCTTCAGTTGCAGCTGGCGGCCGACCTGCTAACCACCGAGGGTGACGAGCGGCACCTGGCGGCGCAAGGGTTTGTCACACTAGGCCGGAGGTTCATCAACAACCAGCACGACATCATCGCAGACCGCATTGACGTCGTGTTCCGCGGGATGATGGGCCTGACGGTCGCCTGCGCCCGCTGCCACGACCACAAGTACGACCCGATCAGCGATGAGGACTACTACGCGCTGTACGGCGTATTTACCAGTTCCGTCGAACAGCAGGACGAGCAGTTCCCGCTCCGCCTGGTCGACAAGGAGCAGCCAGAGAACGTGGGCGTCTTTATCCGGGGATCTGAGCACAACCGCGGCGCCGCGGTGGAGCGGGGCTTCCCAGAATTCTTCGGCTCGTTCGCCCCGGACGTGGACAGCGGCAGCGGGCGCCGCGAGTTGGCCGCGGCGATCACTAGCCGCGACAACCCACTAACCGCAAGGGTGTACGTGAACCGAGTATGGGGGCACCTATTCGGCGAGCAACTGGTGCGCACCCCAAGCGACTTCGGCCTCCGCTGCGAAGCCCCGCCGCAGCAGGCGGTGCTGGACCACCTGGCAGTGCAGTTCATGGACCACGGCTGGTCGACAAAGTGGCTGGTGCGCGAGATTGTTTCCTCCAGCTCTTACAGGCAGTCGGCTCAGGCGAGCCCAGAACTGCTGGCGGCCGACGCCGAGAACGTGCTGTGGGGCAGGGCCAACCGCCGCCGTCTGGACTTCGAGTCCCTCCGCGACCGGCTGCTTGACGCTGCCGGGCTGCTCGCAGCGGAGCAGGTCGGCGGGCCGTCCGAGAATATCGCCGCGGCCGACGGCGGCGCCCGGCGGACGCTCTACGCGCACATCGACCGCCAGAACCTGCCTGGCCTGTTCCGAACCTTCGACTTCGCCAGCCCCGACGCCCACTCGCCCGAGCGGCCCCGCACGCTGGTGCCGCAGCAGGCGTTATACCTGATGAACAACCCAATCGTTCAGCGCTCCGCCGAGGTAATCGCCGGCCGACTCACGGCTGTGAGCAACTCGGACCGCGTGCACCACCTTTACCGGCGGGTCCTAGGTCGCGATCCCCGCGAAGACGAGCTTACACTAGCCCTCGACTTTCTCGCCCGCGGAGAACCGGCGGCCCTCCCACCCGGTGACTGGACCTTCGGCTACGGCGCGGTTGCGACCACTGATAGCTCTACGACGGTAAGCTTCGCGCCGCTCGTGCACTTCAGCGAAAACCGTTGGCAGCCGGAGCCGGCGTTTCCGAACGAACAATTCGGCTACGTCTGCATCACGCCGACCGGCGGGCACCCCGGAAACTCAGCCCAGTTCTGCTCGATCCGACGCTGGACCTCGCCCGACAGCGGCGAGCTAATCGTGCGAGGCCAGCTTGAACGCCACGAGTCGCAAGGAGACGGCGTTGACGGCATGATCGTCTCGTCTAAGCGGGGGATGATCGCCAAGTGGACGGTCGTCACCGGAGCCCAACCGACGCCGGCCCGCGTCGACGCCGTTCAGCCCGGCGAGATCTTCGACTTCGTTGTCGACTGCCGTGAGACTCCGGCCTACGACAGCTTCCAGTGGAAGACGGATGTCTCGCTCGTGACCAAGACCAGCCGCCGCACCTGGCGGTCCGAAGAGGGGTTCCACGGCCCCGAAGCGCCTCCGCTCGACCGGCTGACACAGCTGGCGCAGGTGCTGCTGGTCTCCAACGAGTTCTTGTACGTCGACTAGCTGCCCCGGACAGCACACAAGCCAACAGGCCCCAGTATGTCGCACCGCCCGACCGCAGAGCAGCCCGCCGTCTCGCGAAGAGACTTCTTCTCGACCTGCGGCATGGGCATGGGCGGGCTGATGATGAACGGGATGCTCGCCGGCAACGCGGCGGCCTCCGCCGACCAGCTCGCAGCCCGCACGCCGCACTTCCCCGGCAAGGCGAAGCACGTCATCCACCTGTTCATGAACGGTGGCCCCTCGCACATCGACACCTTCGACCCGAAGCCGATTCTCGAGAAGTTCGCGGGCAAGCCTCTGCCGTTCAAGAACCTCGGGACCGAGCGGCCCACCGGCGGCGCCCTGCCCTCGCCTTTCAAGTTCACGCGGCACGGGCAGAGCGGCATTGAGGTCAGCGAACTGTTCCCACACGTCGCCCGCAGCATCGACGACATCTCCGTCGTGAGGTCGATGCACGCCGACGTTCCCAACCACGAACCGTCCCTGCTGCTGATGAACTGCGGAGACGGTCGGCTCATCCGCCCCAGCGTCGGCTCGTGGGTGACCTACGGGCTGGGAAGCGACAACCAGAACCTGCCCTCATTCGTTGCGTTGTGCCCCGGGTACCCCATCCAGGAATCTCAGAACTGGCAAGCGGGGTTCCTGCCGGGCGTTTACCAAGCGACCTACGTCAACACTAAGCACACCCGTGTCGAGCGGCTGGTCGAGAACATCAAGAACAACCGGGTGGCCCGCCGCGACCAGCGGCTCCAGCTCGACCTGCTCACATCGCTGAACGAGCGCCACGCCGAGTCGCGACAGCACGACCCTCAACTCGAAGCGCAGGTCCGCTCTTTCGAGCTCGCCTACCGCATGCAGATCGAGGCCACCGACGCGTTCGATGTCGCCCGCGAGCCGCAGCACATCCTGGACATGTACGGCCCGGGCCTGCAGGCCCGGCAGATGCTGATCGCCCGCCGCCTGGTCGAACGCGGCGTCCGATTTGTGCAGGTCTGGCACGGCGACGGCCAGCCGTGGGACCACCACGACGACATCGCCGCTGGGCACCGCCGGCTGGCCCAGGAATCCGACCAGGCGATCGGTGCGCTGCTGGTCGACCTGAAACAGCGGGGCCTGCTCGATGAGACACTGGTCTTATGGGGCGGCGAATTTGGACGCACCCCGGTCGTGGAGCTGCCCAAGGAAGGCGCCAACCAAGGCAAGATGAACGGCCGCGACCACAACCACCATGGCTTCACGGTCTGGATGGCCGGCGGCGGCACGCGTGGCGGCTACGTGCACGGCGCCACCGACGAGTGCGGCTTCAAGGCCCAAGAAGACCGGGTCCATGTCCACGACCTGCACGCCACCATGCTGTACTGCCTAGGCTTCGACCACGAGCGGCTCACCTACCGCTACGCCGGCCGAGATTTCCGGCTGACCGATGTGCACGGCCGCGTCGTGACCGAATTGCTGGCGTAGCCTTGAGTGCTCTGGAACCGCTGCACTCAGCAGTTCAGATCGTCCCGACGGCCCGTGTGGAACCCACCATAAGAAGCGGCTGAGCTGCTATCCCGACGCCAGCCGGAAAAACGGGCGAGCCAAAATCGGCGGACTGGGGACCGCCGCCCCTTAAGAAGTCGGGCTGACAGGATTTGAACCTGCGACCTCTGCGTCCCGAACGCAGCGCTCTAGCCAAGCTGAGCTACAGCCCGTTGAACCCCGGCCTCATGGCCGAGCTCAGCAGGTTAGCAGACCTTCCCCGGGACCGCAAGCTCCGATGGCTCAACGGGTTGGAGAGCAGTCCCGTAAGGATTTCCGAGATTCCCGCCGTGCGCGTATCGGATATCAGAACCTCTCTCTTGCTGCTTGCGTAAGGACACACGGCGGCGAGAATTGGTTCGTTGTTCCGCCGCCGCACTGTCCCCCCAACCGCGACTGGAAACCGAGCGTTCATGGCCTTTCGATTCGACAAACTGACCCACAAGTCCCAAGCTGCGGTGCAGAACGCCCAGGAGCTGGCCGCCGACGCGGGCAATCCCCAGGTGGAGCCGCTGCACCTACTCGCGGCCCTGCTGCGGGACGGCGAGGGGGTGGTGCGCCCGGTGCTCGAAAAGACCGGGGCGAACGTCGGCCAACTGTCCCAAACCGTCGACGCGGACCTCAAGCACCTGCCCACGGCCGCCGGTGGGGCGCCGCCCCAGGCTTCGCAGGCGTTGATGTCCGTGCTGGAGGCCGCGCAGGGCGAAGCGAGCAACATGAAGGACGACTTCGTGTCGACCGAGCACATGCTGCTCGCGCTCGCCAAGGCGCCCTCGAAAGCCAAGGACCTGCTGAAGCTGAACGCCGTCGAGGAATCCGACCTGCTCAAGGCGTTGCAGCAGGTCCGCGGTTCGACCCGAGTTACCGACCAGGAGCCGGAGGGTAAGTTCCAGGCGTTGGAGAAGTATGGCATCGACCTGGTGGAGCGGGCCAAGCAGGGCAAGCTGGACCCGGTGATTGGCCGGGACCAGGAGATCCGCCGCGTGGTGCAGGTGCTGTCGCGTCGGCGCAAGAACAACCCAGTGTTGATCGGCGAGCCGGGCGTCGGCAAGACCGCCATCGCCGAAGGCTTGGCCGGACGGATCGTGGCCGGTGACGTGCCCCAGAGTCTCAAGTCCAAGCGGGTGGTCGCCCTCGACATGGGCGCCCTGATCGCCGGCGCCAAGTTCCGCGGCGAGTTTGAGGAGCGGCTCAAAGCACTCCTCAAGGAGGTCGAGGACGCCAACGGGCAGGTGATCCTGTTTATCGACGAATTGCACACCGTGGTGGGCGCAGGCGCCGCCGAGGGGGGCGCCGACGCCGCCAACCTGCTGAAGCCGGCCCTGGCGCAGGGCGACCTGCGGTGCGTCGGCGCCACCACGCTCGACGAGTACCGCAAGTACATTGAGAAGGATGCCGCCCTGGAGCGACGGTTCCAACCGGTGTTTGTGGGCGAGCCGTCGGTCGAAGACACCATTGCGATCCTGCGTGGGCTCAAGCCGCGGTACGAGGCGCACCACAAAGGCGTGAAGGTTCGCGACTCGGCGCTGGTCGCCGCGGCCGAGTTGTCCGACCGCTACATCGCCGACCGCCAACTCCCCGACAAGGCGATCGACCTCGTCGACGAGGCGATGAGCCGGCTGGCGATGGAGCTGGAGAGCGTGCCGACCGAGATCGACGAGGTGCAGCGCCGCCTCGTCCAGCTCGAGCTCGCCGCCCGTCAGCTTACCGAGGAGAAGGAAGAGCACGCCCAGCAGCGGCTGGCCGAGATCAACGACGAGATGGAGGAGCAGCAACGCGAGCTTGCCAGTCTGCGGGAGCAGTGGGAGGCGGAGAAGCTCGGCGTCGGCGACGTGGCCGATGTCCGTCGCAAGCTGGAGGAGGCGAAGCTGGCCTACGAGCAGCAGGCCACTAGCATCAAGGAGCAGCAGTCCGCCGGGCAGCCGATCCCCGAGGCGACCTACCAGAAGCTGTACGAGCTGGACGTCGCGCGGTCGGAGCTCGAGAAGCGGATGGCGGAGATCGAGGCCCACGAGGCGAGCGAGGACAGCGGCGTCGACACGCCCGAACGCAAACGCCTGCTGCGGCAGGAAGTCACGCCGGACGAGATCGCGGAGGTCGTGAGCTCGTGGACCGGCGTACCCGTGACACGGATGATGGAGACCGAGCGGGCCAAGCTGCTGGTGTTGGAGGAGCGGCTCCACCAAAGGGTCATCGGTCAGGACGAGGCGGTCGAGGCGGTCGCCAACGCGGTGCGTCGCAGCCGCAGCGGGCTGCAGGACCCGAGCCGGCCGATCGGCTCGTTCATCTTCTGCGGCCCCACCGGGGTCGGCAAGACCGAGCTCTGCAAGGCGCTGGCCGAGACGCTCTTCGATGACGAGAACGCCATGGTCCGGCTCGATATGAGCGAGTTCATGGAAAAGCACACCGTCAGCCGAATGATCGGCGCGCCCCCCGGGTACGTCGGCTACGAGGAGGGCGGCAAGCTGACCGAGGCGGTGCGGCGCCGGCCGTACAGCGTTGTGCTGCTGGATGAGATCGAGAAGGCGCACCGCGACGTCTTCAACATCTTGCTGCAGGTGCTGGACGACGGCCGGCTGACCGACAACCACGGTCACACGGTCGACTTCTCCAACACGCTGATCGTGATGACCAGCAACATCGGCAGCCAGTTGATCCAGAAGATTGCAGACGAGGGCGGGACCGAAGAAGAGATGCGGAGCGCTGTCGACGATGCGCTCCGCGGGCAATTCCTGCCGGAGTTTCTCAACCGCGTCGACGAGACCATCGTGTTCCACCCGCTCAAGCGGGACGAGATCCGCAGCGTCGTGGACCTGCAGGTCCGGCAACTGGCGAAGCTGCTGGAACGCAACGGGCTGGGACTGGAGGTCACCGAGGCGGCTCGGCAGGAGATCGCCAACGAGGGCTACGACCCGATGTACGGCGCCCGCCCGCTGAAGCGGGTAATGCAGCAGAAGCTGCAGAACCCGCTGGCGTCAGAATTGCTGAAGGGGGGATTCCCCGAGGGCGCCGCGGTCCGCATCGACTGGGACGGCGACGCCTTCACCTTCGAGCGAACCTAGCCAGCAACACCAAAACGCCGGCGGCGGACCGCGCTAAGCGCGTCCGCCGCCGGCGATGGTGTCTCGTGGTTGGGCTTGCTCCGCAGGGACCGCTCTAGCGGTCGACCTCGGCCAGCTCCCAGCGAGTGATCAGCTCTTCGGCGCCCGGGGTCATCTCACGCAGCTTGCGGGCGATCTCGACCTTCTCGCTGTTGGATGCCTTGGGCAGGCGGGCCTTGAACTGATCGATGGTCTCGCGACGCTTGCGGCGGCGGCGTAGTTCGCGGCGGCGTTCGCTGCCTGGCATGGTGGGCTCCTTGGATCGGTGCGGTTCTGGACTTCGTTTGGGTCGTGTGCGGCGCCTGAAGAGGCCGGACCGAGTATTTTGACGGACGGCACGGGCCCCCGTCAACGGGCGTTTCCGCGCGGTCGTGAACCGCTGCGGGCCCCCGGGTGACCTAGGCTTGCAGCGAGCCTTGAACGCCCGGGCGTGCTGGACCATAATCCCGCAGCACGCCCGACGCGAATCTGGGCGAATCGGTCGGGTGGCAGAGTGGTCGAATGCACCGGTTTTGAAAACCGGCGTGGGGAAACTCACCGGGGGTTCGAATCCCTCCCCGACCGCTTTGATGCAAGAGCAAATCTCTGACACGCTCTGCAAAACAGTGCCAAGCAGTGACGGCATAAGGGCTTAGAGCATCACGTCTTTTCTGCGGTGTCCTCGCTTTGCAACGCTTGGCGCCCCCTGACTGCCCCCATTTCTGCCCCCATTTTCTGACCCCGCGCAGTGTGCTGGTCGAAGTGGGCATCGTGGACGCGCAGGTAATGCTTCTCGGCAATCTTGGGGCTGTTGCCCAGGAACGCGCAGACGACGTGCGGCGCGACTCCACGGGTCACTAGGTCGGTTTGACATGACGCCCGCAGCGTGTGCCACAAGCGACGCCACTGAGGCACGCCGGCAGCGTCGGCGGCGGTCGTTATCCGCTTGCGCAGCGAAGCGTCTGACCGTCCTCGCAGCATTGGGAGCACCAGGTCGCCGGGGGCGGCTTCGTCGCTGTCCTGAGCAACGGCCAGGCGGTCGAGGACTAACCGCTCGAGCGTGCCAGTAAACAGCGGGATCAGTCGCGTCTCGCGGCCGGGGTAGTTCGCCGTCTTCGGCGACGTCACTCGAATCCGCTCGGCGTCGAAGTCGATGTCCCCCCAACGAAGCGGGCGAGCCTCAGAACCGATCCGCAGGCCGGCCCAGCGAGCCAGCCCGAACAAGAGCCGCCACTCGCTCCCGCTTATCTTGCCGAGCACGGCGAGCGCGTCGGCCTCGCTCACGTAACCCGCATGTGGGCTGGCTACGTTCGCCATGGGGACCTCGCCGTCCGCGAACGGGTTGCGGTCGATGATGCGGAACTTGATCGCGTGGCGGAACAGCTTCGCGACGATTGCGCACCGTTTGCGCGTGGTCGCTTCGGCGAGACCGTCCTGCAGCATGTGGTCACGGAGCGCCTCGGCGTCACCTCCGGTGATCGTCTGCATCGGCCGCCGGGCGCCCCAAAACTTCTTGGCCTGGTTGAATGCCTGATCGTGAATCTGAATCGTCCCTGGCTTGTAGCCGGGGTATTTCTGGAGCTTGTACCGCTCGATCGCTTGGCCGAGCGTCAGGCCGCGGTCGCTCTCGAGCGGTTCACACAATCCGAGGTCCGCCAGGCGGCGCCGCAGCTTCGAGTCGATTTCGCGCAGCCAACGCGACGTGCGGTCATGCGGCGCCGAGCCGTCAAGCTTAGCGGCCTCGAGGTTCTCAACGTGCCTGCAGATCGACTCGGCTTGCGACTTGGAGATTCGGCCGAGTGATACCTTCGGGCGACGCGGCCGGTTGAGGTAAATGATCCGCCGACCGTTTTCGCTGCTGAGTGATGCCATCAGTCCTGCCCTCCCACGTCGAAACCGGCCGCGCGAGTCATCTGGAGCATCCATTGGTTGAACGGCTCAACCCCGAAGAATGTCTGTTGGCCGATCGTAAAATGCGGGGGAGGGTTCTCAAGCTTAAGCAGGACGCGGACCGCCCAGTCACGGCTAACGTTGAGCCGCTCGCAAAGCTCGTCGATGTGGACCACCGGAAACGCCGGCGTCTGAGGATTAGTGCGGATAGGGGGCTCGCTCACAGCAGTACCTCCGGGGTTATAGACTTGCAACGTTCCTGCGCCCCTCACGTCACGCGTGACGGGCTCTGGTCTTGGCGACTCTGAGGTCATCGGCCGTCGCTTAGTCGCACGACGGGGCGAGCCTTGAGGTCATCATCTGGCGAGCGGATCAGCCAGCGGCACGCAGCTCGCTGCTCTGGTCTGCCTTGTCCTCGAGGACGGCCTCAACCTCGGCAATAGCCGCACTGGCTAACCGGCCGCCTTGCTCAAGCCGGCGCGACAAGGCCTCGAGTCTGGCATGCAGGTCTTCGAGCACTCGCCGGGTGATCCGTCCTGCTCGAGCTGCCTCGATTAAGGCGTGGCTAGCCCCAGAGGTCGACAATGCCAGCGATAACTACACGCAGAAGTCCCTTCCCGCGCGTATCGACACACCTTGCTGACTTTGACGTGCGTGGTTTGCTAAGATCCGTACTAGCGTGAGGAGTAGTGACGCGTGCAGGACTACATCCACTTCACTGGAGGATTGCTGCGATGGATAAGAACAAGCACGATCTCTACGACTTCATGCAACAAATGACGGTATTGATGTCGGCGGAGTACGACCGCATCAGTAGACGTGCGACCGAAGACCCGGGAACCGCCGGGGATCAGGGTGAAGAGAACTGGGCTACCCTGTTGCGAGGCTGGCTTCCTCGGAACTACGAAGTTGTTACAAAAGGGCGCATTATTAGCGAGAAAGGTGAGACGAGTCCGCAGATAGATGTGCTTGTTCTAAACAGCGTATATCCCGAGAAACTGCTCGACAAAAAGCTGTACCTGGCCGCCGGTGTCGCCGCCGCGTTCGAGTGCAAGACTACGCTTAAAGGCGCTCATATCGAAGAGGCAGTCGCAACCTGCAAAGCAGTCAAGAATCTATTCCCCAAGAGAGAGGGCACGCCCTACGAAGAGCTCTACGCGCCGGTTGTCTACGGGATTCTCGCTCACTCGCACGTGTGGAAACGCGAGAAGTCTACGCCTGAGGAGAATGTCACGGTCAAGCTGGAGACAGAGAGTGGACGGGTGGCCGAGCATCCTCGGGAATTGCTTGATGTCCTGTGTGTTGCCGATCTCGGAGCATGGACCCAAGACTCCCTGGCTTTCTTTGGCCCGCGGGTGTTGGCAGAATGGCCCACCCATGTCCTTGGAGACTGGGGGGCAAACGAGGGACAAGTCAATACCTCCTTTATCGCACACGCTTACTCGTCCCATTCGCAAAGCGACGAGTTCACACCTATTGGCGCACTGATCGCGAAGTTGACGCTTCAACTGGCAAGAGAGGAACCTTCGCTCCGGAGCCTTGCTAGATACTATCGCGTTGCGAATCTCTACGGATCGGGCAGAGGCATCATTCGACACTGGGACCCCACCGCCGTCTACAGCGAGACCGTGCAGCAGGGAATCGCGTCCGGCAAGCTGACGAGCAACAAGCCTTGGGATTCGTGGAGCCTGTACTGCTTCTAGATGTCTCCGATACGCAAGCCAGGTATTGCTCAAACTCTGCCCTCCGCCATAGTACGCGTCGCTAACGCCAGACCTGAAGCTCGCAAACCTCATACACACCACGCCGCCACCGAACCCAATCTCCCGGTCGCAGCGCCGTGATTCGCGGCTTGTTGATCGGCCTGATCTGCGTCGGACGGTCTCGCCACGCAATGAGCGAGAACGCCCGGGAGCCATCAAGCATCCGCATGGTCACCCGGACCGCCCAGCAATTCTCAAGCGTCGCGTCGGGCCCGGCATGGCAGCAACGCGTCACGCCCTCGGGCAGCGGCTGCGGTGGCCTCCTGACAACGGGCGTTGAGTGGAGCGGCGTTTCCATGGCGGGCGGCATCGTAGCCGCTCAGGCCGGGTTGCACGAATCGGGCGGCTATGTTGTGGCATTGCGAGCCCGGACCGCCTAATCTAGTGCCGCCGGCACCAACGTCTCACTTGCGAGAGTGGCCGACCCCAACGCATGGCTTAGGCAGTCACATTCACCTGCGCGATCACCACATGGCTAGCGAGCAAGTAAAGGACTTCTTCGAGAATATCGATCAGCACGTTGCATCGCTCAGTGTCGACGTAGCGAATCCCTATGGAAATCACGCGAGAGCGCTAGCGGAGTTTCGAAGGGGTTTCCCGGGACTTTCTGACTTTACAAATCTACGGATTGAATCGCTAGACTTCCGAGAGGCCGACTTTGACGACCTGGTGCTGTCGGGCACCAAGTTTATCAACTGCGACTTAACTGGCGCGACTTTCCGCAATGCAACTCTGGTTGAGTCCTGGATTTATCCTACTTGGGGACCGGGAGGCCATCCCCTACCGAGCGTGAGGCACGCTAACTTTCGCGATGCGGACCTGCATGGGGCGCGTCTCAAGGGGGATCTTACAAGCGCTGAGTTTACTAACGCGAACCTCACTTGGGTGTACTTCGATGACTCATCGCTTCGATCTGCTGAATTCACGGGGGCGATTCTTGATCACGCATCGCTATGCAACGTTGATGTAGATCCATCGACTACTTTCGAATTCCTGCGGTCTTGCGACGAGTGTAAGGCGGACAGGAACTTTTTGAATACGCTTGGTCCACAGATGGGGAGCCTAACGCTTGGCAACTTGTCCGCGATGGCCATCTCTGATCCTGTTTACGAGCTTAGATACCGATTCGGCGGAGTTTGGCGAACGATTCACCTGCTGTCTGTGGCTGTGTTCCTCTGGCCATACATCTGGTTCGTCGGCTCAAAGTGGGCTGGCGCAAAGTTCAAGGACCAGCCGGGTGATGACTCGATGACGCTGCTTGAAGCCTTGCTTCGCTTCATCGTGACGGGGGGCAAGAACTGGCAGGCATCATGGCAGCCGAACTACTTGAGCCTGGGCTGCTTCGCTGTTGTCCTACTCTTTAACCTCATCCGCGTCGTACTTCTACGCAAGACGCTCGAGCTAGAAGAGCGTGAGAAGATCACTGGCATCCCACCACGCTTTTCGCTTAGCAGTAAGTTCTTTCGAAACATCACCTGGGAGAATCTTCTCTTATTGATGCATATTCTTTGGTTCGCCATGATGGCTTCAGTTGTCATTAACACCAGCCACTTTATGATGCAGCGGATCTCAGTACCGGTTCCCGTTCCATAGCCCCGCGCCGCGGCCGCTGACGCTCTGACCGGCGCGGGTGTCGTTCGAGTTGCCAAGGATCACGCTAAGCCAGCACGGCTCGGCAGGACTAGCTATCTGTCTGGTGAGAAGCGGACGCGGCGCCGCGGGCAGAGGCTTCCCGCGACGCCTACCCGGTCTCTGACCGCCGGGGGCCGCTAGGCCGGCTGTCGACACGCCGCGGGTCCACCGCGCTCGAGCCGGTGAACTACTACACGCCCGCCAGCACCCGTTGGGCGTCCGCGCTCAGGCCGCGGACTTGGTCCGGCGTCCTGGGCGGCTGCGGGACGTCTTCGGCCAAGCCGACCGCCGCAGCGATCGCGGCGAGGACCGGGTCGGTCTGGCGCGGAATCGCGATCCTGACGCCCGCACGCGTCCGCTTGAGGCGGGCGTCGCGAGCCTGGTCCGAATCGTGGCGGCGGTCCCGGCGAACGCTATCAAGCACGCGGAGCCGCTCCCGAGCTTGGCGTACCTTGCCGGCCAGCGGGAGGATTGCGTCCGAGTCGACGATCCGGGCCTGCAGCTGGCGCTCGGCTGCGTCTTCGCTGGTCTGAGCCGCGGGCATAACGCTCGCATCAATCCCGATTGCCGCCAGCCGTTCACGTTCGGCCTTGATCGCTGCGTCACGTTCGGCCTCGCAACGCTCAACGTGCGCCGCGAATGCCGGGAGCATCTCGAGACGCAGGTCGGACGCCGCGATCTGCAGATCGCCTAGCTCGGCCAGCAGCTCTTGGCGCCGCCGGGCGAGCTTGCGGCCGTCGTCGATCAGATCGCCGAGTGTCGCGTCGCGGGCGTTCTCGAACAGCCCGCTAATCGAAGCCTGCAGCTCGCTGACCTCGGCTTCGGTCTCGAGGCCGCGGCGGTGTAGTTCGTCGACGCGCTTCGCCAGCACAGTCGGTAGCTTCACGTCGAACGGGTCGCATCGCAAACCCGCTTCTTTAGGCATCGTCATCGGTTCCTCTTGTTGGATTGTTGACGGGGTCGGGATTTCCAGATCAGCGTTTCACGCGGCGAGGCTTCGCCCGAAAGCCTCTCGCGAAGCGGACGCCGGGCGCGGGGCTCGACGTCGCCCGGCGATCAGTCCCCTTAGACGGGGCCGCGGGCCTAAGCGGGGCGATTGCCGCCGCGACTTCGTCGTCTTGGGCGTCGGCCGCGATGAAAGCTTGCACCGCGGCCTGCACTGGGGCGGGCTGGGCGGCTAGTTGCTCCGGCGTCATCGGCCAGGTCGGTGTGGCGATCTCCCGGACACCGGGGACAAATTCAACGATCACTTGACTGGTCTCCTGAATTGGCGTTTCCGCGCAAGAGTAAAGAAAGTTGCAGTATCCGGCTGTTCCCTTTGGTCAGCCCGTTTCAGGTCGTGAAAAAGGACCCGCACCCGGGGGGTGTCCCAAACTTCGGCCAACAGAGGAGGGCAGCTGGGCCGTGACTTGCGGCCGTGTCCCCCCGCCGCGGGACACGGCACCACGGTTGGGGACGCTGGACCACTGCCGAGCTGAGCCAATAGTGGTACTTTTTTCTGGGTTTCGTCTCACACACGCCAGATTCCCTCTTCCGTGTCCCACGTGTCCCACGTGTCCCGTTGTTATTTGCTCACTCACTGAAAAGTTTCCCTATAAGGGACGGGTCACGCGGGCCACGCAATTGCTTCGAGCTTCTGCAGGTTGCGTTTGGTCATCCGCCAGTAGCGGCGCCGATCACTCGAACGGCTGCCAGGCCGCACCTTCGAGCATCCCGCTTCGCGGAGTACCTCGACGTACTCACTGCGCGTTGGGCGATCATTGTGGTACCGGAGTTCTTCGCCGATGAGGGACACGCTGATCAGCATGTCGCCGCTCTCATACCGGCTAACCCCATCCGGCACCGGCTCCTCGCCCTCAGAAAACACGCGGCTGTGGCTCGCCTGACGGCTGATTACGCTGAGCACCGCTTGCGCGATGATCGCCCGGCGAGATTCGCTGGGGTCGGCAGCCCGCCTCTCGGCGTTGGCTAGCAGATCGGGAAGGATGTCCTGCGGCCACGTCTTTACGAACGCGCGGGCGTCTTGGAAGAAATAACCGGCGTCCCCCAACGCATCGCGAGTCTTCGCCCCGGAGTAGAGCTGGTCGCTCTTGAGGTCGACGTGCCCCGGGGGCAGATCACGCATTGCCGGAAAATGCAACTCGTAGATGCACGGATCCCCCTGACGAATCACGATCTTGAAGCCATCGGCTTCCACGCACTGTCCAGCACGCCGTTTATTCTCACGCCCAACTATCGACCGGACCGTTCGCACAAGCTCGTCATCGTCAAGCGGCGGGTGGTTCTGCCGGTTCCATGCCCGCGCCTGGTCAACGAGGTAAGCGATCGCGTCGGGCGAACCTGGATCGGCGAGCAGCCGAAGCCCCCTCCCAACGACCTTAGTTAGCGAGTCGTTCCGGGCCCCTTGGTCAACGCCGGCGAATATCTCCGCCCACTCGTCGGGCGACTTCGCCGCGGGCCCTTCGTCGACGCCGCCCCCGCCGACGACCTGGTTCGAAATCCAAGCGAGGAACGAGTCGGGCAGCTCGGCCGGCTCGACGTCGTCGGGCGACAGGCCCGGAACCCACTGGTAGCCCCTCGACGGCGGCGCCAGACTGTGCGATCCCTTGCCGATCGCGCCGATCTTCAAGTCGATGTCGAAGCCGACGTCGCGTAGGTTGATATTCGCCAGGCTCGGCAGCTCTTCTGAGAACCGGAAGAGCCTATGGGGCGTTTTCTTCGTGCCCGACAAGTAGGTCGGCGTTGCCGGCCACTCGCCGCCGAACGCCAGCCGGCAGAGCTTGTCGCCGTCTTCGGCGTTGTCGACGTCGATGTCGACGATCCCGCTCGCGGGGCCGAACACCAGCGAGACGCCGGCGCCGGGGAACTTCTCTTCGAACCACTCCGCTATCTGATCCGGGTCGCAGGTCGCCAGCTCTTGCCACCGCTTTAGCGGCGGGTGTTTCTTCTCAACGTCGCAGGGGATTACCCGCCAACCCCGCTCGGCGTAGTCGAGAGCGGCCTCGAGGTTTTCGCTTACTTGTGTTCTCACGCGCAACACTCCATCGCCAAAGCAGCGTTGACAATGCCGGCCCAAGGCTTGCCGGCCTGCGGCCGACGGAGGTAGGGCAAGATACTCAGGTGCTCCCGACAGGCCGCGGAAAAATCCCGCCGGCATAGCAATGACGTGGCGGCCAGCTCGAGGGCCCATCGCCGGGGGCGACGCCCGCACTCCACGACCTCGATGAGATCGATGCGAAAACCTTCACTGAAGGTCTCGCCGACTGGACGGATCGACTCGATTTCGACGCACGCGATCCGAAGCTTCTTGTTGGCTTGCACGAAGCGCCTCTGGCGGTAGGGGAACCCCAATCACGCGTCGCCAACAAACGCGCGAGCGGGTCGTGATCGTGTGTCGCGGGGCTACTCAACCACACGGAGGCCTTCGTCCTTGATGCGTTCCAGCTCACTCGCGCGGATTCGAATCGAGCCGCCAACCCTGGCGTGCCGGATCCGCCCCTCGGCGACATGGCGGCGGATTGTCCGCTCCGAGAGCCCGAGCTCGCGGCAGGCGGCGTTGATCCCGACGACCGGGTCGACCGGCTGGTCGCAGCGGGTGACTTCTTTCGTCTTGATCGCAAGCTGTCGCATTCTGCACCTCCGAGGACTTGGTTGAAGTTGTCTGCGGACGGCATGTTGTCGCCGTTATGGGCAAATCTTACCCGGCCAACAAACCTCGTGCCAGAAAAGCGGCGGCGCGAAGTCACATACCATAGTTTCTTATAAAAATATACCCACATCTCCAATAAGCTGTAATGTGTTGTGGCATAGTGGTTTGGGTCGTGTATCTTACGCCGTTCTTGAGGTGTTTTTTCTTTCGATTTTTTCCAGATTGTTGCCGAATGCCGCCGCCTGCTGCGCGAGTGGCGGTACATCGTCTCGTGAATGCTGCGGGGGAGAGGCCATCGGCAGGGCTCCCATGCAGGGCCGTCTGCCCGCGCCGCTGCCCACGGGAATAAACTGCGGGGCAGCCGCTACGGGGATCAGTCGGTCTCGCCGGCTGGGCTAGCGGCGGGCGTGGGTCGCAAACGTGAGGCGCCCCCATTTTTGCCCCCTGCCGGCCGCCGGGCTGACGAATCCCCGACGAAAGCTGCAGGGGTAAGCATCCCTCCCCGACCGCTGCACTACTCTCTGGTCTAGGGCTCTCTGGTCTAGGGCGGGGTCTCTGGCCTTGGGCCGCCAATTCTCGGTTGTTGCCGCCCCTTTCCCGCCTGTTCGGGTTAGACAATCTGTAACGATTGCGCCCGAGTCTGCCGATAACCCTCACTATGCGGGGCTGCCCGCAGGCGCCTAGGGGGGCGCTCTCTACACGCTGTCTTGCGAGAGTAGGCGCGATGTCTAGGTCTGCAGTTACTATCGTTGCGCTGCTAGCGTTCTGCGCAGCAGGTCCGTCCAGCAGCCATGCCCAACAGCGGGGCGTTGTCGCCGGTAGCAGCGGCGTCTGGATCAACGGGCAGTACTTCGGGCACAACCCGGGCGGTGGTCGCTTTGGCGAATCCGAGGAGAGTCACGAGCCCACCAGCGGCGACTCCGGTTGTAGAAACGATCTAGCAGAGTCGGAGACCGAGCTGGTCTCGTACAACGAGCACCTCGTCGCCGGCTGCTGTGATGACCCGGCTTGCGGCTGCGAGCTTGACCTCGGATGCGGCGACACGATCGGATGCGGTGACTGCGTTCGCCCACGGAAGTGGCCGCGTGTTTACGGCGCTGTGGAGTACGTCTACGGCTGGGCCAAGGGCTCAGATTCCCCGGCACTGGTAACCACCAGCGACAACGGGACCGCGCAGGACGACGCCGGCGTGCTGGGGCTGGCGTCGACGACCACTCTGTTGGGGGGCGACTCGCTAAACAACGGCGGCCAATCAGGAGGTCGGTTGACTCTGGGCACGGCGGCCGGATCTTATCGAAACCGACGCGTCGAGTTCATCTACTCCTTTTTAGAAGACGCTGACGAGGCATTCGCCACATCGAGCGATGAGTTTCCGATCCTCGCCCGTCCTTTCTTCAACTCCCAATCAGGTCAGCAGGACGCGCTGCTTATCGGGTTCGGCGGACTGGTGTCGGGCGGTCTGAGCGTCGACGCAAGCAGCGAGTTCCGCTCGTACGAGCTGCAGATGCGGCAGGACGCCTGCTGCTACCGCGGCGCCAATATGGAGCTGACGGTCGGCTACCGGGCGGCGGAGCTGGACGACGGTATCGCGATCCGTCAGACGTCCCTCGCCCTGTCCGGCCCGACGGCCGGCGCGACAACCAATCTGGAAGACCTGTTCTCGACTAGCAACACCTTCCACGGTGGTCAGGTGGGCTTCACCTGCCAGCTTGTGCAGGGACGCCGGTGGAGCTACGACTGCACCGTGAAGACCGCGCTTGGCGCCACCCGGCAGAAGGCCCGCATCGCCGGCAGCACAACCGTCACCACGGGCGGCGGATCGAGCACATCCGACGCAGGCCTGCTGGTTCAGGGGTCTAATGCTGGCGAGTACTCGCGGAGCGAGTTCAGCGCGGTTTCAGAGGTGGGGCTGACGCTTCGCTACCGGCTGAAGAAGTCGACGTCGCTCTCAGTGGGCTACAACATTGTCTTCTGGAGCGACGTGCTGCGGGCGGCCGAGCAGATCGACGCCGCGGTAAACCCGACACAGATCCCTCCCGGTACGCTCACCGGCGACCCGCGGCCGGCGTTCGGTTTCGCCTCGACCAGCTACTGGGCGCAGGGATTTCGGGCGGGCCTGGAGTCTCGCTTTTAGATCGCGGCGGCAACGCCCTCGCTGGACTGCTCGAACGCAGCGTCGAATGACTCGGCGTCAGCGGGCCCATCGATCTCTGGCATTGGTAGGTCGACGAGCGTCTCGTCGTGGTTGGCGCCCGATGCCAGCATGGCGAATGCGACCGCCTGAGGCGAGAGGACGCTGACCTCGAACGACATGGCTGTGTCTTCGCCGCGGACGCGAACGCTGAACACGTCGTCGCCAACGTATCCGTTTGCCGGCAGGTACACCAAGCCGACTCCGGGTTGGGTTCTAACCACGCCGTGCGATGGCTCGGTAACGACCTCCAGTTCGACTACCTCTTCGCCATCGACCTGAGGCGCCGCAATCGTCACTGGAATGTCCATGACGGTTTCAACCTGTTGGGGCGTGACGGCGACTACGTTGGCCTGCCGGGCTGCGCTGGACGTGGCAGGCTGTAAGGTGGACGCCGCAGCCACGGAGCCGCCATCCGCCGGCGTGCTGATTGGCTGGGCGTTGGCGCTAGGCGGTCCGCTATCGACCGGCGCCGTGCTCAACGCCTGGGCCTGCTGCGAGCTGCCTGTCGCTTGCCCTGCGGCCTCAACGATGTCGCCCAGCAGCGACTGCGGATCGGTCGACGATGCGAACATCCACACAATGGAGTAGTACTGCGGGAGGAGCGCAAGCTCGCCAAAGTTGTTCTCCTCGTGGGTCATGCCGCCCGAGAGGACAATGTTGCTGATCACGTCGTCGCTGATCGAAGCGCCGGAGACGCTGGTCTCTTCGTCGCCGTCGGCCAGGGCGGCTGGCTGCGTCTCCGTCAGCTCGTACGTGCCGGCAGGGAGGTCCTCGAACGTGTAGCTGCCGTCGTCGCCGGTGAGAACCGACATATTCACGGCGCTGGCGCTGCTCGAGTTTGGTGTGCCGGTGAGCGTGATGCGCACGCCGGGCGCCCCCGCCTCACCGGCGTCCCGCTCGCCGTTGCCGTTAGCATCGATGTAGACAAAGCCGCTGAGTGTGTTGTTGGCCGCCTCTTCAACGGTGACCGTGACCGTGGCGGTGCTGGTGAGGCCGTCCGTGTCGGTGATTGTGTAGGTGAACGTGTCGTCGCCGATATAGCCGTCGGGAGCGGCGTACGTGATCGCACCGTTGCTTAACGTGACGGTCCCGCCCTGCGTCCCCTGCGTGACCGCCGTGACGGTCAGCGTCTGCTGCCCGTCGGGATCCGAGTCGTCGTTCGCCAGGACGTCCAGCGGCTGGGGGCTGCTGTCATTAGGGGCGGTGAACGCGTCGTCCGCCGCGTTGGGGGCGTCCGCGACCGCGGCCACGGTGATCGTGACCGTCACCTCCGTTGATTCAAGGTCGCCATCGCTGGCGGCGTAGGTGAAGGAGTCGGTCCCAAAGAAATCGGCGTCCGGCGTGTAAGTAAACGACCCGTCGTCCATCAGGGTCAGCGTGCCGTTGGCGGCGTCGGTCTTCAGCACCGCGGTGAGGGAGCCGCTTTCGACGTCCGAGTCATTCACGAGCACCCCGGTGGCCGCGTCGACGGTCAGCGTCGAGTCCTCGTCGACCGAGTACGCCTCGGAGGTCGCCGAGGGGGCGTCGTTGACCGGGTTGACCGTGAGCGTGACCGTCACCGGGCCGGACGTGGCCGTCGCATCGCTTGCCCGGTAGGTGAACGAGTCGGATCCGGAGAAGTCCCCGTCAGGGGTGTAGGTGAACGAGCCGTCCTCCATCAAGCTTAGCGTCCCGTGTGTGGGGCCGTCCACCAGCTCGACGGTGATCGCGTCGCCCTCTGGGTCGGTGTCGTTCGCCAGCACGCCCGCGGCCGCGTCGACGGTCAAGACGCCGTCTTCATCGACGTCGTACGCGTCCTCCATGGTCACCGGGACGTCCTGCACGCCATTCACGACGATCGTCACTCGGGCGACATTAGTCTGCTCGTCCCCGGCCGATCCAACGTAGGTGAAGGAGTCCTCGCCGAAGAAGTCGGGGTCGGGCGTGTAGGTGAACGAACCGTCGGAGTTGAAATCGAGCTGGCCGTGCAGCGGACCTTCGACCACGGTCGCGGAAGTCACATTGGAGTCGCCGTCACCGTCATTGGCTAGCACACCCAGTTCCGCCGCGACCTGCAGCACGGCGTCCTCGTCCACTTCATACTCATCCGGGAACGCCGGAGCTGGCGCCAACACCGTGAGCGCTACCGCCTGCGAGACGGTGTTGCCGGCGCCGTCGGTCAGGAGGATCGTGAACGGGTGCTCGCCGGTGTCGTCGGCGTCGGCGGCCCAGGTGATGACGCCGGTTGCCGCATCGATTGTCATCCCGTCCGGCGCGCCGTCCAGCGAGTAGACGACGCTCGGCTGCCCCTCGTCGGGGCTCTGCACGTCGAAGGTGAACGCCTCGCCGTCGAGCTCTACGGTCTCGGGCGGGGCCGAAGAAATGGCCGCGGGCGGCGTCGCGTCGACGGTGATCGAGAGCACGTCGGTTGGGTCGCTCTCAACGCCGCCTAGCGTCTGGGTCGCGGTGATCATGTGCTCGCCATCGCCGAGCGCTGCGGCGCCGTTGGTCGTCACGATGACGGTATCGCTCGTCGCCACCCGCACGCCGATGAGCGTATCGCCCGCGTAGACCCGAACCTCCGCGCCCACCGTTGCGTTGGTGACCGCGAACTGGAGCACATTGGCGGCGGACGAGTTGTTGCGGGAGGTCAGGTCGTCGTCGTCGGCCGAACCGGTGTCCGCCGAAGCGATCAGATCGATCGTCCCTAGCACGCTAAGCTGGACCCCGACAAAGTCGAGCCCAGAAACGGTCTCGCCAATCCGGACCGCCACGTCGTGGCTGCCGTTGCCTGACACGAACCCGGACGACGACAGGTCCGCCCGAAGAAGATGATCGCCCGCAGAAGCCTGCAGGCGGTAGCGGCCGTCGGCGTCGGTGAACGCCGCGGCCTCGTCGGCGTCCCGGACGCCGTTGTCGTTGCCGTCGATGTAGACCAACGCGCTGTTGATCCCGATCTCGCCGGCGTCGAACACGCCGTTCTGGTTGGCGTCTACATACACCTCGCCCGTCAGGTCTCCGTAGCCCTCGATGGACTCGATCACCGTCAGCGTGTTGTCACGCGAGAGCGGCAGCTCGCCGAACGGCGAGCCGTTCTCGCTGTTGATGCCGTGCGACTCAATCTCGTCAACCGTCGCCATGCCAAGCACCTGCCCGAACACGGTGAACGCGTTGTTGGCCGCCAGGTCGAGCGCGGAGTTGTCGCCCAGGTTGATGAAGAACTGGCTGGTCGCGCTGTTGGGCTGCCCCCCCAGCTTCGCCATCGCGATCGTGCCGCGCAGGTTCGAGATGCCCGGCTCGTTCTGGATCTGGGCGTCGGTGGGGACGCTCGTGAACTGCGACGTGTCGGTGAACTCCTCGGAGCTGGTCACAAACCCGCCTCCCTGGATCACGAAGTCCGGGTCGGAGCGGTGGAAGAACGAGTTGATGTAGTCGCCGTCGTTGACGTAGTTCAGGAAGTTCTGCACCGTGCCGGGCGTGGCGCCCTCAAACAGCTCTACCACAATGGGCCCGAAGTTGGTGTTCAACGACACTACCGGGTTCTCGCCGTAGACCAGCACGATGGAGTCGTCGTCCTGCAGGACGTAGTCGTCGAACGAGGTCACCAGCTGCCCGTTGACGAACATCTGCAGCGTTTCTTCACTATTGATGAAGTTGCCCATCAGGCTGAAGCTGTTGAGCGCCGCGTCCGAGTTGTTCCCCGCCCGGCCGGCGTTGGTCCGCCAGGTGTCGAAGAAGTCGCCTAGCGTAAGGCCGCTTTCCGAGTCGAACAGCACCTGGCCCGAGTCGTCCCAGGTGTAGACCGGCTGGAGCCCCCCGTCGGACGCCACGCCGATCATCGCCGGGATATCGACGAATTCACTGTCGACGACAATCGTCAGGTGGAAATCGTCCTCCGGCGCCACCATCCAGAGTTCCCGGGCGTTGTTCTCCTCGCTCGAATAGAACAGCGTGCCGTTGATGTCCGCCAGCTCGTTGGGGTAGGAGCCCTTCTCGCCGTGGATCCGGTCCTCGACAAGCACCGTGCCCTCGGTGGTTCCGTCCGTTTTCCACAGCTCACGCCCGCTCGCGACGCTGAACGCTGAGAAGTACAGCACTCCATCCACGCTCTGCATGTAGGCCGGGTAGGAGTTGTTGACGTTCCCGTCGGCGTCGTCGCCCGGGCTGATGTCCGCGACCATCCGCGTGCCCGCCTCCGTACCGTCGGACACCCAGAGCTCGCGGCCGTTGACGCCGTCGTTGCCGGCAAAGTAGACCTTGCCGTCCACCGCGGTCAGGCTGGTGTAGTTCTGCAGCTGCCCGCTGCCGTGCTGCCCCGCCGCGCCCGGCCGGACATCCTTGACCAGCACCGTGCCCTCGGCGGTGCCGTCCGACTTCCACAGCTCGCTGCCGTTGACGCCGTCGTTGGCGGTGAAAAACAGCAGCCCGCCGGTCGAGACCATCGTGTCGAGGTTCACGAACGCGCCCGCTTCGCCGGGTCGGATATCCTTCACGACAACGGTGCCCGCCTCCGTGCCGTCCGACTTCCATAGCTCGGCTCCTACCTCGTCATTGCCGGCGACAAAGTAGAGCTCGCCGTTCAGCTCGGTGAACAACCCGGGATTGGAGTTGTTCGCGTAGCGGCCTACGTACGTCTGGTCCTCATCGTTGAGGTAGTAGGGGTAGGTCCCCTCGAACAGGTCCTTGATCATCACGGTGCCGGTGGCGGTCCCGTCCGACTTCCACAGCTCCCGCCCGGCGGCGGCGTCTGACGCAGCGAAGAACAGCGTACCGTCAACGTCGGTCAGCTGGCTGGGCGAGGAGCTTAGCGGCGTCGAGCCGTCGTTCGACTGACCCGTGAAGATATTGCGGACCAGCCGCGTCCCGGACTGCGTGCCGTCCGAGGCCCACAGCTCCCGACCCGACACGCCGTCCTCGGCGGTGAAGAACAGCGTCCCCCCCACCGCGGTCAGCGACTGTGGCGTCGAGGAGTTGGGCGTGGTCACGCCCTCGTTGGTGGTGGTCCCTGGCCGGATGTCGCGCACCAGCGTGGTGCCATCAGCCGTGCCGTCCGACTTCCAAAGCTCGAGTCCCGAGGCGCCGTCGTCAGCGGCAAAGAACAGCGTGCCGTTCACGTTGACCAACTCCGTTGGGTACGACGAACCGGCCCCGGGCCGGATGTCGGCCACCATCGATGTCCCCTCGACCGTGCCGTCGGTCTTCCAGAGCTCTCGCCCGTTGGTCCCATCGTTGGCGACGAAGTACGTGACGTCGCCAATCTCGACAAACTCGGCCGGGTACGACGGGCCGAACGGGTTGAGGTCAAGGTTGATCGGCGTCCCGGACAGCAGCGCGCGCGTCTCCAGGGGCTCGACGCCCAGCGGGCCACGGCCGGACCACCCACCCCGCCGATTGGTCCGACACGCGCGGCGGCGCTCGGCGTTCTTAAGGGATCGACGACTGCGCGCAGATTTACGTGACACGGGTGTTGCAATCTCAGGAGGGGAGGTCGCCGCGGTCCCGTTCCGGTGGGTCCGCGGCCTGACGAAGGAGGGGTATGTCTATTATGAGTGCGGTCCGGGAACGGTCCAAATGGTTTTTTCACCGTCCTGGTGCGCGAAGGGGCCTCGGATCGCGGTTTCTAAGCCGCCAGGCACGACGGCCAGATCAAAGATCTCGTCGACCCCCGCGGCGAACTCGAACTGGGCCGCCAGCTCGCCGGTCAGCAGGTTCACTACGCCGAATCCGCACTTGAGCCGTGCGCGATCTTCCGCGATCGGAACGCCGCCAAACGTGGAGGTTTCCCGGATTTTCGACAACCCGACGAACGCGAAGTTCTGATGGATAACCAGCCCACGCGTGTAGCCAGGGAGTCGGGCTACATTAGATACCTGGCCGGATTCAGGGTCGACGCGCAACAGGAGTCCGCGGCCCGAGTCCAGCAGCCAGACGTAGCCAGCGTGCCACAACGGCGAGTGCGGCATCGCGAAACCACCAGCAATCGTCTGATTGGACTGGACATCGATCAGCACCCCGCCGCTCGCCTTGCCTTCACGCCAGCCTCCGGCAACATCGGACTCGCCCATCGCCGTGACATACCTGGGCCGACCGTCAACCACGGCGAGCCCGTTGAGGTGGCACCGGTCTTCGGGGGCCAGTTCGCTCACGAACGAAGGCCTCCAACGTGGGACAAAGCTGTAGTCAGGGTGCAACGTCGAGAGGCAGCTGAACAGCGTGTTGACCACCCATAGCTCGCCGCCGGCCCAAGCCATCTCGTGGGCCTGGATCTCGCCCGTCACCGACGCGGACCGAGTCAGGTAGCACCCGCCAACCGGCGGTGTCATCTGCCCCGCCACGTTTGGGTCGTTACGCAACAGCCAGACCTTGTCACGGGCGGCGACCGCCATCGACTGCAGGTCGTCGCTTAGCGCCACCCCCATCGGCCGGTCAAAGTTGTGGAACGTCTGGCGAAGCTGACCGTCACCGGCGCCCAGCGCAATCAGCTTGCCTGCTTGGTACGTCGACACCAGCAAAGAGATCTGCAGCTCTTCCAGCAAAGTCGGCAGACTCAGCGAGTGCTCAAAACGAACCTCTCGCTTGGCTGAAGAGGTCTGATCGCCTGAGGGTTGGACCGTGTTCTGGGGCATAGGCTTGGTTGTAGTGCGGCGTCGGCGTCAGGCGGAGAGCGGCCATCGGGGCGAGCAAACCTTCATGGTAATCCGCACTTACAGATCCCGCGTTCAATTGGCCCTCGCGATCGGGTGTCCGCGGGGCCGCCGGTGCGGATTGCACGGCTTTTGACAACTGGGACCACCGCGACACAGCTGAGCCCCCCGCCGCGACGTGCTCAGAAACTAAGGGGGAGAGAAGGCATGCGGTACTTGAGAGCTGCAACCGCAAATCCATGAGTTGACGCGCTCGCTACGTCGGCGGGCGCCGAATGCGCCGAGCACACCAGCCCGGATGTCACCTCGGCACGCTTCGTGGCTGCGGGTCATCAACGTCTGGCGTTGACGACTCGCCGTCGCAATCGGGGCGATCGAATTCGTCTTCGAAGGATTGCTGAGAAGGCAATGGTCTCAACGATGATGTGTGAAGGAAATCACAATCTCGACGTAAGTCGTGTTGTGCTGGACAGCACATCGTGAACTCTTTCACAGACCGCCCAATTTCCCGCCGGTTTTAGATGGAATCTGCTCGACACGCGTCGGGCGTCGCTATACTTGACGCAGTTCGCGGGTAGGCAGGCAACGCCGCTCGCGTCTCCTCCTCGCAATCGCAAGACGCCCGGACGGCCGTTCTCGCGACGCCTTCACTTCACTACGAGGCGCCAGATGACTTCGATCACAGCCAACGACATTATGGTGAAGCGTTTGATCACGCTGAACCCGGACATGGACGTGCACGACGCCGTTAAGCTGCTCCTGAAGAACCGCATCTCCGGGGCGCCGGTCGTCGACGCCAGCGGCGCCTACCTCGGCGTGTTCAGCGAACGGTGCTGCCTGGGCGCCATTCTTGACGCCGCGTACGAACAGCTCCCAACGCACCGCGTCGGCGCGTTCATGGACACAGAAGCCAAGACGATCTCTGCCGACACCCAGCTGCTGAGCATCGCGCAGGTGTTCCTGCTGACCAGCGCCCGCCGGTTGCCGGTGGTGGATGAGTCGAACCGGCTGCTCGGGCAGATCAGCCGTCGGGATGTGATCCAGGCCGGCATGAAGCAGATCAACCAGGGCCCGGCGCGAGAGAGCTCGGTGCTCTACCTCAGCGCTCTTGGCGACCGCCAGCACGCCCCGATCTCCTAGCGATCGGCGCCGGCCCGTTGGCCCGCCGACCGCTGCATCCAGAAAAGCCAAAGCCCCCGGCGCTCAACCGCCGGGGGCTTTTCGCGTAGATGCCCCTGGCCAGCCGGCCCCAACCCCGCTAAAATCCGAGCTTCTCAGACAACGAACCCGCCCACGGCGGGTGCTGTCACTGAGAAGTGGGCTGCTGGCCCGCGTGCACCCCTAGCTCAACTGGATAGAGCATCGGACTACGAATCCGAAGGTTGCAGGTTCGAATCCTGCGGGGTGTACTTTCTACTTCTCTGCCGCGTCTCTGCCTGCTTGGAGCGGCGTCGGCTTGCCCGGGCTGGCGAACTTTCTGACGCCTACTCTGCCGTTTCCGATTGGTGGGTACGGGATCCTGCGTCCCGATCGCTCCCCGGGACTCTCAACCAGGGGCAGTTTGCGGCTATTCCGCCACATCGCAAACGGTGGAGGCTTTGCCCGCTGCGTTCCCGCAATCCGACGACGCCTAAACCTCGTGTTGGCTGGCGGCGTGTCGATTTGTCGACCCGACAGCGCTGGGCTGCCATAATATGCATCTGCCGTTGAGGGGAACGGTTATCGACATTGTCGCATGGCTAGGCGACTGACTCCTCAAGTGCCCGATCTCTCGGGCAGCGGCCGCGGGCGGCACGCTCTTGTGCCTCAGATGAAAGAAGAAGGTCGTCCAGGGTGTAGGGCGTTGATCGCTCACGTCTCTGCAGTGCTAACAAGACGTCAGGTTACTCGCGATGAAGCAGGTTAGCGGCGATTCCTCGAGCCAACCGGTGCAGCGCCATATTCGTGCTCGGTTCGAGCGACTCGAACCCCGTCACCTGCTGGCGGTGGTGATCAACGAAATCCACTACGACCCGGACATCAACACCGAGCGAGTCGAGTTCCTCGAGTTGCACAACACGGGCCCAGCGGCGGTCGACCTGTCGCAGTGGCGCATCGATGAGGCGGTCGACTACACCTTCCCAGATGCGTCAACGCTGCCCGCCGGCGGGTACCTGGTGATCACCCAGAACGCGTCCGACTTCCAGGCCAAGTTCGGCTTCGCGCCGTTCGGCGAGTGGGAGGCCGGCGACAAGCTCAGCAACGACGGCGAGCGTATTGAGCTGCTCGACGCCGGCGGCGAGCTGATCGATGTCGTCACCTACCAGCCCGGCTTCCCGTGGCCCACCACCGGCGAGTACGGCAGCTCGCTGGAACTGATCAACCCGAACCTCGACAACGACCTCGCCGGCAGCTGGCGATCGTCGGGCTTGTCCTCGGCGCCGGACGCCGGCGCGGTGCTGGTCGGCGCTGGCAGCGTGTGGCGGTACCGCAAGGGGATCGTAGCGAACCCGCCCACCAACGCGGGATCGCCTGCGAACGACTGGCGGCAGACAGGCTTCGTTGAGTCCAACGACGCGGTTGCTTGGACGGAGGGTCCAGCTTCGATCGGCTACGGCGACGGCGACGACGCGACCGAGCTGAACGACATGCGGAACAGCTACTCGTCGGTCTACACGCGGCGGTCGTTCACCCTAGACGGCGACATCCCCGACACGCTGGACCTGCGGATCTACGTGGACGACGGGGCCATTGTCTACATCAACGGTCTGGAGGTTGTGCGGGCGAACGTGTCGGCCGGCGTCAAGAATTACGACAGCCTCTCCGGCGTCAACCACGACGCCGAATGGGAGAGCTACACCCTGACCGGCGCGTCCTCCTACCTGACCTCCGGCGAGAACACGGTCGCGGTTCACGTGCTCAACGGCACGCTCGGCAGCAGCGACCTGTCGTTCAACCTCGAGCTCGCCATCCCGGATGGGACCCTCGCCCAGCCGACCCCGGGGGCACAGAACCTGGCCTTGGTCGCCAACGCGGGGCCGCAGATCCGGCAGCTGAAGCAGTCGGTTGATCAGCCCCAGTCGGGCGAGGATGTGGTGGTCTCGATCAAGGCGACCGACCCCGACGGCGTGCAGCAGGTGACGCTCGAGTACCAGCTGGTCGACGCGGGCGCCTACGTCCGGCTTACCGACCCCGCGTACGACGCCGGCTGGACCACGGTCGTGATGCGCGACGACGGGCTCGGCGGCGACGCCGTCGCCGGAGACGACGTCTATTCGGTTACGCTCGCCGGGTCGCTGCAGGTGAACCGGCGGCTGGTCCGGTACCGCGTCTCGGCCGTCGATACGCTGGGCGCCTCGGTGACCGGCCCCTACGCGGACGACCCGCAGCCCAACTTCGCCTACTTCGTCTACGACGGCGTGCCGGACTACACGGCGTCGCTCCGTCCAGGGGTGGAGCCGAGCGTGGTCTACAGCGGCGACGCACTTGACGACATCGCCACGTACCACCTGATCGCCAACCCGACGGATGTCATCAATAGCCAGTACAACGGCCAGTACAACGAAGTGCAGTTCCGCGGAACGCTGGTGTACAACGGCGTGGTGTACGACCACGTCGAGTTCCGCAACCGTGGAGTGGCGTCCACGTACCAGGTCGGCAAGAACAAGTGGAAGATCGACTTCTTGCAGGGGCACGAGTTCCAGGCCTACGACAACTACGGCGTGCCCTACGCGGAAAAATGGGATGAGATCAATATCTTGCCCGGCACCAACCCGTGGTGGCGGAACGACGTCTCGACCGAGGGGACGGTGCTGTTCGAGCCGGCCGCGTTCAAGCTGTACGAGCTGGCCGGCGCCCCGGCGCCCAAAACCAACTACTTCAACTTCCGCGTAATCGACGGCGCGTCCGAGACTGGTTCGGACCAGTACGGGGGCGACTACTGGGGGCTCTACATCGGCATCGAGCAGCCCGACGGCAGCTTCCTGGACGAGCGGGGCCTGCCGGACGGCAACGTCTACAACATGCACCAGTCGGTGTTCGGCGCCACCAACCAGCGTCACCAGGGCTCCGAGTCGGTCACCGACCGGTCCGACCTCGCCGCGTTCGTGGCGGGCGCCGACGGCGGTTTCGAATCGCTCCAGTGGTGGGAGGAGAACCTCAACTGGGACGTCTACTTTGCGTGGAACATCATCAACCACCTGGTCAACAACTCCGACATCCGCCCCAACGAGAACGTCAACTACTACCGCAACGAAGAGACCGGCCAGTGGTACGTGATCCCCTGGGACCTCGACTTGACCTTTGAGGACGCGCCGCACCACGGCACGCCCGTGACAACGCGCGAGAACATCCGCACACTGCTGTCGCACCACCCCGCCGCGAAGCTCGCCTACGACAACCGCCTGCGTGAGGTGACCGACCTGCTCCTCAACAGCGGCGACGCCGCCCGCGTCATCGAAGAACTGGCCGGCGTGCTGACGCTGGGAACGGGCGACCTGTCGGTGGTGCAGGCCAACCAGGCGATGTGGGATTTCCACCCACGGAAAAATAAGAAGGGCATCTGGTACGAGAACTTCAACCCCAGCCTGCTGGCCAGTGAGGACTTTGCTGGGCTGGTCGACTACATGCAGGACTTTGTCGGCCCGGGCGGCTATGGCTACAACCTCGTGCAATCGCAGGGGTCGGACGCCAACATCCCTGCCACTCCTGGAATCTCGTACACGGGCGGCCCCGAGCACCCGGTCGACCAGCTCGTTTTCCAAACCACCCCGTTCAGCGACCCGCAGGGCGCGGGCACCTTCGCCGCCATGGAGTGGCGGATCGCGGAGGTCGTGAACGCTTCGGTGGTGAACTACGTCCAGGGGCAGCCGTACCTCTACGAGATCGAGGGGACCTGGGAGTCTGGCGAGCTGACCAGTTTCGATAGCCAGCTGGACGTGCCGGTCGACGCCCTGGCCGCAGGCCACACCTATCGCGCCCGCGTTCGGATGCAGGACACTTCGGGCAACTGGAGCCACTGGTCAGACCCAATCGAGTTTCTCGCCGGCGCCCCCGCGCTCACGCCGACCATCGCGGTGACCGAGCTGCACTACCACCCCAGCAATGCGGGCCTCGCCGACGAGAGCGACCAGGAGTTTATCGAGATCTTCAACACGGGGGATTCGGTGGTCGATCTGTCGGGGGTGCAGATCGCCGACTTCGCGGACGAGCCTTTTGTGTTCGCCGAGGGGGAGTCGCTCGGCCCGGGCGAGTACCTGGTGGTGGCCCGCTCGCCGTCGATCTTCCAATCGATCTATGGCGATAGCGTCGCTCTTGCGCAAGGAGGCTTCGCTCCCGGCAACCTGAGCAACGGTGGCGAAACTATCTCCTTGCTCAGCGCCGAGGGCGTGGTGTTCCTGTCCTTTACCTACGATGACGCCGCTCCCTGGCCGACCGCCGCGGACGGCGAGGGCCCGTCGCTAGAGATCATCGACCCGTACGGCGACCCTGCGGATCCCACCAACTGGAGAGCGAGCGCCAGCATTGGCGGCTCTCCCGGCGCAGCCCAGGTGGTCCTCCCGCAACTCGCCGGCGACTACGACAGCAGCGGCGTGGTGGACCAGCTCGACTACGCCGTATGGCGGTCCACCTACGGGTCGACCCCGCTCACTCCGGGAGCGGGCGCCGACGGCAACGCGGACGGGCTGATCGACGCGGCCGACTACTCGGTCTGGCGTGACAACTTAGGAGCGGTGCTCACACCCACGGAGTTGGGCGTGGCGAGCAGCCCTAATGCGGCGTCGGTAGGGAACATTGATGCCGATCGGGCCACCGATGGCCCCCCCCAAGAGCTCTCCGCCTGGCCAGTCGGTGAGCCAAGTGCACCGCTGGAGAGCGATCAAGCGATCATCTTTGTGGCCGATGCAATTGCACCAGCGCCACGCACAGACGTGCTTGTAAACGAGCGGTCGGACGCCAACAGTGGGCGGCCGCTGCGTTCCTCCCCGACGCTGCATCGGAATATCGACGCGGCGTTTGCACGCTTCACGGTCGAGGCAGACCGTAGCGAAGAAGTTCTCGCCGGTCCGTCTTCAGACGACGCATGGGACCCGATCGACGACGCCGATAGCGACCCACGTCACGCGGACGCAATCTTCAGTCGGCCTGCGAGGCCGCTCGCGATGCCCCGACCGGGGTCCTGAGACGCTCCGCTCGGATGGCGGCCCTCTTCATCACCGGCTATCCTGTCTGCCTGGGTCGCGATTCGCAGGCAAGATCGGACGAGTGCCCGCGAATACCCGGCTACTCAACAGTATCGGCGCTACACTGGGGCGGTTGGCTCGCCTGTGCTGGCTAGCGACTCCCTAGCGCGCTGCTCCTCGAATTGAGCGCAAGGACCACCAATGCAGCGGCCAATCTCGCGCATCGTTCGCAACTGGTTCGCGTGGCTGATGGCCATGGTGCTGGTAGGTTCGCTGGCGGTCTGGTTCATCACGCGGCCCACGCTGCCCAGCCGGATTCTGATCGGCACCGCGGTGCGCGGGGGCCAGTACCACGAGGAGGGCCTCCGGATCGCGGAGGCGTTGGAGCGGCGGACCGGCCGCGACGCCGAGGTGGTTGAGACGTCCGGCTCAGAAGAGAACGCGGAGAAGCTCCGCGGCGGCGAGATCGACGTGGCGATTGTTCAGGCCGGCTCGGTGTCGCTGCAGGGGTTGGCGATCGTCACGCCGCTGCACCGCGACGTGGTGCACGTGATCGTCCGCAAAGCCCCTGACGACGGCAGCCCGCCCATCCGATCGTTCAGCGACCTGGCCGGGCGTGACGTGATTGTCGGCAAACAGGGTTCGGGGATGCGGCGCAGCGCCACCGACGTGCTCGAGCACTACAACCTGCTGGGCGAAGTCACGCTGAGCGGGACCCACTTCACCGAGCTGCTCAAGGACCCTGACCAGAAACACGCAGCAGCGATCGTCACGACCGGCGTCGAGAACGGCGACCTGCGTCTGGTGCTGGAGACCGGCGACTTCGACCTGCTGCCCCTAGACGCGTTGGCGCTCGACAAACGCTACCGCCACTTCGAGTACTACGAGATCCCCTCCCAGCTCTGGCCCCCGGTGCCAACCAGGACCGTGCCCACGGTCGCCGCGTCGGCGCTGGTCGTCGTCCGGGAGAACGCGTCGTCGAGACTGGTGAACCTGCTCCTCGACTCGATCTTCGAGGACAGCCTGCCCGAGTACTTCTCCACGCTGTTCTCGCCGCAGGAGGCGCGCAGCCTCACCCCGGCGCGGCTGCACCCCATGACCCGCAAGTACCATGATCCTTTTGGCAGGTACGGCGTGCTCCACACGGTGCTGGAGGGGCTCGCGGCGGGTAAGGAGCTGCTGTTCGCGCTCGGCGCCGCCATCTACCTCGTGTGGGACCGCTGGCGGCGCATCAAGGAACGCGAGAGCCAGCGGCAGATCAAGGAGCAGAAGAGCCGTCTCGACACCTACCTCGAGCAGACCCTCGAGATCGAACGCGCACAGATGGACGTGTTCGATCCCACGCAGCTGCAGCGGTTCCTCGACGACGTGACCGACATCAAGCTCAAGGCGCTCAGCCGCTTGACGCACGAGGACCTCCGCGGCGACCGGACCTTCGCGATCTTCCTGATGCAGTGCGCCAACCTGATCAGCAAAATCCAGCTGAAGATCATCAACTGCACCAAGTAGCCCCGCCCGTCCCTTAATCAAGACAAGGCAGAACGCGCATGGAGAGCTCCAGCAACGGCGGCCACGGAAACACGACCCTCTACATCGTCGGCGCCATCCTGCTGGCGGTCGCGACGGCGATCATCGGGCCGGCGGTGCTGGGGGAGAGCGTCCGCCCCGCCGTGGAGGTGCTGGATGTCGGGGGCGAGATCTTCCTGCGGCTGCTGCAGATGGTGGTCGTGCCACTGGTGATGGCGAGCGTGATGAGCGGCATCCTCGGCCTGGGAGACGTCCGCAAGCTCGGGCGGCCCGGGGCGTACGCGGTTTCGTACTACCTGTGCACCACGGTGCTGGCGGTGGTGACGGGCCTGATCGTGGTGAACATCGTCAACCCGGGCCGCGGCATCGACCCGGTGCTGGTGGAGGACGCGCGGCAGGAAGGCGAGCAGACGCTGGCCCACGTGGCGGACCGGCGCCAGGGCCGCCGCATCGAGTGGCACAACGTCACGGGCGACCGGGCGGCAGCGGCGGGGAGCAGCAAGAACGCGGCCGTACCGGAAGAGGGCGTCTGGAGCGTGCGGGTGGCGATCGACCAGGTAGGCGAGGCCGACACCGCCGCCGAGGCGCGCGTGCTCTGGAGTCACGATGGCGATGTGTTCGAAGAGGCGCCCGACGGGCTCTTCAAGGCCGGACTGGAGCCCGGGGTCTACACGACCAGCCCGGTCGTGCCGATCCCCGAGGGCGCCGAGTTCGTACGTCTGGATTTCACTCCGCAGGACGGTGGCGAGCGCAGCGTGGTCGAGGCGTACCTGGTCGCCGGGGCACCCTCCATCGGCGACATCTTCAAAAACCTGGTGCTGATGCTGTTCACCAACAACCTGCTGGCCTCGATGGTAGAGATCAACCTGCTGCCGCTGATCGTGTTCAGCATCGCGTTCGGCGCGATGCTCACTACGCTCGGGCCCAGGGCGGACACCATCTCTGAGCTGGTGCTGAGCATCAACGATGCCCTAATGAGCTTCATCCTGCTGCTGATGCGTCTGGCCCCGCTGGGCATCTTCTGCCTGGTCGCCGCGCGGTTCGCCCACGCGCAGCTCGACGGCCAGTTCCTGACGCTCCTCAAGACGCAGGCCTGGTACATGACGAGCGTGCTGGTCGGCCTGGGGATCCACGCGCTGGTGACGCTGCCCCTGCTCCTGTGGTTCTTCACCCGCCGCAACCCGTGGACCTATTTGAGACAGATGTCGCAGGCGGTCCTCACGGCGTTCTCCACCGCCAGTTCCACCGCGACGCTCCCGGTCACGATGGAGTGCGCCGAAACCAAGGCCGGGGTTTCCCGCCGCTCGACCGAGTTCGTGCTCCCGCTCGGCGCGACCATCAACATGGACGGCACCGCCCTGTACGAGGCGGCGGCGGCCATCTTCATCGCGCAGGCCTACGCCTTGGTCGACCCCGCCTTCGTGCTCACGTTCGACAAGCAGGTGGTGATCGCGGTGACCGCCACGCTGGCGGCGATCGGCGCGGCGGGGATCCCGGAAGCCGGCCTCGTCACGATGCTCATCGTGCTCAACGCGGTGGGCCTGCCGCTAGAACTGATCGGGCTGATCCTGCCCATCGACTGGCTGCTCGACCGCTTCCGCACGGCCGTCAACACGTTTGGCGATTCGGTCGGCGCCGCAATCGTCGACAAGGGGTTCCCACCCGACAACGGCGCCGCTGCCGCCTGACCGGCTACCGACCGCCCGTCCGGCGGCGCGGACGCAGTTCGGGGGCCGAGTCTCGCTTCACCGTGGGTTTGGCGTGGAGCCACGCCTGCCGCGCGATAACGGCCGCCACCACGGTAGCGGTGAGCTCCTTGTGCCTCTCAATGGCCGCGCCCCACCAGGCGCCCTGGTCTTCGGCCGTGGCGGGATCTTCGGCGAGCGCGACGTCGATCGCGTTCTCGTCGGCTCGGGCCTCGCGGGACGCCCGCTCGGTGGAAGACGCCGCCATCCGCTCCAGCCCAGGCGATCGGGTCCCGGGCAGAATAGCAGCGACGGTTGATCCCGCTTCTTCGGCGCTAAGGGATGCCTGAGTTTCTCTCTGGTCCTGCGTGGCCGACTCGCCACGCAGGCCGAGGTCGATCTCCGACGGGAATTGGCGGAAGGCCGATTCGAAGTGCGGGACGGACTCCTGACCGGACTCTGCCTGCGCCGCAAACCCCGCCATCTCAAACGCCCAGGCGCGGTCCCAATTGCCCTGCTCGAACCTAACGCGGTCGGCAGGACCAATCGAGAGCGCGCGGGGGCTGTCCGTCGTCGCGGCCAGAGCGCTCGCCGAAGATACCCCCGCGTTCGAGTCGGCCGGGCCGTGCGACGACTCGAACTCGGCCAACGCGGCCCGCAGCGGCGTCTCGGCCGCGGAGAGGGGATCGGCCAGGCCCGTCTTACTTGTTGCTCCACTGCCCGCCGAGAATGGGGGCAACGGGGCAATCTCAGGCGACGGGGTAACCTTCGTGATGGTCAGGTAGCTGTTGCTGGTCCCGGCGACGACGGGCGCTTCGTCAACGGCGTCGGTATCGCGGTCGGCGCCGGCGTACGACTGCAGAGCCACGTCCGAAACAGAGAAACGGATGCTGCCGTCCTCGGCGTAGCTCAGCGTCAAGAACTGCGTCGGGTTTCCCTTGTCCCACCAATCACCGAATAGTGTGCCGCCGCCGGCTAAATCGAACGACCCCGGCAACTGCACGACCGACTGAGTTTCGGTGAACAGCGGCGTCTCGAGTGAGAGCCCATCGCCGGACAGCAGCTCGCGCCGTTCACAACCCTCGAAGGCCAACCGGCGCCCCCGACCGACACTTACCTTCCGTCGGGGACGTTGCAGCAGCGACCGGATGTTCACGGGAGGTACCTCGGAGGGAGGGGGCGGGGCTACTTGATATTACCAGAGTCGAGGATCTGATTCAGCTCTTTCCTCCTCCGCTCGATGTCCTGCCCCTCCTCGGCCCGATTGGCCCTGCGGAGCAGCTCTGCGAAGTTCTGGTACTGCCGGTTTAGCACACTTGCCTGGGCCAGCGAAATGCCACCCTGCTCGGCCAGCTCCTCTTGCACGTCCACGGCCTTCTCGAAGGCTTCCAGGGCGGCCTCGTCTTGGCCGGCGAACTGCAGGGCCACCCCGCGGTTGTTCCACAGCGCCGCCATAGCGCTGCGGTAGCTGGTCTGTTGCGGAAAATCGCCGATCAGCCCGATCAGGTACCCCTCGGCAACCCGGAAGGCTTTCTGACTCTCGTGCGGTTCCCCGATCCGGGCGAGGGCCAGGCCCAAGTTGCTGTGGGTGATCGCCAGCTCGCGGCGGTGACGCGGGATCAATGGGTTGCGACGCACGAGCTGCTCGATCTGACCGGCGGCGTCGCGGTACCCCTCGGCCGCGGCCGCCCAGTTGCCCTGTGCTCCCTGCATGGCCGCCAGGTTGTTGTAGGTCATCGCCAGGTCGGCCTTGAAACCGGTATCCTCGGGGTACTCCTGCACGAGGCGCCGCATCGCCAACCGCGCGTCCCGGCTGGCGGTGATCGCCTCGACCGGAGAATGCTCCCGGAGGGCCTCACTGAGGTTGCTCTTCGCAACCGCGATGTTGCGTACGTAGCGGGGCTCCTCCGGCGCGGAACGCGACGCGTCTTCGAGCCACTTGATCGACTCGCGGATGTTCGACGCCGCCAAACCGCTGCGCCCGTCGCGGCGGAGCAGCAGCCCGAAGTTGGAGAGCGTCTCGGCCAAGGCGTTCGCGGTGTCGGCGTCCCCCGGGGACTCGATGGCGCACTCTCGGAGGATCGTGATCGCTTCGCCGAACAGCTGCTCAGAATCATCAACCACGCCGAGCTGCCCCTGCACGCGCGCCAAGGCGCCCAGGCCAAGCCCGAGCTCTAGGCAGGCGAGCGGTGCGCCGTCGGACTGTTCGGTCTCAACAGGCGACTGGCGCCAGTGCTCCACCGCCTTAGCGTAGAAGTCGCGAGCGGTGATCGTTTCGCCAAGCCGCTCGGCAATCGCACCCGACTTGAAATAGGTTGCGGCCATGTCGCTGGCGACCGACTGATCGTCGGGCGTCGACTGCAGGAACCGCTGGTAGTACCCCAGGGTGTCGGACAGCAGCTCGCGCCGCAGCGTCTCGGCCCCCGGGATGTCGGACAGCCGGTCGGCCAGGTCGCCGCCGAAGTGGTCCACCACGGCTCGCGCCTGCTCGAAGTGCTTCTCCGCCAGGGCCTGGCTTGCCTGCGACTGACGCAGCGCCTCGGCCGTCTGGCGCCCCGCGGACGCGATCCAGATCGCGCTGGCGACTGACACTACTGACACCACCACCAGGGCGGCGGCGGCCGAGATCGCCACGCCGCGGCGGCGCGCGACCCACTTGGCCGTGCGGTCCGCCAAAGAAGGGCGGCGGGCCGCGGTTGGCTTCCCGTCGAGGAACCGGCGGAGGTCGTCGGCCAACTCCTCGGCAGTCGCGTACCGGTCGTCGCGGCGTTTCTCCATCGCCCGCAGAACGATGTTCTCCAGGTCGGCCGGGATCGCGGGGTTCAGCTTGCGGGGGCGCGTCGGATCGTCGTTGAAGACGCGGTGCAGCAGTTCCTCGTGGTCCTCGCCCGAGTGCGCGGGCTGCAGCGTTAGCAACTCGTACAGCGTCGCCCCCAGACCGTAAACGTCCGTGCGGCAGTCGATCATGTCGCCCCGGCCCCGCGCCTGCTCGGGGCTCATGTACCGCAGGCTGCCGACTAGGTCGCCCGGCATGGTCATGCTCATCTCGGACTGCACCCGGGCGAGGCCAAAGTCCGTGACCCACGCCTTGCGGTCGCGGTCGACCAGCAGGTTGCCAGGCTTGACGTCGCGGTGGACGACGCCGTACCGGTGGGCGTAGTCGAGCGCGTCGGCAGCCTCGGCGCCCAGGCGCGCCACCGCCTGGAAGAACGCGGCGCCGCGGATCGCCCCCAGGCTCGATGGCGGTCGGTCGCTCCGCGAGTCGATGCGGGAGGCGGCCCGTGGGGTCGCCTCGTCGGTGGCCGACGCGGCGCCGTCGCGTTCCGAACGCATCTCGGCGATTGCCTCGGCGAGCGAATGCCCGTCGATAAACTGCATCGCGTAGAAGTGGATGCCCCGCTGCTGCCCCACCGCGTACACGGGAACGATGTTCTGGTGGTGCAGGCCGGCGGCGGCCTGCGCCTCGGTGGTAAAGCGGGCGGTCTGCCGCTCGTCGAGCATCGCGGCGAACGGCAGCACCTTGAGCGCGACCCGCCGGTTGAGCGAGAGCTGCCACGCCTCGTACACGACGCCCATGCCGCCGCGCCCGATCACGTTGATCAGCTCAAAGTCGCCCACACGCTTGTTGACGGTCGGCTTGTCCACCCCGACCGCCGCTTCATAGTGGACGGTTTCGTCGTCCAGCAGGTTGCCATCGCAGCGCAGGCCGTTGAGGGGGGAATCACCCAGCGACGACTGCAGCAGGTGCAGGCCCTCGAGGTAGCCGGGTAGATGTTCTGCGAGGTCGGGGTGCCGCCGCGTAAGCTCCTCGAGGGTCGGCCACTCCCCATTCTCCATCGACTCCAAGTACTCGTCGAGGATCTGGGCAAGCTTCTCCCGGGTCGCGTCGCTAGGGGCGTCGGCGCCTCGGTCGGCCGGCGGTGGGGTCGGCTGGCTCATTCTTCGTCCGTCCCAGCATACTCGGCCCGCAACTGCTCCAACGCCCGCAGCCACAGCATCCGCGCCGCGCCCGAGGTGCGGTCCATCTGCTCGGCGACATCAGCGAACGACAGCCCCTCGATGTTGCGGAGCCGGATCACGCGGCGGTAGTCCTCAGGCAGCTTCGCGAGCACCGCCGCCATGGCGGTCTGGGTTTCCTGCCGGCGGAGGTCGGTGCTGGGGGTTTCCTCGTCGCTGGCGAGAAGAGCCGAGAACCGCCAGGACGACTGCTCCACGCCACGCCGCAACCGGTCCAGCGAGACCTCCCGCCGCACATCGCGCTTCGCGGCGACTAGGTTGCGTTCAACCACTCGCATAAGGTTGTTCACCAGGATCCGACGCATCCAGCCCACAAACTGCTCCGGCGAGTCGCCGCGGAATCTGCTGAAGTCCCGGTGGGCTTCGTAGAACGACTCCTGCACCACGTCCGACGCGCTCACCCTGCGTCGCAGGCGGTCGTCCATCCGGGACGAGGCAACGTACTTCAGGTACTCAGAATAGAGCCCCATCAGCCGCCCCAGCGATGATTTCGAACCGGCCAGCGCTCGGTCAAGCAGCAGCGCAGGGAGCTGGGAGGGGCTGGACGGTTCCATCGGACGCACGCGGGGTTGGCCAAGCGGTACGGCAAGGTGAACTCCGGCGGGCAGGGCCCCCGGGCGGCCGCACGCGGCCGCTGCAAGTCCTCATTCTAACCCAACAATCCGCGTGAAACCGCCAAAATCCGTCGCTGGGCGCCGATTTGACTCGCGGCTACTCGAAGGTCCGGTTCGTCTCCGCGTCGCCCCGCTCGGCGAATGCCTGCTCAATGATCGCAAGCTGCTCGTCGGTGAGCCGCCAGCTAGCGGCGCCGGCGGTCTCACGGATCTGCCAAGGCCGCTTGGCCCCACATAGGACCGACGTCACGCCGGGCTGGTGCATGGTCCAGTTGACAACGAGCTGGGCCACCGTGTTACCGGTGAGCTCGGCGGCCTCGCGGAGCCGCGAGACGAACGACTGGTTCTTGACCCACTCTTCCCCTTGGTACATGGGGTACTTGCGGCGGTTGTCGTCGGGCGCCAGCTCGCCGTCCTCCGGCAGCTTGCCCGCCAACAGCCCCTTCATGAACGGCCAGTAGGAGGCCGCCGCGACGCCGTTCTCCTGACACCACGGCAGCGTCCGCTTTTCAATGTCCCGCTGCAGCATGTTGTACGGCAGCTGCACGGCCGCCAGCGGACAGACCGCGTGAAACGCCTGCAGCTGTTCCAGCGAGCAGTTCGACGCTCCCACCGAGACGGTCTTCCCCTCGTCCTGCAGCTGCTTGAGGGCGCCGGCCGATTCCTCAATCGGCACGTTGGGGTCGGGCGAGTGGAGGTACAGCAGCTCAACGCGGTCCGTGGCGAGCCGGCGGAGGCTCTCCTCGCACTCCGCTCGCAGCGTGGCGGGCCGGGCGTCCTGAGTCATCTCGCCGTCTTCGTAGTGGATCCCACCTTTGGTGGCGATCACCACCTCGTCGCGGCGCCCCTCGAGGGCTTGCGCAATCAGCAGCTCGCTCTCCCCTCGCGGGCCGTAAACGTAGGCTGTGTCGATGAAGTTGATCCCGCCAGCGACCGCCTCTTGGATCGTGGCGATGCTGTCGGCGTCATTGGCGCCCAGCGTCGTCACCCCTGCGATAGGCCAGCACCCCAGCGCGATGCCGCTCACGCGCAGGCCGGTGTTTCCCAGAGGACGGTGCTCGGTTGGGAAGTTGCTAGGCATCAGGACTTGGCTACAGGAGGGCGACGGGGCGTGTAGGTGCAACAGTCGACAGGGCAGACATCGTGGCTTGGGCCGAGGTCGCCCAGCGCCGGGCGCGCTGCGCCGTCGGTCGTGCGCTCGACGACCAGGTCGCGGATCATGCCCACGAACTTCGGGTGGACGCCGACCGTTGCCGCGCGTTGAAACCCGATCCCCAGACGCTCGCACAGCTCCTTCGCCTCGGTGTCGAGGTCGTAGATCACTTCCATGTGGTCCGACACGAAGCCGATCGGCAGCACCACAACATCCGCGGCGGTGCCCTCGGAGTGGCGTTCTTCGATGACGTCGCACACGTCCGGCTCGAGCCAAGGCTGCTGGGGTGGTCCGCTACGCGACTGGTAGACGAGCTCGTACTTCGGGTGGCCAACCGCCTCGGCGACCAACCGGCTCGACTCGGCGAGCTGCTGCTGGTAGCGGCAGTTGTCCGCCATCGACATCGGGATGCTGTGAGCCGAGAACAGCACCAGCGCGTCATCGCGGCGATCGGTAGGAATACGATCCAGGGCCGCACGCAGGTTTTCCGCGTTGACCTCAACAAACGCCGGGTGGTTGTAGAACATCCGCAGCTTATCGACCCGCGGGGCGTCTGGGCCGACCGTCTGCTGAGCTTCCGCGATGTTCTCCCGGTACTGGCGGCAGCCCGAGTAGCTGCTGAACGCACTGGTGAAGAACGCAATCGCCCGCTTCACGCCATCCTCAGCCATGCGATTGAGCGTGTCCGGCAGCAGCGGGCGCCAGTTGCGGTTACCCCAATAGATCGGCAGCTTCGGTCCGCGACGCGCCAGTTCCTCCTCCAGCGCTGCGATCAACCGCCGGTTTTGCTCGTTGATCGGGCTGACCCCGCCGAACGACTGGTAGTGCTCCGCCACCTCCATCATCCGCTCGCGCGGCACATTTTTTCCGCGGAGCACGTTCTCCAGGAAGGGCAGCACATCTTCAGGGCCTTCGGGTCCGCCGAACGAGACCACCAGAATCGCGTCGTAATCGCCGGGCAACGGGAACTCCGCATCAGGAAGTAAGGAACCTCGGGCCGCATCCACGACAAAAAAAGCCGGCCCGCTCAAGTGCTGTTATAGGGCAGCTGAGCGGGCCGGCTAGTAGTGACCCCAACGGGGTTCGAACCCGTGTTGCCGGCGTGAAAGGCCGGAGTCCTAGACCACTAGACGATGGGGCCTGAGAGTGGCGACCGCGTGCGATCCGCCAGAAGTAGCGTTTTTAGGCTGGCGAGGCGTGATCGTCAAGGCGATGATCGGCGCCAAGACACGCGTGACCCAACAAAAAGTCACTGACAGACGGCTATTGGTAGCCAATCGATCGGCTCTCACTATCGAGAGCATGATGGAGCCAAGATTCGCTCCACCTAGAATTCAGCACGCCAGTGAGGATCCGCGTTACTCAGCGGGGCTGCTATCAGGTTCGTCGACGGAACGCGAAACGCCCTGCTCGGCGGCGCCAGGTCCCGAAGGCTCAGGCTGTTGGCTCCGGCGGATCGCTTCGTACACCTCGTTGCGATGCACGGGCACCTCTTTGGGCGCTTCCACGCCAAGGCGCACTTTGTCCCCGCGGATTTCAACGACAACGATCGTAATGTCATCATTGATGACAATACTCTCGTTCTTCTTCCTGGACAGGACCAACATGGGTCGATTCCTCGGTTTCGACAGCTGGCGAAGCGCCCGTGGCGGCCCACGTCGGGGCGCCCTTACGAGCAAATCGCACGGCCTTCCGCCTACAAAGCCTCACTTTGCGGGCATCGTCCATACCTCCACTCTAAAACCCGTCTATTGCGAGTCAAGCGAATGCCGAGCGGGGCGGCGACGAAATCGGAGAAAATCCCGAATTTGGCACGATTTTAGAGGGCAGATAAGTTTGGCCGGCCACCGGAAGCCCGAAATCCCGTCAATTGGCGCCGGTTAGGCGCCCAATTCTGACGGTTTTCACGGCCTCGGCAGGCTCAGGTCGTGCCTGGCGCGGGGCTGTCGGACTTGCCGCCGAACAGCTTTTTCGCGACCGCTCCGCCCGCCAGCAGCAGCACGATCCAGAACTTCTTGAAGATCAGGGCGAGCTTGAGCAGCAGCCCAGTCTTGACCAGCACCTTGCCCGCGACCAGCCCGCCGATTCCGTAGGCGGCGATCTTGTCAATCGACGGGTCGAACTCTGAGTAGCGGTAGCCGGGGTTGAATGAGACCGCCGACATCACATCGCCGCGGCGGCGTTCGATCTCCGGCAGCTGGCTCATGTCGGCGACGAAGTTGAGCTCCAGCACGCCCTTGCGACCCAACGCACGGATGTTGTAGTTGAGGGTGTTGGTCTCCGATTCACCAAACTGGAGCTCCTTCGCCCAGTGCAGCTTGTGCTCGGCGGCGTCGTACCGCGGCGGCGACGCCCAACCCACAAGCCTAATCGGTTCGAAGCCAGCCTGCTCGCGCTGCTTGTTCTCTTCAACCGTGCCCGCTTGCATGTCCTTGAGCAGCTGGTCGTAGTCGATGGAGTTGGCGTCCTCGTCCGAGACGTACCCGTCTTCGGTGTAGTCGATCGTCACGCCCCAACACTCCTCGTCGAGCGGCGAGTACTCCGCGGGGAAGATCATGCCGAGGGTCTCGCCCGCAGCGGGGTTGCCCCAGGCCTCCGTCAGCACGCGGCGGGCGTCGGCCGGAGAGAGGTAGTAGTACTCCTGCCCAAGGTCCAGGCTCGCCATCCCCCCAGGCAACTCGACAACGCCCGTCTTCCGGTCGAGCGAGCCCTCGAACTGCTTCTGCCACTGCCGCATCTGCTCCATCGCGGCCTCCAGATCGGCGGGCGGAGTTTCTTCGCCGGCAGCGACCGCAACACCCGACGTTACGGCAGCAACGGACACGACCGCGACGGCGGCAAGGTTGCGGACGAGCCGCCAGGGAGAGTTCGACATGTACTTAACCTACGGGTGCGTAACGGACTACACTCAGCAGCACCCTAACCACCAAAACGGTTCGCCGCAACAGTAACGCGGTGATTCTGCGACACGAGCATGAGCCGGCAGCATACTGCGGCTCCAGCCTCCGTTGCTTCCACGACTAAGAAGCTAGACTGAATCGCAAACGATGCTGATCGACACACACGCCCACCTCGACCAAGACGCGTTCGATGCGGACCGCACCGAGGTGATCCGCCGAGCCGTCGATGCAGGCGTCGAGCATGTCGTCGCGATCGGGGTCACGGCCGATTCGAGCGAGGCGTGCGTCCGTCTCGCCGAGGAGCACGGCCCCGTCAGCGCCGCGGTCGGAATCCAGCCAAACGACGTGGCCGAGGCCAAACCGGGCGATTGGGACCGGATCGTCGAGCTCGCGCAGCGGCCGGGCGTGGTCGCCCTGGGAGAGACGGGGCTCGACCGGCACTGGGACTTCACGCCGTTCGATCAGCAGCAGGACTACTTCGACCGCCACCTCCGGCTGTCGCAGCAGACCGGACTGCCGTTCATCGTCCACATGCGCGACTGCGGGGAGGACGTCCTGCAGATGCTGCAGGAAGCGCGGGAACGCGGCCCGCTGCACGGTGTGATGCACTCCTACACCGGCGACGCGGCCCTCGCCGAGGCGTGCCTGGCGCTCGGTCTGGACATCAGCTTCGCCGGGATGGTGACCTTCAAGAAGTCGAACGAGCTGCGTGCTGTGGCTCAATCGATCCCGATCGACCGGCTGCTGGTCGAGACCGATTGCCCGTACCTCTCTCCCGAGCCGGTGCGCAAGATCCGTCGGAACGAGCCGGCGCACGTCGCCCACACGGCGCGGCTGCTGGCCGACGCCTGCGGCGTGCCGTTTGACGACCTCGCTCGGCAGACCACCGCCAACGCGAAGCGGCTGTTCCGGCTTGCCTAGCATCCGTTAGCCACAGCAAACGCGAACAGCCCGTGAGAAGCTCTCACGGGCTGCCGGTTGGTCGTAGTCCGACGAAGCGCGAAGTTAGTTGCAGTTGCAGGGATGATCGTACGGCGCCCGGTAGCCGCCCGAGGGGCCTACCCAGTTGCCGCACTTGTCGCACGGGTCGCAGCAGCGGGGCGGGTCGTTGTGCCACTCGTTCCAGTACACCTCGCCGTCGCAGCCGTCGCATGCACACAAGCCGCCCAGCAGCCTGCCGAGGGTGCGCTTGATCTTGACCAGGCAGCCGCAGGGCTTGCCACAGCAGTCGCCGCAGCCGCACGGGTCGCAACAGTCCTCAACGCCGCAACCGATGTCACACCCCGTGTCGCAGCAGCAGTCGGGGTCAGCGCAGCAATCCGGTTCTGCACAGCACGCCGGATCCGCACAGCAGTCGGGCTCAGCGCAGCAGCCGGGCTCGCAGCCGCACCCAACATCGCAAGAGCAGGGACCGGTGCAGACGCAGATCGGGAACGTCTTCTTGCAGTTGCCCTTGAACTTCTGGAAGGCCATGTCGCACCCGCTGGCGGTGTCGCAGCAGCCGACCTCCGAGCCGCAGCCCTTGCCCTTCAAGTGGCAGCAGGCGCAGCCGTTGGCAGCGGCAATCAGCAGAACGAGTCCCAGCGACAGCGACTTTTGCACAGCGGTCATCGAGTTCCCCCCTCGTGGTCGCCACGCCCAGGGCGTGGCCAGCGGCACGGACGAACGCCGCCTCATGCAGCGAACGCTTCCGTCGGTTCGATCGTCGAGGAGGGCAGCCGCCATTGAGCAAATCCGCTAGAATCGTCAAAGTTTGCCCCGTCTGACTCACCGGTCCCGCCCCCAGCATGCCAACACCGCTAGCTATTGGCCGCTTTAATCACGCCACGCTGAACTGCCGCGACGTCGGCCGGAGTGTGGCGTTCTACCGCGATCTGCTCGGCCTCCGTCAGATGAAGCGGCCCCCGTTCAGCTTCGCGGGCGCCTGGCTGTACCGCGACGGCCTAGGGATGATGATCCACCTCAACGAGATTCAGGATCTGCCCTCCCTGCCCGACGATATCCAGACCCGCCACCGCCACCTGGCCTTCCGCGCCGAGGACTTCGACGCGACGCTCGCCGACCTGCGTGAGCGGGGCATCCCGTTCGTGGAGCGCACGCTACCCGACCTGGGCTACCGCCAGGCGTTCTTCCATGACCCCGACGGCAACATCATCGAGCTGGGCGAGTGGCCCGACGTCGAGGACCTGATCCAGCGAGAAAACCTAGAGCTGGACGGCTAGCGGCCGACAGCACCAACAATTCATCCCCCCGCCCACAACCACCACCGCCAGGCACACGCATGACGCCCGAAGCCAAGACCTTTTTCCAGCAGATCCTCGAAACCCCCAGCCCGTCCGGCTTCGAGCAGCCGGTGCAGAAGCTGGTCCGCGACTACGCCGAGGGTTTCGCCGACCAGGTCCGCACCGACCTGCACGGCAACGTGATCGTGAGCTGCAACCCGGACGCGCCGCTGCGGGTGATGTTCGCCGGGCACGCGGACCAGATCGGCCTGATCGTCACGTACATCGACGAGCTCGGCTTCATCTACACCAATACGATCGGCGGCTGGGACCCGCAGCAGCTGATCGGCCAGCGGATGACCATCCACACCGCGGGCGGCCCGATCCCCGCGGTGATCGCCCGCAAGGCGATCCACCTGCTCGATGAGCAGGAGCGAAAGCAGGTGGTCAAGACAAAGGAGCTGTGGCTGGACATCGGCGCAAAGGATCAGGCCGAGGCGGCCGAAGCGGTCGGCATCGGCGACCCGGTCACCCTGCAGCTCGGCTACCAGGAGATGCGCAACAACCTGGCCAACTCGCCGGGTATGGACGACAAGACCGGCCTGTGGGTCTGCATGGAGGGCGCCCGCCGGGCGGTTGAGCGGGGCGGGCTGAAGGTGGCCGTGCACGCGGTCGCCACGGTGCAGGAAGAGGTCGGCCTGCGCGGCGCCGCGACCAGCGCTTACGGCGTGCACCCGCACGTGGGCATCGCGGTCGACGTGACGCACGCGACCGACTGCCCCACCATCGACAAGACCCAAGAGGGCGACGTCAAGCTGGGTGGCGGGCCGGTGGTGTACCGCGGGCCGAACTTCAACCCCGAGGTCTGCAAGCGGCTCAAGGCCGCCGGCGCTGCGGCTGACATTGGCCTCCAGTGGTGCGGCATGGGCCGCCCCGGCGGCACCGACGCCAACGCCATCCAGCTCGCCCGCGGAGGCGTCGCGGCGGGCCTGGTAAGCGTTCCCAACCGCTACATGCACAGCGCGGTGGAGATGATTTCGCTGGACGACATCGACCAGTGCGCCGACCTGCTGGCCGAGTTTCTGCTAGGCATCGAGGCGGACGCGGACTTCACGCCACGGTAGGGCGGTTGCGGCCGCGCAACCTACCCCCTTCCGCGGCGGGCGGCGGACGCTATGATTCGCGCATGCCAAAAACGCCGCTCGCGGAACTCAAGATCCGCCGTTGGAAGAAGGCCGACATCCCGGCCATCGTCGCCTGCCAGCAGGCCGCCTACCCGCGGCTCGATGAGGAGAGCCTGCAGGACCAGCGCAAGTTCGAGCTGCAGCTCGCCGCGTTCCCCGAGGGGCAGTTCCTGGCGGAGGCCGATGGGAAGGTCGTCGGCTACTGCTCCTCGCTGATCGTCACGATCGACGACGAGCTGCCGTGGCACTCGTACGACGAGATGACCGGCGTCGGCACGTTCAACACGCACGACCCGGGCGGCGACTCGCTGTACGGCTCGGACATCGCCGTGCACCCGGACTACCGGGGGAGGGGCGTGGCGGCGGCGCTGTACAAGCGCCGCAAGTCGCTGATGAAGCGGCTCAACCTGCGGCGGATGATCGCCGGCGGCCGGATCCCGGGCTACGCCGAGCACGCCAAGAAGCTGACGGCGCAGAACTACATTGAGGCCGTCAGGCAGGGGGCGCTGAAGGACCCCGCGCTGTCGGCCCACCTCAAGGCCGGCTACCAGGTGCGCGGCGTGCACTACGGCTACCTTAGCGACGCCGAGAGCATGAACTTTGCGACGCTGCTCGAGATGCCCAACCCGCGTTTCGACCCGGCCAAGCGGCTCATCGCGGGCGCTCCGATTCGCAAGTCGGTCCGCAAGGTCCGGGTCTGCGCGGCCCAGTACCAGATGCGCCCGCTGGCCGACTGGCAGCAGTTCGCGTACCAGGTAGAGTTCTTCGCCGATGCCGCCAACGAGTACCACTGCCACTTCCTGCTGATGCCGGAGATGTTCACCGCCCAGCTCTTCAGCCTGCTGCCGGCGGAGCTGGAGTCGTTCGAGGCGGTCAAGCGGCTCGCCGAGTGGACCGACCAGTACAAGGAACTGTGTCTGCGGATGGCGGCCAAGCACGGGCTGTACCTGATCGGGGGCTCGCACCCCGCCCTGGTCGACGACGAACTCCGCAACCGCGCGTACCTGTTCACCCCGTCGGGCGAGACCTACTGGCAGGACAAGCTGCACATCACCTCGGTCGAGCGGCAGTACTACGGCATGCAGCCCGGCGACGCGCTCAAGGTGTTTGACACCCCGGTCGGCCGGATCGGCATCCTGATCTGCTACGACGTCGAGTTCCCGGAGCTGACCCGGCTGCTGGTGCAGAACGGCATCGAGATCCTCTTCGTCCCGTTCGCGGTGTACGAGCGGAAGGGCTACCACCGCGTGCGTTACTGTGCCCAGGCCCGCGCAGTGGAGAACGTCATCTACGTGGCGTTGGCCGGCTCGGTCGGCAACCTGCCGCAGGTCCGCAGCTTCCTGATCAACTACGCTCAGTCCGCCATCTGCACGCCGTGCGACTTCTCGTTCCCGAAGGACGGGATCATCGCCGAGGCCGAGCCCAATGTCGAAACGGTGGTGATCGGCGAGCTGGACCTGAACGACCTGTCCGTGCAGCGCGACATCGGCAGCGTGCTGCCGCTGCAGGACCGCCGCGACGACCTCTACGAGACGCGGGGCAAGACCAAGGTCGAGGTCGTGACCGTGCGCTAGAGCGTGCTTCACGTACCTGCAGCGTCGATGGCGTAGGCGAGGCGAGCGGGGCAAGGAGTCCGAAGCAGGCGGATTGGTAGATCCGTCGATGCAGGACGACGAAGCCCGGCGAAGCCGCAGCCCGCTAGCAACGCTGCAGGTACGTGAAGTGCGCTCTAGACGTCGTCGCCCGCCTGGATCTGCACGTAGCTCTCGTAGCGGCGGGCGTCGATCCAGCCATCGGCCACGGCGTCCTTCACCGCGCAGAACTCCTCGTGCGTGTGGGTGCAGTCGGCGTACCGGCACTTGCTGACGAACGGCCGGATGTCGCGGAACAGGCCGGCGACCTCCTCCGGGATCACGTCCCACAGTTGAAATTGGCGGATGCCGGGCGTGTCGACCAGATAGCCGCCGTCGCCCGTGGGGTAGAGCTCGGCGGTGGTCGTGGTGTGGCGGCCCTTGTCGGTCTCGGTGCTGACGGTCTGCACCCGCAGCGACAGCGCCGGGTCGATCGCGTTGAGCAGAGTCGACTTCCCGACGCCGGACTGTCCGGTTAGCACGGTCTCCTTGCCGGCCAGCGACTCCTTCAGCGGCTCGATCCCCTGCCCGTCCACCACGGAGATGAGCCGCACGTCGTAGCCCATCTGGTCGTACACGCCGGTAATCGGCATCAGATCGGCCCGGTCGACGAGGTCGGTCTTGGTGATGCAGACAATCGGGCTCAGCCCGGCCTGCTCGCAGGTCACCAGGTACCGGTCGATGAGGTTCGGCTTCAGCCTGGGCTGGGCCGCGCTGACCACGATCAGCACCTGGTCCACATTCACCACAATCAGGTGCCGCCGCCCGCGGCTGGTGCGGCTCAGCACGCCGTGCCTGGGCTCGACGCGCTCGATGATACCCTCCTGCTCACCCTCGGGGCGGACCCAGACGTTGTCGCCGGCGGCGACCACGTGTCGCAGCTCGGTGGAAAGCTGCTTGAGCAGCTGCCGCGTGGCGCAGGCGCGGGTGCGGCCCTCGTCGGTCAGAACGGTGCTCACCAGCCCCTGCACCCGCAGCACCCTGCCCTGCACGCATTGGTCGCGATCGATCTCCGGCAGCACCATCGTGCCGGACGCGTCCTCGACAACCTCGCCCCCGGCGATGGTCTTCTTGCGGGTCAGGCCGCCCTTGCCCGAAACGCGTTCGCGGCCGGCCTCGTCGCCGGCGGCGTCCGAGTCGCCGGTGAACCGCCGGGTGAGGTCGTTGTTGCGGGCCCGCGACTGGTGGTTCTTGCGGAAGTCGGCCCGCAGCTTGCCCTTCTTCTTTTTGGACACGGATCGATTGCTGCTGCAGGGGTGAAACCGCCCCAGTCTACAGCGCGGAGGGGGGCGGAGGGAGCACCGTCGAGAACGACGCCGCGGCGCCGCCCGCGGTTCGGTGCGGTCGAAAAAGAAAGGACGCTCGGCGGGGCCGAGCGTCCTTTGTGGCTTGTCTCTGCGTTAGCGTCGGCTCACAGGGCCTGGCCTGGAAGCTTGACCTGGCCGGCCGCGTTGTTGTTGGGATCGTACCGCTTGGAGGACGAACCGCCGCGGGGGGTGTGCTCCAGGCCGGCCCGCTTAAGGAGCGACTCGCCCAGAATTTCTTTCGACTGATTGTCCGACGGCGGCGGGCCGACGGCGCCGAGCTCGGCCGGCGAGTACTCGACGCGGTACTTGTGCTTGCTGATGGCCAGGGTGTCGCCCGGGTCGACCCGCTTGTCTTGCACCTTAGCGTTGTTGACCTTCACGCCGTTGCGGCTCTGCAGGTCGCGGACAAACAGGTACCCGCTGTCGAAGTAGAGCTCGCAGTGGTGGGCCGACACGTTGGCGAACCGCAGCACGATGTCGCAGCTCTCACGGCGCCCAACAAGCAGCTTTTCTTTGAGCAGCGGGACCGGGTCGCCGCCGCCGAGAGGAATGAGTTCGCCGTACATGGGTTGCCTCAGGTGGGGGGAGACGGGGGAGGATGAATAACACGATGGCCCCGCCTGCGTATCAAGATCCACTCTAGAAACACCGGGAAAACTAGTCAACTCGCTGCACGGCCTACGGCGGCCCGCCGAGCCACGATTGCCGCCCTCACAATCCGGACAAGTCGGTTCACACTAACGGTTTGCAAGGAATCCCCGCATGTGGTTGGTCGCATCGGCGGAAACCGCGTTTAAATCCGACGGCTGGCCTAGCGGTTACTCCCCAGACGGGCGGTGCTACAATCCACCGCCGTGGAGAGGACCGGGCAGTCGCCGGTCGGGCCGCGAGGCCCGGCGGGAGGAAAGTCCGGGCGCCAGAGGACAGGGTGGTGGGTAACGCCCACCGGCCGCGAGGCTAGGGAAAGTGCAACAGAAAGCAGACCGCCGGCGGCTCTGTGCCGTCGGTAAGGGTGAAACGGTGCGGTAAGAGCGCACCAGCAGGCGGGGTGACCCGCTTGGCTAGGTAAACCCCACCCGGCGCAAGGCCAAGCAGGGGGCAAGAGCTGGTCCGGCTCGCTTCAACCCCCGGGTAGGCCGCTTGAGACGGCGAGCAATCGCCGCCCTAGAGGAATGATTGCCGCCCGCCTTCGGGCGGGGACAAAACCCGGCTTACAGGTCCTCTCCACTTTTTCAGCTTGCAGCCTCCGCTGCTGTCAGGCGCCGCTTTTCGGAAACGCGGCGTTGCCGCCGCCGTTAGCGGGGCAGCGCTAGCGGCGCCAGCATTGGCGGCGCCGTTAGAATCTGCTTATTCCTCGCAATCCTCCGATTCCCCTGGACCCGCCGCCCGCGATCGACGATAGAGCCCGATGCGTCGTGCTCCCCTTCTCCGTTTACCGGTGGTTCCATGGCGACCGACAACTCGGCGGCGCCGCCGCTGTTTTCAATCCGGTGGATCGCCTCGGCCGGGCCGCTTACCAAGCTCGGCCTGTGGGCTGCCGGTGTGGCCGCAGTCGCGGCGGTGATCCAACTAGCGGCCACCCTCGCGGGCGTTGAGTTCTGGGTTCTCGACAAGAGCGCCGGCGCCGGCGTGCTAATCGTTGTCGGGCTGTCGCTGCTGCTCGGCATGCTGGCGATCGAGAGCCGGCCGATGGCCGAATACGGCCTGGTGGTCGAACGCGACTGGCTCCGACACGTGGGCCGGGGCGTAGCGCTAGGGTTGGGGGCGTACGCCGCCTTCATCTTCTGGGCCTGGCTAGCCGGGACGGCGCACTACACCGCCGTTCCGCTCACCCCCACCCGCATCGGCAAGACGCTGCTGGCGGCTTTGTCCGCCGGCCCGATCGCCGCCACCCAACAGATCATCTTCGCCGGCTACCTGGTCAGCATCCTCCGCGAGCGCCACTCGCGGGCGGTGGCGGTCGTTGTCCCAGCGCTGCTGTTCGCGGCCGTTGCCGCGGCGGGCAAGCTCGGCACACCGCTCGCGGCGCCCTCATTCGTGGGGATGTTCCTGCTCGCCACACTGCTGGGGCTGTGGCGGCTGCGGACCGGAACCATAGCCTTCTCAACCGGCGTGCTGACGGGCTGCATCATCGCCCGCAAGCTGCTGTCGAAGACCGAGCAGCTCTGGCTGGCGCCCGACTCGGAGCACGCCTGGTGGTTCTGCCCCTACCGCGACCCGCGTTTGGGCGTTGGGATGTGGTCGCTGCTGGGGATCGGCATCGTCTGGGCCGCTTACGACCTGGCCCGCCACGGCGAACGCCGCGCGCAACCGGACGCGGCGGCCGACGCGGCGTTCAAGCGGGTGCTGCCGTTCTCGAATCTGCTGTCGTTCACCCCGCTGGACCGCTGGGCGGCGCTGCTGTGGCAGGCCCGCTTCCGCGTCGGCCTGAAGTACACGCCGCGGCTGGCGGTGACGCTGATCGCCTCGGCGCTCAACACCCTGATCTCTCTGCCCGAGCGGCTGCTCTGCCCGCTGCTCCTGCGGCGTGACCCGCCCGACCCGGTGTTCATCGTGGGGATGCCCCGCAGCGGCACCACCCACCTGCACAACCTGCTGGCGCTCGACCCCCAGTTCCGCTCGCCGCGGAACTACGAGGTGTTCAACCCCCACGGGTTCCTGACGGGCTGGAGCACCACCGCCTGCCTGGCGCCGGTGCTGTCCTGGCGGCGGCCGATGGACTCGATGCAGATGACCGTTATGTCGGCGCAGGAGGAGGAGTTTGCGCTGGCGGCGATGGGCAGCCCGTCGCCGTACTGGGGGTTCGAGTTCCCCCGCGAGATCGCCCGCCACGACGCCTACTGGCAGCCGGAGGGCTTCGCAGCCGCAGAAGAGCGTCGCTGGGCGCGGCACTACAAGCTGTTCCTGCGGAAGATCACCTGCTTCCGCCGCCGCACGCCGCTGCTCAAGAACCCCGCCAACACCGGGCGGGTGGCGATGCTCCGCAGGCACTTCCCGCGGGCCAAGTTCATCCACATCGTCCGCCACCCGCACGACGTCTACCGCTCGAACCAGCGGCTGGCGAGCCACGGCCTAGTGGTGTTCCAGTTGCAGGACCCGCACCCCGCGGACAACTACGCCACGCGCTGCCTGGAGAACTACCGCGCGCTGATGGACTCGTACTACAACGCGACCGACGACCTGCCGTCGGGCGGCGCGGTCGACGTGCGGTACGAGGACGTCGTCCAGGATCCGCTGCGGGCGATCCGCGCCGCGTACTCCGCGCTGGGCATGGAAGTGACCCCGGAGTTCGAACGCCGCCTGCAGGCCTACGTGGAGTCGGTCAGCGGCTACCGCAAGAACCGGTTCGCCAACCTCGACGCCGACGAGCGGGCCGAGGTCGATGGAGCGATGGCGCCCTATCTGCAACAATGGGGCTACGACCAGCCGCGTCGCGCCGCCGCTTAGCGGCCATGCCCCGTCCCGGCGTTGCCTCCATGCTGAACCGCGTACCGATCATCATCCGCCGCGGACTGTTTGTCGTGGTCGGGTTCGTTGCGCTGCTGCTGTCCGCGCAGACGCTCGTGGTGCTGGGGCTCGCCAACCCGGTGGTGGTGCAGGGGAGCTCGATGGCGCCCACGCTCGAGGGCCGGCGGTGGGTGCTCGACTGCCCGCGCTGCGGCCGCACGGCGACCATCGGCATCGATCAACGCCTGGCGGCGCCGCCGCCCGAGTGCCTCATCTGCTCGCACCCGCTGGCGGACGACGCGGTCCGACTCGTCGGCGCCGACCGGCTGTGGATCGACCGCGCGCCGGGCAGGCTCCGGCGGTGGGACCTGGTGGTTTTCCGCTGCCCCTACGACGCGCAGACCTACTGCATCAAGCGGGTCGTTGGCCTGCCGGGCGAGACGGTGTCGCTCGACGCGGGCGACGTGCTCATCAACGGCGGGCGGGCGACCAAGCCGCTCGCCACGCAGCTCCGGGTCCGCCGACTCGAACACACCCCGAGCGAAACCCTGCCCGGCTGGGCGGCGACCAGCGGAAACTGGCGGCTGCAGCAGAACGCGTGGCGGGGGATTGCCGAGGACGGCCGCATCGCTGAACTGCGGTACCTGGCGCCGGTCCACGACGACCTGCCGGGCAACGTCGGCGTCAGCCGGCGGTTCAACCCGCTCTCGGACCTAATGGTCGAGGCCGACGTCGAGCAGGCGGCAAACGCCCGCTGGCAGATCCAGCTCCCCGGCGGCCACGCCACGCTGGACGCCGGGCGGGGGACGCTGTCGCTCAGCAACGGCGCCCGCGAGGAGCTGGTCGACCTGCCGGCGCCCCTCCGACGGGTGCTCTTCTCCAACTTCGACCGCACGCTGCTGGCGGCCGTCAACGGCGAGGCGGTGCTGCGGCTGCCTGTTGTCGACGCAAGAATGAACCCCCGACCGGTGGTGCGCGTACTAGAAGCTAGCGTCGAGCTCGGTGGGCTTTCCCTCTACAAGGACCTCTTTTACGAGGGGACGCCGCTGGCGTTCGGCGCCGCCGGCGACCAGCCCTGGCGGATCGGCCCGGGAGAGTACTTCGTGCTGGGCGACAATCAGGCGGTTTCGGTGGATAGCCGGCGCTGGGATTCCGGCCCAGGGCTGCCCCGGCGGCTGATCGTCGGCCGGCCGCACCGCTGGCGCCAGCAGTAGCGGCAGAGCAGAAACCAACCGACCCCTGACTTTGTGGTAGAAACCGGCCACCCAGCGCGGGAAACTAGTCGCAGCGAGCGCCTCCGGCCGCCTCCTACCGCTGGCCAGCCCAGCCGACTCTTGTCCCTATCACGGCGTTAGGTGGGACAAAAGTCGCACTCACCCCGGACCGCCCATGGCGTTTGACACTGCTATACCAGAGTAGAACGAGAATCGACCCGCGTGATCCGCCCCGACTTTTGTCCCTAACGTTGCGTGCGCCAGAAGTGGACAAAACTCCCGCTACCGGTCGCGCCCCGCGGCCACTCGGCCAACATTCCGGCAAAGTTCGCGATGGGCTATAGTGCACGCCCTGCCCCGTTGGCGGTTCGCTAGCGCCGGCTTGGATCCTTCACCCAGCAGCTCCTGATGGCCAAGAAGAACAAGAACAAACGCCGCGGCCCCGACCCCACAACGCCGGCGGCGGCCAAGTCGAAGAAGAAGGCCGCCAAGCCGACGCCCACCCATGGGCAGGCGACCCGCGAGACGATCGAGTCGCTGGTCATCGCGTTCGTGCTGGCGTTCCTGTTCCGCACCTTCCAGGCCGAGGCCTTTGTCATCCCCACCGGCTCGATGGCGCCCACCCTGATGGGCCGCCACGCCGACCTGACCTGCACCGAGTGCGGTCAGCGGTTCCGCATCAACGAGAGCGAGCTCACCGACGCCGAGGTCGCCCAGGTGATCCAGGACCAGGCGGACCGGGGGCGCCACGGCATCACCCCGGCCCAGGTGATGGCCCAGTACCGCGGCGTCGCGGGGCAGTGCCCCGACTGCCGCCACTCGATGTGGCTCGGCCCGGTCGAAGGCGTGCCCGCCAGCCGGGACAGCAAGCCCCAGCGGTCCTACAGCGGCGACCGGATCCTGGTCAACAAGTACCTCTACTCGTTCACCGACCCCAAGCGGTGGGACGTGGTGGTGTTCAAGTACCCGGGCGACGCCGTGCAGAACTACATCAAGCGGCTGGTGGGCCTGCCGGGCGAGGAGCTGCAGATCGAGGGGGGCGACCTGTTCGTCCGCACCTCGGCGGACGACGAATTCAAGATTGTCGCCAAGCCGCCCAAGAAGATCCTGGCGATGCGGCAGCTGGTGCACGACACCAAGCGTGAGCCGGGCGAGCTGATCAGCGCGAACTACCCGCTGCGCTGGAACCCCGCGGGCGGGGAGTCGCTGTGGGAAGCCGACGAGACCATCGACGGCCACCAAGTCGACGTCAGCTACCGGGTCGACGCGTCGGACCAGACGAGCTGGCTGCGCTACGTGCACGTGCCGCCCAACGCCCAGACGTGGGTGATGTCGGAGAGCGAGCGCGTCGACCTCGCCGCCGAGGCCGAGCCGCAGCTGGTGACAGACTACAACGCGTACAACACCACCATCGACATGCGTCAGCTCCAGCGTCAGCAGGGCAAGGTGTTCATGCCGGGCAAGGACCGGGGCCTGCACTGGGTGGGCGACCTGATCGTCGACGCGAAGGTCGACATCCAATCCGACCAGGGCCGCCTGACGCTCGAGCTGGTTGAGGCCGGCTGCCGCTTCCGCTGCACCTTCGACGTGGCGGACGGCACGGCCGAGCTCACCGCCGTGCCGTTCGACGGCGGCGATGCGGTCTCGATCGCCCGCTGCGACCGCACCGGTGTGAAGGGCGACGGCCGCCACACGTTGCGGCTGGCCAACGTCGACAACCGGCTGACCGTGTGGGTCGACAATTCGGTGCTCGGCTTCGACGCCCCCACCGACTACGACGCCAACCAGCTGCTCGCGACCAGCGGCGCCATCCTTCCCCGCAGCAGCCAGGGGAACCCGGGCGACCTTTCCCCCGCCGGCGTTGGCGCCGAGGGCATGGAGGCCACCGTCGAGAACCTCGTGCTGTGGCGCGACATCTACTACATCGCCGAGAAGGCGACCTTCGGCAACCGCTCGCCTAACTTCACGCCGAGCGATTTTGAGCTGGCCGGCGACGAGTTCGACATCGCCGTCAAGACCGACAGCGGCAACGTCCCGCTGCCAGACCTGCTCCGGGACCCGGAACTGTGGAACGCGTTCCGCGCACGGCGGGCGCAGCAGTTCCAGCTGTCAGACGACCAGTTCTTCGTCATGGGCGACAACAGCGCCGCCAGCTCCGACGCCCGGCTGTGGGCCAACGGCAACGGCAACCGCGGCGGCGTGCCGGGCGGGCCGTACCTGGAACGCAAGATGCTCATCGGCAAGGCGGTCTGCGTGTACTGGCCGCACTCGTTCGACAAAGTGCCCGGCACCTCGCTCCCCTTCCCGCTGTTCCCCAACGTGGGCGACATGCGGCTGGTGCGGTGAACGCCTAAAGACAAACATCGTCAAGGAGGACGATCACGATGCCACTCTTGGAAGCCCGCGGGCTTGTAAAGTCGTACGGCCGCCGCCGCGTGGTCGACGGCGTGGAGTTTGAGGTGGAGCCGGGCGAGATCGTGGGGCTGCTGGGCCCCAACGGCGCCGGCAAGACGACCTCGTTCCGGATGACCTGCGGCATGGTCGAGCCGGACGCCGGCCGCGTGATGCTGTGCGGCAAGGAGGTCACGAGCTGGCCAATGTTCCGCCGCGCGAAGGAGGGCGGCATGGGCTACCTGGCGCAGGAGTCCAGCGTGTTCCGCAAGCTGTCGGTGCAGAACAACCTGCTGGGCGTTATGGAGATGCTCGGCGTGAACCGCCGCGAGCGTCGCCGGCGCACCGAGGAGCTGATGGAGCAGTTCGGCATCACCAAGCTGCGCCGCAGCCGGGCGATGTCGCTGTCGGGCGGCGAACGCCGCCGGCTGGAGATTGCCCGCTGCCTGGTGTCCGATCCCAAGATCATCCTGCTGGACGAGCCGTTCACCGGCATCGACCCGGTCACGATCGACAACATCCAGGGCATCGTGCGGGACCTGCGCGGCCGCGGGATCTCGATCCTGATCACCGACCACCAGGTGCGCGAGACGCTCGAGATCACCGACCGGAGCTACGTGGTCCGGGCCGGCAAGATCCTGTGCCACGGCCCTCCCCAGGAGGTGCTCAACAACCCGGACGCCAAGCGATACTACTTCGGCGAGGGGATCGAGCTGGGCGCGGCGTAGCAGAATATCGGCCCGCGGACATTTCGCATCGCCGAGGCCACGGGTGTATATTGGTCCCGCCAAGACTCACCCTACGCCGAGGTCCCTATGCTCCGCCTGCTGCTCGCAACTACCGTGGCCTGCTCCGTCCTGTGCACATCCGGCCGTGCCGCCAACCCCGACAAGCACGTCCTCGAGCTGCGGACCTACACGCTGACGGACGCCGAGGCGGAGAAGACGCTCGACGCGTACCTGGAGGGCGCCCTGATACCCGCCCTCAAGCGGCAGGGGCTGGGCCCGATCGGCGCCTTCGCTCAGGCCGAGCCAGATCCGACGGCGCCGCCGCAGGTGCTGTTGCTGATCGCGGGCGACTCGGCCGACGCGGTTGTCGCCGCAGAGCTGGAGCTCGCCTCGGACGAGGCCTACCAGTCCGCGGCCAAGCAGTACCTGACCACGCCGGCCGACAAGCCGGTGATCAGCCGGATCTCGAGCGAGCTGCTGCTCTCGTTCGACGTCTGGCCGAAGGCGACAGCCTCGAAGCAGAAGCAGGAGGGCCGCGACCGGCTATTCGAGCTGCGGACCTACGAGAGCCCCACCGAGCGGCTTGGCCACCTGAAGGTCGAGATGTTCAACTCAGGGGAAGTGCCGATCTTCCTCGACTCGGGCATCACGCCGGTGTTTATGGGTCAGGCGCTGGTCGGCGACAAGCTGCCGAACCTCACCTACATGACCGTCTACGACGACGTCGACTCCCGCGGCAAGGCGTGGAAGACGTTCGTCGAACACGCCGATTGGCAGGTGCTCAAGGAGGTGAAGAAGTACGCAGGCACCGTCAGCAAGATCCACAAGAGCGACTGGCGGCCCAAGAGCTACTCTGATCTGTAACGAAGGGGCAGCCCGCCGCCCGGTCGCAACCGCTTCATTAGCGAGTCCTCCGATGTGCTTGCGTTTCATTCGCGGTGTCGCTGCCGCCCGGTGGCTGATCATTGCGTCGGCTCTGATCGCCGCCACGCCGGCCCATGCGGACCCGGGCGACCCGCTCGCGGTGCGGCGTTGGCTGGGCGGGGCGATCACGATCGAGACCCACTGGGGCTTGAACCTGGTCGTCGACCCCGGGACCGAAAGCCGCGTGAAGCCGCCGCTTCGCACCGGCCAGCAGCAAGTTGTATCCACACGCGTCTACGACCATGTGCTCGAACGGACGCCAAATTCCGCGGAGGCCGAGTGGCGCCGTGCTCCGGTCGGCGCCGACGCCGCTCGCCCCAACGCTGTGCGGGTTCGAACATTGCAGCAAGACGCCAACGGCGCGGCCGTTCTGGCGATTACGGTCGACGAAGCGGTAGTGATCGTCGCGCCGCAGTCGCTGCAACGCATTGACCTGTCGGTGATCGCTGAGAAGCAACCGCCGGTGGACCTGCTGGTGCTCGGCGTCCCATCGAATGCCGGCAATGAGCTGAAGCGGCTCGTCGACGCCTTCAAACCGCGCGTCGTACTGTTGAATCCCGCCGACAGCCTCACCGAGGAGGAACTTGAGCAGGTCCGCAAGGAGCTCAGCACGAAGCAGATCGAGCGTCGAGCGCACAACACCATTGCAGTCTCGTCCGGCGGCCCCTCGCCCGCATCCACGCGGGTGGTTCTGATCGGGGAGTCGCCATGGACGCCGCCAGCAGAACTCAAGGAGCTGATCACCGCGATGCAGGAGGCCTGCGACGAGTCGCAGGCCGTCTTCGCGGGTCTCACTGCCGAGCAGCTCAACTTCCAGCCCCCCAATGGCACGCACACGCCGCGGTGGAACGCGGAGCACATGATGGGACGCCAGCTTCAGTTCTTCTCGCAGATCTACCACGCGCTGTCGCCGGAAATCCCGGTCCTGGACCTGAACCCGCGACAGATGCCAACGGACTACCAGCCGGCCCACCCCGACTGGGACGGCCAAGAGGAGGCCCGCCAGATGCAGCGGGTGATGGACTTCACGCTGCGTTTCGCGTACCTGCTGGACGGGGTCGACCTCGACCGGCCCGCCCCCGGCAGCCGCTGGACGCTCCGGCGGTTGCTCAAACAGATGCAGCGTCACTACGACGAACACACCGCCAACACCGTCAGCAAGTTCAACCAGCCGGGCTGGCCCGGCGGCCCGGCAGCGAGTCGATGATGCAACCGATGGCGCCACCCTACGGCAAAGAGTTCGCGGCCGCGTTCGCGTACAACAAGCGGCTCGCCGAGCAGGCCGCCGCCCAGCTGAACGACGAGCAACTGCACGCCGCACTGGACGGGCAGAGCAACAGCGTCGCGGTGATCATGAAGCACGTCGCCGGCAACCTGCGGTCGCGCTGGACCGACTTCCTCTCCAGCGATGGCGAGAAGCCGTGGCGCGACCGCGACGCGGAGTTCGTTGACAGCTTCGCCGACCGTCAGGAGCTTATGGACTGCTGGGAGGCGGGCTGGTCTGCGGTGTTCGCGTCGCTCGACTCGCTTAAGAACAGCGACTTCGACAAGCAGATCACGATCCGTGGAGAGAAACTCTCGGTGCCCCTCGCGATCGGACGGTCGCTCTCGCACACGGGCTACCACGTGGGACAGATCGTGATGATCAGCCGCACGCTCGCCGGCGACGCCTGGCAGACACTCACCATCGCCCGCGGGCAGTCGCAGCAGCACAACACCCGTAGCTGGGGCGAGCAGCAGTACCGCGGCGAACAGCGGTAGCCCCCTCGCCTAGTGCGTTGCAGGCGGCAACCCGCTCGCCGGGCGGATTCTCGTTTAAGAACCGTCCGTGGCGCTCCATACGTAGGTGGGCAGATCGGCGAGCCGGCCGCCACGATGCCGGCCCGCGACTCCCTAGGAACAGAACTCTGAAGCGCCCGTGGCTGGGCGAGGCGAAAGGGGCCGACAATGGCGGTGGGCGGAGCTGCGCGGGTGGTGGTTGGTCTGTGTGCCGCGTTGACGTCGGCCGCGTTGGCCGCTGCGGCAACCTACCCGCTGCAAGACCTGTCGATCAGCCAGGGGAACTACAACGGGATCTACTTCATCGTCCGCGACGCAAACGCGGCGCCGCCGACCGCTAGGGAGATCCGCCAAATCCGCGAGAACTCAACCGCCACACGCGAGTTCTACGCCGCCAACTCGGGCGGCACGTTCGACCTCCGCTACGAGCACGTCCTCGACGTGCCGCTGACACTCAACGCCGACGGCACGCGCATCGGCGACTGGATCGCCGACGCAGAGAACTACGTCCGCAGCCAGTACGGGATCGAGCCGGAGGATTACCACTCGAACGTCTTCGACGTGAGCCGGACCACCCCCGACCCGGACCAGGGCTGGTCGGGCCTGGCGTGGATCCCCAGCAACAACTACGCGGTGCAGGCCGATATCAACACGAGCTGGGGGCGGATTGTTGTCGACCACGAACTCGGGCACCGCATCGGCGCGCCGCACGCCGCCGCCTGGCGCAACGTCGACGACAGCAACCACACGCCCTACGTCTACAACTTTGAGCGGGGTCGGTACGACGTCTACGACGCTGGCCAGCACGGCAACCAACCAACCACGCTGGGCGTCCACCGCGATGAGTACGGCAACCCGTTCGACGTGATGGGCAACATCAGCCACGGGCACTTTAGCGTGCACGAGAAGCTGAACGACCTGCACTGGCTCAGCGACACCCAGGCGCCGGACCTCGACCAACTCGGAGAAGGCGTCTTCCGGATCTACGCGCACGACGACCGGGCCGTCACCTACGACAGCGACAACGACCTCTACGGCGTTGAGGCGGGCTACGCGGCCGACGTCCTCTACGGGCTCACCTACCGGCGGCAGGCCGAGGAATACACGCCCCACCGGGGCCGCTACACCACCGTGACCCAAGAGATAACCATCGAGTACCGCACCGGCCGAGACGGCGTGCAGTTCTACCTCGACGGCGCGATCCTGGACATGGACCCAGAAGGCGACCAGGACCGCAACAACCAGGAACGGGAACTCGAGGTCGGCCGATCCATCCGCGACATCGACTTCGCCACGTCCGTCTACCAGGGCAACGAGGGCGAGGACTTCCTCAGCCTCAACCCCACCGCGCCCCGACGCCCGTGGGAGGTGATGCGGGAGTGGTACGAGTTCAGCGTGCTCGGGCTGGGGAGCGACGCCATCGGCAGCTACGTCGACCTTGTGGTCGGCGTATCCGACTTCGTGATCGAGAACGCCGTCGCCGGCGACCTCAATGACGACGGCGTACTTACTACCGAGGACTGGCGGATCTTCGCCGCACACACGCACACCGATGTCCGGCTGCTCTCACCGACCAACCGGTACCTGCGGGGCGACCTCGACGCCGACGGCGACAACGACTACGCCGATTTTGTGCGGTTCAAGAACCTGTACGTCGCGGCGAACGGCGCCGCGGCTTTTGCGGCGCTGAGCGCCGTCCCCGAGCCCGCCTCGGCGGGGATCCTCGTGGCCGCGCTCGCCGTGACCGCCCTGCGGGGTGGCGGGCGAGCATGGCGAAAGTGAATAGACTGCGGCCCGTGATGGGTTAAACTGGGGCGGACCAGGCGCCTCACTACGCTACGGCAGTCTCTTCATGCTCCTCGCCGATCGAACGTGGCCCGACGCCGTCGACCTGGCTGGCCTCGGGGGGCTGGGTGCGTTGGCGATCGCACTCCCCGCGTTGGGTTACGCGCTGCTGTACCTCGACTACCGGGCCTACCTCCGCTCGCTACGCCGGGCCCTGGTGCTGGTCCGCGGCTACGCGGTCGCGGTCCCCGAGTGGGTCCGCCGGGACACGCCCCCCTGCTTCGTCGCGCTGGGGCTCTCGCGAGGCTGCACCACCGCGGAAGTGCTGGCCGCCTACCGGGCCCAGGTGAAGCGGCTGCACCCCGACGCCGGCGGCACCCGCAGGGCGTTCGCGCGACTGCAGAACCACTTCGAGGAAGCGATGCGGCTGGCCAGCGACGCGCACCCCTAGCGCGGCCCAGCCAGCGGCGCCGGCACGGGCCAAACTCTGCTCTTGGCACGCTACCGACTGGGTGGGTACTATGCCCGCCTGCGCCGGGGCCAGGACGGCCGATTTCGCCGGCGCAAGTTCGACACCATCGACGATTCGATGCGCCCGGGAAGGGAATCCCTATGACTCGTCCGTCCGCCGCCACGCTTGGCCAGTTGGCCGAGCTCGTCAGCGGCCGCCTGGTAGGCGACCCACAAACACCCATCCACTCCGCCCACCCCCTGGACGACGCCGTCGAGGGGTGCCTGACGCTAGCGGACAACGACCTCCGGGTCGGCAGCCTGCCCGGCTCGCCCGCTGCCGCCGCCGTGGCCCCGACCGGGAGCGACCTGGCCGGCATGCCCGGCATCCTGGTCGACGACGTCCACCAGGCGTTCGCGGCCGTCGTCGGCTACTTCCGCCCCGCTAGGGCGACCAAGCGTGTCGCCCTGCACCCGACGGCGGTCGTCGCAGAATCCGCCCGCATCGACGCCACCGCGCAGGTGCTAGCAGGGGTGGTGATCGGCGAGGACTCGGTGATTGGCCCCGGGGTGGTAATTTACCCCAACACAGTCGTCGGCGCGGGCTGCCGGATCGGCGCCGAGACTCAGCTCTTCGCCAACGTGACGCTCTACGACGATGTCACCGTGGGCGAGCGGTGCCTGATCCACTCCGGCGCCGTGCTGGGCGCCTACGGGTTCGGCTACTCGCAGCAGGAAGGCCGACACGTGCTGTCGGCCCAGCTCGGCTCGGTCGAGATCGGCGACGACGTGGATGTTGGCGCCGGCGCCACCATCGACCGTGGGGTGTACGGCCCCACACGGGTCGGCCCCGGCACGAAGATCGACAACCTTGTGCAGATCGCCCACAACTGCCAGATCGGCCGCTACAACCTGATCTGTTCACAGGTCGGGATCGCCGGCAGCACCTCCACAGGCGACTACGTCGTGATGGGAGGCCAGGTCGGCGTGCGGGACCATGTCACCATCGGCGACGGGGCTGTGCTGGGAGCGATGGCCGGTGTGAGCAACCACGTGGCCGCCGGCGCGAAGATGCTGGGAGCGCCAGCGGTGCCCGAACGGGTGCAGAAGCTGCAGTTCGCGGCGATCGCCAAGCTCCCGGCGATGCGCAAGGAGTTCAAGAAGCTGAGGCAGCTGGTTGCCGAACTGGAAGACGCGGTCAACGGGCCCCAGCCCCGGACCGCCAGCGAATCCGCCGCGTCCGACCGCGCCGCCTAGACGAGGCCACCGTGCTAGCACCGCCTCCCCGAGAGACAATCGGCCTGATCGCCGCGTGGGGTCGCTACCCCGTGGTCATTGCTGAGGCCCTCAAGCGTTCGGGGTACCGGGTGTCGTGCGCTGCTGTTCAGCGCCACGCCGACCCGGCGTTGCGCGACATCTGCGACCACTTCCAGTGGGTGGGGGCGGCCCGGATCGGCCAGGTGGTGCGGTGCTTCCGCCGCCACGGAGTGACCACCGCCACCATGGCGGGCAAGATCCACAAGGTCGAGATGTACCGCCCCCTGGCTTGGCTGCGGTACGCCCCCGACTGGACCACCATCAAGACCTTCTACCCCCACTTCGTCAGCCGCTCCGCCGACCAGCGCGACGACACCCTGCTCGGCGCGATCGTGCAGGCGTTCGCCGACCGGGGCATCCGGTTGGCGCCGGCCACCGACTTTGCGGAGGAACTCCTCGTGATACCTGGACTCATCGCCGGCGCGCCGCTCTCCCCCGCCCGGCAGGCAGACGCGGACTTTGGCTGGTCGATGGCCAAGGAAATGGGCCGCCTGGACGTCGGTCAAAGCGTCTGCGTGAAGGACCGGTCGGTGATCGCAGTGGAGGCTGTCGAGGGGACCGACCTTTGTATCCGCCGCGCTGGCGAGCTCTGCCCCAAGGGCGGGTTCACGGTGGTGAAGGTCGCCAAGCCGCAGCAAGACATGCGGTTCGACGTGCCGACCGTCGGCCGCGGAACGCTCGAAACGATGGTGGCCGCCGGCGCAAGCACACTCGTCATTGAAGCCGATCAGACCATCCTGCTCGACGAGGCCGACTTCCGTGAGTTCGCGCTCCGCAACAAACTCAGTGTGGTGGCGATGAAGTCGGCTGCCGCTCTGCGAGCGGCTGGGTAAGCGATCGCCCCGCCACCCCAATCGGGACCGGGCGCCCTCTCTCTCCCCCGCGCATCGGCCGACCTTGGGAGTCCCGCGGCATCCGCACGCCGATCCGCAAGCCGTTACTGACAATCACCTTACGGCGATTATCACCGCGGCCGCGGCCACCCAGCACAACCGGAACTCGGGGACCTGAAAACCGGTTCGCTGGCGCCAATTTGATTGAGGGAATCCGCCAACTCGTGTATTATCGGGAGAAAGGGCAGAGCCTCGCCGGTTTACCAAACCAGCAAGGTCCTCGAAAGGCAACAGGGCAGAGCAAACTATTGGCGGGCCGCTAGTGATCTGAGTACCGACGACCTACTTCTACTCGGCCCCCACTGCTGATCTAGCAGCGGACAGGCTGAACCCCTCCTGCATAGCGTCCTCTCGCTAGCACGTTCAGTCGGTGGATCTCAAGCGTCTCGACAGCATCTATGGCTTCGGCGCAACTATCACCTTCGATCGAATCTCTCCTGGCGACACCGCCAGACGCACCCGACAGCTGGGTGCTGGGCTCGAATCCGCGTATCACGCAGATCGCACGCCACGCTGAAAAAGCAGCTGAGGTGCAGTGCACCGTTCTCGTCACCGGCGAAACCGGCACCGGCAAAGAGGTCTGGGCCCGGGCCTTACACCGGCTCAGCCACCGCCGCGACAAGCCACTGGTTCCCGTCAACTGTGCCGCGTTGACCCCCACCCTGGCCGAGAGCCAGCTATTTGGCCACGAGAAAGGGGCGTTTACGGGCGCCGCCGGGCAAAGCCTCGGTGTGTTCCGCGCCGCCCAGGATGGCGTCGTGTTCCTCGACGAAGTGGGCGAAATGCCCATGGAGTTGCAGCCCAAGCTGCTCCGCGTTCTGCAGGAATCCGAAGTCACCCCGGTCGGCGCCGCCCGGCCCGAGCGGATCAATGTTCAGGTGATCGCGGCCACCAACCGCGACCTCGAAAGAGAGGTCAGCGAAGGCCGATTCCGCGAGGACTTGTACTATCGGCTCAACATGGTTGAGCTCCACGTGCCGCCGCTCCGCGACCGCATCGAGGACATCCCCGCGTTCGTGCGGTACTTCTCGCAGCGCTTCGCCAGCCGCTACGGGCGTGACCTCTGGGTCCCGTCCGAGCAGGAACTCCGGGAGTTCTGCGAGTACTCGTGGCCCGGCAACATCCGGCAGCTCGGCCACGTCATCGAGCAGTCTTACGTGCTGGACTGCGAGCCGGTGCTCCCCAACCGCCGCGCCAGCCAGCCCGACGCGGTGGCCCTGCCCTTTACCGACCTCACCAAGCTTCGTGAGGTGGCGGTCAAGCAGGCCCTGCGGGCCACTCAGGGGCACAAGGGCCAGGCGGCCAAGCTGCTGGGGGTCCACCCCAACACGATGACCCGCCTGCTGGCGCAGCTCGACAAGAACCCGCCGCTCCAGTAATCGCCAGCCCACCCCGACGGGGTGCTCGATTGCTGCCTCTCCTGCGGTCGATCCCGGCTCGATACGGGTCACGACTTTTCCGCCCGCTCGCCTGAGCAGTTCCGGGTTCCGCTGCCCGTTGACGCCCTGCCGAATACCGGCATTTCTCGCGGACCGCCAAACTGGCAGCTCGACTCGGCGAGCGCTGTCGTCACACTGATCCAGCGAGCTTGGGGTCGCCGCTCGCCCGACGATTCAGGGTCGGCACGGCTGCTCAACACGCCTAATTCCTCTCAAAAAAGAGTAAAGATCACGCAAAACCCAATCCCCAAACGACTTGCAACGCCGCCACCGCCACTGGACACCTACCGCAATGGGAAATGCCCAGCTGCCCAAAAACCAGGCAGGGAGGCCGTGCCCGACCGCGTGCACGCCCTGCCCCGGAATAGGCGCCGCCCGGACGATGCCGTAAGTGCAAGCAATGCAAGGACTTCGCGACCCGCGTTTGACCGCACCGGATGATGCCAGCAAACGCGAGGACTGGCGTGGTCCTCCCCGTCCATCCCGTACACGCATCTCTGGAAGGAGACGAGTGCTGTGCAGAACCAATCCCCTGTAAGCTACCAACAAGTGCTGCTCGCCGCGGAGCGGCTTTATCAAACCTCCCCCGATTGGGTGGTGTTCTTCCGCGAGATCCTTGGCATCGAGGGCCTCGCCCGTCAAACCTTCCCAAACTTCGACGACCTGACCGCCTTTGAGAAGAGCGACGAGTTCGACCAGATCCAGAACATGCTGGTGAAGCTCCGTGAGCAGAAGCCCGCGGCCGACGCCGACTCGGAGCCCACCCGTGTGATCACCGTGCGGCTCCCCAAGAGCATGCACGAGTACCTGCGGACCGAGGCCCACGACCTGCGGACCAGCATGAACAAGCTCTGTATCTCGAAGCTGCTGCAGGTCATCGAGCAGGACAAGATCCCGACCGAGAAGAACGCCCCGCCGAAGCGCCGCACCACGCCGACCGCCCCCTCCCCGGCGACCAGCGAGCCGGCGGCCGTTTCGCAGAACGGCGCCAGCACCGACGCCCCCGGCGGCTTCCGCCCGACCTTCCAGTAGGCCAGGCACAGCTAGCCGCCTCACCCAAATGCGGGCGGCTGCAGACTGAACCCTCCAAGCAAAACCGCCCCGGGCCTGTCCGGGGCGGCTTTTGCTTGCGCCCGCCCCACTCCGCTACCGAGCCCCATCCCGGCGGCCGGACAGCCGCGGACTCGACTCCACACGCTGCGAAGGCTCCAGCCGCACAGCGAGCCGGCGGACCACCTGTGCCCCGCGGCCCAGTTGCTCACCCCACCGGATTCCACGACTAAACGTGCTCGAGCCCAGCTTCGGTGCCCGGCAGGCCAGCCACAGCTTTGTCGGCAGGTACCGTCCGATTCTTTTTGTCCAATAACACGCGCGAAGGGGACAAAACCCGGGACACACTACCGCCGCGTAAAACCACAAGTGGTTTTGGAGTATGCCTTTACACCGATTCCTCTCAAATAGGTGGTCTGGGTTTTGTCCGATGCGGGCGCAAAGATCGGACACTCCCGTACTCAAAACGCCACAGATCCAGCTGCACGCCGCGCCGGACGCCCACACCACATGGGATGTGCACACGTGGACCCACCCTCCATTTGATCGCAACGCGTGGCCGTTTTCCACGACGAAGCGTGGAACATCCACGGCAAGCAGGCCGCGCAGAGAGGCTGAAGCCCCCAGTGCGACGGCCATGGCTCCACCGAGAGCGCAACAGAAAACCGCCGGGGCAACTCGGCTGCCCCGGCGGTCGGTTCGTAGCTAACCCAGAAACATAGCCCGCAGCGGGCTATGCCTGACTAGGATCAGGTGCCCTCGTCGTAGGTCTCGCGACCGTTGCGGGTAACCATCCACAGGTAGACATCGGTGTCGATGTTGTCGGCCACAGCCTTGGCGCGGCCGTCACCAAACCCGTGCTGCACCACCGACGGGTGGGCCGAGCTCGGGCCCCACTTGCGCTCGGTGCCCATGTGCGGGTACTGCGAACTGGTCGCGTACCACAGGGTCTGCGGGTCGATCGCTGAGTTGCCCGAGGCGGTCCTCCTGTCGGTGCCCTTGTTCAACGCCTGAGCGGCCGCCGAGTCCAGGTTTTTCTGCCAAGCGTTCTGGTTCGGGGCCGTGTTGTTGGGAACCGCGTTAGGCAGTTCGCCACCACCGTTGTAGTTGGGCCACCAAGCCACGCCGTACGAGGCGAGGCCGCTGTACCAGCTGGTGATCGCCTGCTCGCGGCTCTCGGCGATCATCGCGCACTTCGACGTGCCGTCCGACAGAGCCGCAAACGAGTGGCCCTTCTTAGTTACGCGATTGCCCGCAACACCTGGGAACGGCAGGGCGCCGTTGCCGCAGTACGACGACGAATTGCACGGATTGGCGGTGGTGTTCCGCGAACCGCTGGTCGCCAGGTGGCCGCCGTTCTGGTTGGTGTAGTGGGTCGAAGCCATCGCAATGTAGTTGCCTGCGGCCGGACCATCGCCCGCCTCGGCAACGCCGGTTAGCGTGACGTTCTCGTCACCCGGGAAACTGGGGCAGAGTGCGAAATCCAGCGGCTGCTCCCAGAACCACGGGTTCGTCGCGGACGCGGCAGCGCCGGACGGGGTCATGAAAACGCCGCCGTTGGCAGTCTGGCTGAAAGCCGACCGCGAGAAAGTGGCCGAGTTCTGGCTCATCCGGCTGTGCAGCGGCTGCTCTTCCAGGTAAGGGAGCAGCTGCACCATCCAGCTGTAGCCGTCGCTGAGGTTCTGAGGGTCACGACCGTTGGCGGCGTTACCCTGCGCGCCGATCTGAACGGGCCCACCCTGCGACGTGGCGTACGGCGAGGTCGACGCCAGCGGCAGGTAGTTGTAGGTGTCGTGGTGGTTGTGGGTGGCCAGCACCAACTGCTTCATCTGGCTCAGACACTGGTTGCGCCGGGCTGCTTCACGGGCGGCCTGAACCGCCGGCAGCAGCAGCGCGATAAGGATGCCGATGATCGCGATCACGACCAGCAGCTCCACCAGGGTAAAACCCTGGTTTTCGCGTGCACGAAGTCTCATTGCGTTACCTCTCCAAAGAAAAAAGGGATAAATAAGGACGACGCACCCCGAACGGGGCGGCGCCATTGCCTCCTATACCATCGCAGCACCCTCGGATCCTTATTCAGTTGCCGGGAATAACTCCCGGAAACAGCGGTCCGCAGGCCGCGGAAAGAGAATAGCGACTCATGAGGCGTGTCCCGGACGCCCCTCGCTGCGCACGGGGTACGCACGCAGGAAGTGGAGGATCTCCCCCAGGTTAACACGAATAGCTGCCCTCTAACCGTAGCCGAAATAATAACCGCCGGCTGCAAGGGCTGTCAATCAACTGACTTACCGGTATGCCCACGTCCGAACGCCCACTCAGCCCTGGGGCGCATCGTCTACTCAATCGTACCACACGACGCATACCCCCTATCCACCCGCCCGCGACCAGCGTATCGGGAATCGCCGTAGGTCTTTATTTTCAAAGGACTTGCCGCAACAATAGCAGCGATAACCCCGGCCCATCGGCCCGCGTATCTCGACCCCGCTGTGACGCTGCCATGCGGCTCTTCCTTGGACCCCCTGCCGCCCCAACGACCGAGGAAGTCCTACGGGTTTATGCCGGTTGGATGGGAACGCACCCCGCTCCCGGCCTGCGGCTGTGGCTGGCCCCGACCACGCTTGAGTCCGCCAGGCTCACTGGCGTGCTAGCAACCCTAACGGGGGGTATGCTGGCGCCGGGGATCAAGCCGCTCTACCAGGCTGCGGACGCCGTCGTTTCGGCCGCCCCCGAGCCGATCCGCCCGCTGTCCCGGGTGGCCCGCTCGCGGCTCATCGAAGAGATCCTGCACCGCGGCAGCTTTTCGGGGCGGTTCCGGCTGCTGACGCAGGCCCGCGGCTCTGCCGGCGGGCTCGACTACGTGGCGACCGCTCTCGAGCAGTTTGCGATGGACAACCTGACGCCGGAGGAGCTGTTCGACCAGACCGGCGCCATCGGTGACGCCCGGATCAGCGAGCTGGCCCGCGCGTACCAGGACTACACCCAGGAGTGCCGCCGCCACCGGTTGATGGATCGCTCCGCGCGGCTCCGTTACGCGTGCGAGCTATTCGAGTCGGGCGCAGCGCCCGGCGGCGCGCCGGAAATGGTCGCCGCGTCGGGCCTCGACCGCCTGGAGATGCTGGAAGCGCGGTTCCTGCAGGCGGTGCTCCGCTCGGCGGGGCAGTGGGCGGCGGCCTTCACCGTGAACGGCCCGGAGGCGCTCGCGTCAGCAGCCGCGGGACAGACCGCCACCCTCTACGACGGTCCCGCCGCTACCGTGCGGCGGCTGCGGTCGCTGTTCCCCGCCAGCGAGATCACCTGGGTCGAAAGCCGCCTGCCAGACGCCGACGCGCGGCGCCACGCGCTCGACGCAATCTTCCGCGACCCTCGCGACGCGCGACGCCGCGCCGGCGCCGACCAGCGCGGGACCGGCATCGTGGTCCACGGCGCCGCTGGCTTGCAGGAAGAGGCCGAGTCCGCGGCCCACCGCGCCAAGCAACTGCTCCGATCGGGCGTGCCGGCCGCCGACATCGTGGTGGCCGCCCGCGGCATTGGCGGCTGGGCGCCGCGGCTGCGTGAGGCGTTTGCCCAGGCGGGCGTGCCGCTGGCGGTCGAAGGCGCCGCTACGCTGGGGCAGACAGCCGTGGGTCGGGTGGCGGCATTGGTGCTGCGATTGGCGACCGACGACTGGACCTACGACGCCGTACACAGCGCGGTTACGCTGCCCAGCCTGGGGCTGTTCGACACGCCGCTGGACGACGACGAGCGTCGGATCGCGCGTCGGCTGGGCCTCGCCGGCCGCCGGGCCGCGGTGGAATGGGTACTGAACGAGCTGCTATACCCCAAAGGCCGCAGGCAGCTGCTGGATCGCGTGAACTGGCTCGCCTCGCAGAACCAGGCGAGCACTGACAACGCCACCGCGGACGACGAGCCGCCCGACCGCCGGCGCGAGCGGCTGACCTCTGCCGCCACCCTGGCGTTGCCCGCGCTGCAGACACTGGCGGAGGTCACGCAGACCTTCTACCACGAGGCCGACCCACTCGGATGGCACGACCGGCTGGCCGGCGCAATCGCCACCCTGGGCTACCGTCCTACCGACCAGACTGCCCAGCGGGACGACGAGGCGGCGCTGGCCGCCCTGGAGGACGCGTTCGCTTCCCTCCAACGGCTGTCGGAGCAGCGCCGCGCCGAAGAGCAGCGGATCCCGCTGGCCGAGGCGCACCGGCTGGTGCAGGGGTGGCTGAGCCGCGTGCCGCTCGATGTCCGCTGGGACGCCGAGGGACGCGTCCGCGCGCTCAGCGCCGAGACCGCCAGCCAGACGCCGTGCGAGCACCTGCTGCTGGTCGGCCTGGACGAGCAGTCTTTCCCGCGTCCCGACTCGGCGATCGCGATCGGCTCTGCCGATGATCAACTCCGCAGTCAGCAGGCGAGCGAGATGCTGCTGTTCTGCAAGCTGCTGGCCACTCCCCGCCAAGCGGTCTACCTCTCGTACGCCGCACTCGACGCGAAGGCGCAGACGCTCAACCCGAGCTCCTACGTCGCGGAGCTGGAGAGGCTGTTCCCACGGCGGCAGCTACGCACAACCGCGGACCCCGGCGAGCAGGCCCCGCAAGACCCGCAGCAGCTGCGCCGGCACGCCGTGCGACGGCTGATGGAGGGCGACGCCGGCCCCCTCGCCCAAGTCGTCGCCGGAGGGTCGTCCGACGCAACCGGGGCGGCGCTCGCGGCAGGACTGCTCGCCTCGCACGAGCGCTCGCACGGCGACTCGTTCGGCGCGTACGAGGGCGTGCTCACCAGCGCCGAGGCGCAGGCATCCCTGGACGCGCGGTTCGGGCCGGAGCACCTGTGGAGCGCCAGCCAGCTGGAGCAGTACGGGACCTGCCCCTTCAAGTTTTATCTGCGGCACGTGCTGCGTGCGGACCCGGTCGAGTCGCTTGCGCTGGACGTCGACTACCGCCGCCGCGGCTCGCTGCTGCACGACGCAATGGTCCGCTTCCACCGCCAGGTGAACCAATTGATCGGGCAGGGCGCCGCGACGTCGACCCTCGACGCCGAGGCGTTCTCCGCCGCGTTCGGCGCCGCCATTCAGGACGCGTTCGAGGCGCTCGCCACCGCGCCGCACGAGGCGGCGGTCGCGGAGATCGAGGCCATGCAGGCCGCCGCGTGGAGCGAGGAGTACCAACGGCAGCACCGGCGGTACGACGACAAGAACTCGGCGTTTGTCGAGCCGCTCGTGCCGCGGCACTTCGAGGCCCGGTTCGGCCCCGCGGTCGCGTCAACCGGCGAGGCGCCCGACCCACTGTCCACCCCCGAGCCGTTCGCGCTGCAGGCGGGCGACTACCGAATCCTGCTCACCGGGCAGGTGGACCGGATCGACGTGGGGCGGGTGGGCGGCCAGGCCGTGTTCAACGTCATCGACTACAAGACCGCCAAGTCGCTCAAGCTCAAGCAGGAGGACATTGAGTCGGGCAGGCTGCTGCAAATGGTGCTGTACACGATCGCGGTGAGCGACCACTTGTTCGCCGGCCAGGACGTCGCGCCGTGGCGGAGCGGCTACTGGGCCGTGCAGGAGAACGGCTTCAAGTTTGGCAAGCTCCCGCAGCCTGGCGAGCGGGCGGACGGCGGGGTCGTGCTGGCGGAGGACTGGAACGAGCTGGTCCAGGCCGTGCGCGAGCGCGTGGGCCAGATAGTCCGCAACGTTCGGGCGGCGCGGTTCCCGATGTTCAACACCGACGAGGACTGCGGCGGCCGGTGCGAGTACCGCACGGTCTGCCGCGTCGCGCAGGCGCGGAGCCTCGCCAAGACGCCCGACGGGGAGGACGGATGAGCGTTCTCTGCTACACCGAAGAGCAGGCCCGGGCGATCCAGACCCGCGGCGTGTCGGTCGCGCTGGACGCGGGCGCCGGCTGCGGCAAGACGTTCGTGCTGACCGAGCGGTTCCTGTCGCAGCTCGCCCCGGGCGACGACGCGCTGGAGCTGCACGAGCTGGTCGCCATCACCTTCACCGACGCCGCCGCCCGCGAGATGCGTGAGCGGGTGCGGGCGAAGTGCCTGGAGCGGCTGGCGGCCGCCTCGGCCGACGAGGCGCCGCACTGGCTGCGGCTGCTGCGGGCGCTGGACGGGGCGCGGGTCAGCACGATCCACGCGTTCTGCTCGACGCTGGTGCGGAACTACGCGTTGGAGTTGGGCCTCGACCCCAGCTTCCACGTGCTGGACCAGGCGGCGGCCGACGTGCTGCTGTCCGAGGCGACCGACCGCCGGCTGCGGGCCATGCTGGAGGACCGCGACGCCGACGTCATGACCCTGGCCGCCGACGCCGGGTTTGCGGGGCTCAAGAGCCGGCTGGTCCCGCTGCTGGAGCACGCCGGGACGCAGCCGCTGAACGACTGGCTCACCGGCCCGCCGGAAGAGATGGTCGCCGCGTGGGGGCGGTACTACGAAGAGAGGGTCGCCGCGATCGAGCGTCGGCAGCTCGCCGAGCTGCCCGCTGTCGAACAGGTCCGCGGCATGATCCCCGAGTGCACGGGCGACGCCGAAACGCGCAGCAAGATTGCGGGGCTCGACGCGATGCTCGCCGCCCTGCAGGCCGGCGACCCCGACGTCGACGTGGAGCGGCTCCGCGAGCTTGCCAAGGTGCAGGGCGTCTGCGGGAAGAAGGCCGACTGGCCCTCGGCCGACGCCAAGAAGCTCTACGGCGACGCGTGCAAGAAGATCCGCGACAAGATCGACAAGCTCACCAAGTGGTCGCCGGGCGAGCCGCACGTCGAAGCCGCGGTGATGGGCCAGCGGCTGGCGCGGGTGGCCGATGCGGTCGTCGCCGAGTACGAGCAGGCCAAGCGGGGCGCGGCGGCGCTCGACTTTAACGATCTGCTAGCGCTAACGCGGCGGCTACTCACCGAGGACGCGTTCCGCGATGTGCGGCGCCGCATCGAGCGGTCGACCAAGCTGCTGCTGGTCGACGAGTTCCAAGACACCGACCAGGCGCAGGTGGACATCGTGTCGGCGATCGCCGGCGAGGCGTTGACCTCCGGTGGGCTGTTCTTCGTCGGCGACTTCAAGCAGTCGATCTACCGGTTCCGCGGCGCCGAGCCGACCGTGTTCCGCGACCTGCAGTCCCGTACGCCGGCCGAGGGCCGGCTGCCGCTCTCGCAGAACTTCCGCAGCCAGCCGGCGGTGCTGGGGTTCGTCAACGCGTTGTTCGGACCGCTGTTCGGCGAGGAGTACCTGCCGCTCCGCCCCGCGCGGCCGCAGGTCGGACCGACCCCCGCGGTGCAGCTGCTGTGGACCGAAGTCCCGCCCGACACGAAGGCCGAGCCCGCCCGCCGCGCCGAGGCGCAGCGCATCGCCGAGCACGTCCGCGGCCTGCTGGCCGATCCCACGGAGCGCGTCGCCGAACAGGCCGACGGCGAGTGGACCGCCCGCCGGGTCCGCCCCGGCGATATCGCCATCCTGTTCCGCGCGCTGGGCGACGTGCAGCACTATGAGCAGGCGCTCCGCGACGCGGGCGTGGATCATCACCTGATCGGCGGGCACGCGTTCTACTCGCAGCAGGAGGTGTACGACCTGCTCAACCTGCTGCGGAGCGTTACGAGCACGTGCGACGAGGTGGCGTTGGCGGGGGTGCTGCGTAGCCCGTTCTTCTCGCTGCAGGACGAGACGCTGCTGTGGCTCACCCGCGCGGGCGGGTCGCTCAACGCGGGGCTGCTGCGCCGCCAGCCACCGGCCGAGGCGCCGCCCGAGCAGCAGGCCCGCGTCACCGCCGCCCGCGACGTGCTGACCGAGCTGCGGCGGATGAAGGGCGTGGCGAACACGGCAGAGATCATCCGCACGGCGCTCGACCGAACCGCCTACGACGCGACGCTGCTCTCGGAGTACCTGGGGGAGCGGAAGCTGGCCAACCTCGAGAAGATCGTCGAGCAGGCGCGGGTGGCCGACCAGACCCGGCCGGGCGATGTCGACGCCTTCGTGCGGCAGCTCACCGAGTTTATCGCTCGGCAGCCCAAGGAGGCGAACGCCGCCACGACCGACGACCACGCGGACGTGGTGCGGCTGATGACCGTGCACCACTCCAAGGGGCTCGAGTTTCCGGTGGTGTTTGTCGCGGACCTGGGCCGCAAGGCGTCGCCTGATCGCAGCCAGTCGGCGTTCTCGCCGGAGCTTGGGCCGCTGGTCCGGCCGTCCGGGGTCGACAAGCAGGTGAAGGTCGGGCTGGACCTCTACAAGAAGGTGCAGACGCAGGCCGACCAGGACGAGCTCACCCGCGTGTTCTACGTGGCGTGCACGCGGGCCGCCGACCTGCTGGTGCTGTCGTCGTCGGTGGAGGACATCGAGCAGCCCAAGGGCGACTGGCTGGCCACGCTGACCAAGGTGATCCACCCGCAGACCGGCGCCGACCGCAATTCGGGCGAGGTGCTGGCCGAGTTCGTGCCTCCGTCCGGCGCCAAGCCGCCGCAGGCCGAGCGCGGCAAGCGGCCCGACCTGCCGAAGCTGATCGCCCAGGCGATGAGCAAGCAGCGGGTGAAGCGGGCCCCCGAGGTCGCGCCGGTAGCCGTCCGGCCCGAGAGCCTGCAGCGGTTCTCGGTCTCGCGGCTGACGGGCCGGTTCCACCACGCCGCGGCGCCAATCGTCGAGGCGCCGCGCGGCCCGGCCGCCGAGCCGATCGACCCCCGCGGGCTGGGAACTCTGGTGCACGCGGTGATGGAGCGGATCGACTTCGCCAGCCCCAGCCGCGTCGGCGACTGGTGCGAGTCGCTCGCGCCGCTCCACCTCCGCCGGAACTGGCAGGCGGCGGCCGCCGAGGCGCAGTCTCTGATCGAGAAGTTCCTGGCCGGCCCCGCCTGCCAGGAGCTGGCCCAGGCGGCCCGCCTGCAGCGGGAGGTTGAGTTCGCCCTGCCCTGGCCGGCGCCCGGCTTAGACTCGTCCGCCGCCCCGGCGATGCTGCAGGGCTACATCGACTGCCTGGTGGAGCAGCGGCCCGGCGAGTGGCGGATCCTCGACTACAAGACGAACCGCGTCACCGCCCAGTCGGTCCCTAAGGCTGCCGAGGAGTACCGGCTGCAGATGTCGGTCTACGCGCTGGCGGTCGAGGCGGCCCTCGGCGCGCGCCCCGCAGCCCTCACGCTGCACTTCCTCCGGCCCGGCGCCGAGGCGACCTTTGCCTGGGACGACGCCGCGCGTGAGGCGGCCGCCGCCAGCATCGACGACGCGATCCAACAGGTGCGAACAGTCGCCGCCAACCATGACTGAGCCCAAGCGGAAACAATTCGGCGAGAGCCACCAGGCCCAGCGGGAATTTGCCCTGCAGGTCGTCCAGCAGCTGCGCGGCGCGGGGCACCAGTCGTTGTGGGCGGGCGGGTGCGTGCGCGACCAGCTGCTCGGCAAGCGTCCCAAGGACTACGACGTCGCCACGTCGGCCACGCCGGAGCAGGTCGCCGAGGTGTTCGGCAAGCGGCGGACGCTGGCCATCGGCGCCGCGTTCGGCGTGATGACCGTGCTCGGCCCCCGCCGTGCGGGGCAGATCGAGGTCGCCACGTTCCGCACCGACGCCGGCTACTCCGACGGCCGCCGCCCGGACCGCGTCGAGTACACCGACGCCCAACACGACGCCAGCCGCCGCGACTTCACCATCAATGGTCTGTTTTTCGACCCGATCGCCGACGAGGTGATCGATTACGTCGGCGGGCAGGACGACCTGGCGGCGGGCGTGGTGCGGGCGATCGGCGACCCCGAAGCGCGCATCGAAGAAGACAAGCTGCGGATGCTGCGGGCGGTCCGCTTCGCCGCGACGTTCGGGTTCGAGCTCGACCCGGCAACCGCCGCCGCCGTGGCCGCCCGCGCCGGTCAGCTCACGGTCGTCAGCGCCGAGCGGATCGGCGCCGAGGCGGCCCGCATGCTCACCCACGCCAGCCGCGCACGCGCGGTGCGGACGCTGAGCGAGCTGGGCCTGCTGCCCGCAACGCTCCCCGAGCTGCACCGCCTGAGCCAAGAGGCGCTCGCGGACCGCTGCGCCGCGCTCGACCGGCTCAGCGAGCCGGGCCTGCCGCTGGCGCTCGCCGCCTGCCTGCCGCCGACGCTCGGCTCACCCGCTGGGTCGAAGCTGTGCCGGCGGCTGAAGTACACCAACGACGACGCAAAGCAGACCGACTGGCTGCTCGACAACCGCGGCGCGGTCGCCGCCGCCCGCCAGCTCCCGTGGCCACGGCTGCAGCGGGTGCTGGCCTCGCCCGGCGCCGGGGACGTGCTCGCGCTGGTTGAGGCAGAGTCCGATGAGCCTTCGGCCGAGGTCGCGTACTGCCGCGAGCGGATGGCGCGTCCACCGGAAGAGTGGAACCCGCCCCCGCTGGTGGACGGCCGGGACCTGATCGCCGCGGGGTTCCAGCCGGGCCCCGAGTTTGGGAAACTCTTGGAACAGATCCGCGACGAGCAGCTCGAGGGGCGACTCGGCTCCAAGCAGGCCGCACTCGACTTCGCCGCCGCGCACTACCAACATTAACCGCTCCCCTGTCCGGCACCCCTAACCGCCCCGCTGTCCGGCGGGGCTGAAGAACCGCCATGCTCGCCCAGGCGCCCGCCGTCGAACTCGACCTGCTCGCAATCTTGTTCCGAGTGCTGCACACCACCTGCGCCGGCACGCTGCTCGGCGGGCTGGTCTACATGCGGTTTGTGCTCGCCCCGGCCGCCGCCTCAGACGGCGCCGACATCTACGCCGGCCGCCGGGCCGCGTGGGCCAAGTGTGTGGGCGTCTGCACCGCGCTGCTGCTGGCCAGCGGCTCGTACAACTTCTGGGTGATCATCACGCAGTACCAGAAGCCGGCGTTCCCGTACCACATGGTGTTCGGCATCAAGATCCTCCTGGCCTTCGCCGTGTTTGCGCTGATGGCGCTCTTGGCCGGCAAGACCGACGCGGCGGCCAAGCTGCAGGCGCAGCTGGGCCGCTGGCTGAACATCACCCTGGCGATGGTGCTGGCCATCTTCCTGCTGGGCGCCGTGCTGAAGTCGATCCCCAAGGTCCCCGCTGCGGCCGAGCCGCCCGCAACGCCCGCCCCGGCGGTCGAGTAGCCGTCCACCGAGAGTCCCCTTTTCGAACTAGTTCACCGAGGAGTCATGGACAAGAAAGCCAAGAAACGCGTCGAGGTGCTGAACAAGAAGGTCAAGGACCTGCAGCAGCGGCTCAATGGCGCCAAGCAGCAGATGGACGACCCGGACGAGGTGGCGATGTACGAGAAGCAGATCGCCGAAGCCAAGGCCGAGATCACCAAGCTGAAGGAAAGCTGAACGAATCCGGATTGGGGATTGCGGATTAATCAACGGACTAACGTCCGCCCTGATTGAATCCGCAATCCGAAACCACCAATCCACAATTGGATCATCCCGCCTTCTGCGACACCCGCACCGTTGGCTCCTTCGGGCCGTAGACGGCGGGCTCGTCGGCGCCGTCGCCGTCCCAGTCGCCGGCGATGGGCGTGTCGCCCGGGGCGCCGAGCTCGAAGGCCGTGTCCTTGGCGTCCAGCTCGCGGTTGCTGTTGGAGTCGACTAGCCACCGGCCCGCGCGGTACACGCCCAGGTCGTCGACGCCGTCGCCGTTCCAGTCGCCCACGACCGGCAGGTCGCCCATGGCGCCGAACACGAAGGTCTGGTCACGCTCGGTGAAGCGGCCGTCGCCGTCCATGTCGAGCACCCACACGCCGTCACGGTAGACGCCGATCGTGCGGATGCCGTCGCCGTTCCAGTCGCCGGCGACCGGCTCGTCGCCGGGCGTGCCGTAGTGGAACACGTGGTCGATCAGGTCGGCCCGGCTGGCGCCGCTGGCCGTGCGGCGGAGCAGCCGCCCGCCGCTGGTGGCGTCCTCCGCCGTGGGCGGGAGGTTCTTCGCCTTGCCGGCGATCACGGCCGGGTGGTTGTCCGCGTCCGGCAGGCCGGGCTCGCGTGAGATGGCGTGCGGGTCGCGGGGCCAGGCGGGCCCGTAGATGCCGATGTCGGTCTTGCCGTCGCCGTCCCAGTCGCCGGTGACCGGCAGGTCGGACCGCGAGCCGAGCTTGGCCCACAGGTCGCCCCGGTCCCACACGCCGTTGCCGTTGAGGTCCAGCCGCCAGTAGCCGTCAGTGTAGACGCCGATCTCCGAGACGCCGTCGCCGTTCCAGTCGCCCACGACCGGGATGCCGTCGGCGTCGCCGAAGCGGAACCGCTGGCGGCGCTGGTCGTCCTGCTCGTCCTGGACCAGGGTCCACTCGGCCTCGGCCAGCTCGCCGTTCTCCCACGCCGCGGCGTCAAACTGGCTCTTGGCGAGGATCATGGTCGGGCCGTTGGCGGTCGCTGCCCGCGGGTTGCCCGCGTTCACCACGCTCAGGTGCCAGGTCCAGCCGATCGCCTGCGACGCGCCGTAGAACGGCAGCGTCGCTGGGGCGGAGTTGAAGAACTGGTCCACCGGCCGCGGCGGCAGGTACATCGGCGGCGCCACGACCAGCGGCGGCGGCGTCACCGGCGGGGTCTCCGGCGGCAGGAAGAACGGAGTCTTCCGCACCTCGCTGAAGTTGTTCTCCTGCGAGTGCTGCCCCGCCTGAAGCGGGATCCGCACAATGGCGTTGTCGCCGAAGTTGGTGCGGAACTGCTCGATGGTCATGCTGCCGGGCTGCTGGATCCCGTCGAACGCGATCAGCTCGCCCTCGATCGGCGGGACCGGGTTGATGGCGATGCCGCCCAGCGTGCCGACCGTGTCGACGCCGTCGATCAGGTTCTGCGGCTGGATCTGCACCACCGCGTACACGCCGCCGGGCAGCCCGTCGAAGCGGTAGAAGCCGTTGGCGTCGGTGACGGCGCGGATCGGGCCGGGCGGGTAGTAGCCCGGCAGCGCCTGCTCGCCGAAGATCGGGTCGCCCGAAACGCCGTTGCGGAGCTCGACCACCACGCCGGCAAGCGGCGTGTCGTCCGCCGACCGGACGCCGTCGCGGTAGTTGACGATGTCTTCGGGGGCGATGTCGTCGAGCGTCAGGATCGGCGCGCCGTCGATGAACACGTAGCCCGACAAAGCGGCGGGCGGGGTCTCGCAGAAGTCGTAGTTGTCCCAGTGCTGGTCGGAGCCGACGTGGACGTCGCCGATCAGGTCCTGGCCGAAGTAGGCGCCCCCGCCGTCGCCGACGTGCTGGTCGCCGTGGAAGTAGCCCGCGGGCTGGATCTCCCGTACGCTGTAGACGCCCGGCGGCAGGTTGGTGAACGCGTACTCGCCGTTGGCGTCGGTCAGCGTGGTGGCGATGACCTGGCCCGACTCGTTGAGCAGCTCAATCGTCACGCCCGCGATCGGCGGCTCGCCGTCGTCCGGGTCGCACTCCGGGTCGGTGGAGACCACCACCTTGCCGCGGATGGAGCCGGGCAGCAGCTCGCCGAAGTTGTTCTCGACCGAGTCGTCGCCGAAGGTGATGGTGATCTGGCGGATCGCATCGCCCGACGCGTCCGCGACGCCGCCGTGGCTGCCGGGCGTGTCCTTGCCGTCCAGCCAGCCGGCCGGGTGCACCTGCACCACGGTGTAGCTGCCGGCATCCAGGTTCGTGAACTGGTAATAGCCGTTGGCGTCGGTAATGGCCGTGCGGCCGGTGTCGACGCCGTCCTTGTACAGCTTCAGCGTGACGCCGGCGATCGGCTCCTCGCCGGGCCGGTCGTAGGAGCCGTCGTCGCTGCGGTCGTGGTACACGTAACCGGACAGGTTAGCGCCGACGTGCTCGCAGAAGTCGTACCGAGTGGCCTCCTCGCCCGAGCCGAGGTGCACCCCGCTGAACAGGTCGTCGGATACCGATCCGCCGGCGGTGCCGACGTGCTCATCGCCGTCGTAGTACTCGGTCGGCTGATGCTCTTTAACCTGGTACTCGCCCGGCCGCAGGCCGGTGAAGGAGTACTCGCCGTTGGCGTCGGTGTGCGTGGTGGCGATGACCGCGCCCGACGCGTCCAGCAGGTCGATCTGCACCCCCTCGACCAGGATCTCCGGGTTGTCCGGGTCGCAGTCCGGGCCCGTGAACGCCGAAACGCGGCCGGCGATCGACGCAGCCAGCAGCTCGCCGAAGTTGTTCTCGATCGAGTGGTCGCCGTAGGTGATGGTGATCTGGCGGATCGCATCGCCCGACGCGTCAGCAACGCCGCCATGGCTGCCTGGCGTGTCCTTGCCATCGAGCCAGCCGGCCGGGTGGAACTCGACCACCGCGTACGTGCCCGGGGCCAGGTCGGTGAACTGGTAGAAGCCGTTGGCGTCGGTCGTGGCGCGGAGCCCGGTGTCCGAACCGTCGGCCGCCAGCAGCATCAGCGTGACGCCGGCAATCGGCTCCTCGCTGGGCCGGTCGTAGGAGCCGTCGTCGCTGCGGTCGTGGTACACGTAGCCTGACAGGCTGGCGCCGACGTGCTCGCAGAAGTCATACCGAGTGGCGTCCTCACCCGAGCCGAGGTGCACCCCGCTGAACAGGTCGTCGGAAACTGTGCCGCCGGCGGTGCCCAGGTGCTCATCGCCGTCGAAATACTCGGTCGGCTGATGCTCCTTCACCTGGTACTCGCCCGGCCGCAGGCCGGTGAAGGAGTACTCGCCGTTGGCGTCGGTGTGCGTGGTGGCGATGACCGCGCCCGACGCATCCAGCAGGTCGATCTGCACGCCCTCGACCAGGATCTCTGGGTTGTCCGGGTCGCAGTCCGGGCCGGTGTAAGCAGACACGCGGCCCGCGATCGACGCGGCCAGCAGCTCGCCGAAGTTGTTCTCAACGGAGTCGTCGCCGTAGGTGAGAACGATCTGACGGATCGTGTCGCCCGGCGCGTCGGCCACGCCGCCGTGGCTGCCGGGCGTGTCCTTGCCGTCGAACCAGCCGGTCGGGTGCACCTGCACCACGGTGTAGCTGCCGGCGTCTAGGTCGGAGAACTTGTAGTAGCCGTTGGCGTCGGTGACGGACGTGCGGCCGGTGTTGACGCCGTCCTTGTAGAGCTGGAGCGTGACGCCGGCGATGGCCTCCTCGCTGGGTCGGTCGTAGGACCCGTCGTCGCTGCGGTCGTGGTACACGTAGCCTGACAGGCTGGCGCCGACGTGCTCGCAGAAGTCGTACCGCGTGGCGTCTTCGCCCGAGCCGAGTTGCACCCCGCTGAACAGGTCGTCGGATACCGAGCCGCCGGCAGTGCCCAGGTGCTCATCGCCGTCGAAGTACTCGGTCGGCTGGTGCTCTTTGACCTGGTATTCGCCCGGCCGCAGCCCGGTGAAGGAGTACTCGCCGTTAGCGTCGGTGTGCGTGGTGGCGATGACCACGCCCGACGCGTCCAGCAGGTCGATCTGCACCCCCTCGACCAGGATCTCTGGGTTGTCCGGGTCGCATTCGGGGCTCGTGTAAGCCGACACTCGGCCCGCGATCGACGCCGCCAGCAGCTCGCCGAAGTTGTAGTTCACGGCGTTGTCGCCGAAGTTCAGCATGGCGTCGGACAGCATGTCGTCGCCGACCGTGCCGCCGTGGCTGCCGATGGTGTCCTTGCCGTCGAACCAGCCCACGGGCTGACTCTCCATCACCGTGTACTTGCCCGGCGCCAGGTCGGTGAACTGGTAGTAGCCGGCGGAGTTGGTCACGGCCCGCACGCCCGTGTCCTGGCCGTTCTCATCGATCAGCTTCAGCTCGACGCCGGCGATCGGGTCCTCGGTCGCGTCGTACACGCCGTCGTTGCTGCGGTCGTGGTAGACGTAGCCGGCCAGCGTGGCGCCGACGTGCTCGCAGAAGTCGTAGTTGGTGGCGTTCTGGTCCGAGAGCAGCACGATGTTCGAGATCAGGTCGTCCGAGACCGTGCCGCCGACCGTGCCGGCCCGCTCCTCGCCGTCGAAGTAGCCATTGGGCGTGTACTCGCGGACGCTGTACTTGCCGGGCTTGAGGCCCTCGAAGCGGTAGCGGCCCTGCGCGTCGGTGTGGGCGGTGGCGATCACCACGCCGGCCTCGTTGAGCAGCTCGACCTTCACGCCCTCGAGCAGCTCGTCCGGGTTGTCGAAGTCGCAGTCGGGCCTGTGAGAGGCCATCACGAAGCCGCCGATCGACGACAGCTTGATCTCGCCGAAGTTGTACTCCTCGGCGTGGTCGCCGTAGGCCAGCATCACCGAGCTGATCATGTCGACCGGCCCGGCGGACTCGTCGGCCGCCTGGCCGCCGTGGCTGCCCGGCGTGTCCTTGCCGTCGACCCAGCCGTCCGGCTGGTTCTCCATGACGGTGTACTTGCCCGGCGCCAGGTCGACAAACTTGTAGAACCCGTCGGCGTTGGTCACAGCGCGCAGGCCGGTGTCCTGCCCGTTGGCGTCCAGCAGCTTGAGCTCGACGCCGGCGATGGGCGACTCGCTCGGGTCGAAGACGCCGTCGTCGTTGAGGTCGTGGTAGACGAAGCCCGACAGGGTGGCCAGCTCCAGCATCGGCGCGTGGGCCACGGCGCCGGCGGTGCGGTCGGTCAGGTCGCGGAGCTCGTCGTAGCGGTCGTCGGGGAGGTCGAAGCCAAGGCCGACGTGCGTCTCGGCCGCGTCGCGGCGGCTGTCGAAGAAGTCGTAGAAGACGCCGCTGAGCTGCAGGTCGACGTACCCGGGCGCAGAAAATTCGCCGATCAGCTTGCTGAACTGGAACTCGGCGCCCTCGACCAGTGAGTTGTAGAACGGCAGCGAGGTCTCGGGGTCGTCGCCCTGGTACTCGTCCACGTCGACCGAGAAGACCAGCTTCTCGCCCGCCTCGAAGCCGCTGAGGTCGAACACCACCTGCGTGCCGCCGTCGAGCACCGTGACGCCCAGCACAGTGAAGCCTTCGGAGCTGATCACCTCCAGCGGCACCGACGCGAAGCCGTCCGTGCCGCCGCCGCCCGGCGCGGTGTCGAACACCAGGTCGCCCACGCTGAGGCCGAGGCCGTCCTTGTCGGTGTCGATGACCAGCTTGTCGAGCGTCGTGCCCTGCGGCCCACCGAGGAACGAGATCACCAGGACGTCGCCCTTGGAGTCGTCGCCGGTGGCCTCCTCGAAGTAGACGCCGCCCAGCAGCACCTCTGGCGCAAGGCCGTCGGCGGCCAGGAGCTCGCGGCTCTCGAGCTGCTCCAAAGCGGTGCGTCGCACCTTGTTCCGTGCGACCGGCGTGGCGTCGTTCGCGTTCAGGCCAAACAGCTTGAGCAGTCCCATCGGCTTCCTCCTTGAAACCCTTGTTGGCAGGCGCGTCATGCGCTCCGGCCGGCGCGGTGTGTGTCGTTCAGGCAGCTAGCGGGTAACCTCGTCCGATCCGGCGTCGGCGGTCGCCGCCGCCGCGGGCGTCTTGGGCGCCCGCCACAGCAGCACGGTGGTGTCGAACCCGGCGGAGACAAGCGTCTCGCCGGCCGCGTCGACCGCCATCACGGCCACGGTGCCCGTGTGCCCGACCAGGCGGTGCGTGGGGAGCTCGGTCCGCAGGTCCCACACGTGGATCCGGTTGTCGGTGCCGCCGCTGAGCAGCCGGTTGTCGTCCAGGAACAGCAGCGAACGGACCTTGGCGGGGCGGGTGTGCAGCTCGCCGGCCAGGTCGCCCGATTCGAGGTCCCACAGCCGCACGCGGGGACCGTTGCCGCCGGTCGCGACCCGCTTGCCATCCGGCGAGAACGCGATCGCCTGCAGCCGCTGCGTGTCGGCCGGGATGTCGCGTCCCTCCTCGCCGGTCGTGAGGTCCCACAGACGCAGCGTGCCGTTGCGGCCCGCGGCGGCCATCCACCGGCCGTCGGGCGAGACCGCCATGACGCGCGTGTCCTGGCACGGGCACGCGAAGCGCTTGTCGATCATCCCGGACGACAGGTTCAGCAGCCGCACCTGGTCGCCGTACGCGGCGGTCAGGAGCTGCTGGCCGCCCGGCAGGAACGCCACGGAGCCGATCGGCCCCTGCGCATCGTTGTTGACCAGCGAGGTCTGGTTGTCGGCCAGGTTCCAGATATTGAGGCGGCGGTCGTCGCCGACGCTGGCCAAGCGGCGGGTCTCGCCGTCGAACGCGAGCGCCCGCACCCAGCCCTCGTGCCCCCGCAGCAGCTCCGGCTGCTGGCCCGAGGCCAGCGTCCACAGGCGCACGCCGTGGTCGTCTCCACTGGCGGCGACCTGGCTGCCGTCGGGCGAGATCGCCACGGCGGTCACCACGACCGGCGTGTCGTGTCCCTCGGCGCGGAAGTCGTACGCGCGGAACGGCCTGAGCTGGCGGACGGTTTCCGCCGGCGCAACGCCGGCCAGCACCAACGCGATGACGGACCATGCTGGCAGAGCAAGCTTGGCTGGCACGATAAGGCTCCCTTGAGGGGGTCGGAGGTACAGCACCTCCTCCCTATCGACGCGCGGGCGGCCCCCGCCCTAGTCAACCTTTACGGTTCATGACTCTGGGAAAGCCTGGCAGGCTGCGGGGATCAGAAACCGCGGCGGCCTGCAATGATGACGCTCGGCTAGGCGGCGGACGCCTGCGGCGCCGGCTCATCGGCCGCGTCCTGCGCGGGGGCTTCTTCGCTGGGCTCCGCGTCGTCGGCTGGCGCGCCGTCGGTCGAGGAGGCATCCTCGTCAGCCGGTGCGGCGGCGGCTGACTCGCCCTCCGCTTCTGGCTCTGACGTCATCTCCTCGGACGCGTCGGCGGGCTCGGCTTCGCCGCTGGCTTGTTCGTCCGACGGGTCATCGGCGGTGGGCTCTTCGGCGGGCGCCTCTGACGCCTCTTCGGCGGCGCTGTCGCGGTTTTCGGGTTGGGCCGCGTCAGCGGCTGCCTCGTCGTCGGCTGGGGCGTCGTCGGCTGGGGCGTCGTCCTCGGTCGCCTCGACGCCTGGCTCGTCCACCTGCTCGCCCATGCGGCGTTTGTGCTCGATCAGCTCTTCTTGGAAGTCGTAGTCGGTGTCGAAGTCCTCGATGATGTACCACAGCGGGAAGTCGTCGGGGATCTCCTCGTCGATCTTCTCGAGGACCTCGCCGTACTCCTTGATGAACTCCATGACGTCGTCGCCGGTGGTGCCGTCGGTGTCCTTGAGCGCGGGGTACGCCTCGAGGACGTCGTGCCACTTGGCGAGGCCCTGGACGTAGTAGTCCTTGGCGGCCACCGGGTCGGCGTCCTGGATCATCGCCATCTTGCCCTGGTGGCAGAGCCGGCGGGCGGCCACGGCGTCGGGGCTCTGCTCGAACTCGCACCGCAGCCCCCAGTAGTCGAAGTTGGCGGTGGTCTTGTAGTTCTTGGTCTTCCGCAGCCGGTCCGTCAGGGTGTTGATCTTCTCCAGCTGCCGCATCGCGGCGCCGCGGAGCTCCGGCCGCTCCTTGGCGATCAGGTCCGCCAGCTCCGACTCGGGCGGCGCCAGCAGCCGCTGCGCCTGCGACGCCAGCTCAAGCTGGTCGGGCCGCCGCTGGATCATCGGGGTGGCGAGCGCCTCGCGCTGCTGCGGGGTCAGCTTCTCGGACAGCGACTCCAGGTACGGTCGGGTGACTTCCGGGGCGATGTCGAGCAGCTCCTCGCGGGCCTCCTCGACTTCCTGCTCCAGGTAGGGCTCGTCGTTGAGCTTCAGGATGGTGCCGGTGCTGTGCTCGATCGGCAGGTTGCCAAAGTCGTCCCACTCCTCGCCGGCCACGCGCCAGGCGGGCAGGCCGCGGTCGAACCGGCCCTCCTCCTCGATCGCCTCGGCGTAGTTCATCTGGCTCTTGGCGGAGCTGGAGTAGAACACAATCGGGCTCTTGCGGCCGATGCCGCGGGTCTCGGCGGCGCGCTCGCCCTTCAGGTACCACTCCTTGCTGACCAGCCAGTTGTCGCGTTCCTCCAGCGGGCGGTCTTCGGGGTGGTAGGTCTCGTCGGTGCGGAACAGGCGGCGGTACTGCTCGCGTTCGTCGGCGCGGCCGATCTTCTGGCCGATGAACCAGCCCAGCTCCCACAGGATCTGGGGGTTGTCGCGGTTGTAGGTCTCGCCCTCCTTGAGGAAGTTGATCCCGCGGCGGACGTAGTAGTAGCGGTCGCGGTAGTCGTCGAACTCGACCGACACGTTGTACGTCAGGTTCCACGCCTGGTACTTCCAGAACGTGATGAAGTTGGGCTGCAGCTTGGAGAGCTGCTCGAGGGTGGCGGTGAGGTTGCCCCAGTCCTCTTTCTTCTTGTACTCGTTGGCCTGCTGCCACAGCGCGTTGACCGCCACGCCGCGGAGGCCGAGCGTGGCCAGCTTGATGGTCTCGCTGGCGGGGTCGATCTCGCCCAGGTTGGCCTGGGCCAGCCGGTTGTCCTCGCGGAAGTCGGCCAGCAGGCCGCCCGAGTCTTTGACGCCCGTGCTGGGCGACCCGAGGATCGACAGCGGGAACAGCAGCACGGCCATCGCCACCGCGTAGGCCAGCTTCCGGTAGAGGTTGGTGCGTTCGGTCATTTCGCGACTTCCCTAGTCCGCAGCAAGAAGTACCCGGCGATGGTGAACCCGACGATGTACGCCAACGCGATCAGCAGCTGCCGCCCGACCACGGCGCCGGGGATGTCGTACCCCTGGGCGACGTAGGTCGCGGAGCTCAGCGAGTAGAAGTCCGGCAGCACGCTCGCCACGGCCTGCATCGCGACCTCGATGCCGTCGTCCACGGTCTTCATCACGCGGATGGGCAGGCTGCCCTCGTCGCTGAACCGGGAGGTCAGGTTCATCTGCGTGATCAGCCGCACGAACGATTCGATCGGGCCGCCGCCGTACGACGTGCCGGTGGCGACCGACACGAAAAACTCGCGGAAGAATCCTAGCAGGATGAACGACACCGTGAAGAGCGCGGCGATCGGCCCGTTGAGGAAGGTGCTGGCCAGCACGCCGATCGTGATCACGATGACCATCTGCACCCAGATGCCCAGGTGCCCCTTCACGAAGTTCCAGCCGGGGCTCCTCTCCGGCAGTCGCACGTAGCAGTCGGCCCGCGCGAACCCGAAGTACTGGCCGCCGTCGATGCACTGGACAATCACCTCGACCCGGCCGTCCTCGCTGACCAGGTCCTCCAGCAGGCTGATCGGCTTCTGGTCGGCCTCGTCGAACAGCTCCTCGGTGAACCGGAACGAATTGACCGACATGTCCTTGGCCGGGAACACCACCAGGCTGCTCTTGATGTCCTTGTTGTCCGGGTTGCGGAGCTGGATACTGCCCCGAATCGCCTCCTCGATGTCGCCCTTGTGGGTGCGGAACACGCGGACGATCAGCTCCACCGGCAGGTAGCGGACGTCGCCGTCGGTGGCGAGCGTGGCGGGCGTGATGTTGTCGAATGTCCAGATGGCGGCCGCGTTGGTGCCGCCGGCGATGAAGCTGCGGTACTCCCACTCGCTGCCGACGCTGACGCCCTTGTCGGCCTCGACGCCCTGGCGGTCGAGGAACCCGAGGCTCGCGGCCCGCTTGGGCACCCGCGCCCGCATGAAGTCGACCGCGTCGCCCACCACCAGCCGGTCGCCGTCGCCGCGGATGGGGTGGCGGTGGCCGTAGGACGAGAGCGCCTCGCCGCGGCCTTCGGCGTCGGTCTCGACGGCGTGCTCGTGGTCGTGGTCGAAGGTGGTCTCGCCGACCAGCGCGGCGACCCCGCCGTCGGGGCCGGCGACCTCCTCGACGCGCGCGGCGTCGATCGTGTGCGTGTGGTTCAGCGACCGGTTCACGTACAGGTAGCTGCAGCAGCCCATGATCGTCAGCAGGATGGTGCCCAGCAGCGTGAAGCCGAGGATCCTGCCCAGCACGATGTCGCAGGCGCGGACCGGCTTGGTGACGATCGTGTAGATGGTCTTGGTCTTGAAGTCGCCCGGCAGGCTGAACGCGCTGAGCAGCAGCGCCTGCAGCAGCATCAGGAACGTGGTCCAGGCCATGACGAAGTCGATCTGCACCTTGGCCGGGTCCTGGTTGGTCTTCAGGAACCAGCTGGCGAAGCTGAGGATCACCGCGTAGATCACCAGCGCGATCACCGCCTGCCGCCGCCACGACTCCTTCACCGCCAGCCAGGCCAGCGCGCCGACCCGGCGGGGTGAGATGCGGACCAGGTCCGACAGCCCGTCGGTGAAGGTGCGGTAGGTCAGGTCGCCCGCCTTGGCGGGGCCGTACCGCACCAGCAGCACCAGGAAGCCCAGCAGGATGGCGGCCAGCGCGAACACCAGCCCGGTCACGAAGAACTGCAGCAGCGCGCCCTCGTACCAGTTGGCGCCCGTCGGGATCAGCCAGCCGAGGAAGGACGTGATTTCGTTTTCGACAACCATCTAATCTGCGGGTAGGGGGCGTGGGGCGAGGCTTCCGCCGGCGTGGGCGGGGTCAGTTGGCGTCGTCGCTCGAATCGGCGACCACCCGTCGGCCGGGCCGCGCCTCGCTGTCCCGCACGATCGAGAGGAACAGGTCCTCCAGCGTGGTCGTCGGGTTGTCCATCGACACCAGCTCGCCCTGGTGACGCTCGATCACGCTGCGCAGCTCGTTCTTGCAGTCGTCGCTCAGGCCCTTGGCCATGATCTGGGTGGTGTCGGCCACCTTGAGCAGCGAGTCGACGCGGCCCAGCTCCTTCAGCTCGCCCTGGTGCAGGATCGCGATCCGGTCGCACACGTCCTGCACGTCGGCCAGCAGGTGGCTGCACATCACGATGGTTTTGCCCTCGGCCTTGAGCTCGAGGATCATGTCCTTCATCTCGCGGGTGCCGATCGGGTCCAGGCCGCTGGTCGGCTCGTCCAGCAGGATCAGGTCCGGGTCGTTGATCAGCGCCTGCGCCAGGCCGATGCGGCGCGTCATGCCCTTGGAGTACTCGCGGAGCTGACGCTTGCGGGCCCGCTCGATCTTCACGAGTTTCAGCAGCTTCTCGATGCGCTCCTTGCGGACCTCGGGCGGGATGTCGAACAGCCGGCCGTAGAAGTCGAGGGTCTCGTCGGCGTTGAGGAACTTGTACAGGTACGACTCTTCGGGCAGGTAGCCGATCCGCTCGTTCTTCGAGACGTCGGTCGCCTCCTTGCCGAAGATCAGCGCCTGGCCCTCGGTCGGGAACAGCAGCCCCAGCAGCAGCTTGATGGTGGTGGTCTTGCCGGACCCGTTGGGGCCGAGCAGCCCGAAGACCTCGCCCTCCTCGATCTTGAGGTCCAGCGACTTGAGAGCGCGGACCTTCTGGCGCCCCCAGAAGTCGCGGTACACCTTGCTCAGGGCGCGGGTCTCAATCACGGTCTCGTCGGCCATCGCGTTCTCTCGCTGGGTGGGCGCGTACTCTCACTCGGCGGGTCCGCGCGGTAGCCCTGGCGACCGGGGCGTCTGCAGAACGCCTGCCGGCCGACGCGCGTCCGCGGGACACGGCCCCTGGTGCCTGGGCGACAGGAAAAGCTGCGCGGCGCGACGGGGCAGTCCGCGGCGCCTCGCTCTAAACGACTACGGCCGGGCGGCCGGAAGGGTTCGCCCCCGCCCGCCACGGCGTTAGAGCGCCAGACTGGCTACTATAAAGAGCCCCCAATGGGGTCGCAAGCGGCGCGGCGGCCCACCCGGCAATCGGGCGCCCCGCGGGGCCGGTTGAGCCGGCTATTCCGCAAATCTTAACAGGGCGTACCGCTTCTTGCCCGACCGCAGCACCATGACGGTCTCGCTAGCCAGGTCGGCCGTGGTGAGCTGCCGCTTGGGGTCGTCGACCCGGCGGTTGTTGACGTAGGCCCCGCCGTTGCCCAGCGTGCGGCGGGCCTCGCCGTTGCTCTTGGACAGGCCGGCCAGCGTGAACGCCTCGAGGATGCCCAGGCCGTCGCCGGCCAGCCGGTCGCGCGGGACCTCCGTGCTGGGCACGTCGCGGAAGATCGACACCAGCTGCCGGTCGTCCAGCTCGGCGATCTCGGCGCCGAACAGCACCTCACTCGCCCGCCGGGCCGCGTCCAGCCCCTCCTGCCCGTGCACCAGCCGGGTCAGCTCCTCGGCAAGCCGCACCTGGCTCTCCCGCTTGGCGGCGTCGTCTTCGCGCGATTTGTCGAGTGATTCAATCTCCTCGTGCGACAATTCGGTGAGCATCCGCAGGCAGCCGCCGACGTCGGAGTCGTCGACGTTGCGCCAGTACTGGAAGAACTCGTAGGGGCTGGTCCGGTCCGGCGAGAGCCACACGGCGCCCCCCTCGGTCTTGCCCATCTTCGTGCCGTCCGACTTGGTCAACAGCGGCCAGGTCTGGCCGAACAGGTGCGCGCCGTGCATCCGGCGGGCCAGGTCGATGCCGGCGGTGATGTTGCCCCACTGGTCGCTGCCGCCGGCCTGCAGCTCGCAGCCGTGCTCCTTGTACAGGTGCACAAAGTCGTACGCCTGCAGCAGCATGTAGCTGAACTCGGTGTAGGACATGCCGGCGTCACCGCCCAGGCGGCTCTTCACCGAGTCCTTGGCCAGCATCACGTTGACCGGGAAGTTCTTGCCGATGTCGCGGAGGAACTCCAGGTAGCTCCAGCCGCTGGTCCAGTCGAAGTTGTTCAGCAGCTTGGCGGTCGGCTTGGCGCCGCCGAAGTCGAGGAACCGCTTCATCTGCTCGCCGATGGCGGCCACGTTCCGCTCGAGGTCGTCCTTGGAGAGCAGGTTGCGCTCGGCGCTCTTGCCGCTGGGGTCGCCGATCATGCCGGTGGCGCCGCCCACCACCGCCAGCGCGGTGTGCCCCGCCTGCTGGTAGCGCCGCAGCATGATGAGACCCATCATGTGGCCCACGTGCAGGCTGTCGGCCGTGGGGTCAAACCCGGCGTACAGCGTGCGCGGCTGCTTGTGCAGCCACGCGGCCAGGCCGTCGTCGGTGGTCTGGTGGATGAGGCCTCGCCACTGGAGGTCGTCGAAGAACTGCATGCCTGGGCTTCCGCGGATCGTGGTTCGTGAACCGCTCATTGTAAAGGGGAAGGCGGGAGGCGGAAGGCGGATGGGGGCAGGCGGACGCCCCCACTTGAGCTATGCTGGAGGGCTCGAGCTCGAAGCGGCCGGCACGCGTGGAACCGCTGCCCCCCTGGAGGCCCTTCTCCGCCACTCCCCTGCCCCTCGCACCATGAACATCCTTGTCACCGGCGGCGCCGGCTACGTTGGCTCCCACGCGGTTAAGTGCCTGATGGCCAACGGCCACGACGTGTGGGTCTATGACAACCTGGTCTACGGCCACAAGTCGGCCGCGCCCGCCGACCGGCTGGTGGTCGGCGACCTGCACGAGTCCGAGAAGCTTACCAAGCTGCTGCGCGACAACCAGATTGAGGCGGTCATGCACTTCGCCGCCTACGCCTACGTGGGCGAGTCGGTGACCGACCCCGCCAAGTACTACCAGAACAACGTGGTGGGCACGCTCTCGCTGCTGGACGCGATGCGGGAGTGCGGCGTGCAGAAGATCGTCTTCTCCAGCACCTGCGCCACCTACGGCGTGCCCCAGCAGGTACCGATCCCCGAGGACCACCCCCAGGCGCCCATCAACCCCTACGGCTACACCAAGCTGGTCATCGAGCGGGCGATGGAGGACTACCGCCACGCGTACGGGCTGGGCTACGCGGCGCTGCGGTACTTCAACGCGTCGGGCGCGGCGGCGGACGGGTCGATTGGCGAGGACCACGATCCCGAGACCCACCTCATCCCGCTGATCCTGGATGTGGCGCTCGGCAAGCGGGACTCGATCACGGTGTTCGGCACCGACTACCCAACGCCTGACGGGTCGTGCATCCGCGACTACATCCACGTCGACGACCTGGCCGACGCGCACCTGGCGGCGCTCAACAAGCTGGCGCCGGGCAAGTCGCTGAAGCTGAACCTGGGCACCGGCCGCGGCGCGAGCGTCAAAGAAGTGATCGAGCTGTGCGAGGAGGTCACCGGCAAGGAGATCGCCACCCTGCTCGGGGAGCGACGCGAGGGGGACCCGCCGGAGCTGGTCGCCAATCCCAAGACCGCCGAGGACGCGATCGGCTGGAAGGCGAAGCGGTCGATGCGAGAAACCATCGAGTCCGCCTGGGCCTGGCACTCGGCCCACCCGGACGGCTACGCCGACTGACGCCCCGCGGGCGTTACAAGAGAGCGGGTGAAGGGAATCGAACCCTCGTCTAAAGCTTGGGAAGCTTTCGTTCTACCATTGAACTACACCCGCTTGTCGGTCCCGCTTGCGGGCCCTGTCTAACGCCGCCGGTCACCGGCGACGGTGTTTGGATTGTACTTCTGGCCGCGGGCGTGGGAAAGCTGCAATCCGCGTCGGTCGACCGCCGCGCCGCGGGCGGCTTCCGGTTCTGCGGTTTCGGTCAGCCGTCCGGCCCCCTGTCCGCACTCAGGGGCGACGAACTATCTTCTGTTCCAATCAGGTTCGTCGTACAAAACAGGCCACTCGTGTGGTCAAATTAACGGGGGCATCGGCTGGGCCTTTCGGATCGGCGCGCGGAGCGAGCGTAACCGGCCCCGCCCGCCTAAGTTTTGTCCGCTGGTGTTGGCTACGATCGGACAAAACCCACCGCCTGCAGCACTTGATCCCCGCCGTAAGTGGTTTGTTGTCATGATGATACGAAGCCCCGCCCGAGAGGCGTCCGGAGGGTTTTGTCCGCTTCGATCGTGTTTTTGGACAAAACTCCGCCGGCACGATGAAACGCTGCTCCGGCCATCGGTGTGTAGAGGTGAAGCAGCCCGACACCTACCTGGCCAGACCTATCTCCAGCCCGGCCACCCACACGCCCTGCGGAACCCGCTCAGTTGAAAGCACTAGTTAAGCAGCACGCCGAGCCCGGACTGTGGCTCGAGGACGTGCCGGAACCGACCATCGGCATCAACGACGTGCTGATCCGCGTGCTGAAGACCGGCATCTGCGGCACGGACGTCCACATCTACAACTGGGACCGCTGGGCGCAGAAGACGATTCCCGTGCCGATGGTCGTGGGCCACGAGTTCGTCGGCGAGATTGTCGAGGTCGGCTCCAACGTGAACGACTTCCACGCCGGCGACCTGGTCAGCGGCGAGGGCCACGTGGTGTGCGGCCGCTGCCGCAACTGCATGGCCGGCCGCCGGCACCTGTGCAAGGACACCAAGGGCGTGGGGGTGAACCGGCCGGGGGCGTTTGCGGAGTACCTATCGCTTCCGATGACCAACGTCTGGCGGCACCACGCGGGGGTCGAACTCGACGTGGCGGCGGTGTTCGACCCGCTGGGCAACGCGGTGCACACGGCTCTGTCGTTCCCGGTGCTGGGCGAGGACGTGCTGATCACCGGCGCCGGCCCGATCGGCATCATGGCCGCCGCCGTGGTGCGGCACGCCGGCGCACGGCACGTCGTCATCACCGACGTGAACCCGCACCGGCTGGAGATCGCCGAGCGGGTGGGCGTCACCCGCGCGGTGGACGTGCGATCGACCACCTACGCCGATATCCAACGGGAGCTCGGCATGCTCGAGGGCTTCGACGTGGGCCTGGAGATGTCGGGAAACCCCGCCGCGTTCCGCGACATGCTGGCCAACATGTGCCACGGCGGCAAGATCGCGATGCTCGGCATCCCCGAGGACGAGATTGCAATCGACTGGAACGAGGTCGTGTTCAACATGCTCACGATCAAGGGCATCTACGGCCGCGAGATGTACGAGACCTGGTACAAGATGAGCGTCATGATCGACAGCGGGCTGGACATCGGCCCGGTGATCACCCACCGCATGCCGTACAGTGAGTTCCAAGCAGGCTTTGACATTATGCGGTCCGGCAAGTCGGGCAAGATCATCCTGGACTGGGCCAGCTAGCGGCGGCGCCTGGAACCCTTCTATCCACGAATACCCAAGAGAACCCCGTGGCATCTACTACCGAGCCCGTCGAGCGCCAGCTCACCGAAATCCGCGACGCCGGCCTGTACAAGAACGAGCGTCTGATCGAGTCGCCCCAGCGGGCGCACATCACCGTCGGCGAGGGCCGTGAGGTGCTGAACATGTGCGCCAACAACTACCTGGGCTTGGCGGACCATCCGGAGATTATCAAGGCCGCGCACGAGTACCTTGACCGGTGGGGCTACGGGCTTTCGTCGGTGCGGTTCATCTGCGGTACGCAGACGTGCCACAAGGAGCTGGAGCGGGCGGTCAGCAGCTTCCTGGGCACCGAGGACACTATCCTGTACTCCTCCTGCTTCGACGCCAACGGCGGGCTGTTCGAGACGCTCCTCGGCCCGGAAGACGCCGTGATCAGCGACGAGCTGAACCACGCGTCCATCATCGATGGGGTGCGGCTCTGCAAGGCCAAGCGTCTGCGGTACAAGACCTGCGACATGGCGGACCTCGAGGAGAAGCTCAAGGAGGCCGACGCCGCCGGCGCCCGGACCAAGCTGATCACCACCGACGGCGTGTTCAGCATGGACGGCAGCGTGGCCAAGCTCGACCAGGTCTGCGACCTGGCCGACAAGTACAACGCGCTGGTGCACTTCGACGACTGTCACGCCACCGGGTTCTGGGGCCCGACCGGCCGCGGCACGCACGAGCACTGCGGGGTGGTCGACCGGATCGACATCACCACCGGCACGTTCGGCAAGGCGCTCGGCGGCGCCAGCGGCGGCTACACCAGCGGACGGAAGGAGATCGTCGAGCTGCTTCGGCAGCGGTCGCGGCCCTACCTGTTCTCCAACACGATCGCGCCGCCGATTGTCGGCGGCTCCCTCGCGGCGCTGCGGATCGCAGGCGAGTCGACCGAGCTCCGCGACAAGCTGATGCAGAACACCGCCTACTTCCGCGAGGCGATGGGGTCCGCCGGCTTCAACATCCTGCCGGGCGAGCACCCAATTGTGCCCATCATGCTGGGCGACTCGAAGCTCGCCTCGGCGATGGCCGACAAGCTGCTGGAACTGGGCGTGTACGTGATCGGGTTCTCCTACCCGGTCGTGCCGATGGAGAAGGCGCGGATCCGCGTGCAGATCTCCGCGGCCCACAGCGCCGAAGACCTGGAGCAGGCGGTCGAGAGGTTCAAGCAGGCCAAGGCGGCGGTCGCGGCCTAGCACTCGCTGACGTTGACCGGGATCTGGATCGCGAGGCCGCCCTCGGAGGTCTCTTTGTACTTGGAGTTCATGTCGAGCGCGGTGTTCCACATCGTCCGGATCACCGCGTCCAGCGACACCCGCGCGTCGGCCGGGTCGCGTTGCAGAGCCAGCCGGGCGGCGGTGATCGCCTTCATCGCGCCGAACACGTTCCGCTCGATGCACGGGATCTGCACCAGTCCACGGATCGGGTCGCACGTCATGCCAAGGTGGTGCTCCATGGCGATCTCCGCGGCGGCGGCGGCCTGCTGGGGTGTCCCGCCCAGGCCCTCGGCCAAGGCCGCGGCGGCCATCGCCGACGAGACGCCGATCTCCGCCTGGCAGCCCCCCATCGCGGCGGAGATCGTGGCGCCCTTCTTGAACAGGCAGCCGATCTCGCCCGCGGTGAGCAGGAACCGCCGCAAAGCGGACTGATCGGCGCCGCGGAACAGCCGGAAGTAGAGCAGCACCGCCGGGATGACGCCGGCCGCGCCGTTGGTGGGCGCGGTCACCACGCGGCCGAACGCGGCGTTCTCTTCGTTCACCGCCAGCGCGAAACAACTCACCCAGTCGAGGGTCGCCTGAAAGTCCTCCGTTTGGTCACCGATCGCGTCAAGCCAGGCGTCCGCTCCGCCAGGTTCCCCGGATGAATCGCCGAGCATCCGCTGCGCGATGTCGGCGGCCCGGCGTTTCACTCCCAACCCGCCCGGCAGCACACCGTGGGCGTGGCAGCCGCGGTAGACACACTGGATCATGACCGAAGAGATTCGGTCCAGCCCGGCTTCAACCTGGGCCTTGGTGCTCCACGCCAGCTCGTTGCGCATCACCACGCCGCTGATCGGGAGCCCGGTGGAAGCGCAGTGCGCTAGCAGCTCGTCCGCAGTGTCGACGGGGAACTCGAGGTTCGCATCACAAACGGGCGGGGTCTCCCCTTCCTGCACGACAAACCCACCACCAACCGAGTAAAACGTTGCCTCGCACCGCTCGCCGGAGCCGAACTCAGCCGCGAAGGTCATGCCGTTGGGATGGGCCGGGAGCTGCTGGTCCGTGTGGAACTGGATGTCGGCTGAGGGGTCGAAGTCGACCGCTCCGCCGTTCGCCAGCGGCAGCCGACTCTGCTTTGCGATGTCGGCAATGACACCGGCAATCTGCTCGGTCGGGAAGGTCTCGGGATCGGCGCCGGTCAGGCCCATCTGAACCGCGATGTCCGTGCCGTGTCCCTTGCCGGTCTTGGCCAGAGAGCCGTAGAGGTGAACCTGGATGCGGTTGACTGTGGAGGCATCGGCGCCAAGCAAACCGACAAACCGCTTTGCCGCCAGCCACGGACCGAGCGTGTGCGAACTCGACGGCCCGACGCCGACCTTCAGCATATGGAAGATGCTCAGCCGTTCGGCCGGCCTAAACGTCGTGCTGTAAGGAGTCATGGCAACGCAGGTGCGGGGCTGCAAGCTGAGGTTGCCAATTGCGGCATCACGTGGCCCGCAGCGGCTTCCTGTGATGTGAATGGTACCGTCCGTCAGCAAGACGTGCCCAGCACGGAATCCGGGGGCAGCGATGTCAGCGGCACCCGATACGAGATCAGATGGGGCGTCCAAGGACCGCAAGCTCACGGATTTCCACATTAAGTTGTCGGGGCGGGCGGGTTGGGACAGGCCGGTTGGTCTGGGGCGCCTAGGAAGCCCCGGGGATGCCGCCGCGGTAAGATTCCTCTAGCGGATCATTCCCAAGGCGCGTAACCTCCGCCCTTCCGTCCGAACTCAACCACGCGACCGGTGGGCTATGTGGCGCCAACTCCTGCTGCTGCTCTTGATTCCCCCTGCGTCGACAGCCGCCCGTGCGGCCGACACGCTGGTCGTGACGCCCGATTCCTTCAGGCCTGCACTCGCCAAGTGGCTGGAACTGCGGCGGGGCCAGGGCCATGCCATTGAGGTGGTGCGCCCTCCTCAGACGGCGGAGGGCCTCGCGCAGGCCATCGCAGACGCGGCGGCCAGCGGTGACCTTGAGCATGTCGTGCTGGTGGGCGACGCACCCAACCAAGGCTCATGCTTCCCTGATGCGATCCCCACCGACTACCGCCCGGCGCCGGTCAGCAAGCAGTACAGCGGCGAAGCGTTGATCGCCACCGACAACCCGTTTGCCGACCTGGACGACGACACGGCGCCTGAGTTGGCGGTCGGCAGGATCCCGTGCCGCACACCCAGTGAGCTGGCGGCCTACCTTGACCGGGTTATCTCACACGAGCAGAAGGCCACCGCAACTACGCGGCTCAACCTGGTCGCCTCGCCCGGCCGGTTCTCGCCGCTGATCGACTCGATGATCGAGCTGACCGCTCACCAGGCGTTCAGGCAGCTGACTCCCAAGCACGTGGTCCTGAACGCCATCTACAACTCCTCCACTAGCGCCCACTTCCCAGACCGGCCATTCCGCCAGGCGGTCCTCGACGGGCTGGGCGAGCCCGCCCTCGCGTGGATTTACCTAGGGCACGCGACGCACAACGGGCTCGACCGGGTAGAGCCGGTGGCGGCGGCGCCCCAGATGCTTACCTGCGGCGACCTACGCCGCGACGCCCCGCCCGGCGTAGGCCCGGTCCTCGCGGCGCTGCTGGCTTGCGAGACCGGCCGGATCGACGGGCCCGACGAGTGCCTGGCCGAGTCGATGCTGCTGTGCCCGAGCGGCCCACTGGCTGTAGTCGCAAGCTCGCGGGTCTGCATGCCCTACGGCAACAGCGTGCTCGGCATGGAGCTTCTGAGCCGCCTGTTCGACCAGCCGGTGAGCATTGGCCTGTGCGTGCGGGACGGGAAGCGTCGAGCGCTCGCGCCCGATTCGGAACTGCCGCTGCGCGCGTCGGTGAAGCAGCTGGGGTTGGGCGCCTCGCCCAACGCGGACCGGCTCGACGCGGAAGTAGAAGAGCACGTGCTCATGTACAACCTGCTCGGCGACCCGCTGCTGCGGGTGCACTAGCGCGTAGAAAACCGGCCGCGTGCTGGGCACGCGGCCGGTGTGGTCGCTTCGGTTGCCGACGAAGGGTTGCTCCGTCAGAGAAGCTAGGACCGCCGACGTCCGCCGGTTGCCACCCCCGCAAGGCCCAGGGCCAACAGCGCAACGGCCGCCGGCTCGGGGACGAATTCCTGCGAGAACGTCTGATCGACAAACGACATGGTGGCGTCGTTTGTAAAAGCGAACGCGAGGATATCCTTCTGGACCTTCAGGGTCTTGTAGCCCTTGTCGAACGTGGTCCAGTCGGCCAGCCGAGTGATGTCCTCGGTGTCGGACTTCTTGTCCTGGATATCCATAGTGAACTCGCCGTTCACTCCTAGCGGCAGGAAGGTCTCCACCACTGCGATGGAACCGATGGCGCCCTGATCCCTGCCCACAATCCGGGTGTTGCCCTGAATGTGCGCGTCGGTAATCAGGTACTGCGGGTCGAGCACCGTCACCGTGTAGGTGAGCAGCGCATCGGATCCGCCCTGCGTGAACGTCGAATCCTGGAAGGCGCCCTGGAACCGAATTCCAAAGTTGCCGTCGTCGTCAGAAATAGGAATCACGTTGACGCCTTCGGCCGGCGGCATGTCACCGGTGAAGGCGTAGGTAAACTCGGTGAATTCCTTGTCCCCGACGACAACCGAACCGCCGCCGATGAGATCGGACAACGCAACAGATGCGCCGAGGATAGTTGCGGCCTGGCCGCTCGTTGCAGACGCAAACGCAGCAACGAGCACGGCGAGCACGCCGACCAGCCGCAAGGGAGTCTTCTTCATAATGCTTATCCTTTCAGGGTCGTCCGGGCGGGCTGCTTCGAGGCGGCCGCGCGGTACAAAGTTGTCAATCAAACGGATTACTTCACCAACGCGGGCCGCTGGCGGATTCTCTCTTTCAGGGCGGCGCCCCGACCGGCTCACCATGACGCCCTCTTGTTGCGTCGTTGGTGGATGCCATTGGGGGGGCTTGCCTTGCGTGAGCCCCGCGACCGGCACTTCTCGGACTTAGCCGATTTCGAGTTCGATCGCGTAGGACGCTCCGGGACCGGCTTCCGGTCGCGGAACTCTTCGAATCCTTCAAAGCCAGCAAACGCCATGGCTCAGACCCTCAAATCGCTGAAAAGTTGCTTTACATTCCTAGGAGCATTTCCTTGCTCACCGGGCCGCGAACCAATACGCGAAAACACCCGGCGGAGTGTCGAGATCAAGTTGTCAAAATCGGCTGCATTGGCTCCCCCTGGCGTTCATCTCTCTCATCGCGTGGACGGCCGGGACTGGCGTTAGGCTCAGACCGGGGCGCCCAGCGTGTCTCGGTTAGTTGTGCGTTCTTGCAGCCGCCGCGCTTCCGCGCATGCGACCGATAGGCTGTCCCACTCCGCGGCCCCCGGGACGTACAGCCAGGCGCCGTTCTGCCGCGCCCACAGCTCCGAGTCCGGCTCGGCGTTGCGGTCGTAGGCGATCACCAAGCCGCCTGAACCGCTCTTCAGAATCCGGAACAGGTCCGCGAGCAGCTGGCGCTGCGCCGACGGGTCGATATCGACGATCGCGAGCCCGAAGCAGTGCAGGAATGCTCGTCGCAAAGAGTCGCGGGCGCTCATGCTTGTAGCGCAGTCCCACCCGGCCCCACTCGCGGCGCGCTTCATCCCCTCCAGGAACGCCTCCTCCTTGCTGACCAGCAAACACTTCCCTGCGAATCCGGCGGATCTCCGCCGAGCGCTACGACGCCCCTCAGCGGAGGTCCGCTTAGCGTCGTGCGCAGTTTGCAAAGGACTCATGTCGGGTTACCTCATACGGGTCGTTGGTCGGTGGCCGAAGCGGCTGGGCTGGCGTAGGCATGCGAACGCAGTTCGACGCCCCTCTCAGCCGCCCACCGCGGGCCCCACCACCGTTGGCGGTGGAAGCCCCGCGACTAGCTTCGAACGACCGGCTTGGCCGGGTCGATCACCACGCAACCTTGCGACGGCGGCGGCGATGGATGCCATTAACCGACTGCGGCGCCTTGCCGCGGGTGCGGCCACGCTGCGGACGGCGCTCTTTGGAAGCGTTCGGCCGACGACGACTACTCACGTCCGACCCGTCCAGGTAGTCGAAAGCGCCCTGCTCGTACAATTGCTCGTTGCTCATTGCCTCACTCCTTGTGGTTGGGAGACACGTACCCTTAAGACGCACCGCGAGCGCAGTACGCCATGTTTCCATGGGGGCCGTACCGATACGGCCTTGGTTGAATGCCGTTAAAAGCGATGCGCGTGCCACCGCAGGGCGGGCCGCCGAAGACGGGCTGTAAACCCATGCGGCCAGAGAGGTTACCGTTGCGGGATTCTCTCAACACGGGCGAGCCCCCCCTCCGCACGCCTCACCAAACCAGTGATCCCTGCGAGCAGGCTGACGCCGTAAGCGAATACCCAGAAGCAACTTACGCCGAGCGTCACCAAGCCTGTGAAGCCTCACCAAGGCGGTGATACGCCCCGCGGCGAGTTTGCGGGCCTGACGTAGTTGGCCACCGATACGAAGAAAGGCCGGACGCGAGTTGCGTCCGGCCTTCGGTTGGGCTCTTCAGATTGGCACAGGAAGCAGCCGACTCTAAGCAACACTCTCCCTCACACGCTCCAAGAGCCGCTTGGTCTTGTGGATGCCCTCGTACTCATCTCCTGGGCCCTCCCACTCGATGCCTACGTACCCATGGTATCCCGCGTCTAGCACAATCTGCATCATGCGGAAGTAGTCGGTCTCGGTGTCGACGCCGTCATCGTTGAACTTCTTGCTCTTCGCCGACACCGCCTTGGCGTACGGCATGAGTTCCTTCACCCCGACGTATCGGTCGTACACCTCACCGGTGCTGTGGTTGACCGTAAAATTCCCAAAGTCGGGCAGCGTTCCAACGTTCGGACGGCCCACTCGCTTCATCACGCCGGCCAGCCATTTGCCGTTGGAGGAGAGTCCCCCGTGGTTCTCGACCAACACGTTGAGCCCGTGGATGTCGGCAAACTCGCCAAGCCGGGCGAGCCCGTCTGCGGCCAGCTTCTGCTGCTCCTCGAACGAGCCAGACGAGGCTGCGTTCACCCGGATGGAATGGCAGCCGAGGAACTTGGCGGCCTCGACCCACTTGTGGTGATTCTCCACAGCCTTGGTGCGTTGGGCGTCGTTGGGATCGCCGAGATTGCCCTCCCCGTCGCACATAATCAGCAGGCTGCGGACATCGTGGTCGTCGCAACGCCCCTTGAGCTCCGCCAGGTACGCCTTGTCGTTGGCTTTGTCCTTGAAGAACTGATTGACGTATTCGACCGCGTTGATTCCGAACTCGCTCTTCGCAAGCCCTGGGAAGTCGAGATTCGCCAGCTTCCCCGACCGCAGCGTCTTGTGCAGCGACCACTCCGCAAGCGAAATCCTGAACGGGAGAGAGCCGGACTCTGCCCCGAATGCCGGCATGCAACCGAGAACTCCCACGCCCGCCGCGGTCGCCCGGAGGAAACCGCGGCGATCGAATCTGCCCTTGACCATTGAATCACCTTATTAACACAGGAAGGATCGTGAATTGCAGCAGGCAGGCTATTCTCCCCGGAGAAACGCCCAAAGGCAAATCGCCGCCCCATTGACCGCCGGCAAGGGCCCGCGGCAGAATTGTGGCTTCGTCCGCAAATTCAGTTGTTACCCCGAGGTCCGTTAAGATGTCCGACGCCGCCGGCCAGCCTATCACCATGAACGACGGGCGGTTGACCGTCCCCGACACGCCGATTATCCCGTTCATCGAGGGTGACGGCACCGGACCCGATATCTGGCGGGCGAGCAAGCGGGTGCTCGACGCGGCCGTTGAGAAGGCCTACGGCGGATCCAAGCAGATTTCCTGGGTGGAGGTACTGGCGGGCCAGAAGGCGTTTGACCAGACCGGCGAGTGGCTCCCCGACGCCACCCTCACGGCGTTCCGCGATTACCTGGTGGGGATCAAAGGCCCCCTAACCACCCCGGTGGGTGGCGGCATCCGTTCGCTCAACGTCGCGTTGCGGCAAATCCTCGACCTGTACGTCTGCCTCCGGCCGGTGCAGTACTTCGAAGGCGTCCCTTCACCCGTCAAGCAACCGGAACTCACCGACATGGTGATCTTCCGTGAGAACAGCGAGGATATCTACGCCGGGATCGAATTCGAGAACGGCACGGACGACTGCGACAAGCTCAAATCACTGCTCTCCGAGGCGTTCCCGGACCGCTGGAAGAAGGTCCGATTCCCGGAGACCGTGGGCCTTGGCATCAAGCCCGTGAGCCAGGAGGGGACCTCCCGCCTCGTTAAGGCCGCGATCCAGTACGCCATCGACAACGACAAGGAGTCGGTCACGCTGGTCCACAAGGGGAACATCATGAAGTTCACCGAAGGGGCCTTCCGCGACTGGGGCTACCAGTGCGCCAAGGACCTGTTCGGGGCCACAGAGATTGACGGCGGCCCGTGGTGCAGCTTCAAGTCCCCGAAGTCTGGCAAGGAGATCATCGTCAAGGACGTCATCGCCGACGCGATGCTTCAGCAGATCCTCACGCGTCCCGCCGAGTACGACGTCATCGCGACGCTCAACCTCAATGGCGACTACATCTCCGACGCCCTGGCCGCGTGCGTCGGCGGCATCGGCATCGCGCCGGGCGGCAATATCAACTACGACAGTGGCCACGCCATCTTCGAAGCGACCCACGGCACCGCGCCGAAGTACGCAGACCAGGACAAGGTCAACCCCGGCAGCGTAACACTGTCCGGCGAGATGATGCTCCGCTACCTCGGCTGGACGGAAGCCGCCGACCTGATCATCAAGGGGCTGAACGGCGCCATTGGCGCCAAAACCGTCACCTACGACTTCGAGCGTCTGATGGACGGCGCCACGCTGCTGAAGTGCAGCGAATTCGGCGATGCGATCGTGAAGCACATGGATTGATCTATCCGACGACTCTCCCAGTTCGAAACTCACAGGCCGCCCGCTCTTCCGAGAACGGGCGGCCTTTCTGTTGGCGTGCGGGGTCACTTCCGCCCCGCTTTGACACAGACGCGCAACGAAAAAGGCGTCCGATCGCTGAGCGGTCGGACGCCTTAAACACTCTAGCGGGTAGGCCTCGCAGCCTGGCTGCTTGCCCTCCTACCCGTGGGGTTCATCGCTCGGCTGCGAGGAGGCCCCCACAGCCGTTACTCTCACTAACTGCGACGCCCGCGATGAACACCCAAGCCGAGGCAGCTCAACACCACCATCCCAGCCGCGGTCGGCTCAGGAACAGCAGCGTTGTAGAACTGGATCTCGGCAATCTGCATCGAGTTGGCCAAGTTGGGTGCGTCCTTAAGTTCCGGGAACACAACACGGTACGACGAGTACGCCGTATCGTTATTGATCGCAACAAATGTGCCCGGGGCGTTGAAGTCCGTGGGCCGCACGTCACTCAAGCTTATCGAAGCGGTGTCGATAAGCGTCCAAGCCTCAGCCTCACCCGTCGAGTTGTCTGTGCTGTTGATCACGTCGTTCGTGCCATAGACGTCGACCCGGGTGGGATCGCGTTCAACCGCGTCATTGGCGGCCTTGATCTCAATGGCCTTGAGAACCTGCGCGCCGGCGGTTGGAGTGACGATGAAACCCGAATTGGCCTTCCCGAAGTTCAAGTACTTGTTGAGGGTGCCGTCGATCAGGTTCGCGGGAGACTCCGCGGCTGGGTAATTGCTGTCTGGAACGAGATTGTGGTCGAAAGCGATAGCCGCATCACCAAGGGTGAGCACGTCCGACCCCGTACCATCGGTGCTTTCAAACAGCGACACTTCGGAGATCTGCATCAAGGACGACCCGTTCACGGTCGGGAACAACAGCCGGTAAGAAGTGTAGGCGTTGCTGTTTGGGAACGACATCACAGGACCGGCCATCAGCCGGTCCGCTGGCAAGGAGACCGCCGAACCGGTAATCAGGCTCCAATTCTCGGAGAGCCCTAGCCCGTTATCGACGCTCGTCACGGCGTCATTCGTACCATACAGGGCGAACGACGTGGGGTCGCGGTCCGGGGCGTCGTTGGCGGTCGTGAGCAACAGGCTCCGAACCGTTGTGCTGCCAACGCTCGGGGTGACGATCAAACCCGAGTTTGCGCCGCCGAAGTTGAGGTACTTGGTGCCGGTGTCGTCGTCGAACGCCAGACCAGGGTTCTCCCCTGCTGGGTAATTGCTCGTTGGCCGAAGGCCATCGGTGTCGATTGCAAAAATGTCATCCGCAGGCGTCAAGAAAGGCGCGGCGGAAGCTAGCTGCCCACTAGCAGCAATAGCCATTGCTGCTAGTGCAGCAAACACAGACTTCATGAGACTCCTCCACTAGTCAGAGATGTAATACAGAAGAAGCAACGGAAGGGAGTAAGACGAGAAACACTTAGCAGTCGCGGCGCTTGCGGCACGACGAGAGCCCAACGCCTAGCAAGGCGACCAACGCGGCCGAGGCAGGCTCCGGAGCAGCGGCCCCTCCAGCAGTGGCGGCAGCGGACGCGCCGTAGTTGCCACGCCAGTCGAGGTAATCGTTCTGCGACACATCGCCCGGCGTCTTGTCATTGGGCAGACTTGTGTTCGTGCCCAGGTTGTCGCGCCAGACGGTGTAGTCCGCCGCGTCAACCGTGCCGTCATCGTTGAAGTCGCCAAGCAGTATTTCCGGCGCCACACCCGTGTAAACGACCCGTGCGTTGAACACGCCGCCGTCGGGGTTGGTCCAGGTCGCCACCAGGTCCTCAGCCAGCGACAGCGGGTTGTAGCCCGTCCCGAGCGACAGGCCCGAAGTTCCCGCTGCCAGCGTCGAGTCGCCACTGAAGTAGCCGTCAGCCAGGCGGAACAGATCAGACCCGCCGCCGACCTCCCAGCCGTTGCCCGAGCCATTTCCGGCGGGGAAAGCGCCCGACGCGCCGCCCAGGCCGTCAAAGCCTGAAGCGTCTAGGCCCCCCGACGGGCTCTCGATCGTCAGCGACTTGATGTCCATCGACGCCGCACCGCTCAGGTTATTGCTGAGGGTCATCTCGCCGGTGGCGCGGTCGACCGAGATCACCACGTCCGACGGCCCCGAGAGCAGACGGAACTCATGCCCGCCGATGTTGCCCACACCCAGGTTAGCGGAGATCTCTGAAACGGTGAGCCGCATCGCGACGTAGCGACCCGAGTGATCGCCGTACAGCGAGTACGGCCGGATCACACTGTCGAGCAACCGGTTGTCGGTCGGTGTGATGTTGACGGTTGTATCTGGCGCCGACGCCGGCGTCACGCCGCCAAAGTCCGAGTTGCTGAACCAAAACTCGAACTGCCCAACACGGTCCGCAAGCGCGTTCCCACCCGAACGCTGGGCATACGCGAACCAGTTGGCGTTTACGCTCGATCCGAAGTCGAAGAACACAGTCTTCTGCTCGATGCCCAGCCCAGCGTATTGCGCGTACTCGTCCTCGGTGCCCGCAAAGTCTGCGTAGTTCAGTGAGAACAGGTCGATGTTGACGTTGTCGAGCGGGGTGATGAACTGGTCGTCAAACAGGTTGATCGGCCCTGAGTTCTCGTTCTCATCCATCTGATCCGCGGGGATGGAGGTCACCACGGCGGACGGCGTGTTCGGCCCTACGACACTGAAGCTCTGCGCTTGAGCGTTGGTAACCGGCAGCATAGTTGCTGCCGCCACCACGGCCGCCAGGCAGGGCAGCACACCTACACGGCGTCGACGCAGACGAAGCCCGATCGCAGCCACGCCCAGCAGCAGACCCGTCGAAGCCGGTTCTGGAACCTGAGTCCCAAACAAGGCGGCGGCGCCGCCCGCGGCGGCCACGAACAGGTTGAAGTCGTGGATGTCGCTATCGAAATCGGAGTCGAGGTCGCCTCCCAGGTAGGCTTCCAGTGCGGTCATCCCTTCGTAAGTCCCGCCATAGCCAGCCGCGAACAATGGCCAGTCCTCAGGACCGACGGTGCCGTTGCCCGAGTAGTCTCCGAGCACGATCTCGGTGCCGGTGTATTCCACGGCGCCGCCGATCAGACGGCCATCGGCCGCGCGGATAGCGAAGTCGAGATCCTCGAACGAGCTTGGCAGCGACTGCCAAATGTTACCGATGCTGATGGTCTGCCCCGCCAGCAGGATCCGGCCGTCGTTGGGGCCGCTGCTGGCGTCGTCCTCCTCTGCGAGCACAGTGCTGAGGGCGGAAGTCTCGATCCAGGTCTCGTTAGGATCGCCCGAGGTTGCGGCGATGGAGTCCCACTCGCTCGGCACCAGGCCTTCGGTCTGTGTCGAGGTGAGCTGGTAGCTGCCGAGGTCCACGTCTTCAATGGCCTCGATCGTCGCTTCACCCGTCTGGCGGTTGACCCTTAGGATCGCGAGGTCCTTGGCGTCAAGCGAGATCTCCGAGATCTGCATGCAGCAGACGCCGCTGCCACCACGAACGGTTGGGAAGATCATGCGGTAGGAGGTGTATGAGGTGTTGTTCGCCACCTCAACGTCGGCGCCCCTGGTGAAACGATCAGGAGAGACCTGCGTGTCGTCGAACGTGCCGCTGTCGATCAGCGTCCAGTTCTGCTCGTCGCCGATGCCGTTGTCCTCGGTGGTGATCGCCTCGTTCGTGCCGTACAGCTCCCAGGTGGCCGGGTCACGCTCGTTGAAGTCATTAGCCGTGGTGAGGCTGAACTTGTTAATGATCGACGAGCCGGTGGATGGCGTGACGATGAACCCGGAACGCTCGGCGCCGAAGTTCAAGTACTTGGTGGTCAAGTCCCGGTCGATCAGATTAACGGGCCGCTCCGCCTCGGGTGAGTTGCTGGAGGGCATCGGGTCGACATCGCGGATCGGGATGATCGGGTCGGATGCGGTAAGCATGCTCGACCCGCCGCCGTCGGGACCAGAAAAGAAAGCGATATCGGCAAGCTGCATCAGTCCGATGTCCGCCTGCTTGGTGACCGGGAAGGTCATCTTGTACGAGTTGTACGTGGTGGAATTGCTGACGTTGAACGGCCCCTCCGTTACGCCCCGGTCATCGGTGAGCATCAGGTCGCCCATGTCGATGAGCGTCCAATTCTGCTCGCGGCCGTTACTGTGTGCCGGCGTGGTGATCGCCTCGTTGGTGCCCCACAACGTCCAAGAGCCGGGGTCCCGCCCGGGAGCGTCGTTGCCGGTGGTCATCGTGAAGCTCTGCAGTGCGGCCGTAACGTCCGGCGTTACGATGAAACCCGTGTTGTCGTCTCCGAAGTTGAGGTACTTGCTGGCAGGGTTCCCGTCCAAGAGCAGGTCGGCCGTCTCGGCGCCGGGCGATGAGCTACCGGTGGTCTTGTCTAGGTCGATAGCGATGATGAAGTCGCCGGGGGTGATAACGTTGAACGCGTTGGCGTTCTCAGAAGCCGCCAGCACGAAGACCGCAGCGAACAGCCAGAGGAGTGAAGGCTTGAGGGCGAGCGCCCGTTGATTCTTCGCCATTGTCGATAATCCTTGCGTGTGCATCAGAAGAACGTGTGTGAGATACTCGGCCGACGGGGCAGCGCCACGGCCAGTGCCGGCCGCCTTCGCTTAGGGGCGCCCCGGACGCGTGAACGCCTTGGCCTCGCCGTTGTCGGCTCGGGCGCCTAGTTGCCGGTAGGGCTCCGCGTCGATGTCGTAGCTGATCAGGCTCACTGAGCCGTCGCACATGGCGAACATACAACCTCCGGGGTGGGGTCCGCCGAACAACTCACGGGTGACGCCGTCGATCGCGGCGTTGCTAGTTACGCCCACCGCCCGCAGGGCGTTGGCGACCGACTCGAGCGACTCAAAGTCCCCCCGCGGACGGTGCGTGTAGTTGCGGCCGTCGTAGTAGGTGCCACGCACAATGTCGTCCTGGAACCCACAGAACATGGCCCAGTCGTCAGCGATCCAAGACTGCGAGAGGGCGTAACGCTCCTCCGGCACCCACGCCTCTCCGAGCGCGATCGTCTTCGACAGCCCGTCAGTGATCTGGCGCAGTTTCACCGCCGTCCCACAGAACGAGATGCCGGTAAACTCGTCGGAGCCAGGCGGGAAGCCCGCCTTCTTGGTCGTGTAGTTCGCCGGGCTCAGCCCCTGACATAGGTTGTCGGAGCCGGTCGTGTCGCCCACATTGGTGGCGTAGTCGCCGCGGGCTCCAGAAAGCTGAGGATAAGTAAGTATCCCACCCTGGCCGTCGCCCGACTGGGCCGGCCGGGCGATCTCGTACGGATACGGTCCGCCGTCCCGCCGGGAAGGGCAATTCATTGCCGCCACCGGCGTGGCGTCACGCTCGGCAAGCAAGACCTTGCGGTTGCTTCCCACCTCTGAGGCGCCCATCTGATGGAGGGCCGACTCCTCAATGAAAGGCAGCACGCTATACACCCACCCGCCCGGCTGTTCTTCGCCCGCACCGCGCTCTGGATCTCCGGTCCAGTTGCCCGCCCACCCCGACGACGGCAAACGCCCATAGGTCGACTCGAGATTCACCATCCCGAGCGTCAAGTTCTTCAAATTGTTGGTGCACGACATCCGCCTCGCCGCCTCGCGAGCAGACTGAACCGCGGGAAGCAGCAACGCGATCAAGATGCCGATGATGGCAATCACCACCAGCAACTCCACCAACGTGAATGCGGCCTCGCTGCGTTCCACGACGCGTCTCCATCGACGAAGTCCGCGAACCGATTGGCTCCCGCTCGGACGCTTTGACAACGCTCCTAAGGACATGTCCTTTGCTCCTTGACCTAACGGCGATTGATTGATCACGGGCGCTGCAGGTGCGCGTCCGCGCATCCAAACACCCAATGAAACTCGCCACCTGACGGGAATCCCAAGTGAACCCAACCGGGGAACACGAATCGTCTATGGAAAAGCAGCGACAATAGACTTAGCGCCGCAGCCACACGGCCGCGGAATCAACAGCGCTAGTCAGTCGCCGAGCGGTTGCCCCGCCAGCCCTTAATACCGTTCATCAGGCACGCGTTACACGAAATCACAATCGTGCCGCGGTTTGTCGCCGCCTGAGGTTGCCCGTAAGCGGGGCTCCCCGCACTCCGCAGTGCCGGATGAGCGATCAACCGCATAACAGAATGACTAAGCACGGCATCAGCCGATCGTGGTGATCGGCTGACGCCGTCGCAGCAGCTAGGCGCGATCCTCACGTTTTGCTGAGAATGATGTAACCGCGAACGGCATTCGCGGTGTTACCGTCTGGCGGCGCTTATGCGTTCGCCGAGCGGGGCAGACAACTTCCTGCAACTTTCACCGGAAAAACCCGTGCCAAAGGCGACCCGGAGCAGCATGTCTTCCCCCGACCTGGGTCCTGGCGGGGAGAGCCCGCGGGACAACCGGGCTGATGAAGCATTCGTCCAGTTGCTAACGGGCGAGCAGTTTCGTCTGCTCCGATACATCACCGTGCTTTTAGGCGATCCGCACGCAGCAAGCAACGTGCTGCAAGAAACCAACGTTGCGATTTGGCGGAAGGCGGATGTGTTCGAGCCCGGCACCAACTTCCGGGCCTGGGCCAAGAAGATCGCCTACTGGCAGGTGCAAGCCTACGTCCGCGACAAGGGCCGCGAGCGGCTCGTGTTCTCGGACCAACTGATGGAGGAGCTGGCAAGCCGCGAGGACGCTGAGGACCCTCGAGAGGTCGAGGTCCGGCTCGCACTACGTCACTGCCTGAGGAAAGTAAGCGAGAAGAACCGCGAACTTCTGCGATTGCGGTACGAGGAGGCCAGGCCGGTCGCCGCGCTCGCAGAAAGCCTCGGGAAGTCGCAATCTGCTATAAAGGTGGGGCTGATGAGAATTCGCCGGGCGTTGTTCGACTGTATCGAGCGGAAAATGGCCGATTCTCGCTAGAGAGGGCTACTCCACCTCAATTGGGGGGTGCCTTTGGCGGTCGTGTTCAGCGGTGTGTCTCAGCGGGTGGACGAGGCGATCACCGAGAGTGGAAGACGAGAGCATACGGGGCAAATGACGGATAACGAGAAAAACGAGATCGACGCCATCCTGTCTGCCATCGCAGACGAAGGGGCCGATCACGCGAAGATTAAATCACTGGAAGGACTCCTGCTAGGTCGTCCTGACCTCCAGGGGTACTACGCTGACCGCCAGACGATGCACGCGGTGTTGAGCATCGAGCATTCCCAGGCGTCGCGTCCGCTGCTCGACTTCCGCCAAGCGATCGAGGGACCCACGGCGGCGCCCGGCGGTTCTGAAGTTGTTGCGCGTTCCAGCGCTGGCCCGGTGTACCGATTCGCCCTCGGGTTCCTTCCCCAGATCTGCGCCGCGTTGGTTGCGGCAGCGTTTCTAGGCGGCCTGATGTGGTCGCTCCGCCTGCGGCCCGCCCCGGTCGACCGTGTAGCGACCGCCTCCGATGAAGTCCGCACATGGTCGCCCACGCCTGCAGCGTCCGAGACGGCGCCGGGACTGGTGATGCAGGACCGGGGATCGCTGCGGCTGCTGGAGAAGCTGACCCGCGCCCCATTGATCTCTAACGTAGTGCTTCCGCGTTCGAGCACCCCCGCGGGCGCAGCTCAGAAGCTACGCAGCGGCAACGCGTGGTTTGAGCGGCTTCAGGACAGTCGCGAGCGTGGCTACCTAGTCGCCTTGCCCGCCGGCTGCCTGATGGAGGTTTCAATCGACTCCGAGGCGACCAGCAGAAACTCACTAGCGGTTGTCGAAGTCACCCCATTGGGCGCGACCACTGGGCAGGCGATGGTGTTCGACAACACCGCGGCATTCAACACCGACTTCTCCGACTGGCAGCCGGCCAGTAAGCGGAGCGTCGGCCAGATCGGGTCCTTCTCCGAGTTCAACGGCTCCTCGCTCCCCAAGTACTACTTGTTCACAGGCTCCTACTCGATGGCCGACGCAAGCGGCGAAGAGCACTGGCAGCAGAGCGATTTCCGCATCCAGTTCGATCAGGAGGACCTGATGGTGATCGGCTGGGATGACAGCGGCTACTCGGGGCTGCTTGAGCAGGCCAGTAAGTTCTCTCCCGACCGCGACTTCAACGATATGCGGGCGTTGCTCAAGTTTTCGTTCCCTGGCCGGATGGATCCCGGCAGACTGCTTAAGTCACGTTTCCTGCCAGAGCCGGTTGAGACGGAGGAGGTAGCGCAGGGTTCGGACCAGACGGCGAATGGCTACATGCTCGACCTCTTGCCGGGCGAGGAAGCGGTGCTGTCGATTACCTCGGACGCCCGTTATCAAAACGGTTTCTTAGTGCTCGATGAGCTGTCGGGTCGGGTCCTATGGAAGCACGACGGCGTTCCTTCTGGCCCGGAGCATGTTCAGCCCAGCGAACGGGGCATCTACGTGATCCGCAATCAGTCAGACACCGTGCAGCGGTACCGGATCCAGGGCAGGCACAAGCACTACCTGGCGCCAGAGTCGGCGCCGTGGGCGCAGAGCCCCTTCCAAGTTTCGGATATCGGCGCCGGCGCGGTTACGGTTGGCTTCGAGGACTCGCCCAGCACCTGGCAGAAGGTCGACTGGAAAGACTTGCGGGTGTTTATCAAAGTCTACTCGCCTTAGCAGCTCCGGCTGCCCCTCACTTCGGAACCCTCGTTCTACTCGCGGAACAGCATTGCACGAGTGGGTTCTCCCGCCACGGCTATCCTCAGGCCGGGATGTGTCCGTTCGTGCGCGCCAATCTCACCTCATGAGCTCGCCCCGATGCCCCATTCGCCCCAACTCCGGCAGCGCCGCGCCCCAAGGATTGAACGGCTAGAGCAGCGGCAGCTGCTCGCCGGCGACACGTACCTGGTCAACTTCCAGAATGACGAAGCGACCACGCCAACCGGCTACCTCCGCGATTCCGGCAACCTGTTCGGCGACCGTGGCGAAGGCCTTTCCTACGGCTGGACGAGCGACCACACCGACCAGGGACGCGAACGCAGCGTGCTAGCCGACCAGCGTCTGGACACCCTCATCCACATCGAGGCGGGGCAGGCGTGGGAGTTTGCGATCAGCAATGGGCAGTACGAGGTGACGCTGGTCATCGGCGACCCCGACAACAATGATGGCGTCCACACGGCGAACGTGGAGGGCGTTCCGTTCTTTGCGGGCGTCGCTGACGGCGACAACCCGATGTCCCAGACCGCGGTTGTCTCGGTGGGCGATGGTCGGTTGACCATCGACGTCGGCGGGGCCGCCGAGAAGGCGACCCGCGTCAACTACGTGCACATAGTCGGTGTTCCCAGCGGACCGAACAACGCGCCCGCGCAGCCGAACATCACCGAGCCGTCGGTCGACGGTCAGGAGGTCAACCCGGCCGACGTGCACATGGAGGCGGTCGGCTACTTCGACGTCGACGGCGATGCCCACAAGTCCACCGACTGGCAGATCTGGACAGTCGGCGGATCGGCCGAGCCGGTCTGGCAGACGCTGGGCATCGAGGGCGTGGAACGGTTGCACACCCACCTGGGCGACGGCGTCTTCATCAACAGCCACGCCGGGCAGATCGAGCTCAACGCGAACACCGACTACGAGCTGCGGGCGCGCTACCGCGACGAGGCCGGGTCCGTTAGCGCCTACTCCAGCCGCCTGTTTCAGACCGGCGCCGCTTCGAGCATCTTCTCCCTCCAGTTGGAAGACATACCCGCCACCCCAACCCCGACCTGGACGAGCACCCTGGGGACGCCTATCGAACTGCCGGTGGGCGACTCTTTCCTGTCGCCGTCAGACGCCATTATCGCGTTCGACTTCGATGCGTCGACCAACAGCGACTCTCCTGGCGGCGAACAGGCGCCCAACATTCTCGACAACGACGCCGACACCAAATACCTCAACTTCGGAGAGGTGCTCACCGGCTTTATCGTCACACCCGGCTCTGCTTCCACCGTGCGGAGCTTCACTATCACCACCGCCAACGACGCCCCCGCCCGCGACCCCGCCAGCTATGTGCTGTACGGCACCAACGACCCCATCACATCCAACGCGCACGGCTCTGGACGCAGCGAGAACTGGATAGAATTATCGTCCGGAGCTCTCTCGCTGTCCGACGATCGATTCGTCACGTCGGATCCGGTCAGCTTCGCCAACACGACATCGTACACCTCGTACAAGCTTATCTTCCCCACGGTGAAGAATGACGGCGCCGCCAACAGCATGCAGATCGCGGAGGTCGACTTCTTCACCGGCGCTGCGGCTACCGGTGCGGAGATCTTGTCCAGCGGCGACTTCGTGATCCCCGTTCAGGACATCGTCGCCGGCCCGTCTAGCGACTCTGCGCCTGGGGAAGAAGTCGACAAGGCGATCGACGGCGATGTCGGCACCAAGTACATCAACCACGGCGAGCTGAACTCCGGGTTCATCGTCACCCCCGCGGTCGGGTCGACATCGATCAGCGGCTTCCGGTTGACCACCGCCAACGACGCGCCCGAACGCGACCCAACAGGCTGGGAGCTGTACGGCACCAACGAGCCCATCCAGTCGGTCGACCACGGATTCGGCGACGGCGAGAACTGGACGTTGATCGACTCGGGCATTGTCGACCTGCCGTTCGAGCGATTCACCCAGGGCGCCGACGTCGCGGTCAACAACTCCGCCGGGGCGTTCACGTCCTACCGCATGGTTTTCACCGGCGTTAGAGATGTCAACGCGGCCAACTCGGTGCAGTTCTCCGAGGTCGAGTTCTTCGGGGGTGAGTCATCAGGCGAGGCGCCGAAGCTGAGCATCCAGGCGGGCGACACCGGCGACAGGTTCCTCGAGATCGAGGGCGCCGACATCCCAGGCAACCTCGTCACGGACTACCCGGGCCTAGTCAGCCACGCCGACGTACGCGTGGTAATCACCGCCGGAGATAAGCCGCTTTCGCTGTCGCGGTCCGACCTGACCTTTGGTGACGGCGGCGGCGGTTCCCGCACCATCTACCTGCCACAGGTCGAACTCGCGGCCGGCGAGCGGTTGGACCTGTGGGTCTCGTCGGCAGGCGGCACGTACTACGGCGCCGAGCTGCAGACCTCGCCCGATTTCTCCCTCCTGGCGCGGTCGGCCGATCTCGACATCCCGTATGTGGTGAACGAGCCCGGTTTCGTGATCGAGCAGGTCGGCGATGGCTACCGCCTGCCGGTAAACATCGCGTTCGTCCCGGACCCTGGGCCGAACCCGTCCGACCCTCTCTACTTCGTGACGGAGCTCTACGGGTCGATTCAGGTCGTGACCCGCGATGGCGCCAAGCACGAGTTCGCCACCGGGCTGCTTGACTACAACCCGCAGGGGCCGATCTCGGGCTCGGGCGAGCAGGGCCTCACCGGGATCGCCGTTGAGCGCGACCCCGCCAACCCCGAGATCTACAACCTGTACGTCGGGATGCTCTGGGACAACGGGTCTCCGGCTGGCGGTGCGTCCCACTACCCAAAGGTCGAGAAGATTACGAGCGTGGCGGGCGGGCTCGCGATGGACAGCCGCACCGTGCTGCTGAACATGCAGCCCGAGACCCAGGGGCAGTCGCACCAGATCTCGAATATTTCCTTCGGGCCCGACGGCCTGCTCTACGTGCACGTAGGCGACGGCTTCGACGCGAGCACCGCGCAGGACCTCGACCAATTCCGTGGCAAGATCCTCCGCATGCACACCGACGGCGCGCCCGCCGCAGAGAACCCGTTCTACGATGCGGGCAACGGGATCACGGCCCGGGACTACATCTGGGCGTACGGGTTCCGCAACCCGTTTGGTGGCGCATGGCGGGCGTCGGACGGCAGTCACTACGAAGTGGAAAACGGTCCCAGCGTCGACCGCTTCGCGAAAGTTGAAGAGGGCGTGAACTACGGGTGGGACGGCTCCAACGCCTCGATGCAGATCAACGCGATCTACAACTGGGCCCCGTCTACGGCGCCGGTGAATATCACATTCGTTCAGCGGGAGACATTCAACGGGAGCATGCTCCCGGCCTCCATGCAGGACATGGCGTTCATCAGCGAGTCCGGCCCAACCTACGCCGCAGGCCCGCAGGCGAATGGCAAACGATTGACGGTGTTTGAGCTCGACGCGAACGGCGCGGTGGTCGACGGTCCATCGACGCTCGTCGAGTACGCGGGCACCGGTCGCAGCAGCGTCGTCGCGCTGGCCGCCGGCCCGGACGGCCTCTACTTCTCCGAGTTGTATGAGGACACCGGAGAGGGCGGCCCCACCGGCCCGGGCGCAAGGATCTACCGCGTCCGCTACGTCAACCCACTGGCCGGCGACTACGACATCGACGGCGACGTCGACCAGGACGACTACACCGTGTGGCGGCAGAGCTACGGATCGAACCTCTTGCTCGCAGCCGATGGCAACGGCGACGGCCGGGTCGACGCCGCCGACTACACCGTTTGGCGTGACAACCTGGGCGCGAGCCTGGCACCAAGCCTCGCCACGACGACCGAGGTCGCCGCGCCGGCGATCGCGATCGAGCCGCCTGCTCGGGTCGCTCAGGCAGCGGCGCCGGTCTCGCCGGATTCCGCCCCAATGACCCGGCCCAGGCGTCCGCTCGCCGGGCCGCCCACCGCCGAATCCGACGATAGCAACGCGACCCTACACCTTCAGGCCGATGCTGCCGAGTCGAGGTTCCGCCGGATCACTTTGCATGGCGAGACGGCTGAAACGCCACTCCAGGAGCCGGACGAAGAAGTCGATGAGTCGGCTGCCGACGCCGTGTTCGCAGGACTGGGCGATGATCCACAGCGGCTAGCGAGCCTGCTCTAGAGCCCCCTTGGACCCCCGCTGATGAACCGAGATTGCTGCGTCCCCGTTCTGCTCTGCGCCGCGGCGGCGGCCTGGCTGCTGCCAAGCACAACCACCCGTGCCCACGACGGACGCCGGTTCATCATCGAAGTCGTCGAGGGAAAGCTGCGGGCACAAGGGGTGAATTCCGGCGCCAGCGACGGCGCCCCCGCCATACGTGGGTATACCAACTCGATCCACGACCATTGGCTCAATGTCACGCCGCTGCCGGGGTCTGGACTTGGTCCGTTCGCGTCGTCATTCCTGCCAGATTTCGAGGCGCCGCTAGACGTCGCGTTCACTCTGCTCAAGGACCATCGGCTGGAGCTCGAATTGTCCAAGGCGCTGCAGTGGAAGGATCCGCCGCCGATGCCCACAGCCGGCACGATTCCGATGCTTACGACTCTTGACCCGGGAGTCGTCATTCAGGTGGAGTCGACCGGCGGCGTCACGACATCGTCCGAAATGGGATCGGTGCTGTTGAGCAACTCGGTGCCCTCAGGTGGGATCGAGGACATTGTTATGAACTACCAGGTGAATGGTCACCCTTCCGGGACGATTCATGTGCTCGAGTTTGTTATGTCCGCGACCCCAAACGACCCCGCGGCCTTGGACGTGATCGCCGACAGCGATCCGATCTACGTGATCCTCTCTCCAGACGGCCCAGACAAGCTGACCCGCCAGCACCACGCGTCGCTCTACCTGGAAGAGTACCTCGCACTCCACCCGATCCGGGCGCCAGAGCCGTCTTCGGCCGTCCTGCTGACCCTGCCCCTCTGGCTCGCCAGCCGTCGCCGCTCGCCTAGGGCAAATCCTACCCGCTAAGGCACGAGAGGACTGGCCTGGGCGGATTCGGAAAGGTGCAGGACCGAGCAATCACCCTGGCGTTCATTGTGTACTAAGAAACGCCCTTTCGGGTACAACGGACGGACGCCTCCCACCGTACCGGCCGACGGCGAGATGATGCTCGCCTGCGCCAGTCTTGCGCCCCCTTTCAGCCCGCCTGAGGATCCATATGACACGTCAATTCAATCTCGCAGCGGTATTCTTGCTATTGGTGCTCATTCTAACCGCCCTAGCCTGCGGGCGTGTGACGGCCAGCGACGCGAAGCCCGAACCCGCGCCGGCCAGCAAGTCGATGTGGGACTTCCAGCCAGAGCTGACGGTGGGCGACGCCGCTCCCTCACTCGCCATCGAGCACTGGGTGCACGATGGCGGAGGGCGGTACCCCCACACGACCGAATTCGAGCCCGGCAAAGTCTATGTCGTCGAGTTCTGGGCAACCTGGTGCGGGCCCTGCATCGCCGCCATGCCGCACGTGGTCGAACTGCAGAAGGCGACCGCCGACCAGGGAGTTCAGATCATTTCGGTTAGCAATGAACCTCTTGAGCTCGTGGCGGCAATGATGGAGAAGCCGGTCCCCAGCGGCGAGGGCAAGACGTACAACGAGCTCACCTCCTCGTACTGCCTGACAACCGACCCGGATAGCTCGGTATGGGACGCCTACATGAAGCCGTCGGGAAGCTCGGGGATTCCCAACGCTTTCGTCGTTGGCAATGACGGCAAGATCGAGTGGGTGGGGCACCCGATGGCTCTCGATGATCCGCTCCAGCAGGTGCTCGCGGACAGTTGGGACCGCGACGCATTCGCGGACGAGTTTCTAACGCAGAAGCGGCTGCAGGCGGCCGCCACAAGCATCAGGAGCGTCGCACTGCAGGGAGACCTTGAGCGCGCGAGGTCGATGCTCAAGGAGCTAGTCGAGACGGCGCCCACGGCCGCCCTGGGCGAGCAGGCGTCGCAGCTGGACGCGATGCTGCGGTCGATCGAGTTCCAGAACGCGCTGCGGGGTGAGCCACAGAAGGCGATCGCGATGCTCACCAACTTGATCGAGGACGCCGACGACAAGGCGTCGAAGACAATGGAGCTATCGGTTGCGGTGCTGCACGCGGCCACGCCCGCCGGTCAGGTAGATCCGACCGTAGTGGAGTCGATGCTGGGGCACATCGGCACGGCGCTAGACGGGCAGCCGGGCCGGTACCAGCTTGGCTTAATGCTGATAACGTCGGAGCTACGCCAGCTTACCGGCGACCTGGACGGGGCGATCGCGGCCGTCAAGCAGGCGATCGACGCCGTCGGCCCCGATAGCCCACAGGCGTCGCGCCTCGAGGGGCAACTCAAAAAACTCCAGCAAAAGCAGTCCGCGGAGGGAGAGGGCTAGCACCGCCGGCGCCGCGGCGGGCGCCGGCTAGGGGAGGGGCAAACTCTTCGTATAATGAGGCCCCCTCCCACGAGGCCTGAGACTCCCCCCGCATGAGCAAGTCCCCATTCTCCCGCGTCCCAGGGCGTGCGACGGCTCCCGCTGCGCACATGACCTGGGCGTCCCGCACGGTTGCGGGCACCGTGGTCCGCACCCGCTTGTTCCTGAGCCGCCAGCTCTGGGTATGGCCGATCCTGGCCGTCGTGCTGCTGGCCGGGATTGGCTGGAGCGTGCACGGGTCCATCGAGCGGACGATGGAGGCCAACCTCCGGTCCGAGCTGAAGACCCTGCTCGACGTCGAGGTCGCGATGCTGCGCACCTGGCTGAGCTCGCAGGAGACCAACGCCAAGAGCACCGCCAGCGACGCCGAGGTGCGCCAGCTGGTGTCTCAGATCGCGGCGGCCAGCCTCGCCGCGGCCCCCACCGAGCCGGACATCGCCGAACTAACCGCCCAGCTCACGCGGCAGCTGCAGCCGGTGCTCAACGCCCACGACTACGAGGCCTACTTCATCGCGACGCGGAGCAAGGTGCTGGCGTCGGGGCGCAAGGAGGTCGTTGGCATGGCGGTGCCCACCGCCTTTCATGAGACGTTCGACCGAGTCTTCGACGGCGAGACCACCGTCACGCCCCCCTACCCGAGCATCCTCCCCCAACGCGACCTGACAGGGCGCGAGCTGCTGGGGGTGCCGGTGATGCTGATCCTTGCGCCGGTGGTGGACGACAATCTGCAGACGGTCGCCGTGCTGGGCCTGCAGCTCCGCCCGGAGAAGGGTTTCACACGCATCCTCCAGTTCGGCCGCCTTGGCAACTCGGGCGAGACCTACGCCTTCAACGAGGAAGGCCTGATGCTGTCCAACAGCCGCTTCGGAGAGGAGCTCGTGCTGCTGGGGCTGCTCCCCGACCTCCCCGAGTCGGAGTCGATCCTGCAGCTGCTGGTGCGAGACCCCGGCGGCGACATGACGCGCGGCTACCGCCCCACGGTACGTCGCACGGAGCTGCCGCCTACGCACATGGTGCAAGAGGCCATTGCCGGGCGCCCCGCAACCAACGTTGCGGGGTACAGCGACTACCGCGGGGTAAAGGTCGTCGGCGCGTGGGAGTGGCTGGACCAGTACCACTTTGGCGTCGCCACCGAGGTCGACTACGCCGAGGCGTTCCGCCCCCTGGCGATACTCAAGCGGACCTTCTGGGGGCTCCTACTGCTCCTGGCAGCAAGTTCAATCGCCATCTTCGTGTTCACGCTGCTGGTCGCCCGCGCCCAGCGTCGGGCTCGCGAGGCGGCGATTGAGGCCCGCGAGTTGGGGCAGTACAAACTTGAGGAGAAGTTGGGCGAGGGCGCGATGGGCGTCGTCTACCGGGGCCGGCACGCGATGCTCCGTCGCCCGACCGCCATCAAGCTCATCGACGCCGACAAGGTCACCGAAACATCTGTCGAGCGTTTCGAGCGCGAGGTCCAGATCACCGGCAACCTGAACCACCCCAACACGGTCGCTATCTACGACTACGGACGCACGCCCGAGGGCGTGTTCTACTACGCCATGGAGTACCTGGACGGCATCAACCTCCAGGCGCTAATCGACAAGTACGGCCCCCAGCCGGCCGGCAGGGTGGTGTACATACTCCGCCAGGTCTGCGGGTCGCTGTTCGAGGCGCACTCGGCCGGCCTGGTGCACCGCGACATCAAGCCCGCCAATATCATGCTCAACCGCCGCGGCGGCGAAGGCGACGTCGTCAAGGTGCTCGACTTCGGGCTCGTCAAGGACCGTGAGAACCGGTACGCCCGCGACAACGGCGGGATGGCCGGCACGCCGCTGTACATGTCGCCCGAGGCGATCCAGACGCCCGACGCCGTCAACGCCTGCAGTGACCTCTACGCGGTAGGGGCCGTCGGGTACTTCCTGCTCACCGGGCGGCCCGTGTTCGAGTCCGAGGACCTCGTAACCCTGTGCCGGATGCACGCGGTCGAACAGCCGGCGGACCCGTCGGTGCGTCTGGGCAAGCCGTTCGCGGCCGACGTCGTGCACGCGATTCTGTCGTGCCTGGAAAAAGACCGCGCCCGCCGTCCACAAACCGCTCGCGACCTGGCCAACATGCTGGACCGCTGCGAGTGCTCCCAGGACTGGTCCGTCGATCGGGCAGACATGTGGTGGAGCCGGCACGAGCGGGGGATGCCCCAAGAATCTGGCGCCGCCGCCCCTCCGGCTCACGTCAACGGTTCCAACCATTCGGACATGCAGCAGACGATCGACCTTTCGTGACGCAGGACGGGCAGTCCGCTGCGATGTGAACGCCTCCGGCGGCTGCCCGCACTAGACAGATTCGATCGAACGGCCCTGAAACGCTAAACGCCCGGCCGCCGATAGTTCGGCGCCGGGCGTCCGTTTGTTAGCGAGATCGGCCTGGAAAGAAGCCGTGGGAGCTCCCCCGGTAGGACTCGAACCTACGACAAAGCGGTTAACAGCCGCTTGCTCTACCAACTGAGCTACAGGGGATCGCTGGCGGGGCGGTTAACCCCTGACCAAAAAACTAATACTACCTAGGCCCCGAATCTCCATCAAGAGGTGTTACCCGTCGGATGGTTCGCGGTTTTTTTCCATAGTGATGCAGTTCCCGGCCTCGTTGTGCTCCACCCGGGTCATGTAGGCGTTGATCAGCATCATGCCCCGTCCGCCGTGGCAGGACAGGCCCTCGGCGGTTGTGCAGTCGGCCACCTCTCCGGGCTGGAACCCGTCACCCTCGTCCCGGATACGGATCCAGAACGACTCCTCGCTGAGCTTGCACTCAACCTCGACCGACTTCTCCTCATTTAGCTTATTGCCGTGCCGGATCGCGTTGGAGAGCGACTCCTCTAGCGCCATCTGGACGCCAAAGTAGTCTCGCCCGTCCCACCCGCGTTTCTTGAGCTCAGCGAGGATCTCGTCCATCAACGGGAGGTGGGCGCCCCGCTGGCTGGCGAGTGTCACGTCGGTAGTCCAAGCCCATTCTTGACCCACAGGGATCGACCTCAAGCAAGCTGCGGCGGTTCGCGTGATCAGCGGTGGTGCTTGGCGTCTTGCCGGGGACGAGGCGTCGGATCGTGACTTCCTCGCTCTTATTATAGCACCCGACGGGGGCCGGCGGCTGGTCGGGGAGGCGTTTGCCCGCGGTTATAGCACCGCCAGGGCGTCCGCCTCGTCGTCCTTGATCTTGAACAGCTTGGTCAGCTTGGTGATCGCGAACACCTCGTAGATCTCGGGGCGGATGTTCGTGAGGATCAGCTCCGCCCGGTGGTTCTTCACCTTCTTCTCGAAGCTGATCAGCTTGCCGAGGGCCGCACTGGACAGGAACTCGACATTCGAGAAATTCAGCACAATCTTCTTGCGTTCTTCTCGCTCGACCAGGTCGAAGAGCTCTTGCCCCAGTTCCTGGATCTCTTCCTCATCAATGATCTTCGAATCGGCGAATGTCACCACCGTGACCGAACCGGACTCGCTGAGCTTAACGCGGCGAAATGTGCTCATCTCGAACTGCAACCTTCAACCGAACTTGACGTAAACCGACTGGCGCAAAACCTTTGGGTCGATCATACCGGAGGCGACCCCGGTGTCAAGCGAATCCGGCGGCGGTGTGGTCCCGCCTCCCGACCGGCTAGTCGGGTTTCTTCATCGCGAGGCTGTGCAGGATCAGCACCGATCCCACAGAGATCAGGCACCAGCCGAGCCATTCGGGCGGCTTCACGGTCTTGCGGGCGCCGGTGATCCCCGCGGCGGTGCTCGAGATCGCAAGGGTCGGGGGCGCGCCGCCCTGCGCGACCGCGGCCGGCTTGGCCAGCATCTGGGTCACCTCGGGGGTGAGCACAAACGACGACACCATCCGCAGCTGCATGCCGATGAGCACCAGCAGGATGCCGGCAAAGAAGTACTGGTTACGATTCAGTTCCATGGCGCCGACCGCCCTTGCTCGGTTCCAAAGCGTTTGAACAGGACAACCGCGCCTACCGGGCGCGGTCGGAGCGGCGGCGGGCCTGCCCCGCGTCGCTCTACACCATAGGCATCGACGAGCGGACGTCCTTGCAACAAACTGCGCGCGAGGATAGGGCATCGCCCGGACGTAGCGTGCGTGCGGCGCATCCGGGTTTTGCGGGCGGCTCCTACGCGCGGCGTCAGCTACTCTGAACTGCGGCCCGGCAGCAGCTGGTTAACGCTATCGCCCACCGCGTCCTTCTTCAGCTCATCATCGCCGGACTTGATCACAGCCGCCGCCAGCTCGGGGCGCTTGGCCCAATCGCCCGCCCCGAAATCCCGCACGTCGACATAGGTGTCCTCAAGCGTGTGCGAGACCTTGGGGACCACCCGCCACCCCGACTCCGCCCGCAGGACGTGGTACGATCCGGCCAGGTGGTACAGGCCGAAACCGGCGACGACGCCCAACAGGAACGCGTAGATCTTGCCCATGGTTGCCTCTTCCCAATCGGGTTGTAGCGGATATCGGGCTAGGTCGGGCGGGCGGCCGCCACTATCCTAAGCGCCTCCGGCAGGCCTAACCGCCCCCGGCGGGCGGATCCGGACCGCCCCTGAGTCATTCCCTCTAGTCTAGCCCGATATTGCCAAGATGATTCCCCCCAGAGCCATGATTCGCGTCTGCCGCCGGGCGGGCTCGCGTTGGAAAGTCGCGGACTCAACGGGGGCCGACCTGACCGGCGTGCAGCTGCTCACACGCGCCCTCGTGCTGCGGCGGATGCTCCGGAGGGAGCTGCTCGGCGACGACGAGCGCTACGTCGGGGTGCTGCTGCCGCCATCGCTGGGGGGCGCGGTGGTCAACGCGTCGCTGGCTCTGGACCGGCGCGTCACCGCTAACCTCAACTACTCCGCGTCGTCGACGGTGCTGAACAAGTGCATCGCCAAGGCCGGCATCCGGCACGTGCTCACGAGCGAAAAGCTCTTGAGCAAAGTGGACCTGCAGCTCGACTCGAATGTCGTCTGCCTGGAAGACCTGGCGCCCAAGGTCTCGACCACCGACAAGCTGCTCGGCGCTGCGGCCGCCTACGCCATGCCGGCGGGCCTGCTCGACAAGATGCTCGGGCTGGACCGCGCCAACGAAGACGATGAACTTACGGTGCTGTTCACTTCCGGCTCGACCGGCGACCCCAAGGGCGTGGTGCTCACCCACCGCAACGTGGCGACCAACGTCTACGGCATGGAGAAGGCGATCCAGTTGAGCGAGAAGGACATCCTGCTCGGGATCCTCCCCTTCTTCCACGCGTTCGGGTACACCGTGACGCTCTGGGGCCCGCTGATGCTGGGCGTCCGCGCGGCCTACCACACCAACCCACTCGAGCCGAGGCAGGTGGGCAAGCTCGCCGGCGCGCGTGGCGCGACCATCCTGCTCAGCACGCCCACGTTCCTACGCTCGTACATGAAGCGTTGCTCGACGGACGACTTCAAGTCGCTCGAGATCGTCGTTGTCGGCGCCGAGAAGCTCCCGCAGGACCTGTCCGACCGGTTCGAGGCCAAGTTCGGGGTCCGACCGATCGAGGGCTACGGAGCAACCGAGCTCTCGCCCCTCGTGTCCGTCAACATCCCACCCACGCGCAAACGCAGCGACGAGGTCGGGCTCGTCGAGGGGAGCGTCGGCAAGCCACTCCCGGAGGTGAAGGCCAAGATCGTTAACCCCGAGACGATGGAGCCGCTTGGGACCGGCGAGGACGGGATGCTGCTCGTCACCGGGCCCAACCTGATGAAGGGCTACTTCAACGACGACGCCAAAACGGCCGAGGTGGTCCACGACGGCTGGTACGTCACCGGCGACATCGCGCGACTCGACGAGCAGGGGTTCATCCACATCACGGGTCGCCAGAGCCGATTCTCAAAGATCGCCGGCGAGATGGCGCCCCACGTCACTATTGAGGACGCGATCCAGTCGTTCGTCGCCGGCGAAGACGACGAATCGGTGCGGGCGGTGGTGTCGGCGGTCCCGGACGCCAAGAAGGGCGAACGGCTGGTGGTTCTGCACCTGCCAATGGACAAGACGCCCGACGACGTCCGCGCCCACCTCGCCAAGCAGGGGCTGCCCAACCTGTGGATCCCCAGCGCCGACAGCTTCGTGCAGGTCGACGAGCTGCCGTTGCTTGGATCCGGGAAGCTGGACCTGAAGCGGCTCGCACAGCTTGCGCTGGAGCTGAGCCCCCCGCGAGATTAACGCCCCGCCACTTCTTCCGGCTGCTGCAGCCTGGCCAGGCGGATCGGCCCCGCGGCGGGGTCCACCGACGCGTGCCGCGCGGCCGTCTCGCGGCACAGCACGGCAAGTTCTTCGCGGGTCTTGTCGTCGACCTTGTCGAGCCGCTGCGCCAGGTTGAGCAGTCCGTCGGGGCGCTGCTCGGCGGTGCGGGAGAACGTCGACACGAACTTCATCGTCTCGGTGAAGTTGTGGTCCGCCGATTTGACCAGCAGCGGCTTGAGCGTCTTTGCGATCAACTCGGTGCCGACATGCTCGAACCGGACAAATGAGTCTAGCCGCGCTGTCACGTAGTCGCGGCCGTCGGACTCGCGCCGCGACGCGGAGCGCAGCACCAGGACGCAGTGGGCGTCGATCGGTTCGGGCATCGGTCCGGCTTGGTACTGGCCGTCGGCGAACACCACGACCGTGTTGCGTGAATCGGGCTGGTAGTCGGCGTGCATCACACGCAGCGCGCCCTCCGCGCCCGCGCCGTCTTCGGCGTGGAACCGGTCTTCGGCGTGCCGCGTGAGCGACAGCTTGCTGACGCCCATCAGGTTCCAGACGTTGACCACCACCTCGGGGTGCTGCGAGAGGAAGTTGAACACCTGCGGGTCGCAGTCGAACGCGTGCGTCGGCGACCGGCGAAACAGGCTCGCCTTGCGCACCACGTACTGCGTTAGCCGCTGATCCTGGCGGGACAGCTTCGCCCACGGGATCTCACCACGCGCCTGCTCCATGACGTCGCGGCTCGAAGAGCCGTCCGCCACTTGGTTTGCAGCCGTGGCCCCGCTCGCGGCAAGGCCGAACGCCACGACGAAAGCGGCCGGCAGACCGACCCTGATAGCGCGGACCAGCCGCGGCGCGCAATGCGTCTCACTCAACGCCATGAATTCCCCCCCGGATGGCGCCCTGCACAGGCTAGCGGTAAAGCCGAAGAAAGCGAATAAGCTGACCTTGCCGCATCAGGTACTGGTTTCGGCGCCCGGCCGGCTGACGCGTGAGGCATTCTCCGATCTGTGATCACGGCGCGTGGTAGCACCGCACGACTCGCATCGGCTTGCTATTGCTCCCGCGGCGGCTGGCCAGCAGAATGCAGCCCCCTTATGCCGTTCCTCTGACACGCAGGTAGCGTCCATCACCGCCCCTCCAAACAACGCGGCTCGCCTTACAGTGCTAGCACTCGGTGTGGTGGTCGTGCTGGGCGGATGGTCGATCAGCCGACGGTACGTGGCGGGCGGCATCACCGCCCGCGCGATGAAGAACCCTGCAACGTCGCGATCCGCCATCAGCGAGCTAGCACAGCTGGGCGATAGCGCCCTGTCCGCGCTGCTCGACGCCGCAGTGAGTGACGACCGCGAGGTGGCCATCCCTGCCCGTGCGGAGTTAGAGGCAATGCTCGCGCGGTGGGCCGCCGGTCGGCCGGCGTCGTTCGAGTCGCGGTGCTCGCGGGTTATCCGCGGAGTCACCCACCGCGAGCCGCTGCTGACGCCATCAGGACGCGTGTGGGCCCGCCGGTTAGGCGATCAGGCCCTGCGGCTCATCGACCCCCACCAGGCGGGCGAGGACAGCGGTCTGCTATCCGATGTCGAACGTCTGTTCGCGGTGTCGCAGCAGACCAGCCAGTACCCGGACCAGCCGCTGCGGGCCCGGAGCATCCGCACCGTTAGGGTCAGCCCGCCGCGGCGCGCGCCGGCGAGTGTTGCGGCCTCGCCCAACCCACCAGTTCAGCAGGCGCCTCTAGCAGCGCCGGCGGAGGGGTCCGTGGCGGCTCCGCCGTTGACGGCCGCCGCCCCCGCGCCGCAACTGGACTCCCCCCTCCCTGCCGCGGAGCCGATCCCGTCAGAACCAACCGCGGTAGCCACCGGCCCCGCATCGCTTGATTGGCGGCCTCCTGCCCAAGCGGCGGGCGAGCCCACGGAGCCCCGTCGGCTCGTGCAATCCGATACGACGCCGGACGCGTCCACAGTACCCGCCTCGCCAACGCAGCCTGGCCTGTCCGCAGAGGTCATCGCTCTTCTCGAAGGCGACGATCGCGATAAGCTTCAACTCGTGGAGCAACTGCTCCGCGGCGAGCACGAGAACGCCGCCGCCATACTGCTGCGATTGGCCAAGGACCCGGCGCCGCGGGTCAGGCTATCGGCCATCTCGGCCCTGGGATCCTCCCCCAACCCGCGTCTGACCGAGGCGGCCTACCGGCTGGCGGTCCACGACGAGGACCCCAAGGTCGCGCGTCTGGCAAGCGAGCTGCAGAAGCTGCTGCGGTAGCGAGTGAGGTCTGGTATTCGCTGCAAGCGGGCGTCGCACCCGTGTCAGCGAACAGCCGTCGTCAACGAGGCCACGCGTTGCGCCGCGACGTGAGACCGCTGGTACTCCGGCATGTAGCCCTTCACGCCCTGCACGCCGACACGCTTGCCAATCAGCGATCCCAGGTTGAGGTCAGGACCGGCCGTGATAAAGCTGACGATCTCTCCGCTGGTGTCGACCAATGCGTACTGCGGAGCGTTGGGGCGTTTCGAGACCACCGGCCGGAGGGTGCCCACCGCATCGTAGCCCGATAGGGGCGTCACGCTCTCTGCGATTCGCTCGATCGTCGGCGGAGTCGCGTCGGGGGTTGAGCTCCTGGTTAGCCCCACCTGGGGGGCGACGCCTCGGGTCGCGCGGTAGCGGTTCGCGATGGACGCGAAACGGTCGACGCGGGCGGCCAGATCGCGGACGGCGTTCCGCTCCGACTCGTCGCCCGCCGCGGCGAGCATCTCGGCGGCGCGGCGTTCGATCTCGTCGAACCGCCAGAGGTTCGGACGCTCGGACACCTGACGGGAGAGCTCGACCTCGAGCGCTCCGAGCTGGTCACGGAACTCGCCGCTGAGGCGCGGGAGCATAGCAGTGGCTGCGGGTTGGTCGCCGGCTCCTGGCGGGCTGGCCGGAGGCAGCGGCTTGGCGCCGACCACCTCGGCGCCTGGAGCGTCGGCGGGCGGCGGTGCTTGCTCCGCCGGCGTTGTGTGGGCCGCCGCCTGCACCCAGTCACCCTGCTGGTTCTCCACGGCTGCAGACGAACCTTCAAGATCCCCGGCGGCCTGGTGGGTCGGATCCGTTGTCAAATCGGAGCGCCGCACCCAGCGGAACTCCCCCGACGGCGGCGCGATCTGCACCCAGTCAACGCCGTCGATCGGCTGCTCCGCGAGCACGCGCACGCGTTCGCCCTGGTCGAGTCGGACATGAACTGCGTCCCGACGGTTGTGCAGCAGGCTGCCAACGCGGGCGGGCGTCTGGTCGCGGGTCACCTCGGCGGTGCCGTCGCCCAGCAGCCGCAGAGCGCTCGCGGACGCCCAGCTGAAGCTGCCCTCGGGGGGACGCACCGCGCAGAAGCCGCTGGCGGTCTCCTCGTAAACCTGAACTCGGGCGCCGCGTGGCAACTCGGCGGTGTTGTAATAATGGGGGCCCGGGCCGGCGTACACGGTCGCCGCGGCGCCAATCACGGTAGCCTCGTAGGGGAACCCATCTTCGCCGCCGCGGGCCGCTCCCGGCAGCAGCGAGCAGGCGACGGCGATGGCGGCCAAGCGTGTGGATTGATCCAACATGGCGGTTCCTCCGATTCTCTTTCGCGGTGGGGTCGCCGCAAAAAGTAAAAGTACTCGCGGTGGGCTTGTAGGGGATCGCGCGGCTGTGCTCAAGAGCAGCGGGGCGGGACACTTGCGCCCGCTAGCATCCGCTGCCGGTTTGGTGGTTGGCCGGCAGCGCCGCTGCTAGGATGGATGCTGGCGCCGTCCTCGCATCCTGCACCAACCCTCTATGTCCGCACCGCAGCACCTTGGGCCGTACAAGATCGGCAAACAGCTCGGCAAGGGCGGGATGGGCGCCGTGTACGAGGCCACCAACGAGGAGACCGGCGAACGGGTCGCGGTCAAGACGCTGGCCGCCGAACTGGCCGGAGGCGAGGGGTTTCGGGAGCGGTTCCAGGCCGAGATTGAATCGCTCCGCACGCTGCGGCACCCGAACATCGTCCGCCTGTACGGCTACGGGGAGGAAGACGGGGTCCACTTCTACTCCATGGAGCTGGTCGACGGCGTCAGCCTTGAGGAGGAGCTTCGCCAGGGCCGCCGCTTCGACTGGCGAGAGGTGACCCGCATCGCCGTGCAGGTCAGCCGCGCCCTGAAGCACGCCCACGACCACGGCATCATCCACCGCGACATCAAGCCGGCCAACATCCTGCTGGCTGACGAACAGGTAAAGCTGGCCGACTTCGGCATCGCCCAGCTGTTCGGCGGCGCCAAGCTGACCACCGCCCGCGGGGTGGTGGGCACCGCCGACTTTATGTCGCCCGAGCAGGCCGGCTCCCGCCCCATCACCGACCGGTGCGACCAGTACAGCCTGGGCTGCGTGATGTACGCGTTGCTGGCGGGCAGGCCGCCATTCCGCGCGAAGGGCCTGCCCGAGATGCTGCAGCTGCAGCGGTACGCCGAGCCCGAACCGGTTTCTCGGTTCGCCCCCGGCACGCCCAAGCAGCTCGAGCGGGTGATCATGCAGCTGCTCGAGAAGTCCCCGAGGGACCGCTTCCCCAACGCGATGGCGCTCGCCAAGCACCTCGAGGCGATGAGCCTGGCGCTGTCTCGCCCCCCTCGGCCCGACACCGATTTCGACGTTCAGCCCGACGACGAGCCGGACGACAACCTTGACTTCGCCGAGACTCCGGCCGATGACGGCCACGCAGACGCCCCCAGCCTGCACGACTACGAGACCCTCGCGCCGCCCACCCGGGGTCCGTCGGATGTCTCGCTGGCCGTGCGGCCTTCGACCGTTGACCTCCCTGCCCCGCCGGCCGAAGAACGCGAGAAGCGGTTCACCCAGGTGGCCGACGAGCCGCTGCTCACCCAGGCCGAGCTCCGCCCACTGTGGCAGTCGCTGCTGCAAGGGGCGTTGCTGCTGGCGTTGGTGGTCGGCGGCGGCTGGGCGGTCGCCTGGGCGGTCTGGCCCGCCACCGCGGACCAGCTCTACGAGCGCATCACCGAGGCCGCCGCCGAGGGCGACCAGTCGCTGCTGGCCGCCGAGGACGACCTGCACTCCTTTGTCGAACGCTTCCCGGACGACCCGCGGGTCACGGAGCTCGCCCCGCTCGCCGAGCAGCTGGCGTTCGCCCGTACCGAGCGCCGCATGCTCGCCAAGCTGCGGCTCCGCGAGGCCAGCGACTCCCCCGTCGAGGCCCTCTACTTGCAGGCGATGCGTGCGGCCAAAGACGACCCGGAGCGGGCCTTGCGTGACATGCGGGCGATGATCGCGTTGCTGAGTCAAGAACCGCCTCCCGGCGCCGACGAGGACGCCGTTGCATTGCTGCAATTGGCGGAGCAGCAGAGCAACCGACTCGAGCGCCGCGTCGCCAGCCGCGCCAAGTCGCAGCTGCCGTTCCTGACGGAGCGGCTCGACGCGGCGCGGCGCCTGTCCGAGTCCGACCCCGCCGCGGCGCGGGAGATCTGTCAGGCGGTGGTGCAGCTCTACAGCGACCGCGACTGGGCGGACGCGCCCGTCGGCGAGGCGCGGGCGCTGCTGTCCGAACTCCAGGGCAGCCAGTAGACTTGCGGGTTGTGGGAACGATCCCCGCCGCGGCCCGGCGCCGCTCGTCAGCCAACCCAGGCGTTCCGCATGCCCAAGCTCGACCACTCCGCCAGCCACCAAGCCTTCGCCCGCGCCAAGCAGCTCATGCCGGGCGGCGTCAACAGCCCGGCCCGGGCGTTTGGCGCCGTCGGCGGCGAGCCGTTGCTCATCGCCAGCGCCGCGGGCGCCACGATGACCGACATCGACGGCAACCAGTACCTCGACTACGTCGGCTCCTGGGGCCCGATGATCCTAGGGCACGCCTACACGCCCGTGGTCGAGGCGGTCCAGGCGGCCGCCGCTGGCGGGACCAGCTTCGGCGCGCCGACCGTTGGCGAGAACGAGCTCGCCGAGCTGATTATCGAGTGCGTCCCCAGCGTCGAGCGGGTGCGGCTGGTCAACTCCGGCACCGAGGCGACCATGAGCGCGCTGCGACTCGCGCGGGGGTTCACGGGCCGACCGCTGGTGGTGAAGTTTGCCGGCAACTACCACGGACACGTCGACAGCCTGCTGGTGGCGGCCGGCAGCGCGGCGGCCACGCTCGGCGCGCCCAACTCGCCAGGCGTAACGCCCGGCGCCGCGGGCGACACGCTCGTGCTCCCCTACAACGACCCCGCCGCGTTGGACGACGCCTTCGGCCAGCACGGGCCGCAGATCGCCGCGGTCATCTTCGAACCGGTGTGCGGCAACATGGGGGTGGTGGCGCCGACACAGGCGTTCCGCGACGCGCTCGCCGAGCTCACCAAACAACACGGCGCGCTGCTGATCGCCGATGAGGTGATGACCGGCTTCCGGCTGTCGCTGGGCGGCGCTCAGCAGCTGCTCGGCATCACTCCCGACCTCACGACGCTCGGCAAGATCGTCGGCGGTGGCCTGCCGGTCGGCGCCTACGGCGGCCGCGACGACGTCATGTCGCACGTGCTGCCCGAGGGCAAGGTCTTCCAGGCGGGGACGCTCAGCGGCAACCCACTGGCGACCGCCGCGGGGTGCGCGACGCTCCGCGCCCTGCGCGACAACCCTCCTTACGAGCGGCTCGACGAGCTCGGCGCGATGCTGTACCGCGGGCTGCACCAGGCCGCCGAAGACGCCGGGGTCCCCCACTACGTAGCGCGGGTCGGCAGCATGGCCACGCTGTTCTTCGTCAACGAACCGGTCACGTCGTGGGACACGGCGAGCCGCTGCGACACCGCGGCGTTCGCCAAGTACTTCTGGTCGATGCTCAACCGCGGGATCTACTTGCCGTGCAGCCAGTACGAGGCAAACTTCATCTCGGCCGCGCACACTGAGGCGGACATCCAGCGGACGATCGACGCGGCCCAAGAGTCGCTGGCGGAACTGGCCGCCTGAACCGCGGGCTACGGCGCCCCCTGCCCCAGCCGCTTCTCTTCCGCCGCGCTCAGGCGGAAGTACCGCGGCAGCACCTCGGTCGCCGCGGCCAGCTCGCCCGCCGCGACCCGCGGCGCTGCCAACCGGGCGATCGTCTCGGCCTGTGGCGCCCAAGAACTCTCCTCGGCGACCGAAACCCCTTGTGGCAGCTCGCTGCGTAGCTTCCGCACCACCGGACCGGAAACCCACACCCCGGGCGAAAGTTCGGAAAGCCACTTGCTGGCGGGCAGCACCGCGACCTCGCCGCAGGCCCCGTCGGCGTCTACCGGGGCGGCGAACAGCTCGTTGCGCTGAGCGTCCATCACGACCCAGCCAGGACCACCGGCGCCGCCCGACTGCGCGGCGATGGCGTGCAGCGTGTTCACCTCCACCACCCCACACCCAGCCGCGTAGGCCAGCATTTTCGCCGCCGTGACGCCGATCCGCAGGCCCGTAAACGACCCCGGACCCGATGAAACCGCCACCGCGTCCAATTCGGCCAGGGGCCAGCTGGTCTTTTCGATCAGCTCCTTCAGGCAAGGCGCGAGCGACTGCGCCGAACGCACGCCCGCCGGCAGCGACGCCGGAATGGCGACCGGCTCGCCCCCCGGCCCGTCCCCTGACTCGATGCTCAGGGCACACAGCGACCCAACCCGCTCGGAAGTCTCGATGGCGATCAGTTTCACGCTGGCATGCTCGCTTTACGGCCCGGCGGCCGCCTTGACCGAAGTCGCTAGTGAATCTAGGCTTAAGGGCTCTTGTGAGGTAGCTGACCGACGGGCGATCGTCCCCGCGAGTCGTCCCTGTGGGTCGCCTGGCGGGCGTCTCGGGTGGTCGGCGGGCCTGCTGGCCTAGCGTAACCATGTTGATCGACGAACGCCCGTTGCGAAAGGCGCCGAGGCTTTGAGACGCGCAATCATCAGCGACATCCACGGCAACTTCGAGGCGCTCTCCACCGTGCTCGACCACATCGGGCAGCAGGACGTCTCGGAGATCTTCTGCCTGGGCGACATCATCGGCTACGGCCCCAACCCGTGCGAGTGCCTGGACCTGGTGATGCGGCGGACCAAGGTCTGCCTGCTGGGCAACCACGACCAGGCCGCGCTGTTTGACCCCGAGGGCTTCAACAGCGGCGCCGAGCGCGCGATCTTCTGGACCCGCGACCAGCTGGAGAACGGCTCGGGCGCGCGTGTGGACATCGACGCCCGCTGGGACTTCCTGGGCGGCCTGCCCCGCACGCACCGCGACGGCCCGTGGCTGTTTGTGCACGGCTCGCCCCGCAATCCGGTGAACGAGTACGTCTTCCCGGAAGACATCTACAACCAGAAGAAGATGGAGAAGCTCTTCAGCCTGGTTGAGAAGGGCTGCTTCCAGGGGCACACCCACGTGCCCGGCGTGTTCACCGAGAGCCGCACGTTCCTCACCCCGGAAGAGGCCGAGTTCAAGTACACGGTCGGCGAGCAGAAGTTCATGGTCAACGTCGGGTCGGTGGGGCAGCCGCGCGACGGCGACCCGCGCTCCTGCTACGTGATCCTGGAGTACGAGCCGGGCGGTTCGGCCACCGTCACCTTCCACCGCGTCGACTACGACCGCGGCGCCACGGCCGACAAGATCTACAACATCCCCGACCTGGATAACTTCCTCGGGGACCGCATCAAGCAGGGACGCTGATAGCTCCTCCCCACGGCGGGCGGCTGACAGGCGAACCCCGCTCGGGGGCCGCCGTCTGTCCCGACCAACCACTCCCCCACCTACCTCAACCGCTAGCCCCCCACCATCATGAGGCGGAGCCCCGCAGACCCCAACCAGCCGCAGGACCAGCGGCTGTTCATGTTCCTCCTGCTGGCGGCGTCGATGGCGATGCTCTGGGGTTCGATGAACCAGCAGCCGCCGGTGCAGCAGCCCGATCAGGCCGCCGCCGAGCAGGCCGACGCCCCCGCCGACGGCCAGCCCGATCCCACCGGCGACGACGCCCCTCCCCCTGTCAGCCCCGGGGCTGACGCCGCCACAGCCGGCGGCGACGAGCCCGACGCGCCCGCCATCGAGGACGCGCCGCTGGCCGAGCCGCAGTCGCTCACGCTCGGCTCCGCCGCGTCCGGCGGCCAGTACCGGATGCTGATGACCCTGACCAACGAGGGCGCGGCGATCAACCGGATCGTGCTCTCCTCGGACGACATCTCGGAGATCGACAACCACCACGGCAGCCTCGGCGTGCACGACACCTCCGAAGCCGAGCCCGGAGTGCGGCTCGACCTGGTCGGGCCGGGAACGGCCGCGGCCGAGGCCGGCCTCCGCTCGGGCGATGTCGTCACCGGCGGCACAGGCGGCGGCAAGCTGAAGGACACCGAATTCCCCGACGCCCAGGCCATGGCCAACTGGCTGGGCCGCAGCAAGCCGGGCGACAAGGTGACGCTGCGCGTCGCCTCGGGCGAGGGCCCCCGCGAGGTCGAGGTCACGCTCCGCCGCCCCGCCCTGCAGCTGGTCCGCCCCGAGAGCGAGAACATCCTGCAGCACCAGGACAAGCTGCCCGTAGACTACGCAGACGTGCCGTCGCTCGTGGTGCGGCTGACCAGCATGGGCGGTCAGGACGCCAAGTCGGCGCTGGTCGCGGCCGCGAACGAGCGGCTGCAGTCCGGCGGATGGACCGTCGACCAGAGGGGCGACGCGTCCGTCGCGTTCACCATGCGCCTGGCCGACCTCGGGCTGGAGGTCGTCAAGACGTACACCCTGGCCGAAGTCCCGGAGGACCAGGTCGGCAACGTCGACTACCGCGGCTACCACTTCGATTTCTCCATCGAGGTCCGCAACCTGCTCGACCAAGAGCAGAAAGTCTCCTACGAGTTGGAGGGCCCCAACGGCCTGCCGATCGAGGGCTTCTGGTACGCGAACAAGATCGGCCGCAAGGCCAACGGCAACGGCGCCTGGGGCGCGGTCGGCCTGCGCGACGTGATCGCGCGGTACGAGAACGGCCCGGTCTCGCAGCTCAACCCCGCGCAAATTATCGACGGCGACTACGAGCCCTTCGGCGACGGCTCGCCGCTGGCCTACATCGGCGTCGACGCGCAGTACTTCGCGATGATGCTGATCCCCCAGAAGCAGCAGCTCGACGACAACTGGTTCGACTTCGGCGAGGCTGTGCTCGCCACGCCCGAGCTCGGCAAGCGGGGCCGCGTCACGCTCAACAACCCCACGTTCACCCTCACCCGCACGCCGGTCACGCTGGCCGCCGCCGGCGGCGACGCCGCCGCCCGCACCGACGCGTTCACCGTATTCGCCGGTCCCAAGCGGCCGGAGCTGCTCTCGCAGTACCAGCCCGAGGGCGCCGAGAGCTACAGCCTGAAGAACATCCTGTACTACGGCTGGTTCGGCCCGGTGGCCAAGCTCATGCTCGGCATCCTCCACATGTTCTACGCGGTGGTTCGCAACTACGGCGTGGCGATCGTGCTGCTGACGGTGCTCGTGCGGCTCTGCATGTTCCCCATCAGCCGCAAGCAGGCGATGAACATGGTGAAGATGCAGGAGCTGAAGCCCGAGATCGACCGCATCGCTGAGAAGTACAAGGACGACATGCAGAAGCGGACGCAGGCCCAGCAGGAGTTGTTCAAGAAGCACAACTTCCACCCCATGGGCGGCTGCCTGCCGATGTTCTTCCAGCTTCCCATCTTCCTCGGCCTGTACCGGGCCCTGGCGGTGGACGTCGAGCTGCGCGAGGCTTCGCTGCTGGGCGACTGGACCCGCTTCTGCTCCAACCTGGCCGCGCCCGACATGTTCTACGACTGGTCGTGGCTGATGCCCCAGTGGGTGAACAACGGGTACCTGCCCAGCATCATGGGCATCTTCGCGGTCGGCCCGTACTTCAACCTGCTGCCGGTCGTGACCGTCTGCCTGTTCCTCCTGCAGCAGAAGCTGTTCATGCCCGAGGCCACCACCGAGCAGGCCATCCTCCAGCAGAAGATGATGAAGTACATGATGGGCTTCATGGGCCTGATGTTCTTCAAGGTGCCCAGCGGGCTGTGCATCTACTTCATCACCTCCAGCCTGTGGGGCATCGCCGAGCGGAAGCTCGTGCCGCCCCCCAAGCCGGCCGAAAACCCCGCAGCGTTCTCCAAGCCGACCCCTCCGCCCAAGAAGCCCGCCCAGGGCGGCGGCGGACAGTCGAACAAGAAGAAGCAGCAGAAAAAGAAACGCCGCTAGGCGGCCGCCCGGCAGTTTTTTGTCCGCCGAGTTTTGTCCAAAAACACGAACGGAGCGGACAAAACTCAGGGCGTATCTTGGCCCTGATTCTTCGCAAGTGCTTTTGAATTAAGGCATTGCCGTGTTTTCCTCCCGGCAGGGCGGCGGGGTTTTGTCCGATTCTGGTCGCGCGGAGGGGACATTACCCCGCGGCGACAAGCTCGCACTCACCTCACCCGCGTGTGTATCGAGCCCGCCGCAGACCGCGCTCCGTGTTCTATTGGAAGGCCTGCGGTGGCCGGTTTCTACTAAGAACCGGCCGGATTCCGCGATCGAGAATCTCGTCGACACGGGCGCGCGTCCGTAGCCGGCCGCGCCGTCGTTGGCTAGAACGAGTGGGACACCACAAGCCAGAGCCCCGCCTCCGATGCTCCCCGACGAGAACGACACCATCGCCGCCATCGCCAGCGCACGCGGCCCCGCCGCGCGGGGCGTGGTGCGGCTGGCGGGCCCCGACACCCTGAGCGTGGTGGCGCGCTGCGTCGACGCCGCGTCTGCCGCTCGGCTGACCTCGGCACGGCGGCCGGAGGTGATCGAGTCGGCCCGGCTGACGGCGGAGGTTGCCGGCGTCGTCCGATCGATCCCGGCCGACCTCTACGTCTGGCCCGGCGCCCGCAGCTACGTGCGGCAGCCGTCGGTCGAGCTACACCTTCCCGGTTCGCCGCCGCTGCTGGAGTGCGTGCTGCAGACGCTGTGCGCCCAGGGCGCCCGCCTGGCGGCGCCGGGCGAGTTCACCCTCAGGGCCGTGCTGAGCGGGCGGATCGACCTCACCCAGGCTGAGGCCGTACTCGGCGTGATCGACGCCCGCGGCGAGTCCGACCTCAATGCCGCGCTGCGGCAGATGGCGGGCGGGCTGGCCGGCCCGCTCGGCGGCGTGCGCGAGGACCTGCTGTCGCTGCTGGCCGACCTCGAGGCGGGCCTCGACTTTGTCGACGAAGAAGACGTCACGTTCGTCGCGCCGGACGAGGCCCTGCGCAGGCTCGGCGAAGCGCGGTCCCACGTCGCGGCCGCCGCCCGGCAGGCCGCCGACCGCGCGACCGACGGCGAGGCGCCGCTGGCGGTCATCACCGGACCGCCCAACGCCGGCAAGAGCACGCTGCTCAATGCGTTAGACCGCCTGGCCGGCGTCACGCCCGGCGCGCCGCCGGCGATCGTCTCCGACCGCGCCGGCTCGACCCGCGACCTGGTGAGCCGCCTGCTGAGCGTCGACGGCCTCACGCTCGAGCTGGTCGACACCGCCGGCGAGGTCGCCGTCACCACCAACCGCTCGATCGAAGACGCCGCCCAGTCCGAACGCCGGCGGGCGCTCGAAACCGCCGCGGTGGTGATCGACTGCCGCGCGGCCGACGCCACGGGTCCGCCATCGCCAACACCACCGACGCCGGCCGCACAGACGCGGCTGCAAGTCCTGACCAAGGCCGACCTGACCGACAGCCCCCCGCCGCCTGGCCGCCTCGCGGTCAGTGCGCAGAGCGGCCAGGGCCTGCGCAAGCTGCTGCAAGAAGTGGGAGCGGCGGCCCACCAGACCGCCGGCGACCGGATGGTCGCCTCGACCGCCAACCGCTGCCGCGAGGCGCTCCGCGATGCCGAAACGGCCCTGGCCCGCGCCGAGGAACTCGCGCCCGCCGGCGCCGACGACCTGGTGACGCTCGAATTGCGCACGGCGCTCGATGCACTAGGCCGTGTGCTGGGCGACGCATCGAACGAGGAGGTCCTGGACCGCATCTTCAGCCGCTTCTGCATCGGCAAGTGAATCTGCGTGGCAGCGACAATCGGCCGATAGGAGCCGGCTCGGCAGCAGTCCCAACCCCGGCCGACAGTCGCTGCCACCCGAGTCTGGTCCTAGCCTATGCCAAACGGGCCAATATTTGGTCGTAGAGCTGTCGCCAGCGTGGGTCGTCTTTGAAGTAGATGTAGGCCGGGTCCCAATCTTCAATCTCTTGGTCTAGATAGTCAGACTCGGCCAAGCAGTTTTCGAGAGCGAGCGCCCGCTTCCGATACTGCAAGAGCCGACTCTTGGTGAGTGTCGCCAGCTCCGCTTCGTCCAATGGCTTGAGGCGTCTGGCAGGACGCATCGTTAGCGCATCCGGGCCTAGCTCATCAAGCTCCGACTGCGTCAGGTCGCGATACTTGTACTTGACTACAAGGGGCATTGAAGGGCTTCGCAGGGTAGCAGCGATATTCGGCCGGGAGCGATCCGGCCAGTGTGAAGTTTGTTTCGGCCGATTGTCCGTGTCGCTTGCGACAATCGGCGTTAAGGTGTCCAGTCGAATCGGCAAGACCTCTTGGGCTGCACCCACCGACAATCGGCCGACGGGAATCGGTACCGACGGCAACGCAAACTCCAGCCCACTGTTGCTGCCACTCCGGAACCTAGGCAGACTCTGCCGGTAGTGACGCCGCTGTTATGCTGCTTCTAACGGGTTCGGCAATCGCGTAAGGCCTGCGGGCGGGGCGGCGGTCGATACCCGACCTGAATCAGCCAACGGCGTGGCGACGCCCGGCGCTGTGTCGTCATGCCCAGAGGACAACTCGGTGAGTCTCACCAAACAGACGCTGCAGCTCGCCCTGATGGCCAGCCTGCTGTGCGCCCCCGCCCCCGCTGAGGAGCACGCCAAGATGGCGGCGCTGGCCTCGATCCGGGCGGACGAGGCGTTGGCCCACCTGGAGGTGCTCGCCTCGGACGCGATGGAGGGCCGCCGGGCCGGCGCCCGCGGCGGCCGCGCGGCCGCGTCCTACCTGGTCAAGCAGCTCCAGGAGATGGGCTGGCAGGGCGGCGGGACCGAGGACGAGTTCTACCAGCCGTTCCCGGGCGGCCGGCGGAATGTGCTGGCTATCTGGCCCGGCAGCGACGAGCAGCTCAAGAACGAGCACGTGCTGATCGGCGCCCACTACGACCACGTCGGCTACGGCGACCGCCGCACCAGCTTCGGCCCGATCGGCTACATCCACAACGGCGCCGACGACAACGCCAGCGGCGTGGCGGCCGTGCTCGAATTCGCCCAAGCGGTCGCGCTGCACGACATCCGACCCCGGCGGTCGCTGATCATCGCGTTCTGGGACGCCGAGGAGCTGGGGCTGCTGGGCAGCCAGCACTGGTGCAACCGGCCGACCGTGCCGATCGAGCAGGTGCCGCTGTCGATCAACATCGACATGGTAGGCCGCATGCGCGAAGACCGCCTGGAGGTTAGTTGTACCCGCACGGGCGTCGGCCTGCGGAGGCTGGCCAGCGTGGCCGCCGACCAGGGGCTGTGGCTCGACTTCACCTGGGAGCTGGAGGACAACAGCGACCACTGGAACTTCCTCAAGCGGCGCGTGCCCACGCTGATGCTGCACACCGGTCTGCACGACGACTACCACCGCCCCAGCGACGACGTCGGTGAGATCAACACCGAGGGCGTGCGGCTGGTCTCGCGTTACCTGTTCGACCTGGCCACCACCGCGGCCGACGCCGACGCGCTGCCCGCGTTCCGCTGGCAGGGCATGAACGAGGGCAAGTCGCTGCAGGCCCGCCGCGAGCGGCCCCTGCCGCCGCTGCCGGCCGACGCGCCCCGGCCGCGGGTCGGCATCTCCTGGCGGGCCGACGACGCCGAGCCCGGCACGGTATTCCTGACCCGGGTGGCGGCCGACTCGCCCGCCGCCGCGGCCGGGCTGGAGCTGCACGACCGCGTGCGGATGATCGACGGAGAGACCTTCGCCGACTCCCGCCAGTTCGAGACCCTCCTCATGCAGCGGCTGGCCGAAGACGCCGCGGAGATCGCCCTGCAGATCGAGCGGCAGGGCCGGGTGGAGCGGGTGGTGATCGCGGGGATCCAGCCCGCAGGCTGAGCCCCCCGGCGGCGCCCCTCCCGCGGCGGGCGCCTGGCCGCAACCCCGGGCCCCGGAGGCCCTTAGGCCGTCAGCCGGCGGGCGAAATTCGCCCAGATTGCTTGGTTTTACCAGGCCCGCTGATTATGCTGGACGCAGGCGAGGGGAAGATCCCCCTCGGTCCGCTGAGCGTACCTGCTGTCCCCTCCCGCTGCTCTCGGCAGCGTCTGCGTTACTCCGGAGTCCTGAAATGGTTTCCCGCTTGCTACTTGGCGTCCTCACGATCGCTGGCCTGCTGATAACCGGCGCCGCGCACGCGGCCGATTCGGCCAAAGCGCCCGCAACGGTGAACCCACCGGCCGAGATCGACCTGTTCGACGCCATCGAGAGCGGCGACGTGGACGTCAAGTTCGTCGCGAAGAGCGACCGCGAAGCCAAGATCATCATCGCCAACAAGACCAAGAACCCGGTCGCGTTGAAGCTGCCCGAGGCGTTCGCCGGAGTGCCAGTGGCCGCCCAGTTTGGCGGCGGCGGCGGTGGCCTGGGCGGCGGTGGTTTCGGCGGCGGTGGTGGCGGCGGCGCCCAGTCGGTCGGCGGCGGCCTGGGCGGCGGTGGCGGCGGCCTGGGCGGCGGCGGCGGCGCCTTCAGCATCCCGGCCGAGAAGGTCGCGAAGCTGGACGTGGCGGTGCTGTGCCTGGAGCACGGCAAGCGTGACCCGTCCTCGAGCAAGCCCTACGAGATCCGCCCGGTCGACCAGGTCGTGGACCGCCCGGAAGTGGTCGAGCTGCTGACCGCGTTCGGCACGGGCAAGCTGGACCACGGCGCCGCTCAGGCGGCGGTCTGGAACCTGAACAACGACCTCTCCTGGACCGAGCTGGCCCAGAAGCTGACCGGCACGGCCCGCAGCTCGGTCCGCAACCGCTACTTCACCAGCCAGCAGATCAACGCCGCGATGGCCTACGCCAAGGAGTCGACCCGGCTGGCCAACGAGCGTCGCAGCTCGGCGAGCGAGTCGTCGCTGGCCAGCAGCTACTCGGCCAGCGAGTCCACCGTGCAGGTCGAGAGCGAGTTTGGAACTTCCGACGAGAAGCCGGCCGACTCCGCCGAAGAAAAAGCCGACGAGTCGACCGACGACGCCGCTGAGTAGCGGCCGGTCGACAACGGACTCAGCGCCGCGCTACGCGGCCTTCGCGGCGGGGCCCGACCCGTGCCGCATCGAGCCCAGCAGGTCACGGATCCTCGCCCGCAGCTCCGCCCGCTCGCGGTCCCACTTTGTTTCGAGCGTCTCGTAGTGCGCCTGCTGGCGGTCGAGCTCGCGCTCCCTGGCGACCAGCCGGGCCGCCTGCTTCTCGATCTCCTCGTCCCGGCGGCGTGACCACTCCAGCAGCTGCCGGCCGTGCTCCTCCAGGCGGTGCTGCTCCTCGCCCAGCTGAGTCGAGACCGACTCCAGCTCCACCCGCCTCTCCTCGAGTTCGCGGAGCGTCTGCTCGTAGTGGTCGCTGAGCCGCGCCCGGACCTGCGCGATCGACCGGGTCAGCGTGGCAGGCGCCAGGGCGCCGGTGAGCTGGGCCCAGGTCTCCTCGGTCGCCAGCCGCATCTCCAGCACCTCGCGCTGCGTCTCCTGAAGCTCGACCTGCAGCCGCTCGAGCGCCGACTCCCGCTCGTCGACGCGCTCGCTGCGGCGGGCCAGCAGCGCCTTCTCGTGGGCCATCTCCTGCTTGAACGCCGCCCGCTCCTCCTCGATCTTGCGCCGTTCCATGAGCTGCGTCTGCTGCAGCGCCTGGCGGTCCGCCTTGAGCTGCGACTGGGCCCGCTGCAGCACGCGTTTCTCCTCCGACAGCATCGCCTCGGCCTCGTCGAGGTGCAGCGCGCGGGCGTTGGACTGGTTGCTCTGGCTCTCGGCCTCGGCGATGCGTCGCTCGGTGACGCCGAGCGCCTCGTACCGCTTGATGGCCAGCTGGATTTCCGCCTGACGGGCGGCGAGCTGGGCCTCGCGCTGGGCGAACTCCGCGATCTGATTCTGCAGGTCCTGCGTCTGGGCCTCGACCTCGGCGCGCCGCCGCTGGAGGTCGGCCTCGGCCTTCCCCTTGCCGCTCTGCTCGACGGAGAGCGTGGCCTCGCGCTGCTTAATCTCCTCTTCCAGCCGCTCGAGCTTCTGCTGCCGGCGGTCCAGGTCCGCGACCCGGTCGCCGTGCTTGCCCTTCTGCGCGGTCAGCTCCTCGATCTCGCGGTAGAGGTCCGCCTGCCGCTGGTCGAGCTCGTGCTCGCGCCGGGAGAGCGCCCGGCGCATCTCGTCGAGCGCCTCGGCGGCCTGCTCGTCGACCGCGGGCGGGGCGGACGCGTCCTGCGGCGGCAGCCCGCCCTGCTCGAGCAACTGGTTCTGTTCTTCAAACCACAGCTTCGCCGACTCGACCTTGTCGGCCAGGTCGGCCTCGCGGGCGTCGAGCTCGGCGGCGCGGCGCTGCAGGGCCTCCTGCTGCCGCTGCAGCCGCTCGGCCAGCTCGGCGGCGTGCTTCTCGATCGGCTGCGACGACTCCAGCTCCAGCGCGCCGCGGGCGTGGCCGCCCGCGTCGCCGACGGCGGCGGTCGCGGCCGCCTTGGTCGAGGGGCCGTGCACCGGGTGCGGCGGGTCGAGGCGTGACTCGGTCGGGGAGCCGGCGGGCTGGGGCGTGTGGTCGGGCATCGGTCGCGGGTTCCTTCCTCGGGCCGCAGCGGGGGCGTCCCGCCCGTGCGACCGTCACAAACGATAAGATTTGCCTATCTTCCGTTTCGGCCCGGCGTGCGATCGACTTGAGGCGATTCCGGCCGCCGCCAACGAAGAAAGCCCCGCCGCTAGCATGCGACGGGGCTTTCGATTGGGTTTGGGTTGCAGGCCGCCCGTGCCCGCAAGCGGGTCTGGGCGGCGTGACGCGTTACGCCTTGGCGGCGTCCAGCGCGTCCTGCAGGCGGTTCTTCGGCTGCACGCCGACAAAGCGGTCGACCACCTCGCCGCCCTTGAACACCATCAGCGTGGGGATGCTGCTCACGCCGTAGCTCTGCGCGGCGCCGGGGGCGTCGTCGACGTTGAGCTTCACGATCTTGGCGGCGCCGGTGTTCTCGCCGGCCAGCTCTTCGACCAGCGGGGCGATCTGGCGGCAGGGGCCGCACCAGGGGGCCCAGAAGTCGACCAGCACGGGCTCGCCAGCCTGCAGCACTTCCGCTTCAAAGTTATCGTCGTTGACTTCTTGGACGCCCACGGTATCTCTCCTGCGCTAGGGTTCGGCCGGCGCTCGAAAGACCGCGCCGGCCGATGGATCTAGTTACTGACTACGGCAACGCTACAGCGCGGGTTCGATCGCTCGGCCGCGTGCGACGTAAGTTGTTTGCGTGCAACCGATTGTAGGATCTGCGGGGGCCGTGTCAACGCTCCGGGTCGGCCGCCCGCCGGTTGGCGGCCCGCGGGCGACCCGTAATACTGCAGGACCCGCCCGGCCCTGCCGGGTTCGCCCTCGCTACCGCCCTCCGCAGGAGACCCCAATGGTAAAGACCCCCAGCACCATGCTGCCCCTGGGCACCCAGGCGCCCGATTTCACCCTTCCGAACGTCGACGGCAAGGACGTTTCGCTGGGCGATTTCGCCGACGCCAAGGGCCTGCTGGTGGTCTTCATGTGCAACCACTGCCCGTTCGTGATCCACATCGCCGACGAGCTGAAGAGGTTCGCCGACGACTACCAGGCCCGCGGCCTGGCCGTGGTGGGCATCAGCGCGAACGACGTGGCCAACTACCCGGACGACTCGCCGGAGAAGATGGTCGCCGAGGCCAAGTCGCGCGGCTACACGTTCCCGTACCTGTACGACGAGACGCAGGACGTCGCGATCGCGTACAAGGCGGCCTGCACGCCCGACTTCTTCCTGTTCGACGCGGACCAGAAGCTGGTCTACCGCGGCCAGTTCGACGCCAGCCGCCCCGGCAACGGCGTGCCCGTGACGGGGGAGGACCTGCGGGCGGCGGCCGACGAGGTGCTGGCCGGCAAGACCCCCGGCGAGGACCAAAAGCCGAGCATCGGCTGCAACATCAAGTGGAAGCCGGGCGGCGAGCCGGAGTACTTCGGCTAGCGCGGGCCGCCTACTGGCCCAGCGCCTTGGGGAGCCACAGCGAGATGGCCGGCACGTAGGTGATGATCAGCAGCGCGACCACCATCGCGATCAGGAACGGGATCATCGGCCACGCCACCCGCGCGATGGTGGTCTTACCCACGCCGCAGCCGATAAACAGGCAGGTGCCCACCGGCGGCGTGCAGAGCCCGATGCACAGGTTCACGATGATCATGATGCCGAACTGAACCGGGTCCATGCCGAGTTCCATCGCGACTGGAAGGAAGATCGGCGTGAAGATCAGCACGGCCGGGGTCATGTCCATGAACGCGCCGACCACCAGCAGCACCGCGTTGATGATCAGCAGGATCACCACCGGGTTGCTGGACAGCGACAACAGGGTCAGGCTGATCGTCTGCGGGATGTTCTGGTAGACCAGCACCCAGCTCATCGCCTGGCTGGCGCCGATCAGCAGGAAGATGACCGAAGTCGTCACGCCCGCCCGGAGCAGCATCTGCGGCAGCGCGGACAGCGGCGCCTCGCGGTACACGACAAACGTCAGCAGGAACGCGTACAGCACGGCGATGGCGGCCGCCTCGGTGGCTGAGAACACGCCGCCCAGGATGCCGCCCAGCACGATCACGATCAGCAGCAGGCTCGGCGCCGCGGCCAGCGCGGCCCGCGACACCTCGCGGAGCGACGACCGCTGGCTGGCCTGCTCGTCCCCGCTGAAGCCGGTCACCAGGCAGGCCGCCATCAGCAGCAGCCCGGTCAGGATCCCCGGCAGCACGCCGGCCAGGAACAACGCCCCGACCGACACGTCGCCCGCCACCACGGCGAACACGATCATCACGTTGCTCGGCGGGATCATCAGCCCGGTGGTGGCGGCGGTGGTCGTCAGCGCGACGCTCTTGTCGCGGTCGTAGCCGTTGCGCTGCATCTCGGGGATCATCATCCCGCCGATGCTGCTGACCGCCGCGGTGGCCGACCCGGAGATCGCGCCGAACAGCATGCAGGTCAGCGTGCAGACGTACGCCAGCCCGCCCTTGAGGTGGCCGACCAGCGTGGTGGCGAACTCGATCAACCGGCGGGCCATGCCGCCCTCGCCCATGAGCTGGCCCGCCAGCACGAAGAACGGGATCGCCAACAGGCTGAACTTGGCGATGCCGGAGCTCATCCGCAGCGCGACCACGTAGCTGGCCGGCGTGTCGCCGAGCGAGAGGATCGCGATGAACGCGGCGCCGCCGATGGCGATCGCCACGGGCACGTTCATCAGCAGCATCGTGAAGAACGCGACGATGATCAGGACAATCTGCACGTCCATAGTCGGCTAGGCTTCCTGCTGCGGTGCGTTGTCGCCGTGATCGTGGCCGACCTGCTCGGCGCCGACCGCGATCCGGTAGGCCCGCATCAGCGAGAACAGGCAGATCAGCACCCCGCCCAGCGGCGCCGCCAGGTAGACCCAGCCCTTGGCGAGCGTCGGCAGCCCCATGAAATCGATCGTCGTAACCTGCCCGGTCGCCAGCGTCTTGGAGACCAGCACGTAGCCGCCCCACAGGAGCGCCGCGCCGGCGAACAGCGCGCAGATCAACGCGGAGATCACCTCCAGCACGCGGCGGGCGTCCGGGGTCAGCTTCTCGGCCATCCAGTCCAGGCCCAGGTGCTCCCAGCGGCGGAACCCGGCCGCTGCGCCCAGGAACGTGAGCCAGATGATCAGGTACTCGGCGGCCTCCTGGGTCCACTGGCTGGCGGAGCCCAGCAGGAACCGCGTGAACACGCCCCAGAACACCACCAGCACCAGCACGGCCATGATCGCCGCGACCGACGCCTCGAGGAGCCAGACGCCAAGTTTCATAGCTCTTTGCACGTGGGCCTACTCCTCCGCAATCCGTCGCAGGAGGTCGCCGATCGGGGCGCCGTCGTAGCTCTGGTGCAGCCCCTTCACCTTCTCGGCGAAGGGCGCCAGGTCCGGCTCGTGCACGCTCACGCCCTCGGCCGCCAGCACGCCGAGCACGCGCTCGGTCTCAAGGTCCCAGAGCTTGCGCTGCATGCGGGCCGACTCGTCGGCCGCCTGCTGCAGCCAGCCCTGCTCCTCGGCGGACAGCGAGTTCCAGGTGTCGCCGCTGCACAGCAGCACATCGGGGACGCGGGTGTGGCGGCTGAGGCTGAAGTGGCGGCAGACCTCGAAGTGCCGGTTCGAGAAGTAGCTCGGCAGGTTGTTCTCGGCGCCGTCCACGGTGCTGGTCTGCAGCGCCGAGTACAGCTCGCCCCACTCGATGGGCGTTGGCGAACCGCCCAACGCGTCGACCATCGCGATGGCGGTCTTGCTCTGCTGAACGCGGATCTTCAGCCCCTCCAGGTCCTCGGGCTTGAGGATGGGCCGCTTCACGGTGTAAAAGCTGCGGGCGCCGGCGTCGTAGAAGCAGAGCCCCTTGAGCCCCACGCCCTGGCCGGCGTCGAGCAGCTCCTGGCCGACCTCCCCATCCAGCACCCGCCAGTACTGGTCGTCGCTGGTGAACACGTACGGCACGCCCAGCACGGCCATCTCGGGGACGAAGCTCTCCAGCGGCGCGGTGGACGTCTTGGCCAGGTCGAGCACGCCCTGCTGCATCTGCTCGATCGACTCGGCCTCGCCGCAGAGCGATCCGTTGGCGTAGATCTGCAGCCGCAGCTGGCCTTGCGACTTCTGGTCCAGCACGCCGGCCATGTACAGCATCGCCAGGTGCACGGGGTGCTTCTCGTCGAGGCTGTGGGCGAGCTTCAGCACCCGCGCGGGGGCTTCGCCCGCGACCGCGCCCGACGCGCCCCGCATCATGGCGAAGCCGAGGGTCGCCGCGAGCACGCCGGCGCAGAGGCCCACAACGAGGAATGAGTTGGATTTGCCAAGCATTGCGATCGCGGCGGTAGATGAGCACCGGGGTAACGAGACCCCTACTCTACGAGAAACCCGCCCGCAATGATACAGCGCGGACCAAGATGCGGCGGCCGGGCGGCGGCGCCCGTACGCTGGTTGCAGTCGCCGCGTCATCTGACGCAACCAGCAGCGAACGCGTGCGTTAGTTCTTTATCGGCGCCACGTCGACCGACACGTCCATCGTGTGCCCGCCGCCGCCGACATACACGCCCTGGATCGGGCAGACGTCGGCGTAGTCGCGACCGTGGGCGATGGTGATGTGGTCGGTCCCCGGCAGCACGGCGTTGGTCGGGTCCGCGTCGACCCAGCCGTCCTCGCCGCAATAGAGCGACACCCACGCGTGCGACGCGTCTGCGCCCACCAGCCGCGGCTTTCCCGGCGGGGGGAGCGTCCGCAGGTAGCCGCTAACGTAACGCGCCGCCAGCCCGATAGAACGCAGGCACGCGATCGCCACGTGGGCGAAGTCCTGGCACACCCCGGCCCGCTGCTCGAAGGCCTCCATGACCGGGGTGCTGACGGTGGTGGCGCGGGGGTCGTACTTGAAGTCCTGGTTGACGCGGGTGGTGAACTCGCGGAGCGCGTCCACAATCGGCCGCGCCGGCGTGAACGCCGCCCTCGCGTACTCGGCCAACGCCGCAGCGACGGGCGCCTTGGCCGAGGGGAACGCGTACAGGTACGGGCGGATCACCGCGTCGGGCGCCGCCTGCGGCAGCGCGTCGCGGACCTGCTCCCAGGGCGCGCCGGCGCCGGGGGCGGGCGCCTCGCGCACCTCGACCTCGCTGGTCGCTGATAGCGACAGCCCGCGGTGCGCCTCGAGGATCGAGAAGTACTCCACGGGGTTGCCGAACGCGTCGGTCTGGTGGAGCACGTCCGACGGGTCGGGCAGGATGATCAGCCGGTAGCCGGAGCGGGTCTGCCGCGGCAGGTCGCGCGGCGAGAGGTGCACCAGGTTGTGGCAGACCGCCACCGGGTCGGTGTACGAGTACTTGGTGGTGTGGGTGATCCGGTAACGCATGGGCCGGCGGTTCCGCTAAGCAATGCTTAAATAAGATTGCGCAGTGTCTGGCCGGCGGGGTTCGGGCCGGCCCACGTGGGGTGTGTCAGCGTTACTCAATCCCGCTAGAGGGGCGAAAGCTGCCGCGGCGCCCCCGCGTGCACAAGGTACTTCAGCGCGATCGCGTTGGACAACGCCGGCAGGTCGCGGGCGAACATCTCGAGCAGCTCGGCCAGCGGCTTCTGGTTGCCCATCTCGTGGGCCTCGGCCAGCGCCTCGACGTCCGCCATCCGCACGGCGTGCGTCATCGACATCACCAGCCGCTGCTCGAGCGACGCGCCCTGGGGCTCGTCGTCGCTGCGGGGCAGCTTGCCGATGTGCCGCTCCAGCGTGTCGAGCTGGAACGCCAGGCTGCGCGGGTTGCTCTGGTCGGTCAGCAGCAGATCGAGCGCCGCGACGAAGCGCATGTTTGACCGGTACCGGGAGCGGTAGGTCATGATGCTGTCGGAGGTCTCGAGCAGCGCCTCGAGCAGCGGCCGCACGGAGGGCTGGGTCTCGATCAGGCAGGCCGACAGCAGCTCCACGAGCTGCGCGGCGCGTTCCAGCCGACGGCCGATGTCCAGGAACCGGTAGAACTGGGTGCGGGTCATGCTCTCGACCACGAGGCCGCCGATGGCGGCCAGGTCGGCGATCAGCTCGTCGGTGGCGTTGATCAGGTCGGTCAGGTCGCGGGGCATCGACTCCTGCGAGCGGAACGCGTCGCTCACCCGCAGCAGCAGCCGCCACGCGTCGCGCGACAAGCGGTCGCGCACCTTGGCGGCCGAGTGGAACACGTTCTCCACCGACGCGGCGAGCGAGCTGGGCTGCTGCGAGTTGAGCACCTGCGACGGCAGCGAGCGGTCCACGTGCGGCAGCAGCTCGCGCATCTCGGCGACCGCGTAGCCCGGCTCGATCAGGCCCTCGTCGGCCAACGCCCGCAGCAGGTACGGCAGCTCGACAAGCTGCATCGGGTCGTTCTCGCCGGTCAGCCGGTTGGCGACCGTGCGGACCAGCCGCGCCTTGGCGTCGGCCCGCTCCAGGTTGCGGCCCAGCCAGTAGCTGTTGTCCGCCACGCGGCTGGGCAGCTCGGCGCCGAACCGCACCAGCGCGACCGGCTCGTCCTCGTGCGAGAGGAGCGAGATCGCCTCGACCGGCAGCTCGCTGGTGATCCAGACGTCCTTGCTGCCCTCGCCAGACAGGACCGAGGTCTCGAGCGTCTGGGCGCTGGAGGTGGTCCGCGCGAGCGCGCCCTCGAGCACCTTGAACTCGCCCTTGGCGTCCGCCGTAGCGAACGCCCGCAGCGCCACGCGGCAGGTCTGCACGCGGCCTTCTTCCCAGCGGGGCGCGGAGGAGCGCTCGACCCGCTCCTGCGCCACGTAGCTGCGCGGGTCCTGCCGGATCTTCTCGATCAGCTGCTCGCGCGGGGTGTCGTGGAGCTCGGCGGTCAGCAGGCTCTCCTCGCCGCGCAGCCGGTAGGCGCGTTTCAGGATCAGCCGGTCGATGTTCTGCGTCACGTACTCCAGCGAGGCCTGCTCGCCGCACCACCAGGTCGCAACGCCCGGCAGCTTGAGCTTCTCGCCCAGCAGCTTCTGGCAGAGCCGCGGCAGGAACGCCATGAACACGGGCGACTCTACCAGCCCGCTGCCGATTGGGTTGACCAGCGACAACGCGCCGCCGCGGGCGGCCTGGATCAAACCCGCGACGCCGGCCGGCGACTCGCCGCCCAGCTCCAACGGGTCGCAGTGCTCGCTGTTGGGGCGCCGCACGAGCACGTCGATCGGCACCAGGCCCTCGAGCGTCTTGAGCCACAGCCGCCGCTGACGCACCGTGAGGTCCTCGCCCTCGACCAGCATGTAGCCCAAGTAGCGGGCCAGGTACGCGTCCTCGAAGTAGTTGGGGTTGCCCGGCCCTTGGCTGAGGATCGCGATGCCCGGGTTGCGCACCCGCTGCGGCGCGATCGACCCGAGCACCTCGCGCAGGTGGGCGAAGTGGCCCGCCAGGCGCAGCGCGCGACAGTCGCGGAACGGCTCGGGCATCATGCGCGAGACGACGATGCGGTTCTCCAGCGCGAAGCCGATCCCGGAGGGGGACTCGGTGCGGTCCGACAGCACCCACCAAGACCCGTCGGGCGCGCGGCCCAGGTCGGCGGCGTAGAACCGGAGCATCCGCTCGGCGGCCGGGGGCGCGGGGTCCTCGGGGCGGCGCCGCAGCGGCAGGAGGTAGCCCGGGTGGCAGTACAGCAGCTCGGCCGGCAGCACGCCGTCGCGGATCAGCGTCTGCGGCCCGTAGAGGTCCTGCAGCGCGAGCTCCAGCACACGCGCCCGCTGCGCCAGGCCCTCGGCGACGACCTTCCACTCTTGCGAGGTGATGATCAGCGGGAACGGGTCGAGCGTCCACGGACGCCGCCGGCCGTTGGACGACCGGTGCGGGCTGTACGCGACGCCGTTGGCGTGGATCAGCCGCTGCGAGTGCGCCCAGCGGCGTTTCAGCTCCAGCGTGCCGAGCCGTTCTAACTGCGACGCAAAAGGGAGCCAGCGCGCCCGGAACCCGCCCCGCGGGTCGACCAGCTCGTCGTACGCGTTGGGGGCGGGGCGGTAACCACTCAGCGGCGAGGCGTCCGCGGCGGGCTGCGATGCGAAGCCGCTGAGTTGGGTCTGCCGCTGGCCTTGCATCAGGGTCCGCCGCGCCGTAGATCAAGCGTGAGCGGGAACTCGGGGTTGGTTTCCGCTGACGGAATTTTAACAGGGCCCGGGGTATGGCCAAAGCTGAAAAACCGCGTGGCGCGGCGGCTTTCGGCTTCCAGAGCGTTCACCGGGAAGCTTGTAGGGTTATTTCCGCCCGGGTGGCCGATGTGGTACTGGCAACCGCCCATCGACCGGTCCATCCAGGCGTCGACCAGGTCGAACACCAGCGGCCCGTGCACCGGGATGGTCGGGTGCAGGCAGCTCGGCGGCTGCCACGCCCGGTAGCGGACGCCCGCCACGTACTCGTTCTGCACGCCGGTCGGGTGCAGCGGGGTGCGGCGGCCGTTGCAGGTCAGCACGTACCGCGGGTCGGTCATGCCGCTGACCTTCACCTCCAGCCGCTCGACCGACGAGTCGACGTACCTGGCCAGCGCGCCGCCGCCCGGCTCTTCGCCCAGCACGTACCACGGCTCGATCGCGCGGCGCAGCTCGACGTGCACCCCGCGCTGCGTGAACCGGCCGATCACCGGGAAGCGGAACTCCCAGTGCGCGGCGAACCACTCGGGCTTGATTGGGAAGCCCGCCTGGTCCATCTCCTCGGCGACGTCCTGGAAGTCCTGCCAGATGAAGTGCGGCAGCATCCAGCGGTCGTGCAGGGTGGTGCCCCAGGTGACCGGCGGCTGCTCGTACGGGTTCTCCCAGAAACGCGCCACCAGCGCCCGCAGCAGGAGCTGCTGCGTCAGGCTCATGCGCGCGTGGGGCGGCATCTCAAACGCGCGGAACTCGACCAGGCCGAGGCGGCCGGTCGGGCCATCGGGCGAGAACAGCTTGTCGATGCAGAACTCCGACCGGTGCGTGTTGCCGGTGCCGTCCACCAGCAGGTGGCGGAACACGCGGTCCACCAGCCAGGGCGGGCAGTCCCGGCCGGCCTGGATCTGCTCGAAGGCGATCTTGAGCTCGTACAGCGAGTCGGCGCGGGCCTCCTCGACGCGCGGCGCCTGGCTGGTCGGCCCGACGAACTTGCCCGAGAAGATGTACGAGAGCGACGGGTGGTTCTGCCAGTAGGTCAGGAAGCTCTTGAGCAGGTCGGGGCGCCGCAGCCAGGGGCTGTCGGCCACCGACGCGCCGCCCATCACCACGTGGTTGCCGCCGCCCGTGCCGGTGTGCGAGCCGTCCTGGTCGAACTTCTCGGTGCCGAGCCGGCTGTTGCGCGCGTCCTCGTACACGCCGGTCGTGATGTCGACCAGCTCGTCCCAGCTCTCGGCCGGGTGCACGTTGACTTCGAGCACGCCGGGGTCGGGCGTGACCTTGATGTGCTGCAGGCGCGGGTCGTGCGGGGGCAGATAGCCCTCGATCACCAGCTGCGTGCCGAGCGACTCGGCAGTCTCCTCAATGGCGGTGACCAGGTCGAGGTAGACCTCCAGCCGGTCGGCCGGCGGCATGAACACGTGCAGCACGCCGCCGCGGGGCTCGACGCACAGCGCCGTGCGGACCACCTCGGACGGGTCGTTGTAGTTGACGTCGGCCTTGAAGACGTTCGCCGGGTTGTAGCGGTCTTCGGGGTCTTCCGGGGCCTGCTCCGGTTGCTCGGCGTGACCCGGCCCGCCGTCGCCGTTGCCGTTCCAGCTACCGGGGCCGTCGCCGTACGCGCCGCCGCGTCGGCGGAGCGCGCCGAACGGGTCGCCCTCGCCGCCCAGTCCGACGCCGCCGCCCACCAGCGCGGGCTGGGCGTGCCGCCGGCGGAGCGACTCGTAGCGGGGCAGGTCGGCCAGGGCCTCCATCGTGTCCCGCTCGAAGTAGTCCTGCGAGGTTGTCGACTTGCCGAGGTAGAGCAGGCTCTGCAGCGGCAGGCGGTAGCCCATCGGCGAGTCGCCGGGGATGAGGAACATCTCGTCGGAGCGGACCACCCAAGCGCCGCTCTGCCAGCGGGGCTCGGCCTCCCACCAGCGGAACTGCAGCGGCAACGTGACGCCCACGGCGCTGGTCAGGCCCTGCTCGAACACCCGCGCGATGCGCTCGCGCTCCTCGACGTCCTCGAGCTTCGAGTCGCGTGGGTTGACGTTGGCCGGCAGACGCCGCTCGCGCCAGGCGTAGTACATGGAGTCTTCGTAGGCGTCGATCGCGTGGTCGGGGTTCACAGCCAGCCGCTCGGCCAGCGCCTTGGCGAACCGGGCGGCGTCCTCGGCGGTGTGCCCCAGGTTCACGCCGTCGGGGGCGAAGAGCGAGTCGTTCTGCCAGATCGGCTCGCCGTCCTTCCGCCAGTAGCAGTGCATCGCCCAGCGGGGCAGCGACTCGCCCGGGTACCACTTGCCCTGCCCGAAGTGCAGCAAGCCGCCGGCGCCGAAGCGCCGCTTCAGCCGCAGCAGCAGGTCGTTGCCCAGCCGCCGCTTGTTGGGCCCCACGGCGGCGGTCTGCCACTCTTCGCCGTCCATGTCATCGATCGAGACAAACGTCGGCTCGCCCCCCATGGTGAGCCGCACGTCGTGGTGGGCCAGGCGCTCGTCCACCTTGTGGCCCAGGGCCTCGATCTCGTTCCACTCCTCCTCGGTGTACGGCTTGGTGACCCGCGGGTCCTCGTGCACCCGGGCGACGGACATCTGGAAGTCGAAGTCGACGCTGTCGCACTCGTCGTGCGCGCCGGTGATCGGCGCCGCCGAGACCGGGTGCGGCGTGCACGCCAGCGGGATGTGCCCCTCGCTGGCCAGCAGGCCGGAGGTCGGGTCGAGCCCCACCCAGCCGGCGCCCGGCAGGTAGACCTCGGTCCAGGCGTGCAGGTCGGTAAAGTCGGCCTCCGGGCCCGAGGGGCCGTCCAGCGACTTCTGGTCGGCCACCAGCTGGATCAGGTAGCCCGACACGAACCGCGACGCGAATCCGATGTGCCGCAGCGCCTGGCACAGCAGCCAGGCGGAGTCCCGGCAGGAGCCGGTGCCGAGCTCGAGCGTCTGCTCGCAGGTCTGCACGCCGGGCTCCAGTCGCACCACGTAGCCGATCTCGCGCTGCAGACGCTGATTGAGCTCTACCAGGAAGTCGATCGTCTTCCGCGGCCGGCGGTCGACGGTCGCCAGGAGCGCGTGCATCCGCGGCCCGGCCGGGTCGAGCGCCATGTACGGCTTCAGGTCGCGCAGGCTGTGCGCGTCGTACGCGAAGGGGAACTCTTCGGCCTGCGGCTCGGTGAAGAAGTCGAACGGGTTGATCGACGAAAGCGACGCCACCAGGTCGACCTCGACCGACAGCTCCCGGGCCTTCTCCGGGAACACGCACCGCGCCTGGTAGTTACCGTAGGGGTCCTGCTGCCAGTTCAGGAAGTGGTTGTCGGGCTGCACGCGCAGCGAGTAGCTCAGGATCGGCGTCCGGGAGTGGGGCGCCGGCCGCAGCCGGATAACCTGCGGACCCAGACCAATCAGGTCGGAGTAGCTGTAGGTCGTCTTGTGGTGCAGCGCAACGTGGATGCTCATCGTATGGATTACTCGCTTGGCGGGCCCGTGGCGGGATGCTGGGCCAACCCTGGATGTTCAGCGGCGGGGCTAGCCCTGCCGCTGGGATTGCAAAGTCGGCGTTTTGGTTTGATCGGCAGGCGAAAGGAAATCCGCCTGCAAAGCTTCTCCAATCCCGTTAAGCAGGAGCTGGAAGCGATCGATATATTCGTGCAATCCCTCGCGTATGACATCCTCGATAGCGGTGTAATCCATCTCCGAGCGCAGGCGGCCCGCCAGCTGCTCGGTCCGGCAGGTAAAAGTGCCCGGCCGGCTGCCGGTGATCTCGCTGATAGAATCCTGGGCCCGCATCACGCAGAAGCGCATCGACCGGGGGAAGTCGCGGTCGAGGATCAGGAAGTCGGCCACCCGATCGGGGACAATGCTGCCGTGCATCCGGCGGTACATCGTCAGGGCGCTGGTGGAGCGGAGCAGCGCGTTCCAGCGGACCAGGTCGAGGGCGGAGCCGACGTCATTGACCGAGGGCAGCAGGTGGTAGTACTGCACGTCGAGGATCCGCGACGTCTTGTCGGCGCGCTCCAGCAGCCGCCCGATCCGCGAAAAGTGCCACGCCTCGCCGTGCGACATGGTGGTGTACGTGTGGCCCACCAGGGCGTGGCTGGCGAGCTTCACCTCGTCGCAGAACGCGGTCGGTTCGGCGAGCGCCCCGGCGTGCTTGGCCGACGCGAGAACCAGCAGGTAGAACCGGTTGATCTGCTCCCACATCGGCGCCGTGATCGAGTCCCGGACCATCCGGGCGTTCTCGCGGGCCTGGCTCACGCAGGACAGGATCGAGTTGGGGTTCTTGTCGTCGAAGGCGAGGAACCTCAGGACCGAGTCCCGCTCGGGGTCGCCGTACAGCTCCTTGTACAGGTCCTGGTCGCCGGTGGTGTAGACAAGCGGCGCCCACTGCAGTGGGTCGTCCGAGTCGGCGCCGAGCGTGATGTTGAAGTTGACGTCGATAAACCGCGCGACATTCTCGGCACGCTCAATATATCGGCTCATCCAGAGGATGGAGTCGGCCACACGGCTCAGCATGTTCAAGGTTGCTCCGCCTGGTTAACACGGGCTGCGAAGGCGGGTCCGGCGCGGCGCCCCAGGGGGGCTGATCCGCGGCGGGGGCCGTCCCCTAGTTTCGCAGCACCCAGGTGTCTTTGCTACCACCTCCCTGCGAGGAATTCACCACCATCGACCCGGCGTTGAGGGCCACGCGGGTCAGGCCGCCCGGCATGACGTAGACGCTCTCGCCGGCCAGCACGAAGGGCCGTAGGTCCACGTGGCGGGGCTCGAGCCGGTCGCCGATCAGCGTGGGCACGGTCGAGAGCTGGAGCATCGGCTGGGCGATGTAGTTGCGGGGGTTCGACCGGATCAGGTCGGCGTACGCCGTGCGGTCTTCCTCCGACGCCTGCGGCCCCATCAGGATGCCGTACCCGCCCGACTCGTTGGTCGGCTTCACCACCAGCTTGTCGAGGTTCCCGAGCACGTGCTCCCGCTGCCTGCCGTCCGAGCAGAGATAGGTCGGCACGTTGCTGAGGATCGCGTCCTCGTCGAGGTAGTACTTGATGATTTCGGGCACGTACGCGTAGACCGCCTTGTCGTCGGCCACCCCGGTGCCGGGCGCGTTGGCCAGCGCGACGTTGCCGGCGCGGTACGCCCGCATCAACCCGGCCACGCCCAGGCACGAGTCCTTGCGGAAGCACTCGGGGTCGAGGAAGTCGTCGTCGATGCGGCGGTAGATCACGTCCACGCGGTGCAGCCCGTGCGTGGTGCGGAGGAAGACCACGTCGTCAACCACGGTGAGGTCGCTCCCCTGGACGAGCTGCACGCCCATCTGCTGCGCCAGGAACGTGTGCTCGAAGTAGGCGGAGTTGTACACGCCGGGCGTGAGCACCACGGCCAGCGGCTGGTGTGCCGAAGGCGGGGCGCAGCTCAGCAGCGTCTGCAGCAGCCGCTCGGGGTACTCCTCGACCGGCGCGATCGACACACCGTGGAACACCTGCGAGAAGCTCCGCTTCATGACCTCGCGGTTCTCCAGCACGTACGAGACGCCGGACGGGCACCGCAGGTTGTCTTCCAGCACGTAGATCTGGCCGTCCTTGTCGCGGACCAGGTCCACGCCGTTCACGTGGCACCACGCCTTGTGGGTGGGGCTGAAGCCCTGCATCTCGGGGCGGTAGGTCTTGGAGGTCTGGAGCAGCTCCTCCGGCACCACGCCGTCGCGGATGATGCGGCGCTCGTTGTAGACGTCGTCGATGAACAGGTTGAGCGCGATCACCCTTTGGCGCAGCCCGGCCTCGATCCGAGACCACTCCTCGCCGTCGAGCACCCGCGGCATGATGTCGAACGGCCAGACCTTTTCGACGCCGTCCTCGTGGCCGTACACGTTGAAGGTGATGCCGGCGTTGCGGAACTGGAGCTCGGCGGCCTGCTGCCGGCGCCCGAGTTCGTCGGGGCCGATCATCTGCAACCGGCGGTAGAACTCCGTGCAGGCGGGACGCGGCTGACCCTCGGGGTCGAAGGTCTCGTCAAAGCCCTGACATTGATACTGCATGGTTTCCTGCCGCTTGGTGACTCGGAATGCTGCAACCACTGGCCGACGCTCAGAACATTGGCGCCGGGCGCCACTATCCTAGGCTTGCCTCGCTGTCACTCGCTGCAAAGCAGGCTCGATTCTCACCTAAAGGCTGTAAGAAAGAACCCACCCGACAGGATGCAACTGCCATGCCACGACTTTAGGCTGGTCGCCGGGAGGCCACACGCGTGGTCACTGGACGACCCGCGCTGACGGTCGCGGGGCTCGCCCTCCCCCGGTTATCGCTCCCCCCGATCGGATGTCAATCGTCCGCGACCTTTATCCGCGGCGATTCGCCTGGCGCCAGCACGTGGCGGGCGCGGACCCGGCTTGTTGATTGGCGGTGCAAGCGGGCCGTTCCGCATTGGAAGGAATCACCACCCTCGGCAGGAGAATCCGTCATGCGTCGTCTTAGGATGGTTAGTCATCAGCCCTCGCCCCGGCAGCTCAAACAGGCGGTTGCACTGTTGGGCCTCTCGGCGGCCTGCCGGAAGAAGTCGCCGGTGCCCCGCGCGACGCCGATCCCCGTGCCGGCCATCGTCCCACCGTCGCCTGCCGCCGCCGTAACGGCCCCCTAGGCTGAGGCTTACCCGCCGATCAGCACGCGGAAGTCTTCCTCGCTGATAACCTTCACCCCCAGCTTCTCGGCTTTGGCGAGCTTGCTGCCCGCCTTCTCGCCAGCCAGTAGGTAGTCGGTCGACTTTGACACGCTGCTCGACTTCTTGCCGCCGTGCTGGGCGATCAGTTCGTGGGCCTCGTCGCGGCTGTAGCTCGGCAGCGTGCCGGTCACGACAAACGTCAGCCCAGCAAGCGGCCCGGCCTCGGCCGATTCGGGCGGGGCTTCCTCGGTCACCTTCAGCCCCAGGCCGGTCAGGTCCTCGACAATCTGCTGGCCGTACTCGCTCTGGAAGAACTCGTGCACGCTCTCGGCGATGATGTCGCCAACCTCGTTGATCTCGGCCAGCTGCTCCACGCTCGCGGAGGCGACCGCCTCGAGCGAGCCCAGGTGCTGGGCGATAACGCGCGCCACGGTCGACCCGACGTGCCGGATGGACAAGCCGTTGAGCAGTCGCGCCAGCCCGCGCGACTTGCTCACCTCGATAGCGCTTAGCAGGTTCTGGGCGGACTTCTGGCCGACGCGTTCGAGGCCGACCAGCGGTTCCTCGGTCAGCCGGTAGATGTCGCCGAATGTGGCGATCAACCCGGCGTCCAGCAACTGGTCGATGAGCTTCTCGCCCAGGCCGTCGATGTCCATGGCCGATCGGCTGGAGAAGTACATCAGCCGCTCCCGCATCCGGCCGGGGCACTTCATATTGGGGCAGCGGATGTAGACCCCGCCCTCGTCCTTCACCAGCTCGGCGCCGCACCGCGGGCACTCCGTCGGGAATGGGAAGGGCGGCAGCTCGGTCTTGCGGAGGTGCTTCTCCACCCGCACCACGTGCGGGATGATTTTGCCGGCCTTCTCGACAACGATGGTGTCGCCGGGACGGATGTCCTTCCGCTCCACCTCCTCGGCGTTGTGCAACGTCACGCGGCTAACAGTGGTGCCGGCGATCTCGACCGGCTCCAGCTCGCCGTACGGCGTGACCGCGCCGGTCTTGCCGACGTTGACCTTGATCTCGTTGATCGTGGTGACCGCCTCGTACTTCTCGAACTTGTAGGCCACCATCCACCGCGGGCTCTTGCTGGTGGCGCCCAGCCGCTCGCGCTGCTCGAACCGGTTTACCTTGAGCACCAGCCCGTCGACCTCGAAGTCGAGCTCGTGCAGTCGCTCGATCAGTCCCTCGCAGTGCTCCACCGCCTCGTCGAAGCTCGCGAACCGCTCGACCATCGGCGTGGCCGGCAAGCCCCAGCGCGCGATGGCGTGCAGGAAGTCCATGTGGTTGTCGACGGGGAGCGCCTCGACCTGGCCGACGCCGTGGGCGAAGAAGCGGATCTTGCGCTCGGCGCACACCCGCGGGTCGAGCGTCTTGATGGCGCCGGCGGTCAGGTTGCGTGTGTTGGCGAACGGCGGCTCGCCGGCGTCGGTGCGGCGGGCGTTGAGCGCGACCAGGTCGCTGTTGGTCATGTAGACCTCGCCGCGGACCTCGACCACGTCGGGGTAGTCGTCGCCGAGCAGCCGCAGCGGCACGCCCAGCACGGTGCGGGCGTTGTGGGTGATGTTATCGCCGGTGCGGCCGTCGCCGCGGGTGGCGGCCCGGGTGAGCACGCCGCCCTCGTACAGCAGCGAGATCGCCACGCCGTCGATCTTCAGCTCAACCACCCATTCAATCTCTTCGCCTTCGAGCAGCTTCTGCACCCGCTCGCCGAACTTCTGCAGCTCCTCGCGGCTGAAGGTGTTGTCCATCGACAGCATCGGGGTGACGTGCTCGGCCGGCTCCAGGTGCGGCGCGGGCTCGTCGCCGACCCGCTGGGTCGGGCTGTCGGCGGTCACCAGGTGGGGGTGCTCCGACTCGAGCTGCTTGAGCCGGTGCATGAGCTTGTCGTAGTCGTGGTCCGCGATCGTGGGGGCGGCCTCGACGTAGTACCGCCGGTCGTGCTCGCGGATCTCTTTCCGGAGGGCTTCGATCTCCTTCGCGGGGTCTTTCTCTGGCTCTTGCTCGGGGTTCGGCATGGTCGCTCTGACAGCAGGGAGTTCGGCGGCGTCCGCGGGGCCGAGGTGGTGCTGGTCGGCCGGAACGCGTATCTTACAGGATTACCCGCACCGCCCGCACTCCCGCTATGCCGAACGCCGCCGCCAGCACCGCAGCCGACGCCCCCACGACCGACACGATCCGCGTGCGCGGCGCCCGCGACCACAACCTGCGGGACATCGACCTGGAGCTGCCGCGCAATCAGCTGATCGCGTTCTGCGGCGTGTCGGGCAGCGGCAAGACGACCATGGCGATCGACACCCTCTACGCCGAGGGCCAGCGGCGGTACATGGAGAGCTTCTCCACCTACACCCGGCAGTTCCTCGATCAGCTCGACAAACCGGACGCGGACGTCATCGAGGGCCTGCCGCCGGCGGTGGCGGTCACGCAGAACCAGATCAGCCGCTCGAACCGCGCGACGGTCGCCACCGCGACGGAGATCGCCGACCACCTGCGGCTGCTGTTCGCCCGAGTGGGCCGGGTGACCTGCCCGGGCTGCGGGCGCGAGGTGACGAAGGACTCGCCCGAGTCGATCGCGCGGTGGCTGCAGGAGCTGCCCGCTGGGCGGCGCGGGATGCTGGCCTTCCCCTACGAGAGCGACTCGCCGACCTGGCGCGAGGAGCTGGTGGAGGAGGGGTTTGTCCGCGTCATCATCAACGGCCGCACCCGCAACCTGGACGACGTGTCGGTGCGGAATGAGGCGACCGACGGCCCCGTCCTCGTGGTGGTCGACCGGCTGACCACGGGCGGCCCGACCGAGGGCCGGATCGCCGAGTCGATCGAGTCGGCGCTGCTGCACGGCGACGACCACTGCACGATCGTCGTCGAAGGGCCCGACGAAGCGTGCCAGGCGGCGATCGTCACGATCGACGACCGCACATGGGAGGCCCACCGGTTCGGGCGCACGTGGCACTGCGGACGCTGCGACCAGTCGTTCACCGAGCCGTCGCCGCAGCTGTTCAACTTCAACAGCCCGCTGGGCGCCTGCCCGGCCTGCGAGGGGTTCGGCAGCATCATCGAGACCGACATGGACCTCGTGGTGCCGGACAAGAAGAAGTCGCTCCGCCAGGGCGCGGTCGCGCCGTGGAACTCGCCGTCGTACGCCCACGAGCTGGAAGAGCTGATCGCGCTGGCGCCCGACCGGGGGATCCCGCTCGACGCCCCGTTCGAGGAGCTCACCGAAGAGCAGCTGGCGGTCGTGCTGCACGGCTCGCCCGAGCACGAGTTCGGCGGCCTGGACGGCTTCTTCCGCTGGCTGGAGCGGCGGAAGTACAAGATGCACCTGCGGGTGTTCCTCAGCCGCTGGCGGTCGTACCGCGACTGCGAAGCGTGCGGCGGGTCGCGGCTGAAGCCCGACGCGTTGGCCGTGCGCATCGGCGGCAAAAACCTGGCGGACGTCTGCCGCCTGAACGCCGGCGACGCGCACAGCTTCCTCAGCAGCCTGCCGCTGACCGACATGCAGCGCGAGATCAGCCGCGTGATGCTGTCGCAGGTCGTGGACCGGCTGCAGTACCTGAGCGAGGTCGGGCTGGCGTACCTGCCGCTCGACCGGTCGCTGCGGACGCTCAGCTCGGGCGAGGCCCAACGGGTCGCGATGACCTCGACCCTCGGCTCCAGCCTGGTCGACATGCTGTACGTGCTGGACGAGCCGACCGCCGGACTGCACGCCGTGGACGTGAACCGGCTTACCGGCGCCATCCACCGCCTGCGGGACCGCGGCAACACGGTGATTGTGGTCGACCACGAGGAGGAGGTCATCGGCGGCGCCGACATCGCGGTCGAGTTCGGCCCCGCGGCCGGCGCCGACGGCGGGCGGATCGTGTTCCAGGGCCCGCCGCTCCAGCTGCGTGAGACGCCCAACAGCAGCACGGGCGATTGGCTCGCCGGCCGCCGCGCGATGGTGGGCGGCGGCCCCCGCCGCGAGCCCGAGGGATGGGTTGAGCTGCAGGGCGCCACGGGCAACAACCTGCAGGGCGTCGACCTGCGCGTGCCGCTGGGCGGGCTCTGCGTGGTGACGGGTGTCAGCGGCGCGGGCAAGAGCAGCCTGGTGCTCCAGACGCTGTACCCGGCGCTGTCGTCGGCGCTCGGGAAAGAGAACGGCAAGTCCAGCGATCAGCCCGCCCTCCCCTACGGCTCGCTGGCCGGATCGGCCCAGCTGGAGAACGTGGTGCAGGTGGACCAGCAGGCGATCAGCCGCTCGCCCCGTTCCAACCCGGTGACGTACATCAAGGCGTTCGACCCGATCCGGTCGGTATTCGCCGAGCAGCCCGACGCGCAGTCCCAGGGGCTCACCAGCGGGCACTTCAGCTTCAACGTGGAGGGCGGCCGCTGCGAGACCTGCCAGGGCGCCGGACGCGTCGAAGTCGACATGCAGTTCCTGGCCGACATCACCATGCGGTGCCGCGACTGCGACGGCCGCCGCTACCGCCCGGACGTGCTGAGCGTGCGGTACCGCGGCCGCGACATCTCCGAGGTGCTCGAGATGTCCGCCCAAGAGGCGTTCCGTTTCTTCCGCGGCCACAAGAAGGTGCAGCAGAAGCTAAAGGTGCTGCTGGACGTCGGGCTGGGGTACGTGCCGCTGGGCCAGCCCTCCAGCACGCTGTCGGGCGGCGAGGCTCAGCGGCTCAAGCTGGCCGGCTCGCTGGCTGGCAAGCAGGCCGGCCGGGCGCTGTTTGTCATGGACGAGCCGACCCGCGGCCTGCACTTCTCGGACATCGTGCGGCTGATCGACTGCTTTGACGCGTTGCTCGAGGTGGGGCACTCGCTGGTGGTGATCGAGCACAACCTGCAGCTCATCCTGGCGGCCGACCACGTGATCGACCTGGGACCCGGCGCCGCGCACGACGGCGGGCGGGTAATCGCCACCGGCACGCCGGAGCAGGTCGCGGCGAACCCCGACTCGGCCACCGGCCGGGCGCTCGCCGAGGCGATCCGCAAGCACGAAGCCGCCGCCCGCGAACTGGACGACGAATAGCCCACTCGCGCACTCCCCGGTATAGAATCATCGGCATGCCCTCCCCCGCCGACCGCTACGCGAAACAGGTCCGCTTCGCCCCCATCGGCGAGCCGGGCCAGCGCGCGCTCCGCGAGTCGAGCGTGCTGGTGGTGGGCTGCGGCGCGCTGGGTTCGGTCATCGCCGAGACGCTCGTCCGCAGCGGGGTCGGCCGGGTGCGTGTTGTCGACCGCGACTTCCTCGACCTCAGCAACCTGCAGCGTCAGACGCTGTACGACGAGGTCGACCTGGCGTCGGGGCTGCCGAAGGCCGTGCTGGCCGGCCGCAAGCTCAAGCGGATCAACAGCACGGTCGACGTCGAAGCCCAGGTGGCGGACGTGACGCACCAGAACATCGCCGAGCTGGCCGCCGGCGCCGACGCGATTGTCGACGGCCTCGACAACTTCGAGACCCGCCTGCTGCTCAACGACTACTCGGTCAGCACCGGCGTGCCGTGGGTGTACGGCGGCTGCATCGGCGCCGAGGGGCAGGTGATGGCCGTCCTGCCCGGCGAGACCGCCTGCCTGACCGGGCTGGTGCCCGAGCCCCCCGCTCCCGGCGAGGCGCCGACCTGCGACACCGCCGGCGTCATCGGCCCGGCGGTCAACGTGGTCGCCTCGCTGCAGGCGGCCGAGGCGTTGAAGCTGCTGTCGGGCAACCGGGACGCCGTGAACCGCCAGCTGATCTCGATCGACCTGTGGCGCAACCGCGTCCGGATGCTAGACGTGGCAAAGCTGCACGCCGACGGGACCTGCCCCACCTGCCACGCGAGAGAGTTCCCGTGGCTCAGCGGCGAGCGCGGCAGCCAGGCGGCCGTGCTCTGCGGCCGCAACGCCGTGCAGCTCCGGTCGGCGTTGACGCGCAAGGTCGACCTGGGGGCGCTGGCGGAGTCGCTCCGCGGCGTCGGCGAGGTGACCGTCAATCCGTTCCTGCTCCGCCTGACCCTGCCCGACCACGAGCTCACGCTGTTCCAAGACGGCCGCTGCATCGTGTCGGGCACAGAAGACGAGGCGCGGGCCCGCTCGCTGGTCGCCCAGCACCTGGGGGCGTAGAGCGTCGCGCACCCCGCACGACCGTCGCGACCGGCATTCTGGTCCCCCTGCGACCGTGGCGCCGTAGGCTTGAGCAAGGCGGTCCAGAGCGGTTCGCCAGGTCCGCTACGCCGCAGGAGTGCCCATGCTCACCAAGCTCGCGCTGTTCGCCTTTACCCTGCTGGTCTGCTACGGGCTGGCGCTGCTCGGCTTCCACGAGGCGGGCGTGGAGCCACCGGGGTTGCTGGAGCAACCTTGGTTCTGGGGGATCGTGCTGGTCGCGGCGTTGATCCCTTCCCGCTGGTGGCTGTGGCACGACCTCAATCCCTTCGACGACTTCGGCGATTTCGGCGGGGACGACTAGCGGCCGGTCGTCCGTCGAGCAGCACAAACATCTCCTAACGAGGGTACCGCAGCTCCGTACGCGTCACGCCCAGGGCTTCGACCTTGTCGCGCGACAGCGGCGCCGGGTGCAGCTTGCCCTCCGACCAGAGCCGCAGGGTGCTGAGCCGGGACTCGTCACCGGGGCGTTCAGACTGGCCGATCGGCAGGATCGACATCGCCAGGTCCGGGTCGTGCATCGGCGCCCACTGCGTGTACGACTGGGCGGTCTGGCACGCGATCGTGCCGCCGTCGATCACGTCGAGCGGCGGCAGGTTCAACGCGTGCTGGCGATCGAGCTCCGGGAAACCATCGAGCCCCTCGTAGTAGCCGAGCTTGCGTGACGTGACCGCCTGCCGGGCGAGCTCGGACCAGGCGTCCGGGTCGGGGCCGTACTTCTCCAGGCAGGCCACCCAGGCCGACTCGAGCGCCGCGTCCAGGAACTCGCGCTCTCGTCGGTTCAGCCGTGTGTCGGGCGATTCGGCCACACGCGAGGTGGCGGACTTGAGGAAGTAGGCGAGGCCCGACTCGCCCCCGCCGTACTGGAACGCCAGCTCGGTGTTGACGAAGCGGAAGAAGGTGCCGAGCTCCAGCGCAAGCGCCGCCCCCTCCCTGTCCAGCGACATCGACGCGCCGCGGTCTAGCCACGGGACCAGCACGCCCAGCGTCATGAGCGACGCGTCGGACAGCGCCTCGGGCTCCGTCTTGCCGAGGTGCAGTCCTAGCCGCACGATGTCGCGGCGGGCCGGGTTCACGCTGTCGTAGTGGATGTCGAGGACCTCGTCCGCGGTGAACCGGTCCTGCGCGACAAGCCGCTCACGCAGCCGCCAGGACCGCACGGTATCCCCCCCCATGCCGGTCATGGCGCCGATCGGGATCGGGTACCACGACCCGATCGGCCGGTGGTTGCCGCTGTAGAGGAAGCCGCTTGCCGGATTGAGCACGCTCGGCTTCACGCCGTGCGGCAGCATCCCCCGCCACAGGTCGTCCGAGTCCCGTGCGGGGTGGGCCTTGCGCCCGTGCGACGGGTCGTGGGCCGACCGCAGCGGCAGCGCGCCCAGCGCTCGGTAGCCGATGTCGCCGCCGCGGTCGCCGAAGACGACGTTGGCCGTGGGAAACCGCCATCCTTCGAGCGCCGCGTCGAACTGCCCCGCGTCCTCCGCCCGGATCATCGCCAGCGCGCCCTGGATGGTCTCCCGATTGGGCTCGGCCATCGGCACGCGGCTCAGGGCGACCTCGCCATCAGCGGGCCGGGCGTAGCAGAACTCGGTCGCCACCGGGCCGAGCTCGGTCTCGCGGACTTGGTAGTTGATGGGATCGGCGTCGCGGACCTTGATCTCTTCCTGGAGCACGGTCATCGGCTGCCAGCGTCCGTCCAGGCGGTAACGGTTGGGGTGGTCGGGGTCGGTCTCGAGCAGGAACAGGTCGGCCTGGTCCGCGCCCAGGGCGGTCATGCCCCACGCGACATTCGTTGAGAAGCCGATCAGGATCACCGGGCTGCCGGCCACGCCCATCCCCCGGGCGTTGAACGTCTTGCCCTGGATGTGGAACTCGTAGAACAACGACGGGTTGCGGACCGGCGTCTGCGGGTCGCTCACCAGCACGGCCGAGCCGGTGGTGGTCTTCGCCCCGCCCACCACCCAGGCGTGGCTGAACTTGGGGCCGGGGGCGCCCGGCGGGCCGGGGGTCAGGCCTTGCTCGACGGCGTACTGCTGGACGCCGGATAGCCACTCGTCGCTGACATCCGACTTCTGCACGACCGCCGGCGAGTCGTCCGGCGGCATACGCTCCAGGTCTTCCGGCTGCGGGAACGCCCTGCCGCGGTTGCGGCCGGCGATCAGGTCGCGGGTGCCGTCGGTGGCGAAGAACTGGCCCACATGCCACCACGACGCCAGGCAGTCGGCCGGAGTCCACGGTTCGTGCTCGACGCCGGTTGCTGCAAACAAGGCCGGCAGGTTGTCGGCGTTTTGTACGAACCAGTCGTTGACGCCGCGTGAGTAGGCCTCCAGCAGCGAGCGACTCTCCCCGTCCAAACCCGCCGCGGTCCGCTGGGCCGCGCGGTGGAAGCCGAAGGTCCGCATCTTGCGGTCGTGGTCGATCGACGTGTCGCGTCGGCGCAAACTCTTCACTTCGCCGACGACCTCAGCGAGCCGCCCCTGCACGGTCCGCAGCGCGTAGGTCATCTGGAACGCGCGGTCCTCCGCCGTGGCGTAGCCCAACCCGTAGAACGCGCCGGCGTCGGTTTCGGCGAAAACATGGGGGACGCCCCACGGGTCGCGGAGCACCTCGACCGAATCGGCACGGGCCGCAGGCGCCAGGAAGAAAACAGCGAGCAGCAGGCAGCAGTAGCAGCGGCGCGGTTGCATGTCGCCCCCATGGATAGACGGAGGACAGGGACCAGAGCACAGACCCCTGAGTTGTAGGGCTCGGGCGATGGCGTGTCAAAGAAATCCGCCGGCCGCGTGGTCTAGGGCCACTCCGGCTCGCGTTTCTCCAGGAACGCCTCGAGGCCCTGCTGGGCCGCCTCGGTGGTGCGCGCGGTGGCGGTGGCGATCGCGCCGCTGGAGAGCTGCGTAACCAGCTGCTCGCCGACGGTCTCGAGCAGCAGACGCTTGGTGAGCTGCACCGACTCGGGCGCTCCGGCGGCGCACTCCTTCGCCAGCTCGACCGCGCGCGCCCACAACAGCGGGGTGTCGACCGTCTCGTGGTAGACGCCGATGCGGAGCGCCTCGTCGGCCGGGATCTGCTGGCTGCTCAACAGCAGCCGCGATGCGGGTCCGGCGCCCAAGCGGAACGCCAACAGCGGCGACTCCACGCCCGCCACCACACCGAGCCGCGGCTCGGGGAAGCCGAAGGTGGCCTCCGGCGAGGCGATGGCGATGTCGGCCGCCAGCACCAGCCCGGCGCCGGCGCCCACCGCCGGTCCATTTACCGCCGCGATGATCGGCTTGGGGAGCTGCAGCATCTCGAGCACCAGGTCGCGCAGCTGCTCGGCCTCCTCACCCCAGCGGACCATGTCGGCCGCCGGGTCCGGGCCGCCGGCGGCCATCTCCTCGACATCGCGGCCCGCGCAGAACGCCGCGCCCGCGCCCGTAAGCACCATGACACGGACGCGGCGTTCCTGGTGCACGTCGGACAACGCGACGCGGAGGTCCTCGATCATCGCCCGCGTCAGCGCGTTGCGTTTCTGCTGGCGGTTGATCGTCACCGTGGCGACCGGACCGTCAACCCTCACCTCGATCGAGTTGCTCTGCATAATCATCGGTTAAATGCCTAAGGTTTGCTCGCTGGCCTGAGGCCGGTGAGCTAGTCTACCCACTGCTGTGCGGGCTTGATATCGATCGACCACTCCAGCAGCTCAACAGGGAGCACCGTCGGCCACTGCCGGTACCGGGGCTCTACGAGCGGCGGCCCGCCGATCCGCCGGAGGCCGAGCACGCCGCTGGCGACCTCGAGCACGCCCGCTAGCTCGGCCGCCGCGTTCTCTACCTTCGCCCGGTTGGCATGGTGCAGCGTCACTTCCACCAGCGCTCCGTCGGCCGCCGCTGACGGCGGGCAGATGCACGGGCGGAGCTCGGGCGGGGCGTTGGTGAGCACCTCCTCGAGTCGGCCCCGCGCGGCGGCTTCGGACGCCCAGAGGACCAGGCGCGCCTGGTAACCGTCGAGGTAGGTCAGCGTGAGGTTGGATTGGTCGGGGTCGACAGCGCTGGATGTCTCGGCGAACCGCCGGCGGGCGGAATCCGTCAGTTCGGCGCCGCCGAAGAACTCCACGTCGAGGTCGGCGGTCAGTTCGGCCTGCAGCGATTGTTCCGGCGACCACTCCGGCCGCCGCAGCGTGTCGCTGACTGCCTGCGGGCTGCAATCGGCCAGCGTCTGCCCGAGCTTCCGGGCGGTCGGGAGGTCGCGTTTCCCGGTCGCGGCCCGAGCGACGGCCTCGCACAGGACGGCCGGGGTCTCGTGCGCGGTGAGCACGGCCCGCGCGCCCTGCTTGACCGCCTGCGACACCGCTCGCGGGCCGAGGCTAGCGATCGCGCCGACCGTCTTGGCGCTGAGCTCCACAAACCGCTGGCCCGTTTCCGCGTGGGCCAGGTCGGTGTGCAGCAGCAGCTCCTCCAGGCGGTCGAGCACGTCCTGGCCCCGCACCACCGCCAGCGGCAAATCGGGGTTGCCGGTGTCGACGAGCGTCTGGGCAGCGTGCGGGCCCGCGATGCTGGGGTCGCCGCCGGCCAGGCTCGCCACCAGGCGGAGCTGGGCGTCCATGTAGAGCTGGGGCCCCAGCGTCCGCAGCGTCCTCGGCAGCTGCTCGGCGGGCGCGTCGCCGCCGCTCAGCGGGCCGGCGTCGAGCAGCAGGAAGTCGACGCCCTCGAGCTGGCGGGCCCAGGCCGGCGTGCGTGGCCCGCGCAGGTCGTGGTGCGCTAGCCGCAGTGCGTTCATGGGGCGTCCTCTTTTCGCATCAGGCGTTGCCGCTCGGCCACGGCGTTGCCTTTTCGCGTCACGGCTGGGCCGCCTGAACCCACGGAATCGGCGGCGTGAGATAATCACAAACACTTTTCAAACAACAGTTTACGTCCTTTCACGGCGGCCGCGAAGCGCCCTGTGGCGCCACCGCTGCAATAAGGCTCGGCGAAGCAGCTCATCTCCCGCACACCGAGAGGATTCGCCCGTGCCCAGCAGCCGCAAGACCCCGTCGAAGTCTCGCCCCGCCTCGTCCCGCAAGTCGAGCGTCAAGCGTCCCGCCCGCCGCAAGTCGCAGGACGATCTCCAGATTGCATCGGACGTCGAGATCGTCGATGTGCAGCTCGATGACCACGACTCGACGGAGTCGGAGTCGCACGTCGACGACCCCGTGCGGATGTACCTGATGCAGATGGGCGAGATCCCGATGCTGGACCGGGCGTCCGAGATCTCCGCGGCGAAGCAGATCGAGTACACCCGCACCAAGTTCCGCCGCACGATGCTGTGCAATGACTACGTGCTGCACGGCGCCGTCGATCTGCTGGAGAAGGTCGAGGCCGGCGAGCTGCGGCTGGACCGCACGATTGAGATCAGCGTCACGAACACAGCGGAAAAGAAGCGGGTGCTGAAGCGGCTGGCGCCCAACCTCAAGACCATCCGCCACCTGCTGGCCCAGAACACGGGCGACTTCCTGCAGGCGGTCGATTCCACCGCCACCGGCGCCCAGCAGCGGGCCGCCTGGCGTCGGCTGATCCGCCGCCGCAACAAGGTGATCCGCCTGGTGGAAGAGATGAACCTGCGTCTGCCGCGGCTGCTGCCGCTGATGGACCAGCTGCACGAGATCGGCCGCCGCATGGCGACCATCAAGCAGCAGCTCTCCGAGCCCAACACCACGCTGGGGCCGAAGCACGACGAGGAGCTGCGGCACGAGCTACGCTACCTGATGCGGATCACCCAGGAGAGCCCGGCGACGCTGGCCCACCTGGTGACCCGCACGGTCGAACGCCGCGCCGCGTACGACGCCGCCAAGCGTCGCCTCTCGGCCGCCAACCTCCGCCTGGTGGTGTCGATCGCCAAGCGGTACCGCAACCGCGGACTCAGCTTCCTCGACCTGATCCAGGAGGGCAACACCGGCCTGATGCGGGCGGTCGACAAGTTTGAGCACGCCCGCGGCTACAAGTTCTCGACCTACGCCACCTGGTGGATCCGCCAGGCGATCACGCGGGCGATCGCCGACCAGAGCCGCACCATCCGCCTGCCGGTGCACATGATCGACACGATGAGCAAGATCCGGGCGGTCACGGCCGAGTTCCTGCAGGAGTTTGGCCGCGAGCCGAACCCCGAGGAGGTGGCCGAGCGTGCCGGCCTATCGATTGAGGATTCCCGCGTGGTGCTGAAGATGACCCGCCAGCCGCTCTCGCTGGACCAGCCGGTCGGCGACCACGAGGACAACTACTTCGGCGAGTTCATCCAGGAGAACCGCGAGGACGACCCGCTCTACGACACCAACATGGAGATGCTCAAGAGCCGGCTGGAGGACGTGATGGACGACCTCAGCTACCGCGAGCGGGAGATCATCAAGCTCCGCTACGGCCTGACCGATGGCTACAGCTACACCCTGGAAGAGGTCGGCAAGATCTTCTCCGTGACCCGCGAGCGGGTGCGGCAGATCGAGTCGAAGGCCGTGCGGAAGCTGCAGCAGCCCTACCGCAGCCGGTCGCTGGCCGGCTTCCTGGACGGCGTGGAGCCGATCGTCGACCCCGTGTAGTTAACGCCGCGTAGCCGACCACTAGGCGGACGCCTGGTGGTAGGCGAAACAAGCAATCTCGAGCCTCGCCAACTCGTCGGCCGTTTCGGCCGGCGAGTTTGGCCTGCGCAGCGGGTCCTTCGCCAGCAGCCGGTGGATGAGCGACGCCACGGCCTTGGGCGTCCCCGGCGCGGCGGACCGGATGCACTCGGGCTTCGCCTGCCGGTGCAGCGCGATCAGCTCGGCCGGCCCCTCGGCGAGGAATGGCGGCCGTCCCGACAGCAGCTCGTACATCGTGGCGCCGAGGCTGTAGAGGTCGCTGCGGCGGTCGGCCGAGCACGCGGAGGTGACCATCTCCGGCGCAATGTAGTTCAGCGTGCCGATCACCGGCCGCGCGGCCCAGCTCTTGGCCTCGCTGTGGGTCTGGCAGAACCCCAGGTCGAGCAGCGTGGCGTGGCCGTCGGGCGAGAGGAAGATGTTGCTCGGCTTCACGTCGGCGTGGATCACGCCCGCCTGCTGGTTCAGCGCGTCGAGCGCCTGGCAGACCTGCCGCGCGATCCACAGCGTCTGCGGCAGCGTGGGGCGTACGCCGCGGGCCAGCGCCGACGACAGCGACTCGCCAACCAGCCGCGGCAGGGCCACGTAGAACGGCGGCTGCGAGACCTGCGCGCCGAGCACCGACACCAGGTTCGGGTGGCTGGCCTGCCGGCCGACCCACGCCTCGCGTCGCATGGTCTCGATGGCGGTCGCGTCCTGCCACCACTCGCGGCGCAGCGCCTTGATAGCATAGGTGGCGGCGGAGTCTGGGGAGTCCGCCGGCCGAGCCAGGTAGACCCGCGACAGGGCGCCCTCGGCGAGCAGCTGGGTCAGCTGCCAGGGGCCCATGCGGCCGACCATCTTGCGTCGGGCGCCGCCGCCAAAAATGGTCCGGGTTGTGGTCGAGGGAGCTGTCGCCATACGACGCCGACTTTCAGGAAGAGATTCACGCACCTGACGATCAAATCGGATAGATCTGCTGGCGAATTGAGGAGAGCCCTGCGTTACGGGAAACGGCCGTCACACTGGGCGGCCCTGGTAAATCTCGCGGCCGATTCTGCCGTCGGCGTTGAGACCGGCCAGCCGCCGGTCTACGATCAAAGGATAGCCGTGCCCCGCCGACGCAACCGCACGGAGGCCCTTGTCCCGCGTCTGCCCGGTCGGTCCCGCCATGACTCGTCTGCTCGCCATTGCAATCGCCTTCTGCTGCATGGCGTGCCCCGCGTGCTGGGCGAGCGAATCGGTGCGGGTGCTAGCAACCACGGAACGGCCGATCCCAGGCGGTGGGCTGACGCCCGTAAGCTGGCGCGAAAGCCACCTGACCCCCGACGGTGGCGCCTGGGCGATGGTGGAGAGTCCCATCGAGTCCTGCGGGCTGATCAATTGCCAGTTTGTCCCGGTGCACCTGCTGCAGCTCGACGCCGGCGGGGCGGCGATCGCGTCGGTAGAGGTCGGCCGACGCAACACCTCCCCGTTTAGCCCCGGCCCGGTACTTCAGCTCGCCACTGACCGCCAAAGCGGCGACGCGGTCTACACCTCCGGGGCGCCCGACACGCCCGCTGGTCTGTGGACGCTACCAGCCGGCCAGGACACGCCCACACTGCTCGCCACAACCGACGAGCAGCTGTTCGTCGACAATCAATTCGCCCGGGAAATCGGCATCGGGAAGCCTGGCGAGGCGTACTACAGCGGCCGTTTTCAGCTAAGCCAAGCGGTCACCGCGGACCAGGACACCGCCATCTGGAGGACGCGCGACGGCGCAACCGAGGTCATCGCCCGCGAGGGATCGCCGGCGCCCGGGGTGCCCGGCGCGTTGCTCGGTCCGATCGGCCACCACACCCCGCTGATCATCATCGGCTCCAACCCCACCGTGGCGCCCTTCGCCAGCAGCCGCGGCGGCGTGGCGTTCTGGGCGGAGATCAAGATCCCCGGGTTCGAGTTCGTTCAGGAACGCGGGCTGTGGGCCGACCGAGGCAACGGTACGCAGCTGGTGACGCGGACCAGCCTGCCTGCCCCCGGAACTGAGGCCGGCAACGTGTTTGCGCCCGAGACCGGCTTCTCGATCCTCACCAGCTCGCGGGCGTTTTCCGACCCGCAGATCACCGACAACGGCGACGTGGTGTTCGCCGCCAACCTCCGCAGCGGCATTAGCGGGTGGGACGGCCTGTGGAGGTCGCCCGCCAGCGGCGGTCTTCACGCGCTGATGACCGTGCATGACGCGGTGGCGGCAGCCGCCCGGCCCGACGATCGCGAGGCGACGTTTCGCCGAATCGGCGAGTTCAGCGCCGCCAACTCCGGACACGTCGCGTTCACCGGCGCGATGCAGATGGAAACCATCGTCCAGGACGAGTTCGGAAACGAGTACTCGGAGTACGAAGATCAGGATGGCGTCTGGCTCTACTCGCCAGGGGCGGGTTTGGAGCTCGTTGACCTGACGCAGAACGAACCGCCGCACGAAGTCACCAGCACCTACGAGTCTGGCTTCCGCGTCAACGACGCCGGGCAGGTCGCGTTCACACGTTTCAGCTACGGGGATGTCGATAACCACCAGGCGCTCGCGGCGTTGGGACGCGGCGGAGGGTTGGTTGAAATACTCCAGACCGGCGACACCGTCGACATTGGCCAGGACGCCACGCCCGACCTTCGCACCATTTCGAGTTTCAGCCTGCAGGACTTCGACAACGCCGGCCGCGTGCTGATCCAGGCGTGGTTTGAAGAAGGCGGCTCGGCGCTGATCGTTTCGGACGCGGTCACCGCCCCCGCGGCAGCCGGCGACTACAACGGCGATGGCCTTGTCGACGCGGCGGACTACCAGACGTGGCGTTCGACCTACGGCGCCCAGGTCCGCGTCGGCGATGGCGCCGACGGCAACCTCAACGGGGTGATCGACGCCGGCGACTTCACCCACTGGCGGGACCTCTACGCGCCGGCCCAGTTTAACGCGGCGCCCGAGCCGGGCGTGGTCGTCCAGCTGGGGATCGCCGCCGCGCTGGCCGTTTGGGGGCGATCGCGGAGGGCCGCGGGCTGACGCCGCAGGCAGCCGCCCGGCGGATATCTTTTGGGAAATCTCCGCCGGCGATTTGCTTAGCCCCCGAACGTGACCTATTCATTGAGTGGCGGGGCATTGTCCCGCCCGTCTTCTTTTCTCTCCAATTTCCTCTTTTCAGCGTCTTGTCCCTCCCTGAGGGGCTACCGATAAAGGCAAACCCGTCGTAAGGCGGGGACGCAAAGCCATGGGTCTTACGCGCGGACTCGTTCCGCGTGCCTGAGATCGCCAGGCCGCCGGACAATCAGCCCCAGAGGCGGATTGCTACGGAGCGACCCATGAGCTTCTCTCTTGCCCACCTCTCGTGGATCAGCGTCCCTAGCAGCCAAGTCCGTCTCGTTCGCCGCGGGTTCGCCCCCAGTCCGGACGCCACGATCTTGCCCCTCGTGACGCCGAAAGAACGTCCGTCCTTGCCCACGGACCGCAGCGGGACCGCCCGACCCTCGTCTGCACGCGGCGACTGATTCCCTCCCCGTTGGGGCGGGCCTGCCCGAGCTGCCGATCACGCGGTGTCCCCCGTTGGTCCCACGCTCGGCGGGCCCTGCCCCCTCTTTTTTCCCGCAGGATCGGCGTGCCCCCGGCCGCGGTGAGGCGCCCCGCAGGCCCGAAAAGGGCCTTTTTCATTGGCCGGTTGTCGGCTAGACTGTGCGATTCGACCTCGACCGGGGTCGCCAACAGGCCCCGCCGGTCCCGCGGTCTCCCGACACAGCGTCCGACATACTGCGTCCCGACATAGCGTCCGAAGCGAGCAACCGATCATGGCCAAGAGCACTGGCAAGCGGAAGAAGAAGGTCGAGTCCGTGTTCCTCGTCTGCGAGGAGACCGGCGACTACAACTACACCGTGCGCCGCAAGCTGGGCGGGGAGAAGCTGAAGCTGAAGAAGTTCTGCCCGCGTCTGCGCAAGCACACCATCCACAACGAGAAGAAGAAGTAGCCCGCGGACCGAGCCCCGCCCCCGCTGCTGCTTCCTCCTCGTTCACCGCCCGCGGCGCACCCCGTCAGGGACCAGATGGCCAAGCGCTGGCGAATCGCGACCCACGACGCCGACCGCGCCCAGTCCCTCGAGCGGTCGGCCGGCGTCCCGCCGATCGTCGCCCGGCTGCTGGTCGCCCGCGGGATCTTCTCTCCCGACGAGGCCCAGCAGTTCCTCGCGCCCAAGCTGAGCGCCCTCCGCGACCCGGCCGAGCTGCCGGGCGTTGACGCCGCGGCCGGCATCCTGCACGCCGCGATCGCGGACCGCAAGCCGATTGTCGTCTACGGCGACTACGACGCCGACGGCATGACCGCCACCGCCATCCTGCTGCGGTGCCTCCGCTTGGCCGGCGCCGACGCCAGCTTCTACGTGCCGCACCGCCTGGACGAGGGCTACGGCATGAACGTCGAGGCGCTCCGCACGCTGGCCGATCAGGGCGCCAAGGTCGTGGTCACCGTGGACAACGGCATCGCCAGCCTGGCCGAGGCGGACGCCGCCCGCCAGCTCGGCCTGCAGCTCATCGTGACCGACCACCACCAGATGGCCGACCGGCTGCCCGACGCCGACGCCATCGTGCACCCGCGCCTGCCGGGGCACGACTACCCGTTCGACGGCCTGTGCGGCGCCGCGGTCGCGTTCAAGTTGGCCTGGGCGCTCTGCCAACGCGTGAGCGACGCCAAGCGCGTCACCGAGCCGATGCGGCGGTTCCTGCTGCAGGCGGTCGGCCTGGCCGCGATCGGCACCGTGGCCGACGTGGTGCCGCTGGTCGACGAGAACCGCATCCTGGTCCGCGCCGGGCTCGGCGCGCTGCGGCAGCACCAGCTGCCCGGCCTGGCCGAGCTGGAGCGCGTCGCGAAGCTGACCGACACGCCCGAGCTGGGCAGCGAGGACATCGCGTTCGCGCTGGCGCCCCGGCTCAACGCGGCGGGGCGGATGGGGCAGGCCGACCTGGCGGTCGAGCTGCTCACCACCGACTCCCGCGAGCGCGCCCAGGAGCTGGCCGACTACCTCGACGAACTCAACCAGACCCGCCAGTCGATCGAGCGGAGCGTGCTGCTGTCCGCCCGCAAGCAGGCCAAGCAGTACCTGTCGGGCGGCGCGGCGCCGGCGCTGGTGCTGGCCGACCGCGACTGGCACCCCGGCATCATCGGGATCGTGGCCGGCAAGCTGGCCGAGCAGTACTGCCTGCCGGTGGTGATGATCGCGCTCGACAAGCTCGGCGCGAGCGCCGGCATCGGCTCGGGCCGCACGGCCCCCGGCTTCGACCTCGGCGGCGCGTTCGCCGCCTGCCGCGAGCACCTGGTGAGCTGCGGCGGGCACGCCGCGGCCGCGGGCCTGCGGATCGACGAGCAGAACCTCGAGGCGTTCCGCATCGACTTCTGCGCCCACGCCGAGCAGCAGCTCGGCGGCGGCGAGCGGGTGGGCGAGGTGCTGATCGACGCCGAGGCGCCGCTCTCCGCGCTCACCCACCAGACCGTCAGCCAGATCGAGCAGCTCGCGCCGTTCGGGCACGGCAACCGGCGGCCCACGCTCTGCACGTCCGACGTCCGGCTGGCCGGCCCGCCCCGCCGGATGGGCGGCGCGGGGCGGCACCTGTCGGTGGACCTGGAGCAGGCCGGCGTGAAGCTGCGGGCCGTGGCGTTTGGCGCCGGCGACCGGGAGGAAGAGCTGCTCCGCGTCGACGGGCCGCTTTCTATTGCGTTCCGCCCGGTGATCAACACCTTCCGCGGCTGGGCCAAGGTCGAGATGCACCTGGAAGACTGGCGCACGCAAGAAGAGTCGCAGAAAGAAAGCTCACGCGCGCCGTCGGCCGGGGCTCAAGAGAGCTTCTTGCCCCGCTGACCGGGGCTCAGCTCAATCGCGCGACGCGGCGGTTCGACGCTTGGCCGCGGCGCCGCGCCCGGCTCCCCCACGTAGATCTTGATCGCGCGGGCGTGGTAATCGCTCGAACGCTGCTCGCGGCGGTGGTCCTCCAGCCGCTGGCGGGCGTCCAGCGGCGGCCGGGCGAGCAGCTCGCCCTCGCGTCGCCACAGGTCAAGCCGGCCGAGCGTCTCGAGCGCGTCGGGCAGGTCGAAGTCGACCTCGACACCCAGCTTCTTGTACAGGTACGCCGCGATCCGCTGGTTGAGCCGCTCCTCGGGCTCGTCACGGCGGGCCGGGTCGAGCGTGAACGCGTAAGCCAGGTACGCCTCCTTCAGCTCCTCCTGCTTAACCGACGAGATCAACAGCTGCAGCGCGCTGGCGTTGTTCCCCAGGTTCTGGAAGTAGAGCCGCTGCGTGCGCCGCCAGTCGCGGCTGGTCTTGGCGTTCTTGTAGCCGAAGAACGTGCGCAGCGCGATGGTGCCCACGCCCACCGCCAGGATCCACAGGATCTTGCTGAGCATGGCGAACGCCAGCGCCACCTTGGCCAGCTTCATCGCCATGGCGCCCGCCACGCCTGCGCCGGAACCGAGCAGCTTGATCCGGTCAAGCAGCGTCATGGCGGCCTCGGCGTGGGGCAGCAGCGCCTCGACGTCGTGCTCGGGGATGTCCTTGAACATCTTGATCAGCACGTCCGGCTCGTCCTTCAGCTGCGCGATGACCGCCAGCCGCTTGAAGACGGGCGTCTTGAACTCGGCGCCGCGGATCGGGCAGCGGATAGTGCGCCGCCGGCAGCTCGTGTGCCCGTGGCCGCGCACCCACAGCTCCAGCCGCTCGACGCGGTCCGGGTGGATCCGCACGTGGATGCGGGCGGTGCTGGCCCGCTCGACCACCTCGGCGATGCGGACGTCGTCTAGTCGCTCAAAGTTTGCCTTGTCGAGAAGATAGGAGAGCTGGCGATGCAGCGCGTCGTAAGCAGACTGTTCGCTCGGCTCGTCGTCGGTGACCCGGAGCGTCTCGCGGTCGGGGTTGAACCGCGCGTAGGCCAGCTCCAGCTCGCTGTGGAAGTAGCTCCCCTCCTGCTCGATCACCGCGCGGACCTCGTCGAACACGCCCCGCAGGCTTGCGCAGTCGACGCCGAAGGCGGCCGCGTCCTGCACCAGCAGGTCCGCCAGGTCCTCGGCCCGCAGCGGCACGAACCGCCGCTCGGGGCGCCAGCACTCCTTTTCGATCGACCGGTCGGCGGCGGTTTCGAGTGTCTGGTGCATGGGCATCATGGTACCACAGCCGGTTGGCGACCGGGCGTCGAGCATGGGGCGGGTCCGCACCGCGCCGCGGGCGTCGCGCACTGTCGCTCGCGTCGGCATCGCGTAGAATGGCCGTGTCGCCCCTACACTCCGCCTACGCACGATGCCCCGCACCAGCCTCCGCCGTTCCCTGACCGCGCCGTTCGTCCTGTTGCTGACGACCCACGCGTCGGCCGAGATGGACTTCCGCGCCCGCGGTCTGGAGCGGCTGGCGCCCGGCGTGCTCGACCCGGAGTCGCCGCCGCAGGGGTATTCGCACGTGGTGATGATTGCTTGGCCACGAATCCCGGTTGAGCAGGCCAGGAGCATCTCGGCCACGACCGCCAAGTTTGCCCAGATGTTCGGCTCGGCCATCCTGGCCGACGTGCGTCGCGACCCGCAGACCGGCCTGCACCGGCTCAACCGGGTGGCGATCGGGCACACGATGCGGTCCGAGGGCGGCGTGCAGATTGTCTCGCCCAAGTCCGAGGGGCTGACCTTCCTCGCCAGCCAGGTGCTGGCCTCCGGCGAGAAGGAGCTGGACAAGATCCGGCAGATCGCCCGCTACGACACCGCCGTGCTGTTCGAGTCGCCCGCGGTGATCCTGCGCGGCGGCGCGCACCAAGAACTCAAGGTCCGCCACTTCGTGTGGACCAGCGCCAAGCTGGGCGGGCTGGCCTCGGTCGTGTGGCTCGTGGACGAAGCGCCGCCCAGCGGCCCCACGCTGGTGGACAACCAGGTGGTGCAGCTCCCCAGCCGCTTCACCGACGACCGCGTGCTGTCGGTCGACCCCGCGCAGTTCTCGTTCGTCGGGACCCCCGGCAAGACCGCCTTCGCGATGACCCGCCTGCCGCGCGGCCGCGCGATCGCGGTCGGCCCCGAGCTCGCCCGTCTGGCCGCCGCGCCGGCCTACGACAACCAGACCCTGCCGGCGCTGGCCCGCGGCCTCGCCCAGGCGGTCGCCTCCCAACCCTAACCCGCGACATACCCGCTATGCGATTCTCCCGTTTGGTCACCGCCAACCTGCTCGGCCGCCCCGTGCGGACGCTGCTCACGCTGTCGGGCATCGCCGTGGCGGTCGGCGCGGTGGTGGCGCTGGTCGGCGTGTCGGCCGGGTTCGAGAAGGCGATGCTCGACTCCTACGAGAGCCGCAACGTCGACCTGGTGGTGCTGCAGGCCGGCAAGATGCAGCAGATGATGAGCGTGCTGCCCGAGTCGCTCGGCGAGCAGCTCGCCGCGCTCGACGGCGTCGAGACCGTCACGCCGTTCCTGATGGACGTGGTGTCGCTCAGCCAAGAAGACGTGATGGGCGTCACGATCCAGGGCTGGCCCCAGGACAGCCCGCAGTGGGACCAGTACGAGCTGATCGACGGCCAACCGCTCGAAGCGAGCGGCCCCAAGTCGCTGCTGGTCGGCAAGCGGCTGGCCGAGCTGCTCAACAAGCACGCCGGCGACCAACTGGAGGTCTACGAGGGCGAGCCGTTCAACGTGGCCGGCGTGTACGAGCGGTTCATCCGCTTCGAGGACGGCGCCATCGCCATGCCGCTGGCCGACCTGCAGGACCTGATGTTCCGCGAGGGCGAGGTGAGCCTGTTCATGGTCACCGCGACCGAGTCCGCCCGCACGGACCTGCCGGGCCTTACCGCGCGGATCCACGCGCTGCAGTCGGGCCTGGAGGTGGCGCCGCCGAGCGAGTTCGCCGAGAACTCGCCCGAGCTCAAAACCGTGCGGTCCATCGCCTGGCTGACCTCCAGCATCGCGCTGGTGGTGGGCGCCGTGGGGATCCTCAACACGATGCTGATGGCCGTGTTCGAGCGGACTAAGGAGATCGCGATGATGCGGGCGGTGGGCTGGCGCCGCAGCCGCGTGATGCGGCTGGTGATGAGCGAGGCGCTGCTGCTGGCGCTCGGCGGCGCGGTGCTGGGGAGCCTGGGCGCGATCGCGTTGATGCGGGTGCTGTCGTACTCCCCGTCGGCCGGCCGGCTGGTAAGCGGCGACGTGTCCGGCGAGGTGGTGCTGCAGGGCTTCATCGTGGCGCTGGTGCTCGGCCTGCTGGGCGGCCTCTACCCCGCCTACCGCGCTTCTCGCCTGGCTCCGATCGAAGGGCTGCGGCACGAGTAGTTAGCCGCCGCTTTGGCGCCGCCTCGGCTGTAGGGTAGGTGCTCGCAGCTACCCTACGCGACTTAACCATTTGCGAGTTGCATCGATGAACGACGAACGGGCCGAAACGAACGACGATGATGCTGACGAGTTCCAACGCTGGTGGGATGCGCGTGTCTCCGCGATGGAGAACGTGCTTGGCAAGTCACACGACATGCACGGGCATGCCGTGGTCCCTCTCCAGTTCGGGCCAGAGATGGGTGGCGCCGCCGACATCGTCTACTTTCATGAGCACATTGACGGCATCGTATCGGTTACCTCCGAATTGATCGGGTGCGACGAGCAGCGGTTCAACACGCTTGGCAACTACGAACTCATGGTTTGCCACCGAGGTGAGGAGGAGTGGGGCCCGAACATCATCAGTCAACTGGCGCATTACACGCTTGAGGCAGAACTGAACCCGGGTGAAACGATGGACATTGGCCCGGCTGTTCCCGATGGATCAAGCATTCATGCGTTGCTCTTTCTCGAGTACGCCAGGTTTCCCGTGCTTGGCCGCGACTGCGGTTTACTGCTCTGCCTTGGCATCACTGCAGAAGAACTTGCGAAGTGTCGCGAGGGCCGTCTGCCTGAAGTCGAGGCGGCCCTGAAGCAACGTAATGTCTACCCTTATACGGAGTTGTACCGAGAATCCGTTGTATGAATGTCTCTCGCACACCAATCATTTCCCCGTGCGAGAGCCGTAGCATAGCCGGACGAACCGCTGGCGATCCGCATTTCCAACGGCTTGTGCTGATGGTAGCTCTGGGTTGGTGCGCGAGCAAATGGGGGCAACTGCTGTCCGTAAACCGTGGCCGTAGGGTAGGTGCTCTCACCTACCTTGCGTTCGGGATAAGCTGCGAGTGGTAGGTGCGAACGCCTACCCTACACGACTGCTGGTGTACCGAGTGCTAGGCAACAAGTAAGGGGTAAGAGCGTACGCCGACAATCATCACTTGCTGAAAGGTGCGGTCATGGTTCTTGCTCAAGCCGCTGAAGTCATGTCGCCGATGCGATTCATGCTATCGGGCAATGTCAGCTGGTTGCTAGCCATCGGGGTGGTCGCGTCTGCCTGCGGCGTCGTAAACCTTGTTCGCGGCGCCGAGCGGGGGTATGTCTTGGCGCAGGCGTTGCTGTCGCTGGTCCCGGGCGTCATAGCGATGGCCTCGATCTACGTGGCCTGCGGCAGGTTCGCGGAGTTGGCTGCGGCGAAGGCGGCGCCAACGCCGGCTGAGCTTGCGGCCAGCGTGGGTCCTGCATTCTCCATGGGCTTCTTTGGTCTCGGCTGCACGCTCGTGCCGCTCGTGCTGGCGGTTTGTGCGTTATGGAAACTCTGCGGCGGGAACGCTGTAGGGTAGGTGCTCGCACCCACCTTGCGTCCGGGATAAGCTGCAAGTGGTAGGTGCGAACCCCTACCCTACGCGACTTGGCTCGCTACAGGGTGAACGAGCATGGACTACACCGAGCGACTGCAGTCCGAGTCACTTCGCGTGCAGCAATCTGCAGCAATCTTCGTTGGAAATGAAGGAGCTGATGGATACCGTCACATTCCTGCACTGCTGAAAGCATGTCGCAGAATTGACACTGATCGCCCTGTGCTTTGCTGGGACGCAGTAGTCATGCTTAGTAGTGGAGCACAGTCAATGGGCGCCATAATTAATGCAGTTGGATGTAGCCTAGAAATCGATCTTCATCGGGACGTGTTGGATTTCCTGCGGCATCTAACTGACGTTAGAAACCCTGAGGTTGCTGCGGGCGCAATCTATGGACTTGAAAAGCTTGGCATCCCTCCCGTTGAAGTTCGAGACCATCTCTGCGATTTGATAACTTCGGAGCGCCGCCCTGTTGATCACCCAGTCGTAACTGCTCGTGCTCTTGCTTTCCGTGTCCTATCTCGTCTCGATCGGGTCACAGCCAAGGATTTTGTCAACAGTGCAGCCTGCTCAGAGTTCTTGAGGTGCGTCGATTATTGGATAGAAGCCACTCCTCTGGAAAGAAGGGACCAGACTACTGAAAGGCTGGCAGCCGAATCGCTATGGCTAAGATCGTAAGGCGCTCATTGAACGAACAGCGGTGTCAGGAACCAATAGGCGAATTGGTTCCTGACACCTTTCTTATCTCAATGAAGGCGACCTCCCACATCGTCCGGTTCGCGTTGCTTGCCCTGGTGGTTGTGGCGGTGGAGGTGCTGCTGCTCATCCTGGTGAGCCGGAACTAGCCGGGGTACTTCGATCGAGTTCGTAGCGCCCACGGTGGAGGGCCACCGTGCTACGGACGGTAGGCGTCGCTCCTGCCTGGGCGGATTCTTGTCGAATCCGGCCACCTGGCATGGTCCAATGGGTGGTGCATTCCTGCACACTCACCAAGCGAGAAGCCCGACCGCGGCAGCGGGCGGGTTTGGCGCCTGCTGCGCGGTTGGGGATGGCGGCCACCGGCGCGGGAGGGTTTTGTCCGATTGGTCCCGTTGCGCGACGCCGGATCGGACAAAACCCTGCGGTGCGCTGCCCCCTCTACCCGTGGAGACGCTGCTATACAAGCGTGAAACGGCAGCCGAGGGCGAGATACGCGCAGAGTTTTGTCCGCTTCGCTCGTGTTTCTGGACAAAACTAAGCGGACAGAAATCGGAGCCAAGCGGGCGGTGACCGAAAGTACCCACAGCTCGCCGAGCCGTGAGGAAAGGATCGGGCAAGCATAGAGTAGAACGTTGGTATTGGGTGGCGGCTTGTTTTCCCGGTTCGGAGAACCGGGGGTACATTTAGCCGCCGCACCTTTGGGCGGCGTTGAGGCTACAGGGTTTCACAGGCTTGCAGCTCGGCTTTGACGAGTTTGGCGAGCGCGTCGACCTGCGGGGCGACCATCATCTGCGTGTGGTCGCTGGGGACGGTGAGCACGCGGACGGACTCGGCCAGCGGGCCCCAGCCGAGCTGGGGGTCGTCGAATAGCTGGTTGGTCTTGGTCTGCTCGCCGGCGCGGAACAGCGTGACCCCGCCCGGGTAGCTCTCGGCGCGGTGCTTGTGCACGGCGGTCACGTTGTTCTGGAACACGCTGAAGATGTGCTGGCTGGCGGCGAGCTGCGCGGGGTCGACCAGGCCGGCCTTGGCGGCCCGCTCGGTGAAGAACTCGACCTGCTGCTCAGGATTGAGTCCTCGGATCTGCTCCAGCGAGGCGTGCTCCGACTCGGGGAACAACGCCTGCAAGAGCGGCAGCAGGTCCTCCTCGCCGATCGACCCCTCGGGCGGGATTGCGCCGGCGTCGAACAAGCCAACCAGCCCGACCTGGCCGCCTTCGGCTCGCAGCCGGCGGGCGACCTCGTACGCGATGTTTCCGCCGATCGACCAGCCGCACACGTGGTAGGGGCCGTCGGGGCGGAGCGATCGGATCGCGTCGACGTACGCCTGGGCCATCTGGGGCATGTCCTCGTGCGGCGGCACGCGGCCGTCGACGCCGTGGGCCTGCACGCCGAACACGGGCCGCTCGCCGGCGAAGTGGGCGGCCAGCTCCTGGTAGCAGAACACGGCGCCGCCGGCGGGGTGCACGCAGAACAACGGCGGCAGGTCGCCACCCGCCTGCAGCGGGATGAGCGTGGTGGGCGCCGACGCGTCGGGGTTGCTGAGCAGGCGGGCCAGGTTCTCGACGGTGGGCTCCTGGAACAGCGCGGCCAGCGGCGGCGCCACGCCGGAGCGGGCCTCGATCTCGGCCATCACCTGCACGGCGAGCATGGAGTGCCCGCCAAGGTCGAAGAAGTCGTCCTCGGCGCCCACCGGCGAAACGCCTAGCAGCTGCTCCCACACCTCCGCGACCAGCCGCTCGTGCTCGTCGCGCGGGGCGACGTAGCCGGTGGCCCAGGCGGGCCGGCCGCTGGGCGGGGGCGGGAGCGCGTCGCGGTCGATCTTGCCATTGACCGTCCGTGGGAACTGGTCGACCACCACAAACGACGACGGCAGCATGTACTGCGGCAGCTCCTTGGCGAGCCCGGCGCGGAGTTCCGGCGCGAGCCGCGCCAGCAGCTTCTGCTGCATCGGCTCGTTGGTAAGCCGCGTAGGGGCGGCGGCGGGCGGGTCGGCGATCGCGACGCCGGGCCGCGTGTACCGCACCTGCAGCTGGTCGGGCTCGGCGCCCCAGCGGATCTCGGCCTGGTAGCCGTGGCGGCGGCCGAGCTCGCGCCACGCGTCGGGCGTCGGGGCGTCGACCGGCGCGGAGCGCATTGCCTTGAGCTGGTTGGCGTCGGCCGCGCCGGCGTCGAGCTGGAGCTCGCGCCACGCGTCGGTGTCGGACGCTACACGAGCGTTGCTCACGCCATCGATGACCAGCGCCGGGGGTGATTCCTGGAGCTGCGCGGCGGCCTGGTCGAGGGTTGGAGCGCTGGCAAATGGGGGCTCGGCGGCGTCCTGCGTCTCGTCGAAGCGGAGGGTCACGTCGTAGCGGAAGCGGGTGAGCTCGTTGTCGGCGTTGCCGGGCTTGAGCTCGATCTGCACCCGCGAGAGCCGCGGCAGCTCGGCGGGCAGCAGCTCGAACAGCGCCGGGTCGATGAGCAGCTCTTCCTCGCGGCGGAGCTGGGCCTCGATGCGGCCGAGCAGCTCGCGGCGGCTGACGCGGTGGTCGGCGCGGGCGATCTCGACCGACGCGGCGAACGCCTCGTGCAGGCGGAGGTTCCGCAGGTCGCCCAGGAACATCCGCCCGCCAGGCGCGATCAGGTCGGCCGCCTGGCGGATCACGGATTTCAGGTAGTCGCTGGAGGGGAAGTATTGGGCAACCGAGTTCAGCACCACGGTGTCGAAGCTCTGGCCGGCGAGATCGCCAATTCGGTCAGCGGTGAGCTGCTGCAGCCGCACCCGGTCGGTCAGGCCGCGGTCGTCGACCACGTGCTGGAGCTGGGTGAGCGACCGCTCGAGGAAGTCCGTGCCGTAGTAGAAGTCGCACCGCGGCGCGACCTGCAGCAGGATCAGTCCGGTGCCGCAGCCGATCTCGAGCACGCGATTGGGCCCGTGGGCGAGGATCCGTTCGGCGGCCGACTCGGCCCAAGCGCGCATCTGGTCTTTGTCGATCGGGCGGCCGGTGTAGGTGCTGATCCAGCCGGTGGTGTCGAACTCGGTGTCGCGGAGGGCGCCGGCGGCGCGGTGCGATCCGTCCATCAGCGACTGCCACGCGGCCACGTGGTTCGACTCTCCCTCGTCGGCAGCCTGGGCGCCGGCTGCGGGCGTGACGTAGGCCACCAGCCGCTGCTCGCCCCGGGCGTCGGGTTTTACCGCCACAAACGCCTGGTCGACCTGCGGCAGCCGTTCGAGCGCGGCCGCGACCTCGCTCGGCTCGACCCGGTAGCCGCGGAGCTGGACCTGGTCGTCGACGCGGCCGAGGAACTCCAGCTCGCCGTCGGCCCGCCAGCGGCCGATGTCGCCGGTGCGGTACATACGCGAACCGTCGTCGGCGATCGGGTCGCGCACAAACCGCGCGGCGGTCTCCTCGGGGCGGTTGACGTAGCCAACGGCCACACCGGCACCGCCGATGCAGATCTCGCCGGCGACGCCAACGGGCGTCTGACGCAGCTGATCGTCAACCACGTAGGCCCGCATGTTGGCCATCGGCCGGCCGATGGGGGGGAGCCCGGCCAGCGGCTCGCGGATCTCGTGCATCGTCACGCCGACGGTCGCCTCGGTGGGCCCATAACCGTTCAGCACCCGTCGGCCCGGCAGCCAGCGGCGGGCGAGCTCGGTGGTGAGGGTGTCGCCGCCGGTGGAGATCGTCTTCAGCTCCGGCAGGGACTCGGGCGCGAGCGTGGCCAGCAGCGCGGGCGGGAACTTGGCGACCGTGACCCGCTCGTCCCGCAGCAGCCGGATCAGCGCCGCCGGGTCGAGCACCGTGTCGCGGGGGGCGATCACCATTGTCGCGCCGGTCACCAGCGGCAGGAACGACTCGGACAGCCCGCCATCAAACGACGGCGACATCGCGTGCAGCATACGGTCGGCGGGCGTGATGCCCAGCAGCTCGGCCTGCGCCCGCATGAAGTTGACGAAACTGCGGTGCCGGACCTGCACCCCCTTGGGCGTTCCGGTCGAGCCGGAGGTGTAGATGATGTACGCGAGGTCATCGGGCGAGACCTTGGCGTCGGCAACGCCGCGGCCGGCACCCAGCTCCAGCAGCGCCGAAACGCCGATCTGCTGCGGCGCTGCCTCGGGGTCCGCGGCGCCGGCGATCACCAGGCGAGCTCCGGAATCCGCAGTGACGAAGTCGAGGCGGTGTTCCGCCGTTTGCGGGTCGACGGGGACGTACACCCCGCCGGCCGACATCACCGCGAGCATTGCCACGACAGAATCAACGCCGCGATCGACGCACACCACGACCGGGTCGCCCGGCGTGACGCCCAGCTCCTGCAGTCCGGCGGCCGCCAGGGCGACCTGCGCTTGGAGCTCACCCCAAGAGAGTTCGACGCCAGCGCAACGGATGGCTGTCGCCTTCGGGTTCGCCACGGCGGTCTGCTTGAACAATTCATGAGCCAGCAGCGGCCCGTCGAAGGTCCGGTCAGAGCGGTTGAACGAGGTGAGCAGCTCCGTCTGGGCAGGGTCGACGACCGCCAGGTCCGAGACCGCCGCCGCCGGGCGCCGCACCGCGTCGGCCAGCAGGGTCTGGAAGCTGGCCGCGTAGCGGGCGATGGTGGCCGACTCGAACAACGACGTGCGGTACTCGATCTGCCCCGCCCAGCCGCGGTCGTCCTGCCAGAAGAAGAGCGTGAGGTCGTACTTCGCGGTGCCGTTGTCGACCAGCATCGGCTCGATCGTCAGGCCATCGCCGGCCGCGAAGTCGCGGGGCGGGTTCTGCACCACCAGCGCGGTCTGGAACAACGCGGCGTGGCTCTGGTCGCGTTCGGGCGTGACCGCTTCGATCAGCTGGTCGAACGGCAGCTCTTGGTGGGCGTAGGCTTCGAGCGACGCCGCGCGGGTCTGCGCGACAAGCTCGCCAAAGCTCGGGTCTGCCGACAGGTCGCCCCGGATAGCCAGCGTGTTGACGAAGAACCCGATCAGGCGTTCCAGCTCGGAGCGGCTGCGGTTGGCAACCACGGTCCCCACCAGCAGATCTTGCTGCCCGGTGTAGCGGCTGAGCCAGGCCTGGTAGGCGGCCATCAGCACCATGAACGGCGTGGCGTTCTGTTGGTCGGCGACTGCTTGCAGGCCTTGTCCGACGTCGGCCGGCAGGCGGAACTCGTGCACGGCGCCGTCGAAGTCCTGCACGGCCTGACGCGGGTGGTCTGCGGGCAGCTCGAGCATCGGCGGCGCGTCGGACAGCTTGTCGCACCAGTGCCCAACCAGCCGCTCACGCTGCTGGTCGGTGAGGCTGTCGCGCTGCCAAGCGGCGTAGTCCGAGTACTGGATCGACAGCGGCGGCAGGCCGGGCGTGCCCGCGCGGGCCGCTTCGTAGCCGGCGGCCAGCTCGTTGAGCATCACCCACATCGACCACCCGTCGGACACGATATGATGCATCACCAGCAGCACGACGCGCTGGTCGGCGGCGAGCTCCAGCACCACGCACCTCAGCAGCGGCGGGCAGCTGAGGTCGAAGGGGACGCTCGCTTCACTCCGCAGACGGTCGGCGAGTGCCGCGGGGTCCGCCGCCAGGGCGCTGGCGTCGATGTACTCCGGCTCGATGTCCACGCGGTCGGCGACCCGGCGCTCCGGCAGGCCGTCCCGAATGCGGTACGCGTAGCGCAGGGTCTCGTGCCGGGCGCAGAGGGTCTGCAGCGCGGCGGCGAACGCGTCGCGGTCGAGCGGGCCGGTGACCCGCGCCGCCAGCGGCATGTTGTAGAACGGGTGGTTGGGCTCGAGCTTGTCGAGCAGCCAGAGCCTCCGCTCCGCGAACGACAGCTCGGCCGCAGCCTCCTGCGAGGCGAGCGGGATCCGCGCCGCCTGGGCCGCGGCGTCGCGGCGTTTGAGCAGCAGCTTCTCGAGCGCCGCCCGCTTTGCCGGCGAGAGCGCACGCAGCCCTCCGGTGGCGGCGCCGTCGGCCATGCTACATGGCCCCCATCGCGTACGACTGCTGCGACAGCCGCTGCTCGAGGAAGCCCACCAGCTGGTCGCGGTGCGTCTGCTGGAACATGGTCGGGTCCTGCTGGCCGGCGAAGTCCAGCTTGCGGATCAAGGGGCGGGAGCCGCAGTGCTCGCCGACGCGCCAGTCGTTCTCTAGCGACTCGGAGATGTGGTGCTCCGCCACCAGCTGCCCGCGTGAGTACTGCCGCACGCGGGGGTGCAGGTAGACGTCGTTGTAGGCCTTGGTCGGGTCGGGCTCGCGGTTGACGGCCAGCACGTCGTCCTGGGTGTCGCCGTACTCCATGGTGATGGTGAAGTAGTTCTCCGCCTGGGCGAAGTCGCTGTCGTTGATGTAGTCGATCGAGAGGGTCTCGTAGTAGCGGGCGTTGTCCTCGCCGACCACGATCAGGTCCGCCAGGAAGCCGGGCTGCAGCATGATGCTGCTGTCGCGGCTCACCTGGGAGATGATCTTGTCGGCGATTGCCCCGGGGCTCCGCGCGAGCTCCACCGACGGCCAGTCCTTGTTCTCGTAGCGGCAGCCGAGGATGCTCGCCAGCGACTTGATGTTCGAGCGGAAGCCGTGCAGCACGTTCGACATGGTCTTGTGCTTGTCCCGCATCTGCATCAGCGTGCCGGCGTAGAACAGGTGCGGCAGGTTGGTCGACTCCCACGCGCTGGTCATCAGCGGCAGGCGGCCGCACGGGGTCATCTCCGGCTTGCAGCTCTGCGGGAACATGTTGTGGTTCCACTTGAAGCCGGTGCAGACCAGGACTCGGTCGTAGGCGAGCTGGGCGCGCTGGCCGTTAGCGTGGGTGAACGTGAGGTCCACCACGTACTCGCCGTCGCGTTTCTCGATGCGGTCGACGTTGGCGTCCAGCAGCGAGTTCTGGCCCTTCAGCAGGTAGGTGTCTAGGAAGTCGTTGTTGACCGCCCGCAGGTTGCCGACGTAGTGCGACTTCCACGCCAGCTTCAGCGGGTTGGGGCTGCACACATGCGTGACCCGCGTGGCGCTGGTGAGGTGGTTGGCGGTCTCGAACGCGGAGTTGCCCTTGCCCAGGATCAGCACCCGCTGGTCCTCGAAGTCCTCCGTGTCGATCGACATGTCGGCGTACGACTCGGTGTGCTCGATGCCGGGGATGTTGGGCTCCCACGGCTCCCACATGCCGGTGGCCAGGATCAGCGCGCGGCACGAGTAACGCGTGCCCGACTCGTCGGCCACCTCGAAGTTGGGGCCGTTGTGGCAGCGGGTCACGTCGGAGATGCGGGTCTTGTACCGCACCCGCAGGCCCATCTTGGCGGCGAAGTCCTGCAGGTACTTGGCGTACAGGCGGGCGCTGGGGAAGTACTCCTTGGAGTACTTGGTGAAGGCCATCGCCTCGTCCTCGCAGAAGAGCGAGTTCCAGTCGTAGCGGAGCTTGGTCTCCGGGTCGGAGTAGCCGGTGTGCACCTTGTTGATCGAGAGCAGCTCGTCGTGGCGGGGGAACTTCTCGAAGAACCCTCCGGGGCGTTCGCGCGACTCCACCACCAGGTAGTTGCGGCCGGCGCGGTCGAGGAAGTACGCCAGCTGGAGCCCGGCGGGGCCAGCGCCAACGATCAGGTAGTCGATGTAGGTGGATCCGTTCATGTCTTGCTCTCCGGTTTATCGTGCGGGGCCCGGCGCCCGTCGAGGCGTTGACCCAGTTCCTGTTTCGGTTGGACGGCCCGCAATGCCCCGCTTGGCGGGGAGCGCAGCCGCGTGGTCAGGTCTCTCCCATGGCTTCCAAGAACGCTACGGCTTCCTCGTCGGACATGGCCTCGATCTGCCGCAGCAGGTCGGGGTCGGCCAGGTCGGGTCCGCCCACCTGCTGGGCGAGGATCATCTCCGCCCAGCGGGCGATAGTGGGCTGCCGGTACGCCTCACGGAGGTCGAGCTCGACCCCCAGGTGCTCGTGGATGCGGACCGTCAGCTGCATCACCGAGAGCGAGTGCCCGCCCAGCTCGAAGAAGTTGTCGTGCACGCCGACCTCGTCGAGCCGCAGGACTTCCTGCCACCACTCCGCGAGCCGCAGCTCCAGCGGTGTGGACGGCGGGACCCGCTCGGCCGAACGGGCCAGCCGGCAGCCCTCGACCTCGGGCAGCCGCTTGCGGTCGAGCTTGCCGCTGCCGTTCCGCGGCAGCGCGCCGTCGACCTGCACGAACGCCGAGGGCGTCATGTACTCGGGGAGCGACTCGGCAAGCGCGCGCCGCAGCTCGGCCGGGGTTGGGGCCTCGTCGCCCGCGGGGACAAAGTAGGCCGCCAGGGCGGCGCCGAGGGGGTCGTTGACGGTAATCACGGCGGCCTCGGCCACCGCCGGGTGACTCCGCAGGGCGCGTTCGATCTCGCCGAGCTCAATCCGGTGACCGCGGACCTTCACCTGGGTGTCGCTGCGGCCGCCGAACTCCAGCCGCCCGTCGGGCGCCCAGCGGGCGAGGTCGCCGGTGAGGTAGACCCGCCGCGCGGCGCCGCCAATCGAGATGGTTGGAAAGCGCTCGGCGGTCAGATCCGGCTGTCCGAAGTACCCCTCGGCCAGCCCTGCGCCGCCGATGGCGAGCTCGCCCCACACACCGCGCGGCGCCATCCGGTGGCGGCTGTCGAGCACATAGCAATCGGTATTGTCGATCGGCCGCCCGATCGAAACCCGCTCGCCGACGTCTTGCACCTCATCGATGGTGGACCAGATGGTGGTCTCCGTCGGTCCGTACACGTTCCACAACCGCCCTGCGGCGCCGATCAGCTGCCGGGCGACGTCGGGCGTCAGCTCCTCGCCGCCGGCCAGCAGCCGTTGTGTGTTGGTCGGCTTCCAACCGGTCGCCAGCAGCATGCGGTAGCTCGACGGCGTGCCCTGCAGCACGGTGACGCCGGCCTCGTCAATCAGCCGCCCGAGCCGCCCACCGTCGCCCACGGTCGCGGAGTCGGCCAACACGACGGCGGCGCCGGCTGCCAGCGGCAGGAACAGCTCCAACACCGAGATGTCAAACGAGATTGTTGTCGACGCCAGCACCCGGTCGGAGGAACTAACATCTAGGTCTTTGTGGAACGAACGGAGGAAGTTGGCGACCGCCCCATGGCTGATCACCACGCCCTTCGGGTTGCCCGTCGAACCTGACGTGTAGATGACGTAGGCTGCGTCCGAGCCGCTCGCGGCAGGCAGCTCTGCGGCGGCAGCGCCTGACGCGGCCAACTCACTCAGAACAACCGTCTTTCCAGCGCCGGCGGGCGCCTCGCCGGCGAGGCGTTCTTCCGCGACCAGGACTGCCGGCCGGCAGTCATCGACCATCAGGGCGATGCGTGCAGCCGGGTACGTCGGGTCGAGCGGGACGTACGCGGCGCCCGCCTTCCAAACGGCTAGCATCGTAGCGAGCGTGTCACACGAACGATCGAGCAGGAGCGCCACGCGATCGCCGGGACGGACGCCCTCGTTGACCAGCCCGTGAGCAAGCCGCGTCGCGCGGTCATCCAGCTCGCGGTACGTCATCGAACGGCCAGCGCACTCGACGGCGGTTGCGTCTCCTCGAGACCTCACCTGCTGAGCGAACAGCGCAAGCGGCAGCTCGGCCTGTTGGTCAACCTTGGGGCCGGCGGCAAGCGACAGCAATTCCTCTTGCTGGCTCTCGTCCAAGATCTCCAGGGAATCAATCGGACCATAAAGGCCTTCGCACAGCTCTTCAAGCAAGCGTTGGTAGGCCGCCCCGATCGACTGCACGAGTTCACCCGAAACCCGGCCCGGGTCGTAGACTAGCTCGACGCGCGTCCCGCCTGCGCCCTCGTCGACGGCGACGGTCAGGTCGTAGACGCCCAGCCCGCGGTAGTCGGTGGACGCCGCCGTCACCCGGGCGCCGCCGAACTGGAGGGACGCGGCAGGAGAGTTCTCGTACAGGAAGAACACCTGCGTGAGCGGCATCCGGCCGACGATCCGCTCCGCGTCTGCCGAGGCGACGATCTCTTCCCACGAGGCCTGCGCGTGGTGGAAGTCGGCGAGCACGTCGTCTCGCAAGCGGGCGACAAAATCGGCGCACGTTCCGCTCGCAACGTTGGCCAACACCGGCGCGGCGTGCATGAAGCAGCCTAGCGTGTGGGCGTTGGTCGCGCTATCGCGGCCCGCCTGCGCCACGCCAACGACCACTTCGGAGTCGCCGCTGAACCTGCCCAGCACCAAGTGGAGCGCCGACAGGTACAGCATGAATGGCGTCGCCGACTGATCGGTAGCGGCGGCTCGGACCGACTCGGTGAGCGACGCAGGCAGCTCCAGGCGGTGAGCCGCGATCGACCGGGGGTCGGTCGCCGGGGGTCCGGAGAGCTGCGGCAGGTTGATCGCCGACGGCGCGCTGGCCAACCGGTCCTTCCAGTAGCCCTGGTCCGCGGCGGCGTCCGGAGCCCTGTCGCCCGCAGCGAGGTGGTCCCAGAAGTCGAAAGCCAGCGGCGCCAGTTCTTCGCCGCCGTACATCCGGGCGAGCTCGTCGACCAGCGGCTCGAACGAGGCGCCATCGCAGATCAGGTGGTGCATCACCAGCACCAGCACGTGCCGTTCCGGGGAGGCGGTTACGAGTGCGGCCCGCGCTAATGGCGCTTCGGCCAAGTCGAACGGGCGCCAGACGAAGTCCTGGTTCAACGCCCAGGCGATCAGATCCTGCTGCTGATCGCTGACGGGCGGCGCAAGGTCGGCGAGCTCGACCGACGCCTGCGGCCGGAGCACCTGCCGCGGTTCTCCCTCGGCGGTCTGGAACGCCGTGCGGAGCATCTGCCGCCTGCTTACTAGCTTGTTCAACGCATCAGCCAGCCGCTGGCGGTCGACGGCGCCCTGCAGTTCCACGGCCAACGGCACGTTGGCGCCGCCACGCAGGCCGAGCTGCTCCAGCATCCACATCCGCTGCTGTGGTTCGGAGAGGCGCTGCGGTTGGGTCAGGAACGAATCCGGCGCAGCCGACAGCTCGCGGGCGCCGTCGGCCTTGGTCTGGTCGACCACCTCCGCGAACTCGGCGAGCGTCGGGTGCTCAAACAGCTCCTGGACCGCGACCGTCTTGCCGGTCCGGCCCGCGACTTCCTGCAGGAGCTGCAGGATCTGCAGCGACTGCCCGCCCAACGCGAGGAACGAATCGGTTCGCGACACGACGTCAACATCCAGCAGCGACCGCCAGACCTCAGCCAGCATGACCTCGGTCTTCGACGCGGGCGGGTCGACGCCCTTGGCATCACCGTCGCCACGCTGCTCAGCGGTCGACTCGCCGGCGACCCATTGGTACGCGGGCGTCAGGGCGCCGGACTCGAACTCGGGCCAGCACTGCGATCGGCGGGTCTTGCCGCTGGATGTCTTCGGCAGCTCACCAACCGGCAGCAGCACGACGGCGTACGGCTCCTGCAGCGTTTCTTCGAGCACGACCGAGCGGATAGTGTCAGCAAGTGCTGGCAGGTCCTGCCTCTTGGGACGCTGCACCTCGTGGAACACCACCAGGCGTTCCTCGCCGTCCAGCTCGACCGCGGCCACCGCACCGCCTTCTGCCTTCAGCGCGGGGTCGCGGTCCTGAATGGCGAGCTCGATGTCCTGCGGGTAGTAGTTCCGCCCGCCGAGGATGATCGTCTCCTTCAGCCGGCCTACCACAAACAGCTCGCCCGCGTCGACGAAGCCGAGGTCGCCGGTGCGGAGGAATCCGGACTCGCCGGCCGCAAGCTTGGCGCCAAACGCAGCGGAGGTCTGGTCGGGGCTGCGCCAGTACCCCGAGGCGACGCCTGGACTGCGGACCCAGATCTCACCGACGCCGTCGGTTGCCTGGCAGGTTTCTGGATCGACAATCCGCAGATCGATCTCTGGGCCAGGGGGCCCGCAGCCAACGAGCTTGCGGATCGTCTCTGCCTTGCCGTTGCGGGGGGCGACGATTGACTCCGCCATGTCGGCGGCCTTGTACTCACGCTCCAGCGGCGGCTTGGCGAGGCGCCCCACGCTGACCATGAGGGTTGTCTCGGCCATGCCGTAGGCGGGCACGAAGGCTTCGCGGCGGAACCCGTACGGCTCGAAGCGCTCGCAGAAGCGGTCGAGCGTCGCGCTGCGGACCGGCTCGGCGCCGGACACGGCGACTTGCCAGCTGCTGAGGTCGAGCCCGGCGCAGTCCTCATCGGACACCTTGCGGACGCACAGCTCGTAGCCGAAGTTGGGCGCCGCCGACGTGGTGGCGCGGAAGTCGCTGACGGCACGCAGCCAGGAAACGGGGCGGCGGACGAAGTCCAGCGGCGACATCAGCACCGTCCGCCGACCGGCGAACAGGGGCAGGAACACGCCGCCGATCAGGCCCAGGTCGTGGTACGGCGGCAGCCAGAACGTGGCGATAGCTTCGGGAACGTCCAGCAGTTGTTCCATCGCCCGCAGGTTGTACTGCAGGTTGTCGTACGTGATCGCGACTCCACGCGGGGCCCCGGTCGTGCCGGAGGTGTACTGCAAAAGCGCGAGGTCGCTCCCCTGCAGCGTCATGGGCCGCCACGCGTCGGCGAGGTCGGCGCCCAGGTCCTCAACGGCGATTGCGCCACCGGGGCAGGTCTGACGCAGCGAGCTCGTCTTGCTAGCAAGCCACTGCTGGCTGCTCACCAGCAGCTGGCAGTCGGCGTTCTTGAAGATCGCTCGCAGCCGCGGCAGCGTGCGGGCGATCCGGAACGGGTCCGGCGGGTAGACGGGAACCGCGATGGCGCCGGCGAAGAAGCAACCAAACAGCGTTGCGATGTAGTCGAGTCCGGGCTCGAGCACCACTAGCACGCGTTGGCCGGCCGGCCCGCGTTGCTGGATGGCGGCGGCGATCGCGCGGGCGCGCCGCTCCAAACCCCGGAACGTCAGGCTGGTTGGGTCGCCGGCGTCAGAAGCGAGGAACGTGTAGGCGGGATCGTCACCCTGATGCAACGCGCGCCACTGGGCGACCTCGACCAGGGTCGAGAGCCCCCAATGCGGCCCCCCTTTTGAAGGGCGCACAGCCGGATCTGGGATTGCCGTGCCTGCGTTCATCCGGTTCGCTGCTGTTGCCCAGTGCTTTCCCTGGGAGAATTCCCTTTCTTTCCAGTCCGCTGGGCAACTTTCAGCGGCTGGTAGCCTCACCTATTCTACGCATTCACCGGGATCTCTATCACCCGTGTGGTTAATCTGCTCGACCGACTCGGCAATCCGAAGACCGCTGTCAATCGCCATAACTTGTTACTCAGCTGAGCGTTGCGTGACCTGTGCTCACAGCCGCGAAAGTCCGCCCACGCTATGCAGGATCACCAGACTACCCGACCGATAAGGGCTACTTCGGCAATCTGGACGTGGCTGCTAGCGTGACCGCGAGACATATTCAGGTAATGACGGATCCGTTCCGTCTATCAACAATGCCATTTCTGCCCCGCAACCCCGCGCCGTCCCCCAATTAAATCCCCACCTCTGGCATGATCATCTCCGGCCAATTGCTGCTGAACGACCTGCCCGACCGGGCGCGGATTGAGCCGGGCTACGTGCGGATCGAAGACAGCGTCATCGCGGAAGTGGCCGTGGGGCAGGCGCCTGCGACCTGCGACGCCGGCGGGCCGGAATGCCTGGTCACGCCCGGCTTTATCGACGCCCACCTGCACCTGCCGCAGTTCGACATGCAGGGCGCCCACGGGCTGCCGCTGCTGCAGTGGCTGGAACGGTGCACGTTCCCCGACGAGCGCAAGTGGGCTGACGCCGACTACGCCGCAGCGATGACCCATCGGGCGATCGACCGCCTGTTCGCCCACGGCACGACGGCCATCTGCGCCTACTCGAGCGTGCACGCCGACGGGACCCGCGCAGCTCTGCGGTCGGCCGCAGAGCGGGGGATGCGGGGGGTGGTCGGCCAATCGCTGATGGACCGCAACGCGCCCGACGATCTGTGCCGCCCGGCGCAGCAGCTTCTGGACGAGACCACCTCTCTGCTGGACGACTTCCGTCCCGGCGATCGGATGGCCGCAGCGGTCACGCCCCGGTTTGCCATCTCCTGCACCCCGGACTTGCTCGCCGCGGCCGGACGACTGGCCGACGAACGCAGCGCCGCCGTCCAGTCGCACCTCGCCGAGACGCTCCCCGAGTGCGAGTGGGCGTCCGAGCTGTTCGGCGGCGCCAGGTATGTGGAGGTCTACCGCCGAGCGGGCCTGCTCAACGAGCGGTCGGTCTACGGGCACTGCATTCACCTGAGCGACCACGACCGCCAGACCATGCACGACGCGGGCGCCATCGCGGCGCACTGCCCGACGGCCAACTCGTTTCTGCGGGCCGGCGCGATGGACCGCCGGGCGACGCTCACCGCCGGCGCCAAAATCTGCCTAGGCAGCGACATCGGCGCCGGCTACGAGACCAGCATGGTGCGCGTCGCGCGTGCGATGATCGAAACCGCGTCGGCCGTCGGCGACTCCTTCCCCGTAGCGGCGCAGGCGTGGCGCCAGATCACGGCCGGCAACGCCGAGTCCCTCGGCTGGCCTAACGCGGGCAACCTGCGCGTTGGCGACCCGGCGGATCTAGTCTTGATCCGACCGGGCGTGCCGTGGCTCTCGTCCAGTGTTGATCCGCTGTCGATGCTCATGTTCGCGTGGGACGACCGCTGGGTAGAACGCTGCTGGGCGCGCGGCGAAGCCGTGTACTCTGCCGCCTAAAGGGGGCTGTCTCAACAGGGCAATCTGCCCCGCCTCCTGACAGCGATCGGTCTTCCGAAGCAACCTTACTAGCATAGCGCGCCTGCGTGCATGCGGTTCATCGTTGCTTCGCATCTCGTTCACACTGCGCTCACAATCCGCCGCGCGCTATCGCGCGTGCGCAGCGCAGCCAACCACTACGCGCAATGTTTGCTGCGCACAAAAACAATTCACACTTCCTTCATCTAGCGCTCCGCCTTTCTTCATTTAGCTCCGCACAATCACCGCCCTCTCACCTTCCTGCTATCCCCTAGCAACGGCAACCGGATGCCCACGAAGAGCGCGGCACTTACCCTCTGCCTAGCCTGCTGTCTACCCTCGTACGGCGCAGAGCTGTTGACGCTAACGTCAGAAAACTTCACCGAGGCGGCGCCACGCGGCAAAGAGGCAGACGCCATCTACGGCGACTACGTCCTCAGAAACGACAAGGTGGTCGCCACGGTCGCCGCGCCCCATCAGGGGCGGCACGCCAACCTCACCGTGCTGAACGTCGGCGGCGGCGTGATCGACCTCACGCAGCGCGATCGGCAGAGCGATCAGCTCAGCTGCTTCTACCCGGGCGACAGCGTCTTCCGGCTACATGAGGTCATCGACTGGCCGGAAGCGTTCGGCACAAAGGCCGAGGGCGCCGCCCGCATCGCTTTCGCCGGAGCACAGGTGCAGGGCAAGAACGACCGCTCTGCCCCGCTTCAGATCCGCGTTGGTTACGAACTGCGGGACGGCGAGGATTTCCTCCGCGTCACCAGCGACATTACCAACCCAGGCGATTCGCCCGCCAAAGTGCAGGTGCGCGACGGCCTACGCGTCGACAAGGGCTTCCGCTTGGGCTCCGCCCGCAAACGAGGGCTCTGGTGGGCCTACGATCAGCACTGGCGGCAGGCGTACGGCCTGGTCGCCGAAGACGACGATCGCCGGGCGATGCTGGTCAAGAGCGACGAGAAGCGGCGCCCGCATGTCGCGGCTTACCCGCTGGCGAACGCCGAATCCGCGGAGCAGACGCTGCCCGCCGGAGGCCGGGTTGCCTGGTCCCGCCGGCTGATCCCGGCGGCCGACACGCTGGAGCTTTTTGCCCACTCCGCAGCCAATCCGAACAAGCTCCGCCCGGTGGCCATCACGGTGACCGACGGCGCCGACCCGGTCGCCAGCGCGCGAGTGGTCGTGCGGCGCAACGGCAAGCGGCTCGGAGAAGGCCTCACGGACAGTGATGGGCGACTCGCCACCAAGCTGCCGGCCGACGACTACGAGATCCGCGTCCGCGCCAATGGCCATCAGCCGCTGGATCTGGCCGCTAGTGTAGCTGCCACGCAAGACAAAGAGGCCGCGGGCCTCGACATCCAGCTGTCGAAGCCCGCGTACGTGTCCGGCGTCGTGACCGACGACGCCGGACACGCTATTGCCTGCAAGGTGCAGTTCACCGGACTGGGCGACACGCCGTCGCCCCGGTTCGGGCCGGACACGGCGGTGCGCGGCGTGGTCGACCTGCAGTACACGCCCGACGGGCGGTTCCAAGCCAAGCTGCTCCCCGGACGCTACCGCTGGATCGCCAGCCACGGACCGGAGTACGACGCCGCGCAGGGCGAGCTGACCATCGCCGAGGGCGAAACGGCCGATGTCGAGGCGTCGCTGCGGCGGTCGGTCGACACCACCGGGTGGTTGAGCTCCGAACTCCACAGCCACAGCTCCCCGTCGGGCGACAACACCTCCAGCCAGCGGGGCCGCGTGCTGAACCTGCTGGCCGAGCACCTCGAGTTCTGCCCGTGCACGGAACACCAGCGGATCGACACCTACGACGAGCACCTCGCCCACTTCGACGCGGTCGATCGGATGCTGACCTGCGCCGGCATGGAGCTGACCGGCAAGCCGCTGCCGCTGAACCACCAGAACGCGTTCCCGCTGATCAAGCACGAGCACCGCCAGCACAACGGCGGCCCGCTCACCAACGTCGACCCGGTCGCGCAGATCCAGCGGCTGGCCGCCTGGGACAACAACTCAGAGAAGCTCATCCAGACCAACCACCCGAACGTGGCCCAGATGATCGGCGACCGCGACCTGGACGGCGTGGCCGACGAGGGCTTCGAGGCGATGTTCGGCTACATGGACGTGATGGAGGTGCACCCGCTCGACACGATCCTCCAGCCGCTCGGCCCCGCCGGCGAGGCGGACAACGGCGTCGGCTCCGGCGGCCTCGGGAACCGGGGGAACACCATCGTCAACTGGCTCCAGCTGCTCAACCTCGGCTACCGGGTGACCGGCGTGGTCAACACGGACGCCCACTACAACCACCACGGCAGCGGCTGGCTGCGGAACTGGGTGAAGAGCTCCACGGACGACCCCGCCCAGGCATCGGTGATCGAGCTGGTGCACGAGTTCGAGCACGGGCACGTCGTGATGTCCAACGGGCCGTTCCTCCAGGTGGTGGCTGAGTCCGACGCCCAGGACCGCCCCGCCATCCCGGGCGACGACCTCAAGGCCGCCGACGGCAAGGCCCGCGTACGCATCACCGTGCGGCGGCCCAACTGGCTCGAGATCAACCGCGTCCAGCTGCTGCTCAACGGCCGCGCGGTCGAACAGCACAACTACACGGCCCGCGACAACGGCGAGATGTTCGCCGCCGGCCCGGAGGTGTTCTCCCAGACGATCGAGCTCGACCTGGACGCCGACACCCACCTGGTGGTGATCGCCTGCGGCGAGGACCGGCAGCTGGGCGCCGTGTACGGGGAGAAGGAGGGCGCCGTGATGCCGATCGCGGTCTCCAACCCCGTGTTCATCGACACCGACGGCGACGCCAATCAGGACGGCGCGCCCTTCGAGCCCAACGGCGACGACCTCGGCCTGCCACTCCCCCGGCTCGAGGGCGCCAAGCCGTCGCACGGGCACGACCACCACAACCACCGGCACTAGGCCACTGGTTCTAGGCTCCCACGCCCACAGCGCGGCGGCTCAACGGAAGCCACACACTAACCCCATCGTTTCTGAACAGTTGCGGTCTACGCTCTGGCCACATCAGAGGGCCAGCCACCTGCAACGCCACTCGGTTGACAACAAAGTATGCCTCTATCTGCAACAGGAGATCCCCTTAAGATGCGACTCACCATTGCTGCTTCACTGCTAGCCGCAACGGCCGGCGTGGCCAACGCGATCGAGCACGCGACCGTCTCGATCGACGGCTCGGGCGGGGCCACCATCACGGGCGGAACCAGCGGTTTCTTCCTCGACTCGGGCGCGGTCACCGGCGAGTACCCGATCCGCATCGGCGCGAGTGCGGCCGACGACTACACGGGCGGCGTGCTCCTCACCTCGGTGGCCGAGACCGGCCGCGCCGACGGCGCCCGCACGCAGTTCACCACCTCGGCCGGCGTAACGGACGATGACCTGCTCTCGCTCAACACACGCAACACGTCGGGCGGCCTGTCGGTCGTCACGACCCGCGCCGGGGCGGCCAACCCGGCGAACGGCGGCGAGCCCTTCGGGTCCGACTTCGGCGCCGCCTACTTTTCGTTCTCCGAGGGCTGGATCGGCGGCACCTTCTCGAGCTCGACGATCAACGCCAACGGCACCTTCGGCGCGCTCGACACCTTCAACGGCACCGCCGGCGTCACGATCGACGAGGACGCGTTCGGGCCCGGCGCACACCGCCTAAACATACCCGGCGTTAGCGACCCGTTCCGCCAGGGCATGGTGTTCGCGACCACGGCCTCCAACACGGGCCGGTACGCCACGGTCCAGCCCGCGTTTGACGGGTCGGGGTACAAGATCGTGACCCCGGACAACGACGGCTTCTTCGAGTTCGACCCCGCGTCCGACCCGGACATCGTCAACGAGGGGGACGGCGTCACCACGCCGTTCTCGTTCGTGTTCGTGCCGGCCGGTCAGACCGGCCTGACCGCGGCCCACGTCAACCCCAGCTTCACCCCGTCGCCTGTGTCGCTTGGCAACCCCACGCCGGTCGACGCCTACTCGTTCTTCCACACCGGCTCCGATTACAACCTTCAGACCCTTGACCGTGCGAATCAGCCTGGCAAGTACCGGCTGACCATCAATGGCGGCTCGCCCACCCAGGGCACGCTGCTGCTCAGCAACGCCACCGAAGGCATCGCCGGCGACAACGCGCTGACCTACGAGGCCGACGGCGACGGCTGGATCATCACCACCGAGGACATCGAGTCCGACTTCCTCACCGGCAACTCCGAGACCCTCAACGAGCTGGACGGGCTCGGGCAGAACCACGACCTGCTGCGTCCGTACTTCAACATCCTGTACGTTCCCAACGACGACGCGGCCACCGCCGCGGCGCCGGTTCCCTCGGCGGACTCGTTCACCCGGTTCGAGCGCACGAGCGTGATCGCGTGGAGCGCGGACGTGCTGGTGGCCAACAACGACAACAACCCCGGCGACGTCTACCTGGACGTGGTGGGGCAGACCCCGGGCGCCAACGTCCAGGGGATCGGCAACCAGAAGGGCGACCACAGCTACGCCGCCTACGGTCAGGGCCTGACCGAGGCGGACGGCGTGATGCTCGCCACCATCAGTGAAGGGTTCCGCGAGAACTCCGTGGCCGGCGGCTTCGACGAGTACGGCGTTGTGAACGCGAACCTGTTCAACGGCTACTGGTCGGCCATCACCGCCACGGCCCGCGGCTACGACCAGGGCGAACACAACATCAACCACGCCGTGGCCTTCTTCGGCCGCGAGTCGGGATTCCAGATGGGCTCGAACGTCGACCTGCCGGGCGTCACCGGCGTCGACTACGAGGCGGAGAGCGTGATCGTCGCGTTCAACGGCGTCAACGCGTTGACCGATGGCGTGCTGATCGCCACCCCCTACGGCAACGACGACAACTACCTGATCGCCGAGCCGCAGTCGGACGGCTCGGGGTGGCGCGTCACGGCGTTCGACAACGGCGTCGATGTCGCTGAGACCAGCACCGAGCCCGACGCCTTCAACTACGTCTACCTGCCGTACGAGTCGGAGAACCTGATCGCCGGCATGGTCGCCGAGGACGGCACCCTGCTCTCCTCGACCGAGGGCGCGGGCGTCGAGTGGACCCTCACGAAGGAGCTCGACTCGTTCAACTTCCCGCAGTACCGCCTGTCGATCGACGGCAAGACCGCCGACGACGGCATGCTGCTGCTGACCAGCACCGGCGGCAGCGACCGCACCGGGGAGGAGATCGTCAAGACCGAGAACTTCGACAACTCGATCATCTACGAGGTCGACCCGTCGAACGGCGACTTCCTGATCCGCGGCCTGGACCACGTCCCCGACGCGTCCGCATTCGTGGACTACCAGGACGCCGGGTTCATGTTCGCCTACATCGACTACGTGAACGCCCCGATCGCGCCGGCGCCGCTTGAGCTCGCCGGCGACTACAACGGCGACGGCGTCGTCGACGCCGCGGACTACACGGTCTGGCGTGACAACCTCGGCGAGACGTCGCTTCCGAACGGCGAGACCGCGAGCCTCGGCACGGTGGACCAGGCGGACTACCAGGTGTGGCGTGACAACTTCGGCGCCAGCAACGCCAGTGTCGACGCCAGCCAGGCGGCCCCGGAGCCCACCGCCCTGTGCCTTGTCGCGCTCGGCGGCCTGGCCGCTTCGACCGGCCGCCGCCGCCCGCGGCGGGTGACCGGCTGAGCAGAAGGAAATCGCCGGCGGTGGGCGACCGGGCATTGCGCCCGTCGGGGCAGGTCGCTCACCGCTGGCCTTTATCAATCGTTTAGGAGAATACGATGACCATGAGGTCAACCCTTCGTAGCGACCGGCGGCGCGCCTTCACCCTGGTGGAGCTGCTGGTAGTGATCGCTATTATCGGCGTGCTGATCGCGCTGCTCCTGCCCGCCGTGCAGGCGGCCCGGGAGGCCGCCCGCCGCACGACCTGCATCTCCTCGATGAAGCAGATCGCGTTGGCGACGCTCAACTACCACGAGTCCCGCAACGAGTTCCCGCCCCCCTACTACCGCGGCGAACCGATCGGAGCGACCCCGGGCGGGACGGTCACCGACGGCGGCGAGACGGCCACCGTGCCGATCGAGGTCAGGCACGGCGCCTTCCCGTTCATCCTCTCGGAGCTGGAAGAGACCGCGCTGGCGGACAGCTACTTCTACGAGCTCAACTGGAACGACAAGTCCGACCGCCGCGGCGAGAACCACACGTTCAACGTCCGGCTGGTGAACGACTCGCCAATCAAGTTCCTCCAGTGCCCCTCGACGCCCGGGCGTGACCCCGACTCGCCGGTGTGCGATTACGCGGTCTCGCGGTTCATCTCGTACAGCGCGTCCGACATCGCCGACCTGGCGAGCGCCGGCGCCATCAGCCCGCGATCCAGCACCAGCAGCGTGCTGGACTTCCGCAACAGCACGACGCGCAAGCCGGGCCGCATGCGGGACTGCACCGACGGGCTTTCCAAGACCTTTATGTGGTTCGAGATCGCCGGCCGTCAGACGATGTACAACGAGCAGAAGATGGAGACCGGCACCGGCTCCCACGGGCAGAACTGGGCGGACAGCTCCAACGAGTTCGTGGTGCACCACGCCTGCGGCAACAAGATGTTCAACTGCGGCAACAACGAGGAGATCTTCGCGTTCCACGTTGGCGGGGCGATCTTCGCGCTGGGCGACGGCTCCGCGCGGTTCATCCCCGAGAGCATGGACCCGGAGGCGTTCGTCACGATGCACTCGCGTGACGAGGGTGACATCAGCACCACCGGCCCTGGCAAGCAGGCCGACCCCCGCAACCGAGGGTAGGCGGCCGCCAGCCGTAGGGTAAAAAACAAGACGGCCGCGTCGCTTCAAGCGACGCGGCCGTTGCGTCTTGTGCTTGCGGGGACCGCTAGGGAATCGCCAGCGTGCCGAGGTCGTTGGTCCCGTCGGTCACGGTCACAACCTTGAACGGTTTGTCCCGGTCGGCGTAGGCGCCCTTGAGCAGGTCTTGCTCGATCAGCTGGCCGTCGGGCGTGTCGACCGACTGCACGTGCTTGATCGTAACCGCGTACTCGCCGGCCTTGGCGCCGTCGCCGGGGTCGAACGTGCGGAGCTCAAACACGCCTTCGGAGTCCGTGCGTCCCTTGGGCACCGGCATGCCGGACGACAACGCCTGGGGGTCCGTCGCGTAGAACGTGACCACCGCGTCCGCGAGCGGCGCCCCGGACTTCGTCACGACGCCGCGGACCGGGTTCAAACCGGGTCCGGAATCGCCCCCACCGCAACCGGCGCAGGCGACCAAGAGAGCGGGCGCTAACCACAAAGAACGAATCCAACGCATCTTCATTGCAACACAATTCTGGAGAGAGTGGGGGCGGGACTCGCTACCTTCTGACGACTCGACGCGGAACACAGAGTTGCACCAAGCTACAGACCGCAGCGACTTACGAATGGTGATAATCGATTTCAGTCACATTACAAGGTTCACCACCCTCGCATTGCCGAGCGGAAGCCCGACGCGCGTGCTGGGTTGGCTCTCGCGGGCCGCGGCGGTGCTCACGCTCGCGTCGGCGACGCTGCACGTCGCACCACGTGCGTGCGCCGACGTTGTGATCAGCGAGATCATGTACAACCCGGACGGCGCCGACCGCGACGAAGCGGGCGGAACCGTGCGTGAGTGGGTCGAGCTGTACAACAGCGGTGACGCCGCCGTCAGCCTGCGTGGTTGGCGAGTAACTGACGAGCAGGATGGTGAGTCGACCGACCCCCTCTCGCTCCGCACGCTGCTGCAGCCCGGCGAGTCGGTAGTCTTGGTCGGCGACGCCGCGGCGTTCGACGCGCAGTGGGGAACCGGGATCAACCGGTATGAGCTGTCGGGGTTCCCCACGCTCGCCAACTCGCCGTCGTCGACGAACGAGACCGTCGGGGTCCGCGACGCGCTCGGCAACCTCGTCGACTGGGTCAACTACGACGACCAGGGTGGCTGGCCGTCGGACAGCCCCGACGGGGCCAGCATCTCGCTCCGTCCGGAAAGCCTGAGCGAATCGGGCAACAATGTCGGCGGCGCCTGGATTCTTTCGATGGGCGGCGTCTACGGCGCCCGCTTCGCCGTCGGCCCGGGGGGCGTGCAGGACCGCGCGTCGCCCGGGTACGTGGCCACCGAACCGCAGGCCGCGTTCGCGCCGTCGGACGACGCGGTCTGGTCGATGGTGGTGCTGCCCGACACGCAGGCCTACGTAAAAAGCTCTTCCGACACGGCCATCCTCAACCGGATGACGCAGTGGATCGCTGATAACCACGAGCCCTTCGGCGTGCAGTTCGTGCTGCACGAGGGGGACGTGGTCAATCAGAACTCGCAGGCAACACCGACCAGCGGCGACCAGTCGGGCGACCAGCAGTGGCAGAACGCCAAAGCCGCTATGAGTGTGCTGGACGGCGTCGTGCCGTACGCCATCTCGCCCGGCAACCACGACTACGGGACCACCAACGCGCAGGACCGGTCGACACAGTACAACGACTACTTCTCGCAAGACGACAACCCGCTCGTCGACCCGGCGCAGGGGGGAACGCTGCAGGCGGTAATGACGCCCGGCGAGCTGGACAACGCCATCCACGCCTTCACCGCGCCGGACGGCCGGCAGATGGCGATCCTCGCCACCGAGTGGGGCCCCCGGCAGAGGGCCGTCGACTGGGCGGCCCGGGCGCTGCGGTCGCCGGAGTACGCCGACTCCACTGCGGTTTTGCTGACCCACGCCTACATGTTCCACGACGAGACCCGCTACGACTGGCAGCGCAACCAGGACAGCGACCCCGGCAACAACCAGGGGGGCAACCCGTACAGCTACCCCACCAGCGGCGACACCAATGACGGCGAGGACCTGTGGGAGGAGCTGGTTAGCCAGAACGCTGCGTTCGAGATGGTGTTTAGCGGCCACGTCGGCGGTGACGGCGTCGGCTACTTGGCGAGCGAGGGCCAGCCGAGCCAGACGGTGCACCAGATGCTGTTCAACACGCAGTTCGAAACCAACGGCGGCAACGGCTGGCTGCGGCTCATCGAGTTTTTGGACGACGGCCGCTCAGTGCGGGTGCGCACCTATTCGCCGCTGCACGACCTGCAGAAGACCGACGAGGCCAACGCGTTCGAGTTCACCATCAGCCCGCTTCTGCCGGGCGACTACAACGGCGACGGCTGGGTCGACGCGGCCGACTACGGCGTGTGGCGCGACAACCTGGGCCGCCAGGTCCCCGCCTGGTCCGCCGCCGACGGGGACGGCGATGGGCGCATCGCCACGAGCGACTACAGCGTCTGGCGTTCGAACTACGGGTCGAGTCGGTCGTCCCCCCAATCCGCCGTGGTCCCGTCGCCGGGCGGCGCCTGCCTGTTGGGCCTGGGCCTGCTAGTCGGCTTCACGCTAAAACGCGCTAGGGAATGAGAGCGACGCCTCGAGCGGCGATGGCTCGTCGGGCGGCGTCAGCTCGATCGGCGGCGCGGGTTCGTCGAGGGGCGCGGCTTCGTCGAAGGGGCCGGCGTCGTCCGGCGTAGGCGTGTCGATCGGCTCGCCCGCGTCCCCTTCCTCGTCCACCGGCGGCAGCGCCGCGATGGGCGTCGACAGGAACGGCGAGGGCCAGCCGCCGCCCAGGGCGCGGTAGATGGCCACTAGGCTCTGCGCGACCTCGCCCTTGGCGAGCGCGGCGGACTCCTCCTGCTGCGTCTTGAAGTTCTGCACGTTGAACACGCGGTTGAAGTCGGCCAGGCCCTCGTCGAGCTGCAGGTTGATCAGCTCGTTGGTGCGGTCGGCGGCCTCGGCGGCGCCGAGCTGGAACTTCAGCCGCTCCTGCGCGTTGAGGAACCGGATGATCGCGTTCTCGGCTTCTGAGTTCGCCACCAGCACCGTCTGCCGGTAGGCCGCCAGCAGCTGCTGGAACCGGGCGTCCTGCAGCGCGATGTTGTTGACCAGCCGCCCGTAGTTGAGGATGTCCCAGCGGAGGTTGGGGCCCACCGAGCCGAAGCCGGCGCCGCTGTTGAACACGTCCTTGAACTGGTTGGCGCTGCGCCCCACCGTGCCGGTGAGCGTGATGTGCGGGTAGAGGTCCGCCTCGGCGACGCCGATCCGGGCGCTCTGGGCGGCCAGCAGCCGCTCGGCGCGGCGGACGTCGGGCCGCTGCAGGAGCGTCGCCGCCGGGATCCCCAGCGCGATGCTCGACTCCACGTCCGGGATCGTCCCCTCGCCGAGGCGCTGGGCGATGTCCTCGGGCGGCATCCCGAGCAGGATGCACAGCAGGTTCTGCGACTGCCTCAGGGCGGTCTCGAGCTGCGGCACGAACGCTTCGGTCTGCGCGAGGCTCGACTTCGCCTGCTGCACGTCCAGCTCGCTGGTCTCGCCCCCCTCGAACCGGGTGACCGCCAGGTCGTAGGTGTTGCGCTGGTTCTCAACGTTGCGGCGCACCAGCGTCAGCCGCGCCTGCAGCGTGCGGATGTCGACGTAGGTCGCTGCGACGTCGGCCACCAGGGTCACGACCACGTCGCCGTAGTCGAACACGGTCGCGTCCAGGTCGGCGTCGGCCGCCTCGATGGCGCGGCGGTAACGGCCCCAGAAGTCGATCTCCCAGGCCAGGCTGAACGAGCCCCGCCACACGCTGAAGTGGCGGTCGAACCCGGAGCCGGTCGACAGGTTGTGCGAGTACGACGCGGAGAAGTCCTGCTGCTGGGGGAAGAAGTTGCCGACCACAATCGCCCGGAGCGCCCGCGCCTCGGAGATCCGCGCCCCGGCCTCGCGGAGCGTCAGGTTCTGCCGGTAGGCCTCGGCCACCAGCTCGTTGAGCACCGGGTCGTTGAACACGCCCCACCAGCCCTCCAGCTCCGCGGGCGCCTTGAGGACGCGTTTGTCCTCCGCGTCGATCCAGTCCTCCGCGACCTCCACTCCCGGCTGGCAGTAGTTTGGGCCAACCTTGAAACCGTTGGCCACCCACTGCCGCGGGCTGGTGCAGCCTACCGCCATCGACACCGCCGCCAGCGCCAGCACCAGCCGTGATAGGCGGCCACGGACAGGGGTCAGGGCGTTGTGCGGATTCGGGGTCGGGGCGGGGATCGACACGTAGGCTGGCCGGCAAAGAGGGAAGGATCGTCGTCACCCTGGTCTTCGTTATTCCTGGCGCCACTCGTACAGGCCGTTCGTTGGAACCGGCAAACCTTATCCGTCCCGCAAGGCCGGCGGGGGCCAACTCGGCCCGATCGTTAGGGTCGGCACTAATCGACATGCGAATCTCCGCATATCGCTGCGGCAGCCCGAACCGTTTGCCGCAGTCGACGCCGGGCCCCTACAGCTAGGGACTCAGCCGTCACGCAGCTGCCCGACTTGGCTGGATTCGCCAGCTTTGGCGGAACGAACAGGGCCTGTCAGGGGTTAAAATTCGGCTACAATAGCCAGTTCCCCCTCGCCGGCGTCGAATCCTCTTGGCCCGCGGCGCTCCCCTCCAACCGACCTACCGACTGCTTTTCGTATGGCGTCGCCGCCCAACCGTTTACAGAAGATCGCGGCCGTGCTGGTGCGGGCCATCGTGCCCTGCGGCATCCTGGCGGCCGGGTGGCTGGGCTTCGTCGAGCTGTCCGAAGAAACGGTGAAGCCCCCCGCGCCGGCTGAAGAAAAGCGGATGCTGCGGACCCGCGTGCAGCAGATGGAAACCGTCGACTACCCGGTCACGGTCCGGACGCACGCGGTCGTGCAGCCGCACAACCGCGTGACGCTGACGTCGGAGATCTCCGGCACCGTGGTGAAGGTGAGCCCCTCGTTCGAGGCGGGCGCCTACTTCCGCAAGGGCGACGTGCTCGTTGAGATCGACGAACGGGACTACCAAACCGCGCTGGCGATCGCCAAGTCGCGGCTCGCCGCCGCGGACTCGGCGCTCAAGCTGGCCCGGCTGAACGAGGAACGCAAGCTGCGGCTGGTCGAGTCGAACGCCGTTTCACGGGCGGAGGTGGACGTGGCGTCCGCGACGCGCGAGCAGGCCGAGGCGGACCTGGAGCTCGCCAAGACCGAGGTCGAGCAGGCAAAGCTCAACCTCGCCCGCACCGAGATCCACGCCCCGTTCGACGGCCGCGTGCAGACCAAGCTGATCGGCATCGGCCAGACCGCCAGCTCCAACGCGCCGCTGGGTGAGGTCTTCGCCGTCGACTTCGCGGAGGTGCGCCTGCCGATCTCGGGGCAGCAGCGGCGGTACCTGACGCTGCCGGAGTTCCCGGACGACCCGCCGGTCAGCGTCGAGCTGCGGGACGCCATCAACGAGGGCAACGAAACCGTCTGGCACGCCCAGATCGTCCGCACCGAGGGCGTGCTCGACGCCGACTCGCGGGACCTGTTCGCCATCGCCCGCATCGACGACCCGTTCGGCCGCACGTCGGGCATGCCGCCGCTGCGGATCGGCCAGCCGGTCTCCGCCGACGTGCAGGGGCAGGTGCTCAACAACGTGGTCGCGCTGCCCCGCGCCGCGGTCAAGCAGCTGGACCAGGTGGTGCTGGTGAACCAGTCCGACCTGACGCTGCGGTCGCTGAGCATCGCGCCGCTCTGGTCGAACGAGGAGCACGTGGTTGTCGAGGCGACGGCCATCCCCGACCACACCTGGCTCTCCACGACCCCGATGTCGTACACGCCCGAGGGCGCCAAGATCGAGATCATCCCGGACGCCAACCCCGACGCGAACGCCGCGATCGCCGAGTCCGCGTCGAACGACGACGAGACCCTCGCCAACTAACCGACGCCCATGATCCGCTGGTTCACGATAAACGGCATCGCGGCGAACTTCTTGATGCTGGCGATCCTGATCGGCGGCGTCTACACGGCCCTGTTCAAGATCCCGCTGGAGGTCTCGCCGGAACGCAGCTTCGAGAGCGTGATCGTCGAGATGAACTACCGCGGCGGCACCGCGAAGGACATCGAGCGGGCGATCCTGATCCCCATCGAAGAGGCCCTCGAGGGGGTCGAGGGCATCCGCGAGCTCAACGCCGAGGGCGACCGCGGCCGCGCCTGGTTCTTCATCGAAGCCGTGCCCGGGACCGACCTGCGGGCCCTGATGGAGGACATCTCCGCCCGCATCGACACCATCACCACCTTCCCCGACGAGACCGAGCGGCCGAAGATCTTCATCCCCGACTCCTCCAACTGGTGGGAGGTGCTGAGCGTCGCGGTGACCGGCGAGCTGAGCCAGCGCGAGCTGCGAGAGGTGGCCCGCCGCGTCGAGCAGGACATCCTCGCGCTGCCGGGCGTGAGCCGCGCCGAGGTGCGTGGCGACCGCCGCTACGAGATCGGCGTGGAGGTCAAGATGGACAAGCTGATCTCCTACGGGCTCAGCTTCCAGGACCTGTCCGACGCGATCCGCCAGTTCTCGGTCGACCTGCCGGCCGGTGCGATCGACAGCCAGAGCGGCACCTTCATCATCCGCACCCGCGGCCAGGCCTACTCCGAGCGGGAGTTCAACCGGCTGCCGATCCGCTCCTCCAACGGCTCGGACGTGCTGCTCGGCGAGGTCGCGACCGTGATCGACGGGTTCGAAGAAGGCGAAAAGCAGGTCAGCTTCAACGGCCGCCCGGCGCTGTTCGTCGAGGTGATGCGGACCGGCAAGGAGAGCGCGATCGAGATCTCCGACCAGGTTCAGAAGTACGTCAAGGACGCCCGCACCCGGTTCCCTGACGGCATCGAGCTGTTCATCTGGGACGACGAGTCGGTCTCGATCCGCGGCCGGCTGAGCACGCTGGTCAACTCGCTGCTGCAGGGCGGCGTGCTGGTGATGCTGCTGCTGGGCCTGTTCCTGCGGCCGTCGCTGGCGTTCTGGATCGTGATCGGCATCCCGGTCGGGTTCGCCGGCGGCGTGATGCTGATGCCGTGGTTCGGGATCACCGCCAACGTGATGAGCCTGTTCGGCTTTATTATCGTGGTGGGCATCGTCGTGGACGACGCGATCGTGACCGGCGAAAACGTGTACCAGAAGATGAAGGAGGGCGTGCCGCCGCTGGAGGCCGCCATCGAGGGCACCCACGAGGTCGCCACGCCGGTCACGTTCGGCGCCATCACCACGATGGTGGCCTTCCTGCCGCTGATGTTCTTCGACGGAAGCTGGGGCGACTTCGCGTCGCAGGTGCCGCCGATCGTAGCGCCGGTGCTGCTGTTCTCGCTGATCGAGTCGAAGCTGATCCTGCCGGCGCACCTCAAGCACCTCCGCCGCGTGCCGCGGAACAACCCCTTCACGCGGTTCCAGACCTCGATCGCCAACGGCCTGGAGACCGTCATCGAGCGGGCCTACCAGCCGGCGTTGGAGTTCGCGGTGCGGCGGCGGGCGTCGGTCCTCGCCACCTTTGTCGCCGCGGCCCTGCTGATGGCCGGCTACTGCCTGAGCGGCCGGATGGAGTTCATCGCGTACCCGTCGATCGACCAGCAGCGCATCTCCGCCGAGCTGGACCTGCCCAACGACATCCCGCTGCAGGTCACCGCGCGGTACATGGACAAGATCGAGCAGGCGCTGCTGCAGCTGCGGGAGGAGTACTCCGACGAGGGGCTGGGCGTGTCGCTGGTCGAGAACTACTCCAAGCTGGTAGGCGCGGCCCGGATCCACCGCGACTTCGACAAGTCGCGCGGGTCGATCTCGTTCGAGGTGCTGGCCCCCTCGCGCCGCACCGAGCCGGGCCCGCGGAACAGCGAGCTCGCCACCCGCTGGACCGAGCTGGTCGGCCCGATCCCCGAGGCGGTCGAGTTCCGCATCCGCGCCGAGCGGAGCGTGAAGAACGACCGCGGCTTTGACAACGAGAACCTGAACATCGAGCTCCGCGGGCCGATGTCCGAGGAGAAGGCCGAGGTCGCCCGCCAGATCCGCAAGATCCTGCAGGAGTACGACGGGTTCGCGTCGACCTGGGCGAACATCAACTACGGCCAGGACGAGCTGGAGCTGACGCTCAAGCCGCTGGCCGCGGAGCTCGGCCTGACGCAGCAGATCCTGGCCCAGCAGATCCGGCAGGCGTTCTTCGGCGAGGAGGCCCAGCGGGTGCAGCGCGGCGTGGACGACATCCGCGTCATGGTCCGGCTGCCGCGCGAGCAGCGCGAGTCGCTGCACACACTGGACAGCATGCGGATCCGCACGCCCCGCGGCGCCAACGTGCCGCTGTCGACCGTCGCCGAGATCGCGTTCACCAAGGCGCCCTCGCACGTGCACCGCAAGGACGGGGCCGAGATCCTGCGGGTGGGCGCCCAGCCAGCCGACGAAACCATCGACGTGCTCGGGATCGCCAAGGAGATCAACCCCCGCATCGCCGCCCTGTGCGCGCCGCACGACCTGACGTTCGAGTACGTGGGCTACGTGGCCGAGGCGGCCGAGACGCAGCGCACCACCATCGTCGGCGCCTGCCTGCTGGCGTTCACGCTGTACGGGCTGCTGGCCATCGCGTTGAAGTCGATGGGGCAGCCGTTCTTCGTGCTGCTGGCCGTGCCGTTCGCCATCATCGGCGCGCTGTTGGGGCACATCATCCTGGACATCACGCCGTCGTACCTGTCGGTGTTCGGCATGCTGGCGCTGGCCGGCGTCGCGGTGAACGACACGCTCGTCATGGTCGACTACGTGAACCACCGCATGGCGGAGGGGTCGACCCTCCGCGAGGCGGCCCTGCAGGCCGGCGCCCGGCGGTTCCGCCCCATCATGCTGACCTCGGTCACGACGTTCGTGGGCCTGTTCCCGCTGCTGATGGACCGTTCGCTGCAGGCGCAGTTCCTGATCCCGATGGCGGTGTCGCTCGCGTTCGGGGTGATGTTCGCCACGGTCGTGACGCTGTTCCTCATCCCCTGCTCGCTGCTCGCCGCCGACGACGTCGGCCGCGTGCTGGCCCGCCTGCGGCGGTGGTACTTCCACCCCTTCAGCGGCAACCAAGCCGACCCGCACCGCGACGCGGCCTAGCACGGCCTCCCGGCCTGAGCTCGCGTGGCGAACCGCACCGAGCGGCGTCTGCGGACGGTTACCTTTGTCGGTTCTGCTCCCGGTTCCTTGCTGAAACCGGCCACCAAGCGCGGTCAAATAGTGGGGTGTGCGCCCGCCGCCTCGTCAGCGGGACCGCTGCGCGATGAGGCGCCAATGGGCCTCAGCAAATAGTGTCCGTTCGGCGCGCACAAAAACGGACAAAACCCCGCCAGCCCGTCTGAGAGGAGTTCGACGCAACCAGATACAGCAAAAGCACTTACAGAGAAACCGGGGCGAAATAGGCCCGGAGTTTTGTCCCCTGCGCGCGGGTTTTTGGACAAAACGAATCGGTCAGAACCTGCGGAGCCGCCGTTTCGTCGCTTCGTGTGAGCCGGCCGTCGGTGTCTACGCCGCCCGCTTCGCGGGCGGCGCGGCAGTCGGTCTGGACTGCGAGGCGGCGACCGCCGGTTCGTCCGGCAGGTCGATGCCCAGCTTCGTAGCGCCGAAGCCCACGCTGAGATTGGCGCGGCCCAACCAGCCGCAGCGGAAGAAGAACCACGTCATCACCGCTGCGGTCACGAGCATGGCGCCCAGCGCCGTGGGGTACGACCACTGGTAGCCGAGCTCGGGCATGTGCTCGAAGTTCATGCCGTAGATGCCGGCGATGAACGTAAGCGGCACGAAGATGCTGGACATCATCGTGAGCACCTTCATCACCTCGTTGCTGCGGTGCGCAACGGACGACATGTACGTGCTGATCAGCGCCCCGGCGGCCTCGCGGTACATCTCCACCACGTCGACGATCTGGGCGCAGTGGTTGTGCGTGTCGCGGAGGTAGGCGACCGTGCCCTCGTCGACGAGGTCGGTCTCCGCGGAGATCAGCAGCTCAATCGCGTCGCGCATCGGCCAGCAGCTCCGCCGCACCTGGATGAGCTGCGACCGGAGCTGATGGATCGCCTTCAGCAGGTCGGGGTGGGGGTCCTCGAGCGCGTCGTCCTCGAGGGACTCGAGCCGCTCGCCGAGCGTCTCGAGCACCGGGTAGGCGCCGTCGACCACCGCGTCGAGGATGGCGTAGGCCAGGTAGTCCGGGCCGGCCTGCCTCATCCGCGAGGCCGCGTTCTGCAGCCTAGTGCGGATGGGGTCGAGGAACCCGTCCGCCTGGTTGTGCACGGTGATCACGTAGTTGGGACCCAGCACCAAGCTCAGCTGGTCAACCTGCAGCGCGCCGGTGGCGTCGACGTTCAGCACGTGCGAGATTGTCAGCAGCTTGTCGCCCAGCAGCTCGGTCTTGGGGCGCTGCGGCACGTTGACGATGTTCTCCATGGTCAGCGCCGACAGGCCGAACCGCTCGCCGCCGGCGTGCAGCACTTCGGGGTCGTCGATCCCGGCGACGTCGATCCACAGCAGCTGGTCCTGCCGGTCCGGCGGCTTGATGTCGTCGAGGCCGGCGATCGCAACCGATTCAATCTGGCCGGGCGAGTAGCGGACCACCTGCACGCGGGCCGGGACGGACTCGCCACGGAACACCAGGGTGCCGGGGGGAGCGCCCACGGCGGGGCGTCGTTTCTGGAACATGTTGGCTCGGTGGGTCAGGTGAGCGGGTGGGTAGTTGATTGCGTATCCGGCGCCGGTTGGCGTCAGGCGCCGAGCCGCACGTGGTCGCGGAGCGACGCGCGGCGGCGGGCTTCCAAGCGCAGCTGCAGGACGAGCGGGTCGTCTTCGCTCGAGGCGGCGTCGGCCGTGTCGGGGTCGGCCGTGTCGGGGTCTGCCGTGTCGGGGAGGTCGTCACGGCCCCAGATCCTCTCGACCACAGCGAACAGCAACGCCGTGCTCCAGCCGAAGACCAACAGGCCGTTCATCGCCTGGATGCCGCTGAGCATGCGCCACGGCCCTTGGATGACGATGTCGCCGTAGCCAAGCGACGCGAACGTGACAGTGGCGAAGTAGCAGCACTCCTCGAACGACTCGAAACCGCCGCCGGGGAGCGCCAGGTACGCGACCGCCCACGGGAGGACCTCCGCCAGATGAAGCATCAGCAGGATCACCGCCGTGGTGCAGAGCATGCGGAGCGGCAGCAGACGCACCGTCCGCCCGGACGCGCGGCGGGCGGTCCGCTTCAGGCAGCCGATCCACCACGCGGTCACGGCCGCGTGCAAGCCAACGGTGACAATCGTCAGCACAGCGCCAACCAGGATGCTGCCAATCACGGTCGGGTCTCCTCGGGTGCTCCGGCGCCCACCGATGGGCTTCGCCGCGGGGGTGCTAGCTGGGGGATCGGGGCGGGGACCTTAGCAGCCAGCCGCAATCGCGGCCATAGAGATTCCGCCCCATCCGGCCTTGGCGTGCGGGCCCCCGATGCAGTACCCTCCCCGCCCCAGCCTACCCTCGCCGGCACACCAACTCCCCTCTCCCCACGCGGGCGCGACATGTCACAGCCATCACTAGCAGCGGCGCCGCCGAGCGAGGAACTCGCGATCCTGGTGCACGGGACCTTCGCGGGCGCCGAGTCGCACACCGGCGACAAGTGGTGGCAGGAGGGCAGCGAGGTCTCGCAGGCGCTGCAGGACCGGCTGCCGGATGGCGTCCGCATCGCGGCTGACGAGGAGGTGTTCCACTGGTCCGGTGAGAACGGCGAACGCGCCCGCAGCCGGGCCGCATCGCAACTCCTGCAGCGGCTGCGGCCGCTCGAGGAGGAGGGCAAGCCGTACCACCTGGTCGGACACAGCCACGGGGGGTCGGTCATCTGGATGGCGCTGCGGATGTCGCTGGTGGCGGGCAAGCCGCTCAACGGGCTCCGCAGCTGGACCACCGTGGGCACGCCGTTCCTGCACCAGAGCAGCCGCAGCCCCTGGCACCCGATCAACCTGCTGTCGTTCCTGGTCGGCCTGGCGTTGCTGCGTCCGGCCTTCGCCGCGGCCAAGGGCCTGCTGACGCTGCTGTTCGACGCCGCCGCGGGGCACCCGATCGCCATCACGCTCAAGGACAGCAGCGAGGCGGGCTACATGTCCATCCTCCGGGCGCCGTTCCTGGCGCTGCTCGAGCGGATGGGCGTGTCGGTCGAGAGGACCGAGGCCGGCATCCACCTCGGCAGCTTCGACCCGGCGGGCGACCTGTCGCTGCTGCAGTATCTGCTCTTCACCCGCGAGGGACTTCTGCTGTTCGGGGTGATCCTGCTGTTCGGCTACATCTGCCTGCACCTGTCGCTGATGGCGGTGCGGCCGGCGATCGAGTCTATCCGCATCCGCGCGGAGAAGCGTCTGCAGCGCAAGGCGTTCGCCCGGTATGGGGGCCGCTGGCTGGGTCTGTGGTCGCCGGACGACGAGGCGATCAACGGGCTCCGGGCCACGCTGAAGCTGTCGGTTTCTTTCGTGAAGCGTATCGCGCCGAGCGACCGGGTGTTCCTCACCGACAACCTTGAGCTGGTGTCGCGGCCGTACTACTGGGTCTTCGGGCCCGTGTTTAACCACCTGCTGCGGCCGGTGGTCGATTCCCTGGTCCGCGGGGTGTTGGCGCGATCGGCCCAGGGGAACGACCGGCCGACCACCCAGGTCGTGGACGTGAAGCCAACGCCGGTCGACGACGCCCCCGGAGCGATGCCGCTGCCGCCGTCGGTGCAGAAGGAGATCCTCGACGAGTCGAACCGGCACGCCGGCGGCGTGGCGCCGCTGCTGCGTCAGCTGCTGGCCTGCCCGACTTTCTCCACCGGGTTGGAGTCGATCAGCAACCAGCTCTCCGGTCGTGAGTTGGTGCACACCTCGTACTTCGACCACCCCGATGTGCTCGACCTGATTAGCTGCAACGTCGCGCTGGAGAGCGGCGCCGAGAGCCCCGCGGCGGCCGAGCTGCCCGGCCGCCCGGCCATCGTGGAGTGGTTCTCGGCGTTCAAGCGCGGGGTCGCCGAAGACGACCTCGAAGGGTCGAGGATCTTCGCCTATGCGGCGCAGCCTGAAGCCATCCCCGAACCCCCACGGCGGCGCGCCGGATAGACGCCCGCCTGTGGCAGGGGCCGGAAACAACAAGACGAGTTTTACTGAGCCTCCCAGTGGGCCGGCATCCACCGCCACTGCCCGTCGGCGCCGGCGATCCACTTGCCGTTCACCCAGCGTGACTTGCTGACCGTCGTCGCGACGTACGCGCCGGGCTCCCAGACCCACGTGCCCCGCCAGTCCCAGTGACCAGGCTGCCACGCCATCGAGCTGGCCGCGGGCGGCGCGGGCTTGGCCTCTTGGTAGGCCTTCGGCACGTTGACCGGTTTGTTGACAATCACCCCCTGCCGGGCCGTCGCCCAGTGAGCTGGCTCCCACTCGAACTGCCCACCGCGGTGCTGCCAGTAGCCGTCGACCCAGTAGGCGTTGCCGGCCGGCGGGACCATCCACGCCCCGCCGGTCCACTGCCACTCATCGGGCGTCCGGTTCCAGTGCCCTGGGACCCAGACGTGCTGCGCCGAGGGCGCCTCGGTGACGACCTCGCGGTTGGCGGGAGGGGGGACGATGTACTGCGGCGCGTAGACCTGGGCGGGAGCGTGGCCGGCATGCAGGCCCAAGAACCCAGAAAAGCCGAACAGAACAACGGTTGGCAGGCTCAGTCGCATTGTCGTCTCCATACGGGGGTGTCGCCACCGCGCGAGGCACACGGCTCGTGAGCCGGCTAATCTAATCTACGCGGATGGCCGCCAGCCAGCCCGGTTGCAGCGACCGTTGCGCCGACCGACAAGCGTTGAGTAGGCGCCTTTGTGTAGGTACGTCAAAGTCCAATGGCCCTCCCTGCAGCGCTCGTTGTCCCGGCCTAGTCGATCCGTTACGATCGCCAACAGTCCGCCCGACGCCGCTGACCCGAAGCGGCCACTCTTCCGCAAACACCGGGCGTTCTCGTTGCACCGCCAGCTTGAGTGCCGTCCCTGACGCCGTCCAGATCGAGCGACCCTCCCGGCCGCGGACTGAACCGCCGCAACTAGACCGCATCCCATCAACCGAAAGCCCCGTTCCCCAATGCTCGCGGCCGTGTACTTTACAAGCGTCGACTGGGCGGTGCTGGTCGCCTATTTCGTCGGCATAATGGCCCTCGGCCTGTTCTTCTGGCGCCGCAACAACTCCGCCGACCAGTTCACCGCCGGCGGCCGCACACTGTCGGGCTGGTTGTGCGGGATGTCGATCTTCGCCACCTACCTGAGCAGCATCAGCTACCTGGCGTTGCCAGGCAAGGCGTTTGTCGACAACTGGAACATCTTCATGTTCTCGCTAGCGCTGCCGCTGGCGGCATACATCGCGGTCCGGTGGTTCGTCCCGCTATACCGCCAGTCGGGCGAGATCTCCGCCTACTCGTGGCTCGAGGCCCGCTTCGGCCTGTGGGCAAGGGCGTGTGCCAGTGTGTTCTACCTGCTGTACCAGATCGCCCGGATCGGTGTGGTGATGTACCTCATGGCACTGCCCATGGCGGTGCTGTTCGGCTGGGACATCAGGACCGTGATAATCGTCACCGGGGTGATCGTCACAGCCTACTCGTTTGTGGGCGGCATCGTCGCGGTGATCTGGGCCGACGCGATCCAGGCGATCGTGCTGCTCGCGGGCGCCGCGCTGGCGGTTTGGATCCTGCTCGCCCGCATGCCGGGCGGGCCGGAAGAAGTCATCCGAGTCGCGGGAGAGGGCGGCAAGTTCTCGCTCGGCAGCAGTTCGCTGTGGATACTGTCCGAGCCGACCCTGTGGGTGGTGCTGGCGTTTGGCCTGTTCGACAACCTCCGCAACTTCGGCGTCGACCAGAGCTACATCCAACGCTACATCGCCGCCCGCAGCGATCACCAGGCCGCCAAGAGTGTGTGGCTCGGCGCACTGCTCTATGTGCCAGTCAGCGCCCTGTTCCTGTTTATCGGGTCGTCGCTCTACGCGTTTTACCAGAGCCACCCGGCGGAGCTAGAGGAGGTGCGGCAGATTGTGGCCGAACAGAAGCTTATGCAGGAGGGCGTGTCGTCGGAGGCGGACAGCTACCTGCAGCAGGTGGACGAGGTGGCCGCCGGGCTGTCCGACAAGGAACTCGGCGACCGGGTGTTCCCACACTTCATCGCGTCGCAGCTGCCCGAGGGGGCGAGGGGGTTGCTAATCGCGGCCGTGTTTGCGGCCGCGATGAGCACGGTGTCAACCTCTCTCAACTCGTCCGCCACGCTGGTAATGAGCGACCTCTACGTCCGCCTGGTGAGGCCAGACGCCTCAGACAGCCAGCAGGTGCTTGTGCTGCGGTGCGCAACGATCGCCTGGGGCGTCATGGGCACGGCAATGGCAATCGCGCTGGTGAGCCTCACAGATAGCGCGCTTGATGTATGGTGGCTGTTCTCGTCGGTGTTGGGCGCCGCGATCGTCGGGCTCTTTTTGCTTGGACTCGTTGTGCCAACGCTCCAGAACCGGCAGGCAGTGGGCATCTTCGTCGTTGCGTTGGCGGTGATCGCCTGGATGACGTTCTCAATCGGCGCCTACTGGCCCAAGCCGCTCGCTGGACTCACCAGCCCGTTCCACCCACTCTTGGTGGTGGTCGTGGGACCGGTTGTGATGGTGATGCTCGGCTTGCTCGTCGCACGCGCCGGCAGTCCAACGCGTCGGTAGGCGCCCGCGGCGGTTCTTAGCGGAATAAAGGTGAAACCGGCTACAAACCGTGGTCCAATACCTTCGCTGAGTTTCTCCCTCCGCAGCCATGACAAGGGCCTAAAGGCGAGCGCTATCAGAGCTGCCTGGATAGACCGCATGGCCGTATCAGCTAACCCCGTCGTCCCCAGACGGACCAACGCCACTGACGACTGCATGTGCTGGGCTTGATGGCCGGTTACACCCCGCTAGAGCAGCCGGGGAGGTAGTCGTCCCTCTCAGGCTGCAGAGATGAACCTGTTGCGGATTAGCAGCTATGAACGGCGTCAGCGCCCACCGACGCATGCGAACGCAATCAGGCCAAGGACGCACGAAACAGCCGCACGGCTTAACACCCAAGGCAGCGGCCACCGACGCCTCAGGCCCTAAAGACAGGTGATCTGAACGCCACGGGGCCTGGAATCAAGAGAAAGTGGGCACGACAGAACTCGAATCTGTGACCTCTTGCATGTCAAGCAAGCGCTCTAACCAACTGAGCTACGCGCCCTTTCGGGTGGTTCGGCCGAATTGGCCGAGCCACTCAGTATAGCGTCGGCTCCGTGGGCGGCTAGGGCTTAGCCCGCGGCGGGGCGGTGGGGATTATTCCGTGTCCCGGGGGCGCCGCCTGCCCCGAGAGTTAGCCCATATCGCCCAATTTCAGGGCGGATGGCGGAAATTCTTGCCTGGCAAGGAGTTCCGGCATGATTGCGCTTGCCTGCCTGGAAGGGATTCGTTGTAATCAGGCGTTGGAGGAGCGGCAAGGAACGGGCTGCAACCCCGAATACCGTACGGACACAATTCTCCCTGGGCGTTGCCCCGATGAAGCGGCTGAACTGGAACAACGCGATCTACTACGGCGAAGTGTTTGGCTTCGTCTTCGCCTGGGCTGTCGGCCTGGTGGTGGCGCTGAGCCACTCGGGCAACGACTCCTCGGCGCCAGAGGCCAACAAGGTCGTCTCGGCCGGCGCCGCCGGCCTGCCGCTCGATTGACGGCGGCCCGCGGGTCCCTCTCTAGATCCGCCCTACGAGCGCCCAATACGGGCATGCTCGCCAGCACGCGGATGCTACGCGTCTGAGGCGAGGCGGCTGTCGATCTCGTCGGTGTGATCGGTTTTATCGCGGCGGCGGAGGTACAGCTTGATCGGCACCTCGGCAAATTCGCACGCGTCGCGGCACTGGCTGAGCAGATACCGCTGGTAGGGCGCCGCGATCGCCGACGGTTGGTTACAGAACATCACCAGTGTGGGCGGTTCGACCCCCACCTGCGTTGCGTAGTAGATCTTCGGACGGCGGTTCTGGTACACGGGCGGCGGGTTGCTGCGGACCGCGTCGCGCAGCAGCCGGTTGAGCTGCCCGGTGCTGACGCGCTGCCTGGCCTGCTTGAACAGCATCTGCGCGTGGTTCAGCAGCGCCTTGACGTTCTTCCCTGTTTGCCCGGTGATGAATGCGATCGGCGCATACCGCATTGTGCGGAAGTTGTCGTGCAGGTAGTTGACCCACTTCTCGGTCGGCATGGTGTCCGAGAGCTGGTCCCATTTGTTGACAACCAGGATGCAGGGCTTGTACTGCTTGTTGATGTAGTCGGCGAGCTGCTTGTCGACCTTGCCGATCCGCTGGGTGGCGTCCATGAACAGCAGCACCACGTCCGCGCGGCGGATGCTCCGCTCTGCTCGGTGCGTGCCGTAGAAGTCGATGTCCTGCTTGCGGCCCTGCCGCCGGCGGATGCCGGGCGTGTCGATCGCGACAAACGACTTGTCGTCCATCTCGAAGCGGACGTCGACGCTGTCCCGGGTGGTGCCGGCGACTTCGCTGACGATCATCCGCTGCGACTGAACCAGCGTGTTGATGAACGTGCTCTTGCCCACGTTGCGCCGGCCAACGATCGCGACCTTCATCTCGGTCTCTTCGGCGCCGTCGCCCTCGCCGGGCGGCGGGAGCTTGCCGACCAGCGTGTTGATCAGCACCGCCCGGCCGCGGTTCTGCAGCGTGCTGACCTTCACCGCCCGGCCATGCCCCAGGCGGGCGAACTCTTCGGAGGCGCCGTCGAAGGTCTCGTCGTCGGTTTTGTTGGCGACGCACACCACCGGCGCTTTCAGGTACCGGAGCCGCTTGGCGACTTCCTGGTCGAGCGTGGCAACGCCGCTGCGGGTGTCGACGACAAACAGCACCACGTCCGCCGAGTCGATCGCAAAGGCGATCTGGTTCTCGATATCGTCGGTCAGGTTGTCCTCGTCCTGGTGCCCCATCCCGCCGGTGTCGACGAGCTCGAAAAACCGCCCCTCGTGCTCGATCAGGTGGGACATGCGGTCCCGCGTGACGCCGGGCCGGTCATCGACAATGGCGATCCGCCGGCCGGCGAGCCAGTTGAAGATGCTGCTCTTGCCGACGTTCGGACGGCCAACAATGACTACCTGGGGGACGCCCATAGCGGGGTGCGGGTCGCGACGAGGTGCTTTCGGAACGGGTACAGTGTGGTTCATCATAAGCAGCCAGTCACCCGGGGTGTAGCGGCGTTGCCCCGCGGGTGGCCGGATCCTCGCTGCGGACTTAAACTCCGTTCCGGCGCCCGACCCTATCCTGGAAGCGAAATGAGCACCCCGAACCACCACCTCGCCCTGAAGCAGCGGCTCGAGAGCCTCCTGGCGGCTGGCGTCCGACAGCTTCCAAGAGGGGAGGCGTTGCCACAGGAGGTAATGGAGTCTCCGCAGTCGCCGGATCCAGAGCCCGCCGCGATCACGCCGGCTGCGGCGCCGGCCGAGCCCCCGGTCGCTGAACGACCATCTCCCGCTCCTGCCGCTGCTTCGCTCCTCCCGGGCATGGGGGACGCTCCCGAGGGCCCGCAGAAGTCCACAGCGCCGACGCTTGAGGTGCTCCGCGACGAGGTGGCCGCGTGCGTGCGCTGCCAAGAGCTCGCGACCACCCGCACGCAGACGGTGTTCGGCGTCGGCTCACGGGACGCGCGGCTGTGCTTTATGGGCGAGGCGCCCGGCGCGGATGAGGACCGGCAGGGCGAGCCCTTTGTCGGGCGTGCCGGGCAGCTGCTCAACAAGATTATCCAGGCCTGCCGGATGCAGCGCGAGGAGGTCTATATCCTCAATGTGCTGAAGTGCCGGCCGCCGGGCAACCGGAACCCCAACCCGGCCGAAGCAGCCAACTGCAGCGGATTCCTTAACCGGCAGCTGGAGCTGATCGAACCCGAGTATATCTGCTGCCTGGGGGCGGTCGCGGCCCAGAACCTGCTCCAGACGCAGACCCCGATTGGGCGACTCCGCGGTCGGGTGCACGAGTACCGCGGCATCAAGGTGGTCTGCACCTACCACCCCGCGTACCTGCTGCGGAACCCCTCGGCCAAGAAGGACGCCTGGGAGGACATGAAGATGCTCATGGGGCTGATGGGCGTCCAGCTTTAGCAATTCCGGCCATTGTGGGCCGATGCCCCGCGTCAAGTTTGTGGGTTGAGATGCTGGCAGCGGTAGACCTTACCAGTCGTGCCGGTCGTGCTGCCGGCGCCCCGCCCGGAGTTGCCGCCAGCGGCCGCCAAATGCTTTCGATCTGGCGGGTTCGTTGGTAGAGTCAGATTCATGGCCGCTCGCCGCAGGCAGGCGACCTGGCGGGGGGTTCGGAACCCCTCGGACCCGTGGCTGCCGGCTTGCGCAGAGACCCGCTAACTTAGAGCTTTGTTGGATGCTGCCTCACCACCAATCCCGACCGGACGCCGTCGAGCAGCTGCTGCGGAACGCACAGCTGCGGGACGAGCTTGAGCCGTTGTACGACGAGTCGATCGGCTGCGTGGACGTCAACCGGATGACGACCCACAGCGAGAACGAGTTCCTCCAGTCGATGCTGGAGTGGGAGAGGGCGCCGATGGCGCCGATCTGCGAGTGGTTCGAGCCCCGGCTCACCCTCGAGTCCCCCGAGGAGGTCGACGCCGGGCGCCTGCCTGCGTTGATCGCCGAGGTCACGACGCGGCTCTTCGAGAAGCACATCGTCTTGGACTTCACCGACCACCTCTCCGACCGGCAGCTGTACACGCTGATCTACCGCGACATCCTGCCGTCGTTCGAGAAGAAGATCGACCGCCGCGAGAGCTACCTGCACTGGGACTGCGCTAACACCGACGGCGACCCCGAGGCGTGGCTCCGCTACTACGCGAACGACGCGGAACGCGACATGTGGGCGGACGAAACCGGCGGCGACCTGCCGGCGAAGCAGGAGCCGATGCACCGCCGCCGGCTGCCGGTGGCGCCCCTCTGAGTGAGGTTCAGAGGAATTCGGGCCACAGGGCGTCGCTTATCAGCAGGCCCTCGCGCGTCAAACGCAGCCGGTCCTTAGTATCCTCCAGCAGCCCGAGCTCGCAGAACCGATCTACCTGCCCCGCGGCAAGCTGGTCTATCGAGAAGCCGGTCCTCTCCGCGAACTCAGACCGCTCTACGCCTTCAATTCGCCGGAGCCCAAACACGAGCTGCTCGCGGGCCTCCTGCTCCGCAGTGAGTTCCTCGCGGAAGGCGACCGGCGACTCGCCGGCCAGGACGCGTCGGAGGTAGGTCGTGGTGCTCTGGTGGTTGGTCTCTCGGACGCCATCCACATATCTAGCCGCCCCGGGCCCCGCCGCGTACCAGCCCGCGCCCGACCAGTAGACCTGGTTGTGCCGGCTCCGACGCCCCGGCCGGGCGAAATTTGAGACCTCGTAGTGCTCGAAACCCGCCTCGCACAACCCGTCAATTGCCGCGAGGTACATCTCGCGCTGCAGGTCCTCATCGACTTCGGCCAGGTCCCCGCCGACAAGGCGGGACCAGAACGCCGCTCCCTTCTCGAACGTTAAACCGTACGTCGAAACGTGCCCGGCGCCGGTCGCAATCGCCTGGTCCACGTCCCCCCGCCAGGCACGGAGCGTCTCGCCCGGAGCGGCGAATATCAAGTCAAGCGAGCACTCCAGACCGTGTTCCTGGCAGAGGTCCACGGCCCGCGCAATCTGGCCGGCGTCATGGTCGCGTTCCAGCAGCGACAGCTTTCCCGGCTGGAACGACTGACCACCGAGGCTAAGCCGATTCACTCCGCATGAGACGAGCACCGCGAGCAGGTCCTGAGTGACGTCAACCGGGTTAGCCTCGACGGTCCACTCACAGCCAGGCTCAGGGGGGAACCAGCCTCTCGTCACCTGACAGAGCCGCTCCAGCAACTCCAGCGGGAGCCGGGTGGGCGTGCCACCGCCGAAGTAGAGCGTCTCGACCGGACGCGGACGGCCTAGACTTGCGAGCTCGGCCTCGATAGCCCGCACGTAGTCCCCGGCAAGGTCCTCACGCCCGGCGATGACGGCGAAATTGCAGTAGCCGCACCTGTGTGCGCAGAACGGCACATGCAGGTAGGCGGAACGTGGCTCGGCGTGACCGGGCATGCTGGTTCGTCTGGCGCCGGTCGGTTGGGGGCTACTTCTTCTTTTTCTTCGTCGCAGCCGTCTTCTTGGCGCCCGCAGCCAAGGCCTTCGCGATCAGAGCCGACGACTCGGGAGCGCTCATCCCGGCCAGAACGGTGAACGCCTCGGAAATGACGCGGCGGGTCTCGGCGGCGTTGATCTTGGTCTTGGCGGTGTCGGTCCGGCGGGCGACCTCGTTGTGGAATTCGTTGAGCGTCACGTTCGGGCTCCGTTGCAGGAAGTGAAAAGGCGTCGCGACCGTTGCATCCGGTCGCCCGCATTCTATGCGGGACGGGCGACAGCTCAAAGGGCGACCGGCGCCACGGCTCGCCGGTTCGCGGTGCGGGTGGTTTCTCAGCGTTTGATGCGAGTCCATTCGCTGCGTACCGTCATCACCCAACTGGCTGAGCGGTGCGGATGTCCCGGATACGCCGGAAAGGAGGGGTGGCCGGCGCGTCGGTTTTCCGTTGCTGATCCGCCAGTCAAGCGTGACGAACGCCGTGGAGAGGTAAGTTCTTAATGTGTGGCCGATCACGGTTCTGCCACAGTTCTGAGACGGGCGAAGAATCGATTCCGGAGCGCGCGTTCCATGACCAGCCGAGTCCTGTTTGTCGATGACGAAGGCATTGTGCTGAAGTCGCTTAATCGCGCACTTAGCACCACCTACGACATCACCACCGCGTACTCCGCGGAGGAAGCGCTACGGCTCTTGAGCGAGCAGAAGTTCGCTGTCGTCGTGACCGACATGCGCATGCCGGGCGGAGACGGGATGTGGTTGATCCGCCAGGCCGGCGAGATGAGCCCCAACACGTCGTTCATCGTGCTGACCGGCAACTGCGACGACGCCACGCGCGACACGGCGATGGCCAGCGGCAAGGTGTTCTCGTTCCTCAACAAGCCCTGTCCGATCGACCTGCTCGAGGAGCAGATCGACAAGGCGATCGAGGCCCGCCTGGCGGTTCACCGGGTCTAGCAACGGCCAGGCCCAGACTGGCAGATTCACTCGTCCGAGCGGTCGTCGCCCGACATCCCCAACGAGTTCATCTTGCGGTACAGATTGGTGCGGTAGACGCCCAGCCGCTTGGCCGCCTCGCTGACGTTGCCCCGAGACTCTTCGATCGCACCGGTGATGTAGCGCCGCTGAAACTCTTCGGTGGCCTGCGAGAGCGGTAGGCCCAGATCGAGCAGCGACTCGCCGCCCGCGTTTGGCGCCGCGATAAACGCGAGGTCGCCGGCCTCGATCTTTTCCCCGGTGGATAGGTACGCCAGCCGCTCCATCATGTTACGAAGCTCGCGGACGTTGCCCGGCCAGCGGTGGGCGGCCATAAGCTTGCGGCTCTCGGCGGTCCACTTCGGCGCCGGGCGACCCGCGGCGCGGCAGAACTGCTTGAGGAAGTTGTCGGCCAGCAGCATCAGGTCATCCCCGCGCTGCCGCAGCGGTGGCAGTTCCAGCGTCACAACGTTGAGCCGGAAGTACAGGTCTTCGCGGAATCGCTTCTCTCGGACCAGCTTGGCTAAATCCTGATTGGTCGCGGCCAGCACACGCACGTTGGTGGGGATCTCGACCGAGCCGCCTACCCGCACTACCTTGCGTTCCTCGAGCGCCCGCAGCAGCTTCGCCTGGCCTGACAGGCTCATGTCGCCGATCTCATCGAGCAGCAGCGCCCCGCCATCCGCCAGCTCGAACTTGCCGGGCCGCGTTTCGCGGGCGTCGGTAAAGGCGCCCTTCTCGTGACCGAAGAGCTCGCTTTCCAGCAGGGTCTCGGCGATAGCGGCGCAGTTAACCGCCACGAACGGCGCCGATCGGCGGCTGCTGTTGTAGTGGAGCAACCGGGCGACTACCTCCTTGCCGCAACCGTTCTCCCCCAGGATCAACACGGAGAGGTCGGTGTCGGCCACGCGTTGGATGGTCGATCTCAACGCCTGGATCGCGGGGCACTCGCCCACCAGTTCGACGCCGGCGAACTGCTGCTGCACGTATTGCTCGTGACGCTCCAGCAGGGTCTCGAACTCCTGGGTGGCCGCCAGCGCGGCCGAAGCGTGCTCCGCAAACTCGATCAACCCCTGCTGGTCTTCGGCGGAAAACCCCGGACGGCCGCGTTTGTTGATCAGCTCAAATACCCCGAGCTTGTCCTGCTCGGCGGTTACAAGCGGGACGGCCAGCAACGACCGGGTGCGGTACCCGGTCCGCTCGTCGGTGGTCCGGTCAATCGCGTTCGCGTCGTGCCCAGGCGACACCCGCATCGGTTCGCCGCTCGCCAGCACCTCGCCGACCACCCCTGAGTTGTCGGGCACGCGCAGCTCGCCCCCCTCAATGCCGATGGCCGGGCGGCCGACCAGCGTCGCGGACTTCCGGTCCCACAAGAAGATGCTGGCCCTGTCTGAATCGAACAAGCGGCAGGCGGCGTCGGCCATGTCTTGCAGAAGTTGCTGCAGGTCGTTGGACCTCCGCCACTGGTGCACCAGTTCCAGCAGCGTCGACGCCCGTTCCGCCTCGCCTTCCAGCAGCTGCAGCTTTCTTGCCGCTGACAGGCAGTGGCCGACCAGTCCCGCCAACGAGGAGAGGTCATCGTCCGCCACGGCGGGCCGGACAAGCAGCACGTCCGAGACGCCCGCTAGCGGCGCCGCGGACCACTCCCCATCATCGCGAGTGCGACCTGCGTCCAGCGCCTCGGCCGCCAGCTCTACGGGGGCCGTCTTCCCTACCGCGGCCAGCACCTCCCAATCGGGCGGCGCCGCCCGCAGCAAGGTGACGGCTTCTACCCCGGGTTGGTCGACAATGGCTTGGGCCACACGGCCCGCAACATCGCCTGCCTGGCCTTCGGAGAGCGCTGCAAGGACCGTTGCCCACATAGGTCGCCGCCACTGAGAGTTGAAGTACAAGAGCGTCCGCAGCAAGCCTGGTCCGACGCCGCACAAGGCCATCATGAGAATTCGCTGCCGTCCGTCAAGGCGACCATCTTGTCCTCACTTTCCCCCGGATCGCGACCAGAAACAGCGGTCTGGCTCCGGCAAGGTCCCTCCACTGGGTGGCGCCGCGGACCAACCAGCGCAATCGCTGCATCCACTACAACGCGACAGGCCCTACCGCCGGCGTGCGGTTCGCCCTCTGCTGGCGGCCCTTGCTTTGACAAGTAATTACCCCACCCTAAGCTTCCAATAGCATATCCAGAGGGCACGGAGCCCCGCGTTTTGGGCGCGAGCAGCCCGAACGCGCGTCGCAAACCAGAGCACTCACCCCTCCGCGATCCGAACACCCGTCGCCTGCCAAGCCCCATGCCTCCCTCCACAGCAACGCCGGCAATCGATCTCGACGCCCTGCTGCAACGCTGCCTGGGCAACCTCGACCTCGCGGAGCGGGCGATCGAGGCGTTCCTCGACGATTTCCCTACCAGTCACAGCAACCTCGAGCAGGCGATCGAGCTCGACGACTCGGAGGCCGTGTCCCAGCTTGCCCACCGTATGAAAGGCGCCGCCCGAAACGTCGGGGCGGAGTCGCTGGCCGGGCTGCTGGAGTCAATGGAGTCGCTCTCGGCCGAGGGCGACCGTGAGCAGAAGCGGGAACTGGCCGCGACGATCGCCGACGAACTAAAACGCCTAGAGGAATCGGTGCTCTGACCCGCCGCCGGCTACGCCGGAGGTGGCGTCCCGAGAGGAACGCATCCCATGCAAGTCCTAATTGCCGAAGACGACAAGAGCAGCGCCCTCATCCTCGAGGGTGTGCTTGTTTCGTTGGGCTACGAGGTATTGGTCGCCTCGGACGGCGCCGAGGCGTGGGAGTTGCTCCGCAACAACGACTGCCGGATCGTCATCTCCGACTGGCAGATGCCCCACATGGACGGGCTCGAGCTCTGCCGGCGGATCCGCAGCCGTCAGGTAAGCAGCTACGTCTACGTGATCCTGCTGACGAGCCGATCCGGCTCCCAGAACCTCGTTGAGGGGCTGCAGGCCGGCGCCGACGACTTCATCACCAAGCCATTCGACGCGGCGGAACTGCGGGTCCGCATGAAGGTCGGCGAGCGTGTCGTCTCGCTTGAGAGCCGCGACCTGGTAATCTTCACGCTGGCCAAGCTCGCAGAATCCCGTGACCCCGAGACCGGCGCCCACCTGGAACGCGTCCGCGAGTACGTGCGGATACTCAGCCAGCGGCTGATGCAGAACGAGCGGTTCAGCTCGCAGGTGGACCACGACTTCATCCAGATGATGTACCTGTCGAGCCCGCTTCACGACATCGGCAAGGTGGGGATTCCGGACGACGTGCTGCTGAAGCCGGGCCGGCTGACGCCCGAAGAGATGGACCGGATGAAGCAGCACACGGTCATCGGTGGCCGCACGCTGGACGCGGCCCTCGCGTCGCACCCCTCGGCGTCGTTCCTCCAAGTCGCCCGCGACATCGCGTGGACACACCACGAACGCTACGACGGAACAGGCTACCCGAATCAACTCGCCGGAGACGATATCCCGCTTTCGGGCCGTATCATGGCGTTGGCGGACGTCTACGACGCGTTGACCACCAAACGCGTCTACAAGGACGCGATGCCCCACGCGAAAGCGAGGGAGATCGTCCTCGAGGGCCGGGGCACGCAGTTCGACCCGTGCGTGGTCGACGCCTTCCTGCAGTGCGAGCAGGACTTTGTGCGGATCAAAGAGGCGCTGCAGGACGCCGACTCCGAGATCAATTCGGCCGTCAACGCGCCCGCGGTTGCTGGCGGCGTCTGACTCCATCCGCGTTGCGACTACTTGAACCGCACCGGGTTCTGCTTACTCACCAAGCACAGAACGAGCCTCAGCCGCCGATGTTCTGTTGCGCGGCCTGCGTCTCGGCAGTAAGCTTGGGGCTGCCGACGGCGTGCGGCCGATCGATGCGCAGCGAGGCCTCCGAACGCGCGTCGAAGTTCATGATGATGCCGGTCGCGTCCCGCTTCATCACAACCTCCCCTTCCTTGAAACCGGCGTCCGCGAACAGCCTCCGGCAATCGGTCTCGTCTCGCTCTAGGAAGAACCAGTCGGTCAGCCACTGGTAGTCGGTCTTGTCGTACTTGTGCCGGTCTTTGAACGCCACATACAACACGCCGCCGGGCTTGAGCATCGCCTTCCAACCCTTGAACATCGCGATCAGCTGACGGTCGCTCAGGTAGTCGCACAGGCCGACGCTGTACACCACGTCAAACAGCCCGTGCTCCTCAACGAACCGCTTCGGCGACTGCATCCGCAGGGCGTTGTAGCGGACGAAACTGAACTCGAAGGGGCTGGGCTGCGATAGCAGCGTCTGCTCGGCGAACTCGAGCGAGTCCTCGTCATAGTCGACAAACGTCACCGTGACGTCGGCGTCAGCGGGGCACGGCACGCCATCCTGGAACTCGCGGCAGGGGCCACACGCGACGTCCAGCACCTTAATCCCAGGCTCGCGGGTGCTGAGTTCTGCCGCTAAGAAGTCTTGCAGTGCCTCCTTGCGCGCGGGGACGGCCCTGCCCAACTCGGTGTCGAGGAAGAAGAGATCGAGCAGCCCCCCGAGCCCCTTGGAACGTGGCTCGCCCTCATAGATGCACGTCAGCATCGCGTAGTCGCCTGCGTAGCCTTGCGGCTTTGTGCGGGCGTGGTTCATCAGCCAGCTTTGGGAAAACCAGGGCTCAATCGAGTCCTGGTAGCGCTGCTGAACGTCACGGAGCGTGACGTCGTCGCCGGCCAGTTGCTCCTCGAGCCGCCGGCACGCTGCGCGTACGCCCGACAGCAGCTCCAACAGCGAGGAGTACTCGGCGCCACGCACCGGCTCGGTGTCGACGCCAAACCGTTGAGCGATCGAATCGAGCCCTGACGTGAACCGCGCAACATCGGTGGCGAAGAACGTTTCGATCAGCTTGCTCTGGTCGACGGTCGGCATATCGGGGTCTCGTTTGGTCGTTGGCTATGAGGAGCAGCGCCAATGGTGCGCGGGACGTCGGCGCGCGTTGACGACTGATGATCGCTTCGCCACGCGCATCCGCGGACAGTGATTCGTTTATAGTTGTCACCAGTTCGTCCTGCAACAAAAATCCGACCAGCGCCGCTTGCAACCGTGCTACGGTTTTGCGCCCACTAACCGGACACGCCCTACAAGACTCAAAGCTTCTTTACTCACAGTCAACTTGCCGATGCCTGCTGAGCGTGCACAGTGTCGGCGCAATCGACACTACCGGTTAAACCTACCAGTCACTCGCTGCTCACACTCCGCCGTCCGGTTGCGCAGCGACCATGCAACGCGTTCTGCGACTTAACCTTTCTTGAATAGGACCATCTACGCACCGGCCACCCGCGCCCCCGATGACCGACAACTCCAACCCGCTGGACGATTCCGCGACGTCCTGCGCGTATGTCGAAGGCGTATCGCCCGACGTGGTGCGTTCGGTGCACGAGGCGTTTCCCAACCGGTTCTCGGCGTTGCGACTGGTCAGCACCCGCCCCGAAGTTAGCGTGTTGGTCGGACAGGAACGACACGGCGAGGCTCGCCGAGTCGTCAAGGTCTTCGACTACGCTTCGATCTCCTACGGGCAGCGTCTGAGGCTCGACCGCGACTCGGCGTACCTCAGACGCGTCCACACCGACTGCGTTGCAGGGCTTCTGGAGTGGGAGTCGTTCGAGGACCGACGCGTTGCGATCTTCCGCCACACCGACGGAAGCTCACTTGAGTCGGTGCTCGCTACCGGCCCCCTGAACGCCGAGCAACTCCTGGAGCTGGCGTGCAGGCTGCTTGAGGGGCTTCACGCCCTCCACGAGCTGAAAGTCGTCCACGGAGTCCTCACCGCCGGGGCGGTAGTGCTGCCCGGCGGCGACGCCTCTCAGGCGGTGCTCGAGGGCTTCGACGTCCCTCCGACGGGACAGGCGCAGAGCGGCGATCGGGTCGCCCTGCTGCACGCGCACTACTGCTCGCCCGAGGCGGCCGGGGCAATCGAGTACGACACCGGGCCGTGGTCCGACTTGTACTCGGCCGGCGTCCTGCTCTACCAGGCCGCTAGCGGTGGGCTCCCGTTCCGGCACACGGATATCGGCCAGGTGCTGTTCGAACACATGACAGCGCCGGTGCCGTCGCTCGCTTCGCGTGGCGTACGCTCTGTGCCACGGGCGATGGAGCGTGTAATCGAGCAGCTCCTGCGAAAGGATCCACGCGGCCGGAGCCAATCGGCGGAGCAGGTGCTGTCCGACGTTCGCAAGATCTTGGAAGCGTACCGCCAGGGCGACAAGGACCCTGACGTTGTGGTCGGCGTGGGCGAGCGGAAGTGCGTCATTTCCGAGCCCGAGTTCGTTGGGCGGCAGGCGGAGCTCAACTCACTAGCCGAAGGAATCCGCGACGCCAAGCGGGGTGTCGGCGGTCTGGCGCTCCTCGAGGCGCCCTCGGGCGGCGGCAAGTCACGGATGAAGACCGAACTCGCGCAGCTCGCACGGCGGGAGGGCGTGTGGGTGCTCAGCGGCCAGGAGACCAACGACTCGGGGCGGCGCAACCTGGGGGTGCTGGACGGCGTCGTCACCGACATCCTTTCGAAGACTAGCACCGAGCCCGGCATCGCCAACGAGCTGAGCGAGGCCCTGCGGTCCGAGGCCATGACGCTCCCGGCGATCCTCCCGCGCCTGGCCCCCTTAGTGGGCGGCGGCGAAGGCGCCGCGGCGCCCGAGCAGTTTGGTGAGTCGCGGGCGATCCGCGCCCTCGCCACCCTGCTGTCGGCCCTCGGAACGGCAGACCGCCCGGCTTTGGTGTTCCTGGATGACTGCCAGTGGGCAGACGAGATGGCCCTCAAGCTGCTACGGCACTGGTCGTTGCAGGAGCAGAGCGGGGGCGTGCACGTGCTGGTGGTCGCAGCATTCAGGTCCGAGGAGGCGCCGCCGGACCACGCCCTCCGCAAGACTAACGCCTCTCGACAGATCGCCCTCTCTCCGCTCACAACCGCCGAGGTGCGGCGCCTTGTCGCGTCCATGGCAGCCGGTCTGCCCGATGAGATTATCGATGTCGTCACTCGGTTGGCGGACGGCAGCCCGTTTATGGCCTCCGCGGTGCTGCGGGGTCTGAACGAGTGCGGCGCCTTGACCGCCGGGCCGAACGGCTGGGAGGTAGACGAGCAACGGCTGGCCGATTGCCAATCATCCGACCAGGCTGCCGACCTGCTCAGCCGGCGTGTCGAGCTCCTGAGCCAACCCGCGACCGACCTGCTGTCGGTCGGCGCTGTGCTCGGCAAGGAGTTTGACTTGGCGCTCGCCGCCGATCTGATGAGCGTCGATCCTCAAGACTTCGTGGCGGCCCTCGACGAGGCGAAGGAGCGTCGCTTGATCTGGGTCCGCCCGGACCGCAGCCAGTGCGTCTTCGTCCACGACAAGATCCGGGCGGCCGTCCTCAACGCCCTGGGCGATGGGCGTGAACGGCACATCCACCGCCAGGCCGCGGTGCTGATGTGTGGTATCGAGGGCGCCAACGCCGCCGATATCGCACACCACTTCGACGCGTGCGGCGACTCGCGCGCCGCGCTCAACTTCGCCCTGAAGGCGGCGATCGAAGCACGGGGAAGATTCGCGCTCGAGGTTGCCGAGGACCAGTACCGCATAGCGGAGCGCGGCGTCCCCGCAGACGATCGCACTACCAGGTACCGCATCTACGAGGGGCTGGGCGACGTTTTCCTCTTGAAGGGAAGGTACGACGACGCCTTCCGGTGCTTCACGCAGGCCAGCCCACTGGCTGACGGAGACCACGCCCGCGCCTCCATACGGGGCAAGCTGGCTGAGCTGAGCGTAAAGCGGGGCGACATGAACGTCGCGGTCGACGAGTACGAGGCCGCGCTGCGTCGGCTGCGCGTCCGCGTGCCACGCAGCATCGTGACCTGCGCGATCATGCTCGCCTTTCAGGGCGTGGTCCAGGTGCTGCACACGGTGGCGCCGTCTCGGTTCTTGCACCGCCGGAAACGGCTGCCCGACGCGTCGGTCCGTTTGAAGCTGCAGCTCCTTAGCGGCCTCACCCAGGCCTACTGGTACGCAAGCAACCGGGCGCGCGTCTTCTGGGCGCACCTGGCCGGGATGAATGAGGCCGAGCGCTACCTCCCCACGGCCGAGTTGGCTGACGCGTACTCGTCGCACGGCGTCGGGATGACGCTGTTCGCGATGACCGGACGCGCCGAGGCGTACTGCCGTCGGTCCTTAGAGATCCGCATCGCCCAGGATGACCTCTGGGGCCAGGGACAAACGCTCCACTACTGGGGTGTGGTGCTGTACGCGGCCTCCCGCTTCAACGACTGCATCGCCAAGTGCAGCAAGTCGGTGAAGCTGCTGGAGCAGATGGGCGACTTCCAACAGATGCACACCGCGCGGTACCAGATTGCTGCGTCGCTCTACCACCTGGGCGACTTTGCGGCCGCGATCGACGAGGCGCAACGCAACCGGCAGTCTGGTCTGCTGACCGGGGATTGGCAGGCGTCGGGGATCAATCTCGATGTCTGGGTGCGCGCGTCTGGCGGCGACCTCGACCGTGAGATACTCGACCTCGAGCTCCAGCGAGACCGCTTCGACACCCAGGGGTCGGCGCAGGTGTTCTTGGCGGAGGCCGTGTGGCTGATCCGGCAACGACGCGAAGAAGAGGCTATCCGGGTGCTGCGTGAGGCGTTGGAGATGACCCACCGACGGGGCGTCAAGAACGCGTACACGACACCGCTGCTGGCGTGGCTCGCCACCGCCGAGCGCCAGCGCGCCGAGCACACCTCTCCGCTGGACCACCGCCGGCGCCAGCTGTTCCTCCGGAGCACCCTCCAAGCGGCGGGACACGGTCTGTTCGAGTCGTGGGCGTGCCGGAACGACGTGCCACGGCTCCTCCGCGAGGCCGCCATTGCGGACGCGATGATGGGGCGGCCGCGCCGCGCGAAGCGGAGGCTCATCAGAGCCCTCAACATCGCCAAGAAGCACCGCGCTAGGCACGAGTTCGCCCTCTGCCTCGAGGCGTACGGCCGGATCGGCGAACCGCTCGGCTGGGCCAAGGCCGCCGCGCGGCTCGCCTCGGCGAAGAGGACGCTCAACCTGCTCGCTATCAAAGCCCGCGGCGACGCTCCTTCGTCCGAAGCAGCACAGCAGGCCGCGTCCCTGTCGCTCATTGACCGATTCGACACCGTGCTGGGCTCGGGCCGGAGCATCGCGTCATCGCTAGGCGCCAACGCCATTTTTCAGCAGACACAGGCGGCCGCCCTCCGGCTGCTGCGGGGCCAGGAGTGTGTGATCTGGGACAGCGACCCGGACGCATCGCAGAAGGCGTTGCACGACGCGTCCGCAAACCGAGAGCAGCTGCTGGACCCCGAGCACTACCGCGACCTGGTCACCGGGGCAAGCTGCTGGGGACCCCGACTGGCGTCGCTATTCAACGCAGACGGGAGCCCCCGGTCGCAGGGTTCGTGCCTGGCGGCCCCAATCCTGGTGCGGGGCCGCATCTCCGCTATGATGCTCGTCGCGCACGCCGAGCTTGACAACCTCTTTGGTGAAGACGAGCTGCGGATCGCGGAGTTTATCGCCGCGATCGCCGGCGCCGCGCTTGAGAATTCCGAGGGGTTCCAGCAGCTGCAGGACCTCAACGCAACGCTCGAGGCGCGTGTCACCGAACGCACCGCCGCCGCGGAGGGCAAGGCCCGTGAGCTCGCCGAGTCGAACGAGGAGCTCGTGAGAGTCGCGACCGAGCTGCGAACGAAAGAGGACGAGCTGCGGGTCGCGATGCAGGCGGCCGAGTCCGCCAGTGAGGCCAAGAGCCAGTTCCTCGCCACGATGAGCCACGAGATCCGCACCCCAATGAACGGCATCCTGGGGATGACCGAGCTGGCGTTGCGGTCCGACCTGTCTCCGCAGCTCGAATCGTACCTGAAGACCGTGAGGCAGTCGGGCGAGGCGTTGCTCACCCTGCTGAATGACGTGCTCGACCTCTCCAAGATTGAGGCGGGCAAGATGGAGATCGAGCAGATCGACTTCGAACTGCGGTCGGTAGTCGGGGACGCTGTGAAGCTGATGTCGGCGGCGGCCGCCAAGAAGCAGATCGAGCTGCTCTGCCACATCGCGTCGGCCGCCCCGCCGGTGGTCATCGGCGATCCGAACCGGCTCCGTCAGATCATCGTGAACCTGGTGGGCAACGCCGTCAAGTTTACCGAAGAGGGCGAGATCGTGGTGTCGGTCGAGATCGTGCCGAAGCTCCGCCGCGGCTGGGTGCTGCGATTCTCCGTCCGCGACACCGGGCCGGGCATCCCCGAGGACAAGCAGGCCAAGGTGTTCGCCGCGTTCCAGCAGAGCGACGGGTCCACCACCCGCAAGTACGGCGGCACGGGCCTGGGCCTGTCGATCTCCACCGAGCTCGTGGGGCTGATGGACGGCCGGATCTGGCTCGAGAGTGAGGTCGGCGTGGGCTCCACCTTCCTGTTCGAGATCCCGCTCCAGACACCGGCCCCATCGGATGCGTCGCAGAAGAAGACGGACTCGCTGAACCGCGTGCGTGCGGTCGTGTTGAGCGACTGCCAGAGTGCGCAGCAGCTCTACCTGGAAGCCCTCGGGAGGTACGGCGCCGAGGCGGAGGTCGTCGCCCCGGGCGCTTCGCTGGCGGCGGCCGCCGGCGCGCTCCCGGACGACGCGGCCCGGCTCGCGGTGATCGACCTCACCAACCGGAAGAACCTCGGACGCCGCCTGGTCGCCGAGTGGACGCCGCTGGCCCAACGCCACCAATGGGACACCCTGTGGCTAACCCCGATCGATTGGGTCGACGACCCCGAACGCCCCCTGCAGGGCGTGCGGGTGACCAAGCCGGTCACGAGCCACGACCTGATCAACGCCTCGATCGAAGCGCTGCAGATGGCTGCCCCAGCGGCGGCGGCCACGCAACTCCCCGACCATAGGGACTGCCGCCCGCTCCGAATACTGCTGGTCGACGACAGCGAGGTCAACCAGCAGGTCGGCGTCGGGCTACTCCAGACGCGGGGCCACACAGTAGCCACGGCTGACAATGGCGCCGAGGCGCTGCAGGCATTGGAGCAATGCGAGTACGACGTGGTGCTGATGGACCTCGAGATGCCGGTGATGGACGGCCTGGAGGCCACCCGCCACATCCGCGCCCGCGACCAACGCCTCGGCGTGCACACCCGCGTGATCGCAATGACGGCGCACGCGATGCACGTGGTGCGGGAGAAGTGCGAGGCCGCCGAGATGGACGCCTGCCTGACCAAGCCCATCCAGCCGCAGCTGCTGTTCGACGAGCTCGAGAAGGCCGCGACACTAGTCGACTCGACTCAGGAGCAGCCTACCGCCTAGGTCTAGGTGGTGTACGAACCGGCGAAGTCCATCCACCGCTTCGCGCGGTAGTCGTACAGCTTGCACCGACGCACCACTTCGAGGTGGCCGGCCACGGTCCACCTGAACACAATCACCCGACCCGGCGCCCGCTCCTCGATAATCCGCTGCGCTTCCGGCAGGTGGTAGAGTGGGATCGCCGGGCGAACGTGGTGTGCGCTGTGCTCCATGATCCAATGAAAGAAGCCGTTGATCGGGCCGGGGAAGATCACGTGGACCGAGGACTCCAGCTGCGACGCGTCGCGCTTCCATTCGGCCTGATCGTCGTACCACGTCAGCTCGGGGTGGGTGTGGTGCAGGTAGATCACCAGGGACATCAGGGTGTTCCAGACGAAGAACGGCACAACAAACCCAAACAGCGGCGCGTTCCACCAGGCCTTGCCGGCGCCGAACCACTCCCCGCCGCCGCCGGCGCCCAGGAACGCCGCGTAAGCGACAGCGGCCGCCAGCACCACGGCGGTGTCCTTTACCTGGGGCTTGGTGTAGCGTCCGTTCTCGGCGGCTGACGGCATGAAGATCCGCCGCCCCCAGAACTCGATTAGGTAGTACCCCAGCGGGCCCAAGGGGCCCCGGTAGAACCGGTAGGCCGCCCGCCCCCACGGCGTCAGACGCTCGTAGCCCTCCTGGGAAAGGGGCGTCCACACGTAGTCCTGCGGGCTGAGATTCGTCCAGCGGTGGTGGGTTTGGTTATGCACCTTTACCCAGAAGCTGAACGGGTGCAACGCGGGCAGCAGCGCGACCTGGCCGAGGACGTAGTTCATCGTCCGCGAATCGGTCAGGCTCTGGTGCGCCGCGTCGTGCCCCACGACGAACAGCACGCCGATCATCACGCCGGCCGCCACGCTCAGGACCAACTGGACGAGGAGGTGCTCAGCGAGCAGCGCGCCCGCGAGCAGTGCCGCCAGGACCGCAACGTCCACCAGGCAGTAGAGGACGCCCCGCAGCGTGCTCCTGCGGACCAGGCTGCGCGACTCCTCATCGGTGAACAGCTTCTGACCGCTCGGCGCCGGGCCGCTGACGTGGGCGGGATCTGCCTCTGCTGCGCGCGTCATCGCCAAGACTCTTCGGCTCAATAGTGCACGGTGAAGCCCGCCGAGAGGGCGTCGGCCGACACCTCGCTGCGGACCGAAGACCCGGGGATCTCGCCGAAGCCCGGCAGGTTCCAGGGCCCGGAGGCCTCGCCCTCAAACCCGTGGAGGTACGCGATGTTAAAGCTGGTGTTCTTCGAGACATCCAGCGTCGCGCCCAGTGAGACAATATGGCCGATGACCAGCGGCGATGCAACGTTGAAGAATGCGGTGTCCGCATTAATCGGGTTGGTCTGGTAGGTGTAGCCCAGCCTCAGGATTAGGCGGTCGGTGGCCTGGATCTGAGCCGCAGTGGACACCGAGAACACGCTGTCCCATCCCAGGCCGGTTGCGGCGCCAAACGCGTCGTAGGTCGCGACGCCAAACCCCTTGGTGTTCTTGTAGTCGAAGTAACGCAGGTCGAGACCCCACGCGACGTGGCGGATGCCCGTGTACCCAAAGCCAAGCGAGGCCACCAGCGGCATGTCCACGTCCAGCTTGTCGACGCGTGGGTTGCCAACCTCGTCCTGGGCGAAGAAGCGGAAATCCTCGAACCAGGTCGGGCTCTTCAGCGAGGCCCCCACCGTCCAGTTGCAGTGCGAGTCGTAGAACACGCCCAGCTGCACGGCGCCGCCGTAGTGGTAGCGGGTGCCCAGCCCATCGGGGTAGGTGAAGGACGAATCGAGGTTCGCGTTGTCCGGCGGAACGAGGAACAGCGGCGCCGCGTTAAGCGTCCCCATCGCCAGGATAGGCGAGATGCCGACCGATAGATGCGGCGTCACCTCGACGGCTGCGGCGGGCGCCACCTCGAATACCTCGAGCTGAGCGTAGACGCGTCCCAGCCCGTTCGGCTGGGCGGCCAGCACGGGGTTCGTGACACTAGACGGGTAATTCGCTTTGAATCCGGCCACGCCGTACATGCCGAGTCCAAGCGTGACGGGGCTACGGAAGTCTCGCTCGACCAGCGCAACCGCGGGGATTACCGACGCGCCTGGTTCCGCGCCGGTCGACCCGCTGCCCACGGCGGGGAAGGTTGAGCTGAGCGTCTCGGTCTGCAGCAAGAGCTCGGCGCCGAACGTGACCTCGGAGCACCGCATCCCGGTCATGGTTGCGGGGTTACGGAAGATGGCGCCCGCGGCGTCTACCGGCAACGCGGTGCCGACGCCAGCCATCGCGCGGTTAACGGTGCCGACGCCCTGCAGCACGAGGCCCTGCCCCATAGCTGCCGACGGCGCATGAATTACAACGGCCAGCGCCAAGCACCAACCCGCCAGATGAGTGACCGCTGGGTTAAAAGTCCGCATGACGAGCCTCGTGAAAGCCTAAACGGAACACCCCACGGCAGCGACGCTGCCCGGGGCTCATGGTCCGTATCGGCCGGCTGGCGCGGTGGGAACGGCTGTTCCGGTCGTGAGGCGTGAAACAGTGGTCCGGCCGGCAGGCACAACCGGCAAGGTTTGCGCAGGTTCCGCGCGGACCGCAACCGCCTCGGGCGGAGTGCTAGCAGCGCCCAGCGAAGCTTTCGACGCGAACTCCGCGGCGGGCGAGCGCCAGCCGGACGCCGGCGGCGAACTCGACCGCCCAGCGCGTGTCGCCGTGCAGGCAGATGCTGTCACAGGGCACCGACAGGCAGCCGCCGTCGGCGGTTGTGACAGCACGTCGGGTGGCGAGCGACAACGCCTGGCGGACCACCTCGCTCTCGTCTTCGAACAGCGCGCCCGGGTGGGAACGCGGGGCGATCTCGCCGTTGGACAGGTAGGCCCGATCGGCGAACGCCTCGGCGAAGAATGGCGTTCCCGCCTCGCGGGCGGCGGCCTCGAGGCACGACCCCGCCGGACCCAGCACCGCCAACGGCGGGCCTGCTTCAACGGCGGCGCGGACGGCGGCCTCGGCAAGCTTGGGGCAGCGGGCCAACTGGTGGTACAGCGCGCCGTGGGGCTTCAGGTACGCCAGCCTGCCGTTGCGCCGGTCGACCACTCTCATCAACCGCTCTAGCTGCTCGGCGACCAGACTCTTGGCCTGGGCAGGGGTGAGCGGCAATTCGCGTCGGCCGTAGTGCTCTCGATCGGCGTGGCCCGGGTGCGCGCCGATCGCCACTCCCAACTCAACCGCCCTTGCGACTGTCACGCGCATCGTCTGCTCGCCGCCGGCGTGGGCGCCGCACGCGATGTTGGCTGACGTCACGTACTGCAGCAATTCATAGTCGTTGCCGGCGCCCTCGCCGACATCGACGTTCAGGTCCACTTGCCGCATCAGAGATCCCTGTTGGCCAACGCCACCCCGGCCAGGGTGGTCGAGAGCTCCCGCTGCGCCGCTAGGCGATAGCATCCTGCCTGCTCCATAGTTACTTCAGTAAACTGAACACCCGCGGCCGGCCGCAACCGCCCCAATACTGGCAAGTCCGCGGCGATAACACAAGCCACCACGGGGTAGCCGCCCAGTGTCTGGCAATCGGCGGACAGCACGATGGGGCGCCCGTCAGGGGGGATTTGGATCGCCCCCGGGCACACGGGAAATGACGCGCCGTAGCCCATTCCACCGGAGGCCAAAGACGGGCCCCTCAAACGGATCCCCATGCGGCTCGACTCCGACGAGACCTCGTACACGGTTGAGATAAACGCCTCCCATTGGGTGGGGTCTACAGCGTTTCGGTGCGGCCCGGGCAGGATCCGCAGCACCGTCACGTCGGGGTCCGCCTCCCGCCCTACAAAGAATTGCCCGGAATCACGACGGGAATCAGCACGCTGTGCGGCGGTCGCGTTGGCTTGATGGAGCGAGTCCCCGGCTCGCAGCATGCGTCCGCCTAGACCACCGAAGCCCGCCTGCAGATCGGTTCCGGCGCCGCCTAAAACGGTCGACGCGGCGAATCCCCCCTGCACCGCGAGGTAGGCGCGGCCGCCCGTCAGCCCGCGGAGATCAAGCCGGTCGCCCACCGATAGCGACAGCCGCCGCGACCCGCCGATGGCTTCGGGCACGCCCCCCGCGACACTGACCTCGCAGTCCGCAAGGCACTCGAGCACCGGCCCCACCAGGGTGGCCTCCATCGCAACGGCGCCGGCGGGGTTTCCAACCAACGCGTTCGCGATGCGGAGCGCGGCGGTGTCCACCGCCCCGCCGACAGCAACTCCCCACCGCCGCACACCGCGACGGCCGAGGTCCTGCAGGGTCGACTGAACTCCCGGTGAGACGACACGCAACACGGGCGTTCCATCTGGAGCGTTTGACCCAAGAGATCGCGAGTGTTCCTCAAGCTGCTCAAATCGGTCGCGGTCGATCCGCTCAAACTTCACCCGATCGCCGGCCTGCAGCACTGCGGGCGGCTGACCCAACGGGTCAAACATCCGTAGCGGGCAACGGCCAACGAGGTTCCATCCGCCGGGGGACTCGTTTGGGTAGACCGCGGTGTACGTCCCGCCGACCGCCACTGCGCCCGCCGGGACACGTGTTCGCGGGGTGTCTCGGCGGGGCATCTGCAACTCCGCCGGCAGACCCTCTAGGTATCCGAAACCTGGGGTAAAGCCGACGGCGCCCACCGTGTACTCTGCCCCGCTGTGTCGGCGCACGGTCTCCTCTTCGCTCAAGCCGGCGTGGGCCGCCAGCGCGGCCAGGTCGGGTGCGAACTCGCGGTCATAGCACACCGGCAAGGTGTGCGTCCGGCTTGTCACGCGCGGCGCGCCGTTCAACGTTGCCCTGCGCCCGCGGACCCAGCTTTCGACGCCGCCGCCCTGCTCCGCTGCCCCTGGATCGAAGAAAACCGCCACGACGTCGAACGCTTGGACGACATCGCAAATGCTACGCAGCGGCTGATCGCGGCACGCCTCGACCAACGCGGCCGCGAGGCTGCGTCGCTCGCCCGTTTCGCCGCCGATGTGGACCAGCAACGCTGCGTCGCCTAGCAGTTCGAAGCGCAGGTCGGATGTGTCGGCGGAGAGTGGCGTTTGGCTTGGCACAGCGGACAATTCTACGGACTGGCCGCCGAACGTCCATTCACCAGGCGCCCATTAGGAACCACATCGCCGTCGCCCTGCCCCTAGCCGCGGGCCAGAGCGTCGCTCTGATCGACAAAGTCGTCGCCGTCCCACTCGGTGTCGGCCTTAACCATCTTCTTGTCGTGCTCCGCTTTCTTGGCGGCCCGGGCCTCGGCTTGGCGCCTCACCAGGTCGGCGTGGGTGGTGAAGTACTGCAGCGAGTGCCCGCGGAAGTCGTCCAGCGATGCAAACTTGTGCCTCTCCATGAAAGCAAGCAGCTGCTCCTTCATCGGCGCCACGATGCCGTAGCCCGACTTCATCACGCCGGTGCAGACCTGCACCGTGTGGGACCCGAGCAGGATAAACTGCGCGGCGTCCTCGCCGGTCTCGACGCCGCCGATGCCGCTCAGGGTGGCGTCGGGGAACTCGTCGCGGATGACGGTCGCCACCTCCATGCACATCCGAAGCGCGATGGGCAGCACCGCCTGGCAGCTGTACCCGCCCGGCGTGGTGTACCCCTCGACCGATGGCTCGGGGCGGAGCGTCTGAAGGTCGACGCCGATCACGCTGCGGATAGTGTTGATGGCGGCGATGCCGTCGCAACCGGCGCGGAGGCTGGCCCGGGTGGGGTCCTCGATGTGCGTGACGTTGGGCGTCATTTTCGCCCACACCGGCTTGGTCGCCACCTCCATCACCCAGCCGCACACCTCCTGCAGGATGTCCGGGTTCTCGCCCATGGCGGCACCCATCCTGCGTTCCGGCAGCCCGTGGGGGCAGGACATGTTCAGTTCGAAGGAATCGACGCCCGCCTCCTCGCAGCGGCCGATGATCTCCTGCCACACGTCCTTGTTGTACTCCTCCATCACTGAGCAGATCAGCACGCCGTCGGGGTGCGAGTCCTTGAGCGCCTTGAACTCGTCGATCCAGGCCTCGAAGGGGCGGTCGCTGATGAGCTCGATGTTCTCCCAGCCGTAGATCTCGTTCGATTCGCGGCTCCGCAGCCGCCCGTACCGCGGTTGCACGTTCACCACCTTGGACGCGTCGAGGCTGACGGTCTTGCACACCACGGCGCCCCAGCCCTCGTCGAACGCGCGGCCAATCACCTTACCGTTCGTCCCGGGAGGGCCCGAGGCGATAACGAACGGATTGGGGAGTTTCAGGCCGTTGACGGTAGTCGCTAAGGAAGCCATCGTTACCTCGAATGAGTGGGGAACCACGAAGGCACGAAGACACAAAGGGGCCGCGGCGGCGCCTTCGTGCTCTAGGTGACTCTGTAGCTATTCTACTCTAGGTTCTGGAGCACCTCGTCCAGCATAGCCGCCAAATAGTCCGCGTCGTCGGCGGTCAGGCACATTGGCGGCTTGATGCGGAGGGTGTTCCCGTACAGCCCACCTTTGCCGACCAGCACCCCACGGTGCTTCATCTGCTCCATGACCTCGGCGGCCTCGGTGTTGGCGGGCTCTTTGGTTCTGCGGTCGCGGACCAGTTCGACGCCGAGCATCAGGCCCATGCCGCGGACCTCGCCGATCAGCGGGTGCTTGTCCTGCAGTTCGAGCAGGTGGTCCTTCAGCCGGGCGCCAACCGTTAGCGCGTTCTCCTGGATGCCCTCCTCGTCGATCACTTCTAGCGTGGCCAGCCCCTGGGTCATGCTGACGGGGTTGCCGCCAAAGGTGTTGAAGTGGATGCGGTTGGTCATCACCTGGCTGATCTCTTCGGTGGTGGTGAACCCGCCCAGCGGCGCGCCGTTGCCGATGCCCTTGGCCATGGTCACGCCGTCCGGCACCACATCGTAGTTCTGGTGCGCCCAGTAGTGCGCGCCCGTGCGGCCGAAGCCGCCCTGCACCTCGTCGGCGATGCAGATCCCGCCGTGCTTCCGCACGATCTCGTAGACAATCTGGAAGTACTCCTTGGGCGGCGTGACCGTGCCGCCCACGCCCTGGATCGGCTCGCCGATGAAGCACGCGACCTCGCCCGGCGTCTGGTAGCGGATCACGTTCTCAACGTCGTGGGCGCACTTCAGCCCGCAGCTCGGGTATTCCAGCCCGAACGGGCAGCGGTAGCAGTAGGCGGCGTGCGCGTGGTGGACGCCGGGGGCATTGTTCGACTTGAACTTCCACGTGCCGTGCGCGGTCAGCCCCATTGCCGTCGCGGTGCCGCCGTGGTAGCCGTTCCGCAGCGCGATCACGTCCGTGTTGCCGGTGTGCTCGCGGGCGCTGAGGATGGCGATCTCGTTCGCCTCGCTGCCGCTGTTGGTGAAGTACGACCGCGACAGCCCTGCCGGCATCTTGCTGGCCAGCTTCTCGGCAAACTGGGCGATGCCGGGGTGCAGGTAGATCGTGGTGGTGTGCTGCAGCGCGCCGTTCTGGGCGTGCACCTTCTCCAGGACCTTCGGGTGGCAGTGCCCGACGCTGACCGTGACGATGCCGGCGAACGCGTCGAGGTAGCGTTTGCCGGTCTCGTCCCACACGTACTGCATCTTCCCCTCGACCACCATCAGGGGCTCTTTGTAGTACGTGATCACGCCCGGCGACACGTACTGCTTCCGCAGCGCAATAACTTCTTCACGCGACGGGCCGTTGTACGCGGCAGGCTTGTGGTCGATCACGGGGAGCTGGAGCTTCGCGTCGCTAGACATAGCCGACGTCCTCACTGGTTTACCACGAAGGACACAAAGGTCACGAAGCACGACTGGATGCTTTCCTCGAGCGGACTCTCCTTCGTGCTCTTCGTGTCAATTGTGGTTATAAGACCTACGCCCCCTCGCCAACGTCGCCCGCTTCGGGAACGAGGACGCCCGGGTCGTGCAATCCGCGTTCCTCCTTCGTGCCGGGGATCAGGTTGTCGAGCGTAATCCCGATTATCGCCGCCACGGCCATCCCGGTCGAGCCGATTGAGATCACAATCGACTGCATGCCAGCGGGGAGCATGCCGAGGAAGCTCTCGGCGGTCGGCCGGTAGAGCGCTAGCGTCTGACCAGCCTGTATCCCCTCCGGTGATGCGACCGAGGAAAAGTACGTGGGGATGCTGAGCCCCATAAACAGCGAGAAGCCGCCGATCAGCAGGTTGCGGTCGCTCCGCAGGTCGCACTTGGCGAACTGCTGGACCCCCACGGCGCTGATCAGGCCGAACATCACGCAGTAGAGCCCGCCCACCACCGGCCCGGGGATCGCCGCGGCCAGCGCGCCGAACTTGCCGAAGAAGCCGAGCAGGATCAGGATACCGGCGCCGATCTGCACGACGAACCGGCTGCCGACCTTGGTCAGTCCGATCAGGCCCACGTTCTCCGAGTAGCTGGTGGAGCTGAATCCGCCCAGCACGCCGGTCAGCAGGCAGCCGATCCCCTCGCAGCCGATGCCGCGTGAGATCTGCCGCGGCGTGGGGTCGCCCCCACCGGCCATGTGGCTGCAGGCGTGGTAGTCGCCGAACGACTCGATCATGCTCGCCAGGTAGCCCGCCAGCACGGCGATGATGAAGCCGAGTTGAAACTTGGGGTAGCCCCATGGGAAGAAGATCTCGCTCGGCTGGTAGCGCACCCACTGGGCCGACTTGGCCGCGTCGAGGTTAACGTGCGAGGGGTGGTCGCCGCCGTACAGCCCGGCCAGCGACAGCACCCAGCAGAGCGTCACGACGATGACCAGCGCCGTAATGATCGGGAACAGCTTGAACCAGCGGTTATTCCGCGACAGCACGAGCGAGAACAGGATCACCAGGGCCATCGTGAGCCCGGAGATCGCCCAGTCGGTCCCCGCCTTCGGCGCGCCGTGCTGGAACAGCGCTAAGCCGATTAGCATAATCACCGGCCCCACGACCACCGGCGAGAGCACCGTGCGGACCCAGCCCATCAGGCCGGAGAAGCCGACGACCATCTCGACGACCGCGCCGACAATCACCGCGCCGGCGATGTACTGCATCATCTCTGACGACGACCCGCCGTCGGCCGACACGGCGCCGATGATGCCGAAAAACGCCGCGATGAACGAGAAGCTGACGCCCTGGATGATCGGCAGCCGCGACCCGAAGGTCGCCTGGATCATGGTCGCCAGCCCGCTGCAGAGCATTACCGAGGAGATTAGCACGCCGATCTGCTCGATCGACATCCCCATCGCGGGCCCAAACAGCAGCGGGATCGCCACCGTGGAGCCGAACATCGTCAGCACGTGCTGCAGGCCGAGCACCACCGCGCGGCCGAGGGGAGGCCTATCGTCGAGGCCGTGGATGACGTTGCTTTCTGCCATTCACTCTCGCCAAACTCGCCTGTGAGTTGATGGCCTGGATGCCCCGTATTAAGACGATTGATCGCCCGAAAATGTTACGGCATTCGGATTCTCAAACGTGAATCCACGTTTCTCCACTCCGTCGTAGAAATCGATCGTTGTGCCGCTGAGGAAGAGTAAGCTCTTCTTGTCGACTACTACATTCACTCCATGGGAGAGCAGGACAACGTCGCTCTGCGGCTCAACTTCCGTAACGAACCGCATGTCATATAGGTAACCTTGGCAACCGCCCTGAGTGACCAAGACTCGCAAGTAGTCGGTTTCCGAGAGATCGTTCTGCTCCATCACCAGCCTCAGTTGCGCGGCTGCAGCCGGAGTCAACGAAATCACCTCTGCGGCTCCGTCAGGCACCGCGGCGCACACGGCAGCATTTGGAGTTCCCGTCGCACCGTCGCCTTGCAACGCAGAACGTTCGTCGGTGCAGCCAACAACACCGATCAAGACGAGAATCAGCGGGACACTCGGCAAATAGAATCTTCTCATGACATCATCCTAGTTGATGGTCTTCCTACAACTCCGTGATCGCCCCGTAAGTCTCTGGCCGGCGGTCGCGGAAGAACTGCCACGTGTTCCGCACCTCGCGGATCAGGTCGAGGTCCATGTCGGCGATAACGATGTCGTCCTCGTCGCGTTTCTCGCTAGACGCGATGAACTGCCCGCGGGGGTCGACGAAGTAGCTCTGGCCGTAGAACTCGCCGATCCGCCACGGCTCTTCCCAGCCGGGCCGGTTGATCGCGCCGACGAAGTACTGGTTGGCGACCGCGTGGGCGGGCTGCTCCAGCTTCCAGAGGTACTCGCTCAGCCCGGCCACGGTGGCGGACGGGTTGAACACGATCTCCGCGCCGTTGAGCCCCAGGCAGCGCGCGCCGTCAGGGAAGTGGCGGTCGTAGCAGATGTAGACGCCCACCTTGCCCACCGCGGTGTCGAACACCGGGTAGCCCAGGTTGCCGGGCTTGAAGTAGAACTTCTCCCAGAAGCCGGGCGCGCAGTGTGGGATGTGGATCTTGCGGAACTTGCCGAGGTACTCGCCGTCGGCGTCGATGACGGCGGCCGTGTTGTAGTAGACGCCGGTCAGGTCCTCCTCGTACATCGGGACGACCATCACCATCCGGTGCTTCTTGGCCAGCTCCTGCATCAGCTTGGTGGTCGGGCCGTCAGGGATCCGCTCGGTCAGCTCATACCACTTGGTCTCTTGCTCGGCGCAGAAATACGGGCCGTAGAAGATCTCCTGCAGGCAGCAGACCTGCGCGCCCTTGCTAGCGGCCTCTTCGATCATCGCCACGTGCTTGTCGATCATCGCCTGCTTGATCTTGGCGGTGGGCGACGTGGTGGGCTCGCAGGTGGTGGCCTGGATCAGGGCGCCACGGACGGGGCGGGGCATACGCGGGACCTTCGGTAGAGGAATGCGGGAAGCTGCGTCGTAAGGTCCGCCCTCCCCGCTTGCCAGTTTGGTGCAATCTGCGGGAGGTGGTATCTTACCGCAAGCAGCGCAGTCGTGCGAAGAGGACTCTTGCAACCTTCCATGTTGGCCCAGCGCCAACCTCACCGTAGCCTGGGGATACTCCCTAGGATGATAATGAGCACCGCCGTCAGCGTCGAAACCGTTCCCTCACTCATCGGCGGCCAGTGGCTGCAGCTCGAAGCCGACGCGTACGAGGACGTCTACAACCCCTCCAGCGGCAAGGTCATCGCCCGCACGCCGCTGGGCTGCGCCGCGGAGGTCGACCGGGTTGTGACGGCGGCGGCCGCCGCCCTGCCCGCCTGGGCCGACACGCCGGTGGTCGAGCGGGCCCGCGTGATGTTCAAGCTGCGGCAGCTCATGGACGAGCGGTTCGAGGAGATCGCCCGGCTGGTCACCCGGGAACACGGCAAGACACTCGCCGAGGCGCGGGCCGAGGTGAACCGCGGCGTGGAGATGGTGGAGTTCGCCGCCGGCATCCCTAGCCTGCTGATGGGCGACTCGCTGCCGAACATCGCGGCGGGGGTCGACGCATCGTGCGTGCGTCACCCGGTAGGCGTGTGTGTGGGGATCACGCCGTACAACTTCCCCAACATGGTGCCGCTGTGGATGGTCCCCGTGGCGATCACCTGCGGGAACGCGTTTGTGCTCAAGCCGTCGGAGAAGGTGCCGCTGTCGGCGGTGCTGCTGGGCGAACTGCTCGACGAGGCCGGGCTGCCGCCCGGCGTGTTCAACCTGGTGCACGGGGGCAAGCCGTGCGTCGACGCGTTGCTCACGCACCCGCAGGTGGCGGCGGTGTCGTTTGTCGGCTCCACGCCGATCGCCGAGGCCATCTACAAGACCGGCACGGCCCACGGCAAGCGCGTGCAGGCGGCCGGCGGCGCGAAGAACCACCTGATCATCATGCCCGACGCCGACATGGACCAGACCGTCAAGGCGCTAGCGGCCAGCGCCTACGGCTGCGCCGGCCAGCGGTGCATGGCCGGCAGCATGGCCGTGGCGGTTGGCGCCGCGGGCGACCCGCTGGTCGAGGGCCTGGTCGACTTCTCGCGGAAGATGAACGTCGGACCGAGCGATCCCGACGTCGATGACGCCGCCGAGTCGGTCGACATGGGCCCCGTGATCCGCGACGCCCACCGGCAGCGGGTGGCGGGCTACCTGGACATCGCCGGCGCGGACGGCGCGACCGTCGCGCTCGACGGCCGTCGCGGCGACACCGAGGACGCGTTCCTGATCGGGCCCAGCGTCGTCGATCACGTGGCGCCCGGCATGCGGATCGCTACCGAGGAGGTGTTCGGACCCGTGCTGAGCGTGAGCCGGGTCAAGACGCTCGAGGACGCGCTCGCGCTGGGCGACAACTGCGAGTACGGCAACGGGGCGGTGATCTTCACGCAGAGCGGCTACGCGGCGCGTGAGTTCACGCAGCGGTTCAACGCCGGCATGATCGGCGTGAACGTGGGCGTGCCGGCGCCGATGGCGTGGTTCCCCTTCACCGGCTGGAACCGGTCCTTCTTTGGCGACCTGCATGTGCAGGGCGTCGAGGGGATCCAGTTCTACACGCGTCAGAAGGTGACGCTCTCCCGCTGGCCGCGGCCGGACCAGTCGCACGCCGACCCGGTTTGGAAGACGTCGCGCTAGCGACCGTGCCGCCGGCTAGTTGGCCGGCGCCGGCCCCGAACCAAAGTTCCCGGAGCCGAGGTTGTAGTACGCCAGCAGCAACGACCGCACCGCGAGCTCGCCCGGCGAGTCGAGGAGGTGGTCGGCCAGGTCCCGGGCCTCGTCGGCCGACAGGCCCTGCCCCAGACGCTCCAGCGCCCCGTGGGCGAGGTCGCGCACCCGCGGCGAGCGGTCCTTGAACGCCTTGGACAGCAGCGGGATCGCGGCCGACACCTCGGGCCCGTGCTCGACGACCAGGTTGGTGACCGTCGCGGAGCGGATACCAGAATCCAGATTCTCTAGCGCCGTAGCCATTGCTGTCGTACTCCAAAAGCACTTGCGGGTTCTAGCCGCGGCTGTGTCTTCCCGGGCGGCGTCGCTGCTCAGCTCTGCGTCGCACCAGGGGCAGAGCCCCATCGCGATCTGACCGTGCGTGACACTGCAGTCCGTGTGCTCGGGCATCATGACAAGTCCGGGATCCATCGCGTGTGGACTACGCTCGGCGCCCGCCGCAGACCGCCCTCCCCAACGAGCCGATTGCCGAGCGGGCCCCGGAACAGCGGGGACCCCGGCGCGGGGCGTGTGCGACAAGTACCGCCTGTCGAGGATTCGCACCCGGCGGCCGGTCACGGCCCGCCTGCCGGATCTCTACCTCGTTCCTTCATCCTATTGCATCAGGATATGATTACTCTCCCTCGACAGATGGCTCAACTTGCCATATCCTGAGACCGTGAAGCATTTCAATGCAAGACGATCCGATTTCGCCCCCTACGGCTTTACCTGCGAGCTGTGGGAGCCGCACCGCATGCCGCGGCCCGACCGGCACGAAGAGATCGAGATCAACTACTTGAACGAGGGTTCGCTGGTCTACAACCTGGGCGGTCGGCAGATCCGCCTTGAGCCCCGCCGCCTGACCATGTTCTGGGCGGCGCTGCCGCACCAGATCGTTTCGTTCAAGGGCGTGGCGTCCTACTTTGTGGTCACGATCCCGTTCGACCGGTTCCTGCAGTGGGGGCTGCCGGAGTCGGTCCAGTCGCACCTGCTGGTCGGCGACGCCATCGCGTGCACCGACCCCCAGCAGAGCCAGATCGACGCCATCCTGCTGGAGCGGTGGCGCACCGACCTGAACCACGCCGACGAGCAGACGCACCGCATCGTGCTGCTGGAGCTGCAGGCGCGGATGATGCGGCTGAGCCAGTCGGCGCCGCTCGGCCCGCCGCCGGTCGGCGACGACGACTCCGCCGTCCGCCCGAAGCCCCAGGCGTCGACCCTCGAGAAGGCGGAGCGGATGGCGTGCTTCATCGCCAAGAACTACAAGCGTGCGATCCCGATCGCGGACATCGCGGCGAGCGTTGACCTGCACCCCGACTACGCCGCGACCGTGTTCCGCAAGTCGTTCGGCGTAACGATCAATGCGCAGGTTACACGGCACCGGGTGGCCGACGTGCAGAGCAAGCTGCTCAGCACCGACCAGCCGATCATCGACATCGCGTACGGCGCCGGCTTCGAGTCGCTCAGCAGCTTCAACCGAACGTTCCGCACGTCGACCGGCATGACGCCCCGCGCGTTCCGCAAGCAGTTCCGCAGGTAGCTGGTCCGGCTGCTAGTCGACGTTGACCACGGGCCAGCCCTGGGGGTCCCACTCAATCGGACGCATGAAGAGCTTCGGCCGGCCCTCGTCTTGCTTGTCGTACGCGTGGCAGATCAGGTAGTCGGTCCCGTCGAACGTGTAGACCGCGTTGTGCCCCAGCGCCGCCCAGCGGTCGCTCTGCTCGACGCCCTGCACTACCAGCGACCCGCCGCCGTTGACCATCGACTCGCCCTCGCGGTCCAGGTAGGGCCCCTTTACGTCCTTGGATCGGCCCACGACCACCTTGTACGTGCTGTCGACTCCGCGGCAGCAGCGGTCCCACGACGCGAACAGGTAGTAGTAGCCATCGTGCCGGAAGATGAACGGCGCCTCGATCGCACCGCTCTGGGACGCGCGGTTCAGCTCCGTCAGCTTCGGGTTGTAGAGCTCGTCGTAGTCGAGTTCGGGGTTGGCCGAGTCGCCCGCGTCGAACTCGTCGAGCTTCCAGTAGCGGTGCCGGGCGGCGATGGTCCGCCACTCCTGCGGCTCAGAGAGAGCCGTCAATTCTTCGGATAGCTTGCACAGCTTCAAACCGCCCCAGTGCGAGCCAAACGCCATCCAGGGCGTGCCCTCGGCGTCGCGGAACACGGCCGCGTCGATCGCGTTCCACATGTCCCGCCCCGGGACCGACTGCACAACCATGCCGTGGTCGACCCACTCGTAGGCTTCGTCCTCTGGGTTGAGCGTCGTGTTGGTCACAACGCCGATCGCCGAGTTGTTCCGCCCGAACGCCGACACCGAGTAGTACAGGTAGTACCGATCGCCGTCGTGGAAGATGTCGGGCGCCCAGACGTGGTTGCGGAAGCGGGGCAGCATCTCCTTCACCCACTCGGGCGAGCGCTCGAACACGCTGCCCGCGCGGCGCCACTCCTTGAGGTTCGTGGACGTCCAGATGTCGACGCCCCGACCGGTGCAGAACAAGTAGTACGTATCGCCCTGCTTGGCCATCACCGGGTCGTGCACGACCGGCAGGTCTGACTGAGCAGCGGCCGGTGTGGCTGCCTCACCAAGGAAGAGCCCAACAACAACCAGCCACGTGAAGGCTCGCCACGGGGAAACCGACCAGCGGGCGCAATGATCGAAACAGAATCCAAGCATGCCGAAACCGATGCAAGACAGAGAAGACGAGCCACCGCGGGCGACACCCGCGCTGCTTGGCATGTTAATCGGCCAGCGAAGGCGTGTCGACAAGCGGCCGCAACCCGCCCTGCAGCGGCGTCAGGTCCAGGGGCTGCAGGTTCAGAGGGGCGAGATCTAACGCCGGTGTGCGGAACTCGATCGGCTTGGCGATGGTAGGGGATGCTGCGCCACCGAATAGTTTCCCCCCATTAAGAGCGCCGCCAAGATCTATCGCCCCTAGAGACGCTCTGCCGGCGCCGGGCGCCGCCTTAAAGTCGCTGGGTCCCGACAGCATCTTGGGCGGTTGGGACGTGGGCGGCGGAGCGGTTGACGGCCTGGCGACCGACGGGCCCAGGTTTTGTCTCTTGATGACCTCCGGCTTCCGACGTTCCCACCACGCCTTCGTCCCAGGCGGCGCGCCGCTGGGCGCTTGGCGTCCACTCGAACCGTGTACCACGCCCGGCGTAGCGAAGCCCGGCGATGTCGGTCGGTGCAGATCGTAGTGCAGGCGTTTCTCGTACGGGTTGAAAGCCGGCCTTCGACTAGCCGGCGCGCCCCACCCGACGCCGGCCGGGTTGGAGGCGCCGGTCGGCTTTGGCTTCTGAGTCGTCGCGAGCGTAGTGCGGAACGGCGCCGATGGCCTGCCGGTGAACGTCTGGCCGAGGGCTGGCCCGCAGGTTGCGGCCAGCCAGCCGCAACCCACCGCGACGCCACAGCAACCCAGTCGAGTCAGCGTAAGCAACATGAGTCAGCCCTTCCCTCGACTATTTGGGGAGGATCTCGCACCCGTCGTTGCCATACTAGCACTGCGGCACGCCGCACTCAACCGTAAAACGAAAAAGCCGCGGAGCGTTTCACCTTACGCTTCCCATCCGGGTGGGTTGGCGGGGATCACCGACGGTTGGTGATCTGCGACCAACGCACCACCCCGGAGAGACACGCCGTGCAACGCTCTACTTCCTGCCTTGCAATGCTCGCCTGCTGCCTGGCCTGCATGTCCGCTGCCGCGGGTCCGCCGGTTGCCTTCCCTCCCGGCACGAGCCTCGACGGCAGCGGCGCCAATCAGACCGAGTACTCGGCCCTCCGCCAGACCTTCCTCGCGCCGGCGGTCGGCGGGCGGATCGAGTTCGACTGGCAGGCGTTCTCCAGCGAGTTCTTCGGGGGCGGCGGCGAGGATGTCTTCTACGTGCGGCTGATCGACCCGACCAACAATAGCGTCGTGGACGCGCAGGACTGGGCCCTCGACCCGACGCCCGCCGGCTACTCTGGCTCGTTCACGCCGGTTGGCGCCCCGCCGATGGGGACCACCGCGCCGTCGGAAGCGTCGGCCGGCGGATTCGGGCTGACCATCGACGCGTACCACCTGGACGGCGGAACCGGTTGGGCGACCGCGGCGTTGTCGTTCCCGCCCGCGGCGGCCGACCGTCCGCTGTCGCTCGAGATCCTGGTCGCCGACACGTTCGACCACTTCGCCGACACCAGCCTGGCGATCGACAACTTCCGCGCCCGTGATGTCACCGGCGCGACCATCGCCTCGCTCACCAACCCAAGCTTCGAGGGCCTGCTCGCCGGCTGGACCGGCGAGGGCAACGTGGGCGTCTACCAGCAGCTGACCGACCTGTTCGGCGGTGTGGCGCCGGTGGCCGGCACGGCGCCGACCGACGGCAAGCTGTACGCGGTGGTCTCGACCGGTGGCAGCGTGCCGGAGCCCGCCTCGCTGGGCCTAGCGTGCCTGGCCGCCGTGGCTACTTGTCGCCGGTCGCCCAATCGGCGTACCACCGCCGGTGGTCCACGTCTTTGAACGGGTGCTTGGTGACCGCAGTGTCCGCGTCCTGCTTGCCGAGCAGAAACTTGTCGACGAACGCCTCGACCTCGGGCCGCTGGCTGTCGGGCAGGCGGCAGTGGGGGTGCCCGGCGACGATCGAGAACCCAAACCGGTCGCCCACCCCAAACGTCTTCCAAACCTGGTGCGCCGCCCGGCACGATACGTAACCCGACTCGTCGGCCAGCCACTCGTAGTCCGGGTTCCCCAACACCAAGAGCGCCCGCGGCGCGACCAGCGCCATCAGCTCGTGGTGGTCGTAGGGGAGCTTGTCGACGGTGTCGGAGAACTTGAACATGTCCTCGATGAACCACTGGTGGCTGGTGCGGCCGAGCGTCTCGACGCGGCCGAGGGTCTCCGACACGCGCCATGCCGCGGCCCCTCCTCCGCCCGACTCCTGCGCGATGGTCAGCGCGATTCGCTCGTCGAGCGCGCCGGCGAACAGCGCCATCTTGCCCGCGAACGAGCAGCCGGTGACGCCCAGATGCTTGAGGTCGATGGGCAGGCTCTCCTGCGTCAGCTCCAGCCCGTCGATCAGCCGGCTCACGCCCCACGGCCACGCGGCGTAGGCGCCCATGTGCGTCAGCTCGGGGTAGAGCCGGTTGATCGGCTCGCTGCCCCGCCGCTGGGTGTGGGACATGACCTGGCGGAAGTCGAACGCAATCCGCGCGATACCGCGGCTGGCGAAGATGTCCGCCGGCAGGCTCCCCGTGGGCCGGCCGACGCCGATCACTGCCGGGAACGGGCCGGCGCCGTCGGGCAGCTCGACCTGGGCGGTGAGGGTGAGCGTCTGGCCGTTGACGGTGACCTCAACGGTCAGCACGCCGTCGGCGTACTCGGCCGTGATGTTCTCTGGGCGGGCCGGCTTGGGGCCGATGCCGTAGTGCTCGATCTCCGCCTTGATCTCCGACCGTCGGCGGGGCCAGTCGCCGAGTTCCGTCGAGCCGCCGCTCCCGTCCGACCACGCGAACGGGTCGGGCAGCATCGGGACGGACGGCAGCTCGTCGATCCCTGGCAGCACGGGCTTGTCAAACGGCTCGCTAGAGTTCTCCGCGTCATACACGAGCGGCGCCGGCTGGGCGAACACCAGGCCAGCCGGCAGACCGGCCGCTAGGATCAGTAGCGTTGCTCTGAAGATCATGCTCGCTGCTCCATGGCAGGTGGCGGCGTCGGCCGACCCCATCGAACGAGGGCGATCGCAGACAGCGCCGCGGAATAGGTGGGAAGGAAGAGTCGCTGCGAAGCTTGGCGGGCATTCTAGCAGATGCGGACGCGCGGCGGGGCGGCTTCTGCTACAATCCCCCGCGTGATTCGCCTCCTCAACCTCCTCGCCAACCTGTTCCCGGTCTGGGTGGTCGTGTGCTGCGCGGCGGCGTTGGTGCACCCGCCGCTGTTCGACTGGTTCGGGCCGTACATCGTGCCGGCGCTCGGCGGCATCATGCTGGGGATGGGCGTCACGCTCACGGCAGGCGACTTTGTGCGGGTGCTGCGTGAGCCGCGGCCGGTGCTGCTGGGCGTGGCGGCGCAGTTCACCATCATGCCGCTGCTGGGCTGGGCGATCGCTACCGCCTTTCGATTGCCCAACGAGATCGCCGTGGGCCTGATCCTGGTCTCCTGCTGCCCGGGCGGCACGGCCTCGAATGTGGTGACCTACATCGCGCGGGCCAACCTGGCGTTGTCGTTGCTGATGACCATGTGCAGCACCTTCGCCGCGATCGCGCTCACGCCGCTGCTGACCAAGTGGCTGGTGGGTGAGCGGCTGCCGGTGGACGCGTGGGGGCTGTTCCTCTCAACGGTGCAGGTGGTGCTGCTGCCGGTGCTCGCCGGGCTGGTGCTGCACCACGTGGCGCCCAAAGCGGTCGAGCGCGTCACGCCCGTGGCGCCGTTGGTGAGCGTGATCCTGATCGCGCTGATCTGCGCGAACATTATCGGCCGGAACGCCGCGGAGGTGATCGAGCACAGCGGCCGGCTGACCGCGGCGGTTGGGCTGCTGCACGCCGGCGGGTTCGGGCTGGGCTACGCCGCGGCGTGGCTGTTCGGCTACGACAAGCTGGTGCGGCGGACGGTGTCGATCGAGGTCGGCATGCAGAACTCCGGCCTCGGCGCCGCGTTGGCCACCCGGCACTTCACCAACGCCCAGACGCTGCTCTGCCTGGCCGCCGTGCCGTGCGCCATCTCGGCGGTCGCGCACTCGGTGATCGGCAGCGTGCTGGCCGTCGCCTGGCGGATGCGTTCGCCGGAGGGGGATGCCGCGGAGGCGAACCAGAACTCAGACTCTGAAACGCCCTAGCCTACGGCGCCTGCGGCGGCCGCTCGGCGAGTTTGGCGACCTGCCCATCGGTCAGCGCACCGTCGTACACCTGCAGACCCTGCACCTGCCCGGCCAGCGGCGGATCGCTGGGGAACCGCGAACGGCCGATCCAGTTCTCCGGCGTGCGGCCAAGCTGGTGCGGCGGGTAGTCGACGCCCTCGTTCTGTCCGACCGGCTGGCCGTCGACGTACAGCGTGCCGGTGCGGCCGCTCAGCGTCACCGCGACGTGCGTCCACCGCCCCACCGGCAGCGGCGCCGCGGAGTCGATCCGCTGCTCGTTGTACCGGTAGTTGGACGCCACGGCGAACCGGGCGCCGCCCTGGTCGCTGCGGGGCGTGAGGAACAGGTAGCGGCCGCGGTCGTCGCCGAAGTCGAACACCCGCGACCACGGCCGGGCCTCGTCCAGGCGGACCCAAACGGCGAACGTGAAGTCGGACAAACCGCTCACCACGCCCGGCGGCAGCGCAGCGTGCCCACGTTCGCCGTCGAGCGTCAGCACGCCGGCCGGGGAGAGCTTCGCGCCATCGGCCGGCTGCAGCCACCCGGAGTCAGCGGACCCGGGGCTCACCAGCCGTGGGGCCGAAACAAAACGCACCGGCTGAGAGCGTGACCGCACTTTCCCGCCGGCAACCGCGGCGACCGCGTACCAGCACTCGCCGGCCGGCGGATTGGCGTCGGTATGCGTGGAGGTGAACGGGTTGTAGCGGGCGAGCTCCTCGTAGGGGCCACCCTCAGAACTTGCTCGGAGCACCCGGTGCTCGTTGGCGCCGGCGGCGCCCCACCATGAGAGCACTACTTGGCCGGCGTGCCGCCGCGCCGTCAGGCCGGATGGGCGGGGCTGGTCCACCTCCGGCTCGCGTGTGGCGGTCAGCGTGCCGAACCCAACCTGGTCGTACGTTGAGGCGTGCCCGCCGCCGCCCCGTTCTGGCCGGAGCCGGGCGGCGTACCGCTCGCTGTAGGGGGCGGCGACCCCCAGGCGATTGGTGTAGTGGTTCAGCACCAGCTCGAAACCGGGCCGGAGCGCACCACGCCCCGCGGCCGAAATCTCCGGCTGCTCGCGGTAGTCGCCCCGCTGACCGATGCCCCACGCGTAGAACTGATAGGGAACCTCTTCGCCCAGGTTGTAGCGGGCCACGTACTCCGCGCCGGCCAGCAGGCGGTGGTTGTCGTACGAGTAGAGGTCGTCCCCCTGGTTCCAGGCGGTCTCGCAGAGGGGGCCCATCAGGGAGATCCCGAGCGTGGTGTGGCCCTGGTCGCGGCCGGCCTCCTGCCACTGGCCCAGGTTGCCGGGGTGCCGGAAGTACACCGCCTTGTCCATCGCGCCGTTGCCGTGGCCGCGGTGGAAGTAGTTGAGCGCCTCGTCGTACAGGTCGCGGCGGTCGCACAGCACGCCGATCGACATCACCGCGGCCATGTTGCACAGGTCCCAGTTGGCCCAGTAGTTGGTGATGGCGGCGTCGTTGTGGTTGACTAGGAAGTCGTGGTTCATTGGGTAGAACACCTCGAGAATCACCCGCTGGCAGCGGCGCAGGTCCTCGCCCGACCAGCCTGGGTAGCCGCGTAGCAGCTCGGCCGCGTTGGCGAATTGATAGCCGTAGATGCCGGCGGCCAGGAACCGGTCGGAGTTGCCGGTGATCTCACGCAGCTCGCCCGTCCAGGCGTTGATCACCTCGGCCGCCTTGTCGGCGTAGGCGTCGTCGCCGCTGAGCCGCCACCGCAGCGCGAGCTGGTACGCCGCGTGCACGTCGCGGGCGAGCAGCACAAAGTTTTGCCCCTGGCCCCCGCGGACCACCCGCTCCAACGGACGCGGGCGGTAGTCGAGCTGCGCGAGCGGGCTATCGACCAGCGCCCGCCAGCCGGAGAGCCACGGCTCTTCGCCCGCTTCGATCCTGGCCCGCACGCGATCGAGGTCCGCCGCCGTGTGCAGCATGCCGGGGTGCACAAACGGTCGGTCGGCGTTCTGTGCGGCCGCGGCGGCCGGGAACAAACAGACAATCAGCAGCAGCAGGCGGGGCATGGCGGGCCGTTCGGTCGGGGAGAGGGGCGGCGGGGAGGGAGCCTCAGTATACCCCACGCTCCCGGCGGCTTGCGTGCGCCCCGCCGCGGGCGGCGGCGTTCCCGCAGCGGGACGCGCCTCGTGTATAACCGACGGGGCGTCCCTCGCGCGACGCCACCCGCCGCCCGCCAACACGCAACGCCATGAAGCCGCCGACCGCCCACCACAGCCCCAACCTCCCGAGCGAAGCGGTCCACTGGGCGATCTCGCTGGTCGCGAAGGAGGGACGCCAGGCGGAGCTCGACGCGCGGCTGGTCGACCTCGCCAAGCGGTCGCTCGACCTGCCCGGCGTGACGGGCGTGCACCTGATGCGGCCGCCGGAAGGATCCGACTCGCGCGAGTTCCACCTGCACCGCTCGTTCCTCAACCGCGAGGAGAGCCGGCGGTTCTACGAGTCTCAACTCTTCCAGGACTACCAGCGCGAGGCGGGCCCGCTAATCGAGGGCCGGGCGGTGGTGCGGCCGTTGCACGGCTTCGAGGCGTTCTTCCGCGAGGGGGCGGCGGTGCCGCCGCGGTGGAAGATGGCGGTGCTGACCTGGCTGGCGGTCTACCCGTCGGTGCTGCTGGTGTCGCTGACCGTGGCCCCGCTGCTAGAAAGCTGGCCGCTGCCCGGCAAAACCGCCGTGCTGACGATGCTGGTCGTGCTGCTGCTGGCGTGGGTCATCATGCCGCGGCTGACGCGGTGGTCGCGCACCTGGCTGCGACCGGAACTGCGCGAGGTGCACCTCGGGGCGCCGGTCGCCGCCGACGGCGAGCGGCCGCGGTGAGGTGAGTCGCAGATGATAGGAACTCAGATCGACAGCTCCAATAGCGTGCTACGGCCTCGTCGCTCACGACGTCAACCTTTTGAACTTCTTGCTTCGCAACAAGCGTGTAGCACGACCTACGTGCTGACTTGACGCCTCTCGGATTAACACGGCCGCCTTAGCAACATCTCTCCGAACGCCCCGCCCTTCGAGGTAAATGCGCCCAAGGTAGTATTTCGCCTTTGGATGCCGCTGCAAGACTGCCTTCTCGAACCAATCCCTTGCCGCTGCGTAGTCCTCACGGTCATAGCACATCTGCCCCAGGCTGAACTGTGCGCTAGCTTCTCGCCGTCGTGCAGACTTACGATACCACCGCTCAGCCTCCTTCAAGTTTTCCTCGGTGCCGCAACCATTGTGGTAGTGCCAAGCGAGCGCGAGAATCGCATCTGGATAGGAGGCGTTTGCGGAGCGTTGCACCCACTTGAATGCTTGGACTTCGTCGGCATCCACACCTCTTCCTTCCAAATAGCAAAGGTTGAGGTTGTATTGGGCTACCCGGTTGCCGGCCGTCGCGGCTTTAGAGTACCAATAGAACGCCTTCTTATACGACTTCCGGACACCTTGCCCTTGATCATAGAGCCATCCCAGATTGCATTGGGCCCTAGCATTTCCTGCTTCAGCTTTGCGGCTAAGGATAAGCAAGTGCGTCATAACCGCATCACGGTGGCATCCGGGTATCCAACGGGCTTCCAGAAAAACCCTACCATGCAAGACCGCGCCGAGGAACGGGCCGGTCTGAGCGATCGCTGGGCGCCATGCCCACCCGTAGCAGCGTGGGCATGCCTATGAGTTGGTCGCTGCGCTTGGGAGATCTATCCTCGTTGGCGCCCGACAACGCGTGACGTGATGGAAAGATCGCACCTATTCACGCGCGAGCATGCGACTAGGCGCCCAACTTCTCAGTAGAAACCGGCCACCCAACGCGGTCCAATAGGGGGAGCGGCGGCGGCTTGGTCGGTGGGCGGAGTTGGGTGCGCGGCGGTGGGTGTTTGCTGTCCGTGGGGCGCCCCCACCCTAGCCCTCCCCCTGAGGGGGAGGGGATTCTTGCGTTGGGCTTCGCGTGGCGATTGCTCGATTTGCAGAGGCGGTTGGAGGTGGGTTCTGTGCGGGGCGTCGCCCGAACTGTTGGGGACCGCCCGCGGGTCGGGGTTGCGTCCGCTGTGGTGGTCAGAAACGGACAAAACCCCAGCCGGCCCACGACGCCGGCTACGCTGCAAGTCGCTGCTGTAAAAAGGTTTACACGAGGAATTGGGGCGGAGCTGTGCCCCGAGTCTTGTCCGCTCCGCTCGTGTTTTTGGACAAAACGATTTGGACAAAACGATTTGGGCAGAACGATTTGGGCAGAACGATTTGGGCAGAACGTTTAGGAGTAGACGTTCGGGCGCTGCGCCCGGTGGCGGACGCGTGGGTTGGCGGGGCTCTCCTCGGGGCGCCCCCACCCTGGCCCTCCCCCAGGGGGGGGGAGGGGATTGGCGGGCCGGACGTGGCTAGGCCATCGATACGGTGACCGTTTTGGTCTCGGTGTAGGCGTCCAGGCCGGCCTCGCCGAGTTCGCGGCCCAGGCCGGACTCCTTGAAGCCGCCGAACGGCGCCGCCGCGTCGAACACGTTGTAGCAGTTCACCCACACGGTGCCCGCCCGCACGCTGGCGGCCAGCCGGTGGGCCTTGCCGATGTCGCGGGTCCAGACCGCGGCGGCCAGGCCGAAGTTGCTGTCGTTGGCGCGGTGGGCCACCTCGGCCGGCTCGCGGAAGCGGAGCACGCTCATCACGGGGCCGAAGATCTCCTCGCGGGCGATGCGCATCTCGTCGCTGACGTCGGAGAACAGGGTGGGCTGCACGTAGTAGCCGCGGTCGCCGAACCGCTCGCCGCCGGAGAGCAGCTTGGCGCCGTCCTGCTTGCCGTAGTCGACATAACGCATGATCTTGTCGAACTGGTCCTGGTCGACCTGTGGCCCGTGCTGGGTGGCGGGGTCGAACGGGTCGCCGACCTGGCGTTGCTCGTTGGCGGCGACCATGCGCTCGCAGAACTCGTCGTACACGGTGTCCTGCACGTACACGCGGCTGCCGGCGCAGCAGCACTGGCCCTGGTTGAAGTACAGCCCGAAGTGCGCGCCGTCGACCGCGGCCTGGAGGTCGGCGTCGGCGAAGATGATGTTGGGGCTCTTGCCGCCGAGCTCGAACGTGAGCCGCTTCATGGTCTCGGTGGCGTCACGCTGGATGATTTTGGCCGTGGCGAGCTCGCCCGTGAAGGCGATCTTGTCCACGCCCGGGTGGCGGACGATGGCGGCGCCGGCGGTCGGGCCGTAGCCCGGCACCACGTTGATCACGCCGTCGGGGATGCCGGCGTCCTGCGCGAGCTTGGCCATCCGCAGGCAGGTGAGCGGGGTCTGCTCGGCGGGCTTCATCACGATGGTGCAGCCGGCGGCCAGCGCCGGGCCCCACTTCCACGCGCACATCAGCGCGGGGAAGTTCCAGGGGATGATCTGGCCGACCACGCCCACGGGCTCGCGGCGGGTGTAACAGAAGTAGTCGCCCTTGATGGGCACCGTGGCGCCCTGGATCTTGTCGGCCCAGCCGGCGTAGTAGCGGATGCACTCGATGACCAGCGGGATGTCGGCGGCGGAGGAGTCGCGGATCGGCTTGCCGTTGTCGAGGGTCTCGAGCGCGGCGAGCTCGTCGGCGTGCTCCTCGAGCAGGTCGGCCAGGCGGAACATCAGGCGGCCGCGCTGCCGCGCGTCCATCTTGCCCCACGGCCCGTGGTCGAACGCCTCGCGGGCGGCGTCGACAGCCAGGTCCACGTCTTCTTTGTCGCCCTCGGCGACCTCGGCGATCACCTCCTCGGTGGCGGGGTGGATGGTCGCGAAGGTCTTGCCGCTAGCGGCGGGGAGCCACTTGCCGCCGATAAAGCATTGGGTCTGCTTAACCTGGGGCCTTTGCGTAACTTCAGTAATGGTGGCCATGGTCATGGTTCCTTCGAAAAGACGGCGGACGCCCCCTCCATGGAGAAGAGCAGAACGGACGAGTGCTGGCAGAAATTCTAAGTGAATCCAGCGCCAATGCCAGCCAATTCGGGCCATCTCGCCGGCGGACGATTGATTGTTTTGGGCGATGTGGCAAGCTATACGGCCCGGTTCCATCGAGGGCCGGAGGAATACCCAGCGGGCGGGCGACGGTATTCCACAGGGACGTAAGAAATCACCCCACCCGGTGGACACCAACCTCATTTGGCGCCCGCCCCGTGGGTGTTTATTGGGGCAACCATGGAATCGGTTTTTACGCCGCGACAAGTCGCCACGGCGCTTGGGGTGAGCGAGTCGACCATCAAGCGCTGGGTCGACAGCGGCCGCTTGCGAGCGACTCGCACGCTGGGCGGCCACCGCAAGCTGCCGCTGGGCGCGGTGGTCTCATTCGCACGGGCCACCGGCCAGCAGTTCAAGGACCCGGAGCTGCTGGGCCTGGCGAGCAAGATCAGCTGCATCGACCCCGAGGCGCTGCAGACCGACCTGTTCAACCGGCTGATCGAGGGCGACGAGCCCGCCACCCGCAACATCCTGGTCGGGCTGTACCAGAACGGGCTGCCGATCGCGGAGATCGGCGACCGGCTGCTGTCGCCGGTGTTCCGGCAGATCGGCCGGTACTGGGCAGACGGCGAACTGGACGTGCACCACGAGCGCCGCGCCTGCACGGCGGTGCTGGCCGTGCTGCACGAAATCCGCCAGTGGATAGCGCCGCCAGAGGCGTCGGCGCCGCTGGCGTTGTGCGCCTCGCCCGCGCCGGACTTTGCGCAGACACCGCTGTGGCTCTTGGAGCTGACGCTGCTGAACGCGGGCTGGAACGCCGCGGCGGCGGGGGCTTCGTTGCCGCTCGACCAGATCCACAGCGCGGTGCGGCTGCACCGTCCGCGGCTGGTCTGCCTGACCGCCACGCACGTCGAGGACCTGCCGACCTTCGTGAACGAGGTGAACGAGGTGCTCGCCGAGGAGCTGCTGGCGAACGTGTCGCTGGTGATCGGCGGGTGCGCGGTGGAGCACGCCGCGGCCAAGTCGCTCAAGTGCGACCTGCTGGCCCGAACGCTGTGCGACCTGGAGCTGTACCTGGCGAAGTTCGGCAACAGCTAGCGCCGGCGGGCGGCTAGGCCTGGGCCTTGTGCTTGTCGACCATCCGGCCCGGGCTGCCCATCACGTTGTAGCCGCAGTCGAGGTGGAGGATCTCGCCGGTGACGCCGCTCGACATGTCCGACAGCAGGTAGGCGCCGCTCTTGCCGGCCTCCTCGTGCGTGACGTTGCGGTTCAGTGGGGCCATGCCCTCGTACAGCTTGAGCATGTCGTCGACGCCGGCGCCGCGGCCGGAGATGGTCTGCAGCGGCCCGGCGGAGAGCGCGTTCACGCGGACGCTGTCGGCGCCGAGCTCGTAGGCGAGGTACTTCACGCAGCTGTCGAGCGCCGCCTTGCACACGCCCATCACGTTGTAGCCCTGCACCATCTTCTCGCCGCCGTAGTAGGTGAGCGTGAGGATGCTGGCGTCCGGGTTCAGGAGCGGCCGCACCGCGTTGCTGAGCGCGAGCAGGCTGTAGGCGCTGATCTCCATGGCCAGCTTGAAGCCGTCGCGGCTGGTGGCGACCGTCTCGCCGCGGAGGTCCTCGGGCGGGGCGAACGCGATGGAGTGCAACACGAAGTCGATCTTGCCGAACTCGCTCTTGGTCTTCTCCGCGACCGCGGCGATGTCCTCGTCACGAGTGACGTCCATCGGGATCACGAACTTGGCGGCCGGGTTGTCCCCGATCAGCTTGGTGAGGCGGCCCTCGTTCTTCTTCCGCGCGTCGTCCGGCTTGTCGGGCATGTGGGTGAAGCCGCACACGCCGCCCTCGTCCATCACCCGCTCGGCGATGGCCCAGGCGATCGATTGCTTGTTGAACACGCCCGTGATCAGGCCCTGCTTGCCTTCGAACAGTCCGGCCATAGGGATTTCCGCTTCGCTGAGTGGGGAGGATTTGCTTGGTCAGGCCCCACAATCTAGCAGGGCGGGCGGGCTGCGGGAACGGGCCCGATGCGGCCGGCCTCAACCAAGCGGCGCCCGCCAACGGGCGGCGTCGATAATCGACCAGATGTGCACGATCCAGCCGAGCAGCACCCACCACAGCACCGCGGCCAGCACGAACTGGATCGCCGCGGCGACGAACCGCCCCTGCACAAGCTGCCCAAGCCCGGGGATGAAGAAGCTGCAGACCGCAGCAATCACGTTTCCGGTGGACCCTTGGCCAGACATAAAAAGTTCCTCGTTCATAGGGTGTGATTCGTTGGCGGCGGCGGAACCTTGGCGCCGCTGTTAGCAGACTCGCCGACAGCGAATCTCATGCCACCTTCGCGTCGTCAGCCTTCTCGGGCACGTTCTTCAGGATGCCCTTGAGCACTGTGTCGGGGCTGACGCCTTCGGCCTCGGCCTCGAAGTTGAGAATCACGCGGTGCCGCATCGCGGGCACGAACACGCGGCGGATGTCCTCGAAGCTCACGTTGTACCGGCCGGAGAGCAGCGCGCTGAGCTTGCTGGCGAGCGCCATCGTCTGGGCGCCGCGGGGGCTGGCGCCCCAGCGGAGGTACTGGTTGGTCTCTGGCGTGGCGAACGGGCCTTCCGGGTGGGTGGCGAGCGTCAGCCGGGCGATGTAGTCCTGCACGTGCGGCGCCAGGATCACCTCGCGGACCAGCGACTGATGCTTCACGATCTCGGCGCCGTCCATCACCTTCTCCGGCGTGACAAACGAGCCCTTAGTGGTGCGGTCGATGATCGTGTTGAGGTCCTCGCGGCTGGAGTAGCCGACCACCAGCTTGAAGAAGAAGCGGTCGAGCTGCGCCTCGGGCAGCGGGTAGGTGCCCTCCTGCTCGATCGGGTTCTGGGTGGCCATCACGAAGAACGGCGGGTCCAGTTCGAAGGTCTGCCCGCCGGCCGTGACGCGTTTCTCCTGCATGGTCTCGAGCATGGCGGACTGCGTCTTGGGCGTGGCGCGGTTGATCTCGTCCGCAAGCACGATCTGGGCGAAGATCGGGCCCTTCTGGAACTCAAACCGCCGCCGCCCGTCCGGGTCCTCGACAATCAGGTTGGTGCCGAGGATATCCGCCGGCATCAGGTCGGGCGTGAACTGGATGCGGCTGAAGTCGAGGTCCAAGGTCTGCGATAGCGTGCGGATCAGGAGCGTCTTACCGAGCCCCGGCACGCCTTCGAGCAGCGTGTGCCCGCCGCAGAACAGGCAGGTCAAGACGCCGTGCACAATCTCGTTGTGGCCAACAATGACCTTGCTGATCTCGTTGAAGACCGCCTTGTAACGCTCGGAGAACTCCGCTGCGCGTTGTTCGATCGATTCGCCGATGGACATATTGGGAGGGGGTAGGGTTTGGGATTCAGGGGGACAGCTTACTTGGACATGCTTGTCATTGAACGTCTGGCAGAAACCAATCAAGGAACAGCAACAAAGCGATAATCAAGCCCGGAATCAGAAGCCACGAGTACCGACTCCGGCTGACTGAACGCCGATCATTGTTACCTGGAAGCAGACCTCTTGTTGGGTTCGCTAGAGGCGACTCGTACGGATTGGGGTCGGAGGTATTCATACGCTAGGTCCAAAGGGTCGCGCTGGTATAGCCCAGCTGGCGGGTAGGCATACCCTTCAGGCCACGCTTTGTACTTGGTATCGCTCGGTAACCTGCGGCAAGAGCCGAAGGGTTGCATGTCTCCCCCACGGCCTCCGCCGTGGGTTGCTGGGGGTGTGCTACTCACTTGCCAGCAACCAATAGCCAACAGCCCACCACTCACTTCTTCCGCTTCGCGTCCTCTTTCGCTTTCTTGAGCCGCGACAGGTAGCTCTCTTCTGCCGGCTGCTCTTCGCTCACGCCGCCGCCGGCCTGGGCCCGCTTGGGGTCGGGCTTGGGCGGCGTTTTGATATCGGCCAGGGGGACGTCGGCCTGCGGGGCCGCCTCATCGTACTCAAAGCGTGTCTCGGCCGCGCGGCTCTCGGTCGCTTGGCGGAGCTCGCGTTTCTTGCTCTGCAGACGGCTCATCGTCGGCGCGGCTGCGACTTGTTCCGCGCGGCCCAGCACGTTCACCTTCACCCAGTCGATCGCCGGGTTCATCCAGCTGAGGTCGAACTGAACCCGGCGGACAAAGACATCGGCGAAGAACAGGCAGCTGGCCAGCAGCACCAGGAAGGGCCAGCGGTCCTGGCTGCTGACCGCCTGGGGCATGTCGCGGCGGTAGGGGTCCACGGCGACAAGCTGCTCGGGGATGTCGCCGGCGGCGGGCAGCTCGACGCCCGCCTCCTCGTCGATCAGCTTGCCCGGCTGTCCGCCGCGGGGCTCGAGGCTGGCGATTTGGGTGAGCAGCGGACGGTTGGTCTCGCGGTCGCGGAACTCGTCGCTGTAGCCAACGTTCACGCCGGTGCGGATCATCGGCTGGCCCGGCCCCGGGTTCACGGCCAGCATGTAGCTGCCGGAGCTGTCGGTGTCGAACTCGCCGACGTAGCGGCCGGGGGCCACCTGCTCGATCACCACGGTGCGGGCGGTCATGTCGGGCGCCAGCACGGTGGCGGTCATCGAGCCGGTGTTGATGAACTGGTCGTCCTTGTCGAGCGCGTCGACCACCACGCGGGTCTTGCCGTCGCGCACCTCGGTGGCGACCGAGTAGGCGCCGGTGTCGCCGGTGGGACGCATCGACCAACGCACCAGCTGGCTGTAGAAGCGGCCGTAGTTCTCCCAGGCGGTCCAGTCGTTGGCCCAGCGGGCGCCGGCGTCGGTGCTCACCACGGCCGATTTGCCCAGGCCGTATGTCCACACCGCCAGCAGCGTGGCGTACTTGGCGTCGACCTCCTCGGGGACGACCGCGATCTGTTCCACCAGCGAGTTCTGCTTCAGCGAGCTCTTCACGTACCCGCTGATGGGCGGCAGGCTGTCGATGCCCTGCACGATCTCGTGCACATTATTGGTGATCGTGGGGTAGACCGGCGGGTCGAACTCCTTGGTCACGGGCCGGGCGATGCGGCGGGCCTCGCGTTTGTAGATTTTGGGCAGCGCGTTGGCGTTCTTGACCACGTAGAACTTGCCGCCGGTCTGCAGCGCGATCCGCTGCATCATCTTCAGGTCGCCGTGCCCGCCCAGCGCGCCGACCGCCACGGTGGTGATCTGCACGTTCTGCTTCTTGAACGCCGCGATCGTCGACGCCGCCGGGGGCGACGGGTCGCCGTCAGAGATAATGATGCAGTGCTTGATGGCGGGTGGGGTGTTCGAGTTGGCGAGATTGGTGAGCGAGGCTATCACCTGTCTCATGCCCGGGTCGAACTGCGGCATGTCGCCCACCACCAGGCGGTCGACCCGGGCCATCATCTTCGCCCGGTTGGGTCCGACCGGCAGCATGCCGTTGGGGTGGTTCCAGAGCCACTGGTCGGTGCCGTTCCACTGGATCAGCCCGCAGTAGTCGCGGGGGCCGAGCGTGCGGATCGCCTCGCGGGCGATGACCTTCTGCCAGTAGTTGCCCTTGGCGAACTCGCTGGCGTGCATGATCATCGCCAGCGCGCCGATCGGCTCGACCTTGGCGGCCTTGATGCGGAAGTCGACCGGCAGGGCCTTCTCGACCTCGGTGCCCTCCCAGTCGCCGGCGCCCAGGCTGCGGTCGCCGCCGAGCATGATCAGCCCGCAGCCCAGGTCCTCGGTGTTCGAGACCAGCATCTGCAGTTGGGCGTCGCTGAAGCCGGCGATGGTGTCGGTGTCGACGCCGCCCCCGGCGTCGGCGGTGAAGCCGCTGCTGCGGGGCACGTTGGCCAGCACGACCGAGTCGTACCGCTGCAGCTCGGCCAGCGAAGTGAACAGCTGGTCGCTCGGCTGCAGGGTGACCTCCAGCCCTTCGGAACGCAGCCGGTCGACCAGGAACGCGAACTCGCCCGGGTGCTCCCAGTCTTCGATCACCAGCACGTGGCCGCGGCCGCGGACGTGGGTGAACGCGGTGGCGGTGTTGTTCTGGGCCGAGGCGTCGGCGCGCGTCTCATCGGGCTCGAAGCGGGCTTCGTAGGTGTAGAAGTCGGCCTGGTCGATCTTCTCCTGGATGCCGAACACGTTCTTGCCGGGCTTCAGCTCGACCGGCTTCTCGACGAGGGTCTCCTCGCGTTCGCCGGTCTTGCGGACGAGCCGCAGCTTGCCCTTGGCGACCTTGTTGGGGTCCTCTGGCGGGGGCTGGTTGTCGAGCACGACGCGCATCTCGAACGGCTGGTCGCGGCGGACATCGGCCGGCAGCACCACCTTGTCGACCGCCACCTCGCTGCGGGCCTCGAGCGGCACCGGCAGCACGTCGATGCTGATGCCCGCGCCGGCCATCGCGCGGGCCTGGCGGAGCGCGTTGCCGACGTTCTCGTTGCCGTCCGTGACGACGACAATCCGCTTGGCAGCGTCGGGCGGGAAGAGCGACATCGCCTTCTGCAGCGCCCCCTCCAGGTTGGAGTAGTTGCGGTCCGGGGTGCTCTCGATGCGGGTGATGCCGTAGTCGAAGTCGACCGGGGGCAGCTCGACCTCGGCGTCGCGGCCGAACACGATCACGCCCGCCCGGTCTTCCTTCTCGTCGCGGCGGTGCTCGGCAACCGACTCGTTGACAAACCGCCGCATCGCGTCGCGTTGGTCTTCGGGGATGCTGAGCGACTGGTCCAGCAGGTACAGCACGGTCAGCTTGTCGCTCTTCTCGCGGTGCTGCAGGTCGGCGATCGCCAGGATGATGAGCCCCACCACCAGCGACCGCAGCGTCATGGCCAGCAGCCACCGCCACCGCCCGAGCCCCGACAGGCTGCGCCGGCCGATCGCCACCAGCGCCACGATGAGCACCGCCAGCAACCCCAGCAGGTAGGGCCACCAGGGGTTGTCGAAGGGGAGGTTGAGGTCGGCCATCTAAGTTATTCGAACCACAAAGACACGAAGGCACAAAGCACGGTGGCTACAGGGCAACTCGCTTGATGCCGTCTTTGATTAGGACAGAGTTGAAGTTGACCAGGAGCCCCAGACGTTTGCCGGCAAGTTTGAGGTACGTCAGCAACTGGGCGGAGTGGATTGGTGCAATCACTTCGACAGCTTTCAACTCTACGATCAAGCACTCCTCGACCTCCAAATCGAGCCTCAGCCCGGAATCTATTGTGACACTATCGTACTCGATTGGGAGGATCGCCTGCTGTCGAAAAGATACCGAACGCTTGGAAAGCTCGTGGCAAAGGCATGTCTCGTAAACCGACTCGAGCAACCCCGGACCAAGCGTTGAGTGCACTCGAAACACGGCGTCAACAACTTGCTTGGCCACCAACTCGGTTTCAGCGGGTATCGGAACAAGGCTTGTCATCCAGCTCTTAGTGTCTTCGTGCCTTGGTGGTTCCGATAGATCAACCATCGCTAAATCGTGATGGTCTGCACGCGGTGGTTGTAGGTGTCGAGCACGTGCACCAGCCCCTTGTGATCGCGGGCGAGGGCCCAGGGGCGGTCGAGTTCGCCCTCGGCGCGTCCGGCCCTGCCCCACCATCCGAGCGGCTCGCCCTGCTCGGTGAAGACCTGCAGGCGGTTGCCGCCGTGCTCGATCAGGATCACGTTGCCGGACTCGTCCATGGCGATGTCGTAGGGGTACGAGAGCTGACCGGGCGCGGCGCCCTCTTCGCCCCACATGAAGAGCAGCTCGCCCTCGGTGTCGAACACCTGCATGCGGTGGTTGCAGGCGTCGCAGACCCAGATCCGGTCCTGGGGGTCGACGAACAGGTTCTGCGGGCGGACAAACTGGCCGGGCTCGACGCCGTGCGAGCCCCACTGCAGGATGAACTCGCCGTCCGGAGCGAATTTCTGGATGCGGTCGTAGTCGCCGTACTCGGCAACGTACATGGCGCCGCTGGCGTCCCGCACGGCGTCGGTCACGAAGCCGAACTCGCCCGGGCCGTGGCCCTCCGTGCCGCCGATGGTCTCGTCTTCCATGAGCGTGCCGTCCAGGGCGTAGGAGAGCACGCGGAAGTAGTGGGTGTCGGCCACCAGCAGCCGGTCGTCCGCGATCGTGACGCCGGTCGGCTTGCCGTTCTTGTAGTCGGGGGTCTGCCAGCCGCGGACAAACTCGCCCTCGGGGGTGAACACCTGGATCCGGGCGGTAAAGTCGACGATGTAGACGAGCCCGTCGGCGTCGACGTCCATCGCCCGGGGCCGCCACAAACGGCCGTCGACGAGACCTCGGCGGGACCAGACACTCTGCAGCCGGCCAAGCGTGCCGCCGGTCTGGTCGCACCCGCCGCAGGCGGCCAGCGCGGCCCCGGCGGCGATCGATCGGCAGAATTCTCGACGGTTCATGCGGCTCTCAACCCAGGTATGCGACGCCCCGCGCGGCCCGCTAAGCCGCATGGTACGCGAGATCGCACGCGAGTGCAGCTCTTGCCCTAATCCTTTGCAAGCGAGCAACTTGCGATCCGAGCCCCCGGACCGAGCCGCTTGACCCTGCCATTATTCGAGGGGTATAAAGTCTTGGCTAGCACCGGGCGGGCCCGGGCGCCTAACGGTAAGTCGTCGGTTGGCTGCGGATCACGTCGTTCACGGCTCGTCGATTCGGGGCACGCGGGTCGCGCCGCCGACAGCGCCTCGCAGGAGGCTCGCCTTACCTTCCCAACCGATTCAAGTTAACGCGTCAGGGCACTATGCCGCCGATTGTCATCGAAGTCGCCCGAGCGGATGACATCCGGGACGTGGTGCACCGCGCCGTCCAGGCGCTGGCGGAGGGGGAGCTGGTGGTCATGCCCACCGAGACCGTCTACGGAGTCGCCGCCAGCGCGTGCAGCGCGGCGGGCATGCGCCGACTGGCGGAGCTGAAGCAGCGGGGCAGCAACTCGCCCTTCGCCCTGGCGGTCAAGAGCGCTCAGGAGCTGGAGGATTACGCCCCCACGGCCCCGCCGCTGGCGCGGCGGCTCGCCCGCCGGGCGTGGCCCGGGCCGGTGACGCTGGTGGTTGACACGCCGAGCGACGGCGGCCTGATCAACCAGCTGCCGGACGAAACCCGCCAGCACGTCTGCCCCAACGGCACGGTCGGCCTGCGGTGCCCGGCGCACAGGATTGTGCAGGACGTGCTGCGGATGATCCCGGGGCCGCTGGCGTTGTCGAGCGCCAACTTGCACGGCGAGCCCGACACGCTCTCGGCGCGGGACGCCGCCAAGGCGCTGGGCGACCACGTGGCGTTGGTCATGGACGACGGCCCGGCCCACTACGGCCAGCCATCTTCGGTCGTGCGGGTGGACGGCTCGTCGCACAAAGTACTGAGGGAGGGCGTTGTGGGGGCTTCCACCATCGACCGGCTGTCGCGATTCATGGTGCTGATGGTCTGCACCGGCAACACCTGCCGCAGCCCGATGGCTGAGATGCTGATGCGCTGCAAGCTGGCCAAGAAGCTCGGCTGCGGCGTCGACGAACTCGAGGAGCGTGGCGTGATGGTCGGCTCGGCCGGCGTGAACGCCGGCGGCGGCTCGCCCGCCAGCCCCGAGGCGGCCGCGCTGATGGCCGAGCTGGGCTGCCCGCTCGACAAGCACCTGTCGCAGCAGCTCACCGAGCAGCTAGTACGCTCGGCCGACATGATCGTCACCATGACCCACGGCCACCGCCGGGCCATCCTGGCGTCGTGGCCGGACGCCGCGTCCCGCATCAGGCCGCTGCTCCCCGAGGCCGACCTGAGCGATCCCATCGGCGGATCGGCCGCGGTCTACCGCGCGTGCGCCGACCAGATTGAGAAAGCGCTAGACCCGCACGTCGACGAGGTCGTCGCCGGCGTCGGGTCGGGCGAGTAGCCAGCCCGCGCAGGCCCCGCCCGCAGCGAAGCGAAACCGCGAACCATCGAGGACGAGGACACTACCATGCGTATCGCCGTTGGCAGCGACCACCGTGGGTACCACCTGAAGGACAAGATCGTGTCGTTCCTGAAGTCGAACGACCACGAGGTGCAGGACGTCGGCGCCCGCGGCGACGAGAGCGTCGACTACCCCGACTTCGCCGCCGTGGTCGCCAAGAAGGTGAGCGACGGCGAGATCGACCGCGGCATCCTGATCTGCGGCACGGGCATCGGCATGGCGATCGCCGCCAACAAGTTCCGCGGCGTCCGGGCGGCGCCGTGCACCGACGAGGTCACCGCCGAGATCAGCCGCCGGCACAACGACCTCAACGTGCTCTGCCTGTCGGCCGACCTGCTCAGCCCGCGGGTCGTGGAACGGATGGTGGACGTGTGGGTCAACACCGAGTTCGAAGCGGGCCGGCACGGGCGGCGGATCGAGAAGATCACGAAAATCGAATCCGACAACTGCTGCAACTAGCCCGGCGATAGTCACGCGTCTGCCGGGCGGAGCAGACGTTTCCCCCCTGAATCCCGCCGATCCCCATGCGCCGATCTCCCGATCAGCTCCGTGAAGACGCTCTGGCCATCTGGCGGGCCGGCGTCGACGCCGTCGACCCGCTGCGGCTCCTGCCCGAGGTTGTGCAGGCAGAGGACGAGCTGCTAGTCGTAGGTGATACTTCGTTCGAACTGGATCTGGTCGGCCGCATCCTGGTAGTGGGCGGCGGCAAAGCGGGCGCCGGCATGGCCCTCGGCCTCGAGCAGGCGCTCGGCCCCCGTATCCTCGCCGAGAAGCAGGTGTCCGGCCTGCTGAGCGTGCCGGCCGACTGCCTGGCGGCGACGCAGGCCATCCGCCTGGTCGCGGGACGGCCGGCTGGCGTCAACGAGCCACGGGCGGAGGGCGCAGCGGCGGCGGAGGAGATGCTCCGCCTGGTGGCCGACCTGCAGCCTACGGACCTCTGCCTGTGCCTGCTGTCGGGCGGCGGATCGGCCCTGCTGCCGGCGCCGATCGACGGCATCACGCTTGATCAGAAGGCGGCGGTCACTCGACTGCTCAGTGGCGCCGGCGCCGACATCCAGCAGCTCAACACGGTCCGCAAGCAGCTCAGCCGCATCAAAGGGGGCGGGCTCGCCAGGGCGTGCCGCGCGGCGCAGATGGTGACCCTGATCATCTCCGACGTGCTGGGCGACCCGCTCGAGTCGATTGCCTCGGGCCCGACGGTCCAGAACCCCGACTCCGTCGCCGACGCGCTGCGGGTGTTCGACGACCTCGGGATTGCCGACCACCCGGACGCGCAGCCGGTGATCGCGGCGCTGCAGGCCAAGCCCCCGGCGCAAGACGGGCCCGCGTCGTGTGTGGTCGATAACGTGGTGATCGCCAACAACGCGTCGGCGGTCGACTCGGCCGGCATGGAGGCAGAACGCCGTGGCTACAGCCACGCGATGGACTGCGCGATCCAGAGCGAAGGCCCCGCCGAGCAGGTCGGCCGCGACCTGGCGCGGATGGCGTTGCACATGCGCGACAACGTGGGCCCCGACTGCCTGATCACCGGCGGCGAGCCAACCGTCAAGCTGGCGGACGCGGCGGTGCGCGGCCGCGGCGGCCGCAACCAGCAGCTCACCCTCGCGGCCCTCGAGCAGCTCGGCGACTGCCGCGACATCGCCCTGCTCTCCGGAGGCACCGACGGCGAGGACGGCCCGACCGACGCGGCGGGCGCCGTGGTCGATGCGGGCGTGGCCCAGCGGGCCGCGGGCCTGGGTCTCGACGCGGCCGACTCGCTCCGCCGCAACGACGCCTACACGTTCTTCCAGCAGGCCGACGGCTTGCTCCAGACCGGCCCGACCGGCACCAACGTCTGCGACGTGCGCGTGGTGACCGTCAGTCAAACCTGAACAGCGGCCGCCGCACCCGCGGCTGGGCGCCCACCACGTCGCGGCGGGCTGCCTGCACCTCAGGGGTCACCGGCCAGCAGGGGTCGACCTCGAGGGCGTGCGAGGTGCGCGGCTTCTGGCCGGGCTTCACGACCGCCAGGATCTTGCCGTCCCACTCCCGCTGGAATCGAGGGATCGCCACCCGCGAGTTGCCGCGGAGTGGGTCGGCCACAAACACCCGCGACCCGACCACTCCCCGCAGCACGACAAAGTGCTTGAAGTCGCCCTGGACGAGCCGCACCACGACCGGCATCGGCAGCCCGCTGAGCTTGTCGAACTTCAGCTCGAGCGTGGCCGACGCGTAGCCGAGACGCTTGGCCGCGGTGGCCAGGTCCTCCATCGAGAGCCCGTTCTCTTGCCGGTCCGCCAGCTCGTCGGCGTTCAGCCTTCCGAGCGCGGCGTTCAGCACCGCCTCCTCGCCGATGGGCGCCTCGTAGTAGTACTTCAGAATCGTCGCCAGCGAAGCGGCGCCGCAGGTGTACTCTTTGCTCTGCGCCACCATGTTCTGCCGCCTGACCGTCCGCCACGACGCCACCGGCTTTGAAAACTGCCGGCCCGGCGCCAGGTAGACGGAATCTAGCGCGAGCCCCTCGGCTCGGCCGTCGTGCAAGCCGAAGCAGCCCAGGCTAGTAAGAAGGGCGGCGGCGATTCCAGTGCGTGGCTTCATGCTCGGCTAGAACCTGCGGGTGAAGATCACGCCGGTCGAGACCGTGGTGGTGACTTCCGTGAGGCCCGCCGACATGAACACCTCCCAGAAGTCCTGCGGCGCGGTGCGGATGATGCACGAGTGCCGCAGCGACGCCACGTCGACCCCGCTGTTTTCGATGTCGATGCCGGCGACCTTTGTGTCGAACTGGTGGGCCAGCTCGAACTGAACGCTGTAGGTGACCTCGTCGTTGATCGCCAGGCCCATCCCGTGCGTCAGCGTAAGCTCTTCGCCCGGCTGGATCCGCTGGCCGAACACGGTGCGTTCGAACCGGTGCGTGTAACCCGCCGAAGCAAAGACCACCACCGGGTCGTAGGTGCGGGTCCAGTTCACCGCGGTCGAGACCGCCCAGAAGCCGCTCCCCAGGAACGCGGTCGCCGATGATGGGGCGAGCAGCGCGTTGCTGCCGGTCGGGGCGCCGAGGCTCAGCGTCAGCACCACGTCGGAGCACTCGTCGTGGCCGTCTCGGAGCAGGAAGCTGGCGCCCAGCTGGATGTCCCCCAGCCCGAAGTCGTCGTCGGACAGCTGACCCACCGCGTGCGCCTGCTCGACGGTAGCGAGCCCCACCGGCGCCACAAGCGACGGCTGGAACCGCTCGGAGTAGCCGTAACGCACCGCATAGGTCGCGAGGAACGTCCGCGCGGCGGTGATCTCCGGCACCACGGCTCCGCCGTCGAGCACCGCGAGGAACGTCGTCTCCCCCAACGCATACTCGATGCTCCGTTCGATCTCTACCGTGCCCGGCCGCAGCAGCACGGTCGACTGGCGCAAGAAGTCCAGCGTGTCGTCCGGCGGCTCTTGACCGAGCTTGTCGTCCTTCTTCTGGTCACCAGCGCCGTCTGTCGTGGCTGATCCCTTGCTGCCCTGCGGGCGAGGCGGAACAGGCGGTGGCGGCGGGGGGACGATCTCCGTAGTCGCGGGCGGGTTGGTCGTCCCGACACCTGCGATGGAGTCCGGGCCATTGCCAGGCCCCAGCGGAGGCTCCTGGTCGATCGTTGCCGGCAGGCCAGCCAGCGGCGGGGGAGAGAATAGCGCCGCGGACTTCGCCGCTGCATGTCGATGCTCCGATCCGACCAACGCCACGCACACGGTGGCGATCAGCAGGAAGTGACGGCTAAGAATCATACAGGCTCGCGGGGCGGCGATTGGCGGGCGTCGGTGCGTAATCCAAGCCTTCGCACCGGCCGGAAAGACTGCCGGTTGCGTAGGTTCAACGGCTGATCGCTGCGCGGTGGGGTCGCAGTGGGACTCGAGGCGGGTTCGCTTGTTCGTTGGGATCGTCCGGCCGCCGCCGTGGAAACCACGTTCTCGCTGAGGTCGCGGTAACTACGCAACTGCGTGGTGAAGGGGGCGCGACCCCACCGCACGGGTGGCGGTAGGTTTTTCCCCACTCGAATTGAACCGCTGCTTATTGCGGCTAGCATCGAACTTGACCTGGCCAGGTCGCCTCCCACCTCGTCCTCCCACTCGAATCTGGAGAAATATCATGCAGAAGTACCTCTTTTCCGCGCTGACGGTCGCCGCCCTCACCGTCCTCCCGACCGCCGCCAACGCCGATGGAATCTCGGCCGAACGCCAAGCCGACGCCCAGGCCGTCGCCGACGTGCTTGGTCTCGGTTCGGGCGACTTCCAGGTCCTGACCGCCGACGAGGCGCAGCAGGTCCGCGGCACCGGCGGCCTGCTGTCGCTGCACCGCCTGCACGTCCGGGCGAACGCCCGCGTGAAGGCTCGCGTCAACGTGCTGAACGTTGTCAAGGTCAAGGCGCGGGTTGGCGCCCGCGTCCGGGTCCGCTAGGGCGGCAGCTGGCGGCCATCGCCGCCCTTCCGTAGTCGGGGAGGGCGGCATGGCCGCGTCTTGCAGATTCGAAGCACAACCGTTGCTTCGTCTTACCCGATGACCAGGCGGATCAGCTCCGGCACGCTGCCGACGCCGGTCTTCTCGAAGATCTTCGCCCGGTGCTTCTCCACCGTCTTGGGGCTGATGCCCAACAGATTAGCGGCCTCGATGGTAGTCCTGGCGTCGACAAGCAGGTCGAGCACCTCTCGCTCCCGCTTCGATAGCCTCTGCAGCGCCGCTTCCCGCGTTGTACACTCTCGCAGGCGTTGCTCCGCGGCGTCGAGGGCGTCGCCCACCGCGGCGAGCAGGCGCGCCTCATCGACGGGCTTGTCGAGAAAGTCGGCGGCGCCACGCTGCATGGCCGCCACCACGTCGGGAGTCGCGCCGAACCCAGAGATCACGATCACCTGGATCAACACATTCCTCTCGATCAACATCCGCTGCAGCCCGAGCGCACTGGCGCCCGGCAGCCGCAGGTCGGACACCAGGCACTCTACCGGCCGGGGGCGGTACTCGCTGAGGAAGTGCTCGGCCGACCGGTAGCACAGCGTTTCGACGCCCAGCGGCGTGACTAGCTCGGCGAGGTTGTCGCGGAACTCGGCCTCGTCGTCGACGATGTGCACGGCGCGGCGCGTAGCCGCCCCGTCACTCCCCTGACGGGCGATGGAAACTCCCGTCTTGCTCATTGCGCGGCCCCCGTTGAACCGGGCATCGCGATCACGGGGTCCAGACGCCCCCCACCAGCCAAGCCAGCCGACAACCCCACGGTCCAGGTCCCGCAACCGCACACGGGCGCGTCACCGCTCCCGGGCGTTGTGGCCGCCTGGTCGCTGCGGTCAGCGGCCCCCTCCCCATCTTCGGCGGTGAGCTGCTCGTACAGCTCACGCAGCGCCCAGGATGCTTCGCGCGTGCTGCGGATGATTCTTCGTAGGCGGTGCTCTAGCTCTGGGTCATCGCCGGGGGCGACCCGCCGCAGCGCGAGCTGCGCGTGCGACGCCGCCACGCTGAGCGGGGTGTTGATCTCGTGCATCACGTCGCTCAGCGTCGCAGTTCCGCGCATAGTGGCCCGCTGTTGGCGGCGGGTGCTCTCGGGTGGGTAAGGAAGCCAGACCTGGCGGCGGCGGCCCTGCGCAATCCTAGCCGCGCACTCACCGCCTGCGGCGATCGACCTCTGCGTACAAACCACACCCGCCCGAAGCGGAGGCCGCGGACAATCGCTATACTCACCACGCGTCCCCGCCGACCACAAGCACTCCCACCGCCCTGCTCCCCCGCCGTTCGCTTGAGACCGATCACCCACACCTACGAAGACCCGCTCTCGATCGTCTGGACGCACGCCGCGGCCCGGATGGGGATGCGGGTCGAACGCAGCCCGGAGGTGAACGCCTCGTGGGATGGCGCTGGCGTGCTGACGATCGGCACACCTGAAACGCTCGACCCCGACGACAGCCTGGCGCAGATGGTGCTGCACGAAACGTGCCACGCGCTGGTCGAGGGGCCCGAATGCCTAAGCAAACTCGACTGGGGACTCAGCAACACCGACCCCGCCAAGAAGGTGCACGAGCACGCCTGCCTGCGGGTTCAGGCGGCGCTCGCGGACACGGTCGGGATGCGGCGGTTCTTCGCCGCGACCACTATGTTCCGCGGCTACTACGACCGCCTGCCAGCCGACCCACTCGCCCCCGGCGACGACCCCGCCATCCTGCTCGCCCAGCCCGGCTGGGACCGCGCTCGCTCGGGGCCCTGGGCCGAAGCCTTGAGCGACGCGCTGCGGCGTTCGGCCGAGATCGCCCGCGCGCTAGACGGCGCGGCGGGCGAGGGCTCGCTATGGCACGGCCAGGGCAGCCGGTAAGGAGTGCTACTCCAGCGGCTCGCCAAACGGCGACTCGCGACGCGGCATAAAGCGGCACAACGCGATGCCGCCGAAGTAGAGGAACGTCAGCGGCACGGCCAGCAGGATCATGCTGCCCGGGTCCGAGGGTGTGAGCAGCATCGACAGGATGGCGATGACCAGCACAGCGATCTTCCAGTGCTTTGAGAAGTCAGCGGCGCCAAACACGCCGATCCGTTCCAGGAACAGCATCACGAGCGGCAGCTGGAACGCGACGCCGAATCCCAGTGGCAGCATCAGCACGAAGCTCAGCCACTCGTTGATGCGCGGCATCGGCGCGATGTTAAGCCAGAGGTTGAACTTGAAGAGGTAGTCGACGACCAACCCAATGGCAAAGAAGAAAGCCAAAGCGGCGCCGGCAAGGAACAGCCCTAGGCTGAACGGCATAAACACGTACACCCACTTCCGTTCGTGCTGGTAGAGCCCAGAAGCCACAAACTGCCAGATGAAGTAGAACAACGCTGGGCTGGAAATGACCACGCCAAGCAAGAGCGACGCCTTGACGTAGACCATGAACGAGTCGGTAACGTTTGTCCCGATCACCTGCGAGGCGACGCCCTGATCAAGCGCCACATACTGAGTGCGTTTCTGAAGTTGGCCATCCACGAGTTCGTAGACGATCTGCGGAATGAAGGTCTCGCCGTCTCGAACGATCTTCTCCAGCCCGGTCGACTCTGCGGCTTCGGTTACGCGGTAGGTATCCAACGCGTCCTGCAGCGGAGCCTGGATAAAGCGGACGAGTTCGTCCCCCCAGTAGAACCCGAACAACGACGCGATGGCCAACGCCACCACGCACTTCCACAGCGTAGCCCGCAACTCCTCCAGGTGCTCGCCGAAGGACATCTTGGATTGTTCGAAGAGGTCTTCGTCGGAGCGGAAGGGCACGTGCGTCTGGCGGTGAGGGCCCGCGGTGATGGGGGCGGCTAGGGGTGGGGTGGGCACATGATTGGGAAGCTTTGATAATAGCACCGCCGGCGCCCCCCCACAACGCAAACCCGCCCCCGCCAAGGACCTCTATGCTCCCTCCCCTGCAGTTCGAGCCCCTGTTCAAACGCTACCTCTGGGGCGGCCGGCGGCTGGCCACCGTGCTCGGCAAACCGATCGGCGACGAGACCGCCGCCGAGAGCTGGGAACTGGTCGACCACGGCGACGACCAGAGCGTCGTGGCCGGCGGCCCCTTCGAAGGCTGGACGCTCCGCCGGCTGGTCGAGGAGAAGAACGAGGAGCTGTTCGGCCGCCACGCGCCGCAGAAACAGTTCCCGCTGCTGTTCAAGTACCTCGGCGCCGAGCTCACGCTCAGCGTGCAGGTGCACCCCAACGACGCTCAGGGCGCCCAGCTCGACCCGCCCGACCTCGGCAAGACCGAGGCCTGGGTCGTGCTGGCGGCCGACCCGGGCAGCAAGATCTACGCCGGGCTAAAGCCGGGCGTTGACCGCGAGGCGCTCCGCGCCGCGATCGAGGCCGGCCAGAGCGACCAGTGCCTGCACGCCTTCGAGCCCCAGCCGGGCGACTGCGTGTTCATCCGCGCGGGCACGGTGCACGCGCTGGGCGAGGGGATCGTGATCGCCGAGATCCAGCAGGCCAGCAACACCACGTTCCGGCTGTTCGACTGGAACCGCGTCGACAAGGACGGCCAGCCCCGCCCGCTGCACATCGAGCAGTCGCTCGCGGTGTCGGACTACGAACGCGGGCCGGTTGAGCCGCAGACGCCGCGGGCGGTCGCCGACGGCGTCGAGCGGCTGGTGGAGTGCGACAAGTTCGTGCTCGACCGGCTCACGCTCGGGTCGCCCCGCGCGGTCGCTGACGACGACTGCTTCAAGCTGCTGTCCGTCATTTCCGGCGAGGCCGACCTGTTTTGCGGCGGTCAGCAGTCGCGGCTGGGGCTCGGCGCCACGGTGCTGCTGCCGGCGCGCCGCGAGGCTGCGGAATTGCTCCCCCGGAATGCGGCAATCCTGCTCGAAATGCGTCTACCATAGGGGTCGCCCTAGGCGGCGGCGCACGCACATGCGATCCTCATCTCTTGCGTGCGGCGCGACGGCCTCCTCCTCTTCCAGCACGTCAAGCAACCGACCAACCAATCCACGGCGACCACCGCGCTCGCGGCGCCGCCGATCCCTACCCAACAGCGTACTGAAGACGTCCTATGTCGACCGCCACTATCGCCCCGTCACAGATTGAAGAACTGGTCACGCAGGCCATCAACGAGCAGCCCGTGTGGGACATGCACACGCACCTGTACCCCACCAGCTTCGGCACGCCGCTGGCCGGGGCGGGCGGCGCGGCCGACCCGCAGGGCCTGCTGCTGTGGGGCGTCGACGAGCTGCTAACCTACCACTACCTGGTCGCCGAGGTGTACCGCGCGGTGCCGGCCAACAAGCTGCCGTACGCCGACTTCTGGAAGATGTCCAAGCAGGAGCAGGCCGACCACATCTGGCGCGAGCTGTTCCTGGAGCGGACCCCGCTCAGCGAGGCCTGCCGCGGCGTGCTCACCACGCTCGAGCGGCTCGGCCTGGACCCGTCCGACCGCGACCTGGCGGGCTACCGCTCGTGGTTCGCCGAGCAGGACCCCAGCGACTACATCGATCGCGTGATGGAGATCGCCAACGTCTCGCGGATCACGATGACCAACGCGGTGTTCGACGAGAACGAACGCAACCGCTGGCTGGCCGACCCCCAGGTCGGCGCCGACCCGCGGTTCGCCCCCGTGCTGCGGTTCGACAACCTGCTGCGCGACTGGGCCGGCGCGGCCAAGCTGCTCTCCGAGTGGGGCTACGAGGTCTACGAGGAGCAGAGCGACGCCAGCCTGGAAGGCGCTCGGCAGTTCCTCCGCGACTGGCTCGACCGCACGCAGGGCATCTACGGCGCGGTCAGCCTGCCGCCCAGCTTCCGCTACGGCGGCGCCGACGACCAGTCGTCGGGCAGCGTCGCGCTGCGTGAGGTGGTGCTGCCGGTGCTCGCGGAGCGGGGCCTGCCGTTCGCGATGATGATCGGCTCGCAGCTGCAGGTGAACCCGTCGCTCGGCGACGGCGGCGACACCGTCGGCAAGTCGGACGTGGCGTCGGTGCTGACGCTCTGCCGCGACTTCCCCAACAACCGCTTCTTCTGCACCATGCTGGCCCGCGAGAACCAGCACGAGCTGACGGTCGCCGCCCGCAAGTTCGGCAACCTGATGGTGTTCGGCTGCTGGTGGTTCCTCAACAACCCGTCGCTGATCGACGAGCTGACCCGCATGCGGATGGAGCTGCTGGGCCCCACCTTCATCCCCCAGCACTCCGACGCCCGCGTGCTCGACCAGCTGATCTACAAATGGGACCACAGCCGCCAGCTAATCGCCAAGGTGCTGGCCGACAAGCACGCCGACCTGGCCGCCAGCGGCTGGGTGGCGAGCGAGGACGACATCCGCCGCGACGCCAAGATGCTGCTGCACAGCAACTTCGAGAACTTCCTGGCCGGCTAGCTCCGCGTGCGGCTTCGCCGCGATCCCCTGCTAGCAACGCCCGGCCTCGGCGCCAGCAATCCAAACGCGGTTGCCCCGATCGGTGCGGCCCGCTAGTCTCCCGCGCCTGATTTTCCCTCCGGTGCGATGGATCGCATGCTGCCCGAGTTTGAAATCCGCGGCGGGGCCCGGCGGTGCGCCAAGTCTGACGAGCCGCTCAAGCCGACCGACCACTTCTTCTCGCTGCTCCGCGAGCAGGGGGACGAACTGGTGCGCGAGGACTACTCCGCTGCGCACTGGCCCGGCCCCCCCGCCGCCGACACAGCCGACATCGTGGCTTGGTGGGAGTCCCGCCCCAGCGGCGCCCCCGGAGCCGGCAAGGCGATGGCGCCCAACGAGGTGCTGCTGAAGCTGTTCGACCAGTGGGCGGACGACCCGGACCAGGCCGAGGCCCGCTACGTGCTCACGCTGCTGCTGGTCCGCCGCCGGGTGCTGCGGATCGAGCCGGTCGAGACCGCGGCGCTCTTCACTGATCCGGACGCCCCCGCCCCGGCGGCGCCGCCCGCGGCGCTGCGGGTCTACTGCACGCGCCGCGACGAGACCTACGACGTGCCGGAGGCGACCCCCACCGCCGACCGCGCCGCCGAGATCCAGCAACAACTCACCACCCTCCTGGCCGCCTAAGGGATCGCCGATGAAAACCGTCACGTCGGTCGCCCCCACGGCCATGGCCTACGCCCTGCTGACCGCGTTGTTCACGGGCCTGCTGGTGCTGACCGCCGGCTGCCGCACCACGACCTCGATGATCCCGGGCTACAACCCCGGCCCGCCGGCGCCGGAGATCCTGGCGCCGACCTCCACTGCCGAGCAGGTGATCGCCGCGGTCAACCAGAACACGGCGCGGGTGCGGAGCTACGTCACGAACAACGCGTCGATCTCGGTGCTGGGCCTGCCGAACCTTCCGCTGTTGACCGGCAACATCGCGTACGAGCAGCCCCAGCGGTTCCGCTTCACTGCCCGCGCGCTAACCGGGCCGGAGGTCGACTTCGGCAGCAACGACGAACGGCTGTGGCTGTGGGCGCGGCAGATGAAGGGCCCCGACGGGCGGTCGCCGCTCTATACGGTGCGGCACGACCAGTACGCCAGCAGCGGTGCGCAGAACATGCTGCCGGTCGAGCCGCGGTGGATCATTGAGTCGCTCGGCCTGGTGACCATCAACCCCGGCACGGCGCAGCCGCCGCTGCCCCGCCCCGACGGCAAGCTCGAGGTCCGCACAGTCGAGGTGTCGCCGCGCGGCCAGCTGACCCGCGTGTTCGTCATCGACCCGCACGGCTGGGTCACCGAGCAGAGCATCGTCGACCCGCAGGGGACGCTGCTGGCCAGCGCGACCGCCGAGCAGTTCCGCTACGCCCCCCAGACGCAGGTGTCGCTGCCCGAGGTGGTGACCGTGCGTGTGCCGGCCGCCGAACTCGGTCTGCGGATCAACGTCGGCGCGGCCGTCGTGAACGCCGCCACCGGCGACCCCAACCAGGTGTTCCAGCCGCCGGTCATGCAGAACCACCCGGTGGTCGACCTCGGCGGCCTGCAGCAGCCCGGCATCGCGCCGACCGCCCAGGGCGTGACGCCTACCGGCTGGCAGGCGCCCGGCGCGACGCCCGCCACCGCGTTGACGGCGCCCCTCGAGCCCCCGTCGACGGACCTGTCGGCGCTCGGCCCGCCCGCACCGCTAGCGGCCCCGTCCGCGCCGGCGTCGGCGCCGACTATGCCGCCGGACTCACTACCTGTGGCGCCCGCACAGCCGAGCGTCTACCAGATCCCGCCGACCGGCGTGCCGTTCTAGCGGCCGGCCTTCACGCGCGGTTGCGTCGCGCACGCAACCCGCGTCGCCAACCGTCCGAACCGTTGGCGCCGCCTAGCCGGATTTCGGTAGAAACCGGCCACCTGATGCGGGAGAATGGGAGCGCCGGATCCAGGTTCGGGCGACCCGCTGAGTAGGCGGCAGACTTTTGTCCCTATCGACGCGCACAGGTGGACACAACTCCTGAGCTACGATTCGCCAGAAAGCCACAACTGACGCCTCACAAACGACTTACGAACAATCGCATCCGAGGTGTGGGGCGACTTTCGTCCCTAAGGATCGATGCGCCAGAACGGGACAAAACTCCGGCGGCCGACCGCACGCTGAGCCCGTCGGCGCGACCGCCAAACTCGCCCCAGAACCCGCTCTCACCGATGCGGTGGTGAGCAGCGATGTTCACCTGCCGATTTCTGCGGTGCAGCGCGGTCGGCGCGGTGGCTGGCAAGACGTGCTCAGCCGGGGGCTGGCCTTGCAAGCACGCCCCTTGCCTGTTTCACTGCTTAACTTGCCCCGCCCCCACGTGGCGGGCGGTCCCGCCCCCCAGAGCTGCCCTGTATGCGTGTTGTTATCCTTGGCGCCGGCACGGTTGGCCACAGCGTCGCGGCGATGCTGTGCCGTGAACGGCACAGCGTGACGGTGATCGACACCAACGCCGAGCAGATCAAGCACATCAACGAGACGCTCGACGTCCGCGGGCTGGCGGGCAGCGCGTCGCAGTCGAGCGTGCTGTTCCAGGCGGGCATCAGCTCGGTCGACCTCTGCCTGGCGGTCACCGGCGACGACGAGGTGAACCTGGTGTCGGCCAGCATGGCCCGCGCAATGGGCGCCCGGCGGGCGGTCGCGCGAGTTTACGCGCCCGTGTTCCGCGACCTCAGCACGTTCGACTACCAGCGGCACTTCGGCATCGACCGGCTGCTGAGCCTGGAGCACCTGTCGGCGATGGAGCTGGCCCGCGCGATCCGCCACCCGGGCTCGGTGGTGGTGGAGAACCTGGCCCGCGGCGAGATTGAGGTGAGCGAGGTGACCGCGTCGCCCAAGGCGAAGCTGGTCGGCAAGACGCTGCGCGAGATCGGCCTGCCCAAGGGCGTGCTGATCGGCTCGATCTCACGCGAGGGGGTCAGCAAGATCGCCACGGCCGAGGACGTGATCTCGCCCGGCGACCGGCTGACCGTGATCGGCGCCCGCCAGAGCGTGGAGGACGTTAAGTCCGGCCTGTGCGGCGACCGCGGCGGCAAGACCGGCGTGGTGATCATCGGCGGCGGCGAGACCGGCCTGCACCTGGCCCGCATCCTCGAGGCCCAGCGGTTCTCGGTCACGCTGCTGGACATCGACCGCGCGCGGTGCGACTACCTGGCCACGATGCTCGAGGAGACGACGGTCGTCAACTCCGACGGCACCCGCCGCGCCACGCTGGAGGAGGAGCGGGTGGCGAACACCGACGTGTTTGTCGCCTGCACCGGCGAGGACGAGGACAATATTATGGCCGCGGTCGAGGCCCGCGACCTCGGCGCCAAGAGCGCTATGGCGATTGTCGGCCGGCCGGACTACGCGCAGGTGGTCGGCAAGCTGGGCATCGACTGCGCGGTCAGCCCCCGGCAGGCGATGGCCAAGCAGATCATGGGCTACCTGAACTCCGGCCCGGTGGTGTCGCGGACGCCGCTGGGCGAGGGGGACATCGTCGCGCTGGAGGTCGAGGTGGAGCGCGACGCGCCGGTGACCAAGGAGATCATCGCGGCGCTGCACCTGCCCAAGCAGTGCCTGATCGCCGCGGTCACGCGGGACGACTACGCGTTTGTGCCGGGCGCCAAGGACCAGCTGCGGGCGGGCGACACCATCGTCGCGTTGCTGCACGACCGCGACGCGGCCGAGCTGACGCCGCTGTTCGAGAAGGGCGACTGACACCACGATGAACTACCCGATTGTCATGCGTCTGCTGGGCATGGTGTCCTGGCTGATCGGCGCCACGATGCTGGGCAGCGTGCCCTGGGCGTTCCCCTGGTTCGGCCAGGCGGAGCACGTCGAGTGGCAGGGGCTGATCGCGCTGGCCGGCTCGATGGCCGCGTGCGGCGCCATCGGCGCGGTGCTGCGTTACCTGGGTCGCGGCGCGCAGATCAGCATCTACCGCCGCGAGGCGATGGCCGTGGTTGGCCTCAGCTGGGTGCTGGCCACCGTGCTGGGCGCCCTGCCCTACCTGTTCAGCCAGTCCGCGGTGGCGTGGGAGGAATACGACACCGGGCTGCGCAAGACGATGACCATCGCCGACTGCCTGTTCGAGTCGCAGTCCGGCTTCAGCACCACGGGCGCCACGGTGCTGACGGACATCGAGGACCCGTTGCTGCTGCCGCGCAGCATCCTGTTCTGGCGGTGCAGCACGCACTTCCTGGGCGGGCTGGGCATCATCGTGCTGTTTGTCGCGGTGCTCGGTCAGGGCTCGGCCGGCAAGGCGTTGATGCGGGCGGAGATCCCCGGCCCCAGCAAGGAGGGCGCGCAGGAACGCATGCAGCACACGGCGTGGACCTTCGCGGGCATCTACTGCGTGCTGAACCTGGTGCTGGCCGTGGTGCTGCACCTGGAGAGCATGAGCTGGTTCGACGCTATCTGCCACGCGTTCGGCACGATGGCCACCGGCGGGTTCAGCACCTACAACGCCAGCCTGGGGCACTTCAACTCGGCGGTCATCGACTACACCGTGCTGGTGTTCATGGTGATCGCGGGCATGAACTTTACGCTCATCTACCTGGTGAGCATCGGCCGCGGGATACAGATGCTCAAGGACATCGAGTGGCGGATCTACATGACGATCATCGTCGCCGGCTCGTTGGTGCTGGGGGCGATCTCGGTCTGGATGTACGAGGACTTCGACCCCAACAGCAACCTGAGAGACGCCGAGGAGGTGGTCGCCGCCGCGCGGTACGTGCCGTTCACGTTCGTGTCGATCCTGACGACCACCGGCTACGGCACGCACGACTTCGACCGCTGGAACCAGTTCGGGCGGGCGGTGCTGTTCCTGCTGATGTTCGTCGGCGGCTGCGCGGGCAGCACCGGGGGCGGCATGAAGGTGATCCGGCACGTGCTGTTCGTGAAGATCCTGCGGCTGGAGATCGAGCACTCCTACCACCCCAACGTGGTGCGCCACCTGCGATTGGGCGGCGTGGCCATCCCGGACCCCGAGCTGCGGCGGACGATCCTGCTGTACTTCGGCCTGGTCACATTCATCTTCATGCTGAGCTGGTTGATGCTGGTTGGCCTGGAGCCCGACAGCACCTGGTCCGAGCACAACCAGCCCCTGCAGAACAAGCTGATCGACTCGGCCAGCGCGGTCGCCGCCACGCTCAACAACATTGGGCCGGGGCTGGGCACGGTGGGCGCCACACAGAACTACGAGGCGTTCAGCTCGTTCGCCAAGCTGCTGTTCGTGCTGCTGATGATGCTCGGCCGGCTCGAGCTGTTCCCCGTGCTCGTAATGGGGACGCCGGCCTTCTGGAGGAAGCACTAGCGCCGGCGGCTATAGGTTCATCGCGTCGTTGATGGCGTCGACGTACAGCACCTTGAACAGCCGAAAGATCATCACCACAATCACCGCCGCGATGCCGGCCCAGATCAGGAAGCCGAGCACCTTGCTCAGCGTGGCGATGGCGTGGTCCGCCTCCTCCTGGTACTGCCGCGACAGGCGGGACATCGACTCCACGATCTGGCCGCTCTCCTCGGCCACGTACAACGCGTCGAGGAAGTGCGGCGGGAAGATGCCGGTCGCGGTGAACGCCTCGTGCAGCGGGCTGCCGGCGGCCACCGCGGCGGTGATTTTCTTGGTCCGCGAGATGTAGTAGTCGTTGCCGGTCGAACGGAGCGCCAGCGGCACGAGCCGCCGCAGGTCCATCTCGACGTTGAGCGTCAGGTGCAGCGCCCACGCGAGCCTGGCGAGGCAGATTTTTTCGACCGCGGGGCCGACCACAGGAACCCGCATCACCATCCGCTGCAGCGGCCGGGTGTTGAGCACGCCGCGGCGGATGGCGGCCAGCAGCCCAAACCCCAGCAGCATGCAGAACACCACGATCTGGATGTACCGCGAGACCGCCGCCGTGCCAGTGACGCCCAGGCCCAGCACGTCGATCGGGTCGCCGTTGAGGGTCTTGGCGCCCAGGGCGGCGAGCACCATCAATAGCACGCCGATGATCACCACCGCGGCGACCAGCTGGATCACCGGCCACGCGAGCTGGCGGCGGAAGTCGCGGGCCATCTCCGCCTGGCCCTGGTAGTGGTCGCTCAGCCGGTGGAGCACGCCGGGAAGGCTGCCGGTCTGCTCGCCGACGTGCACCATCTCGAGGAAAAGTCGCGGGAACAGCCGGCCGGTGCGGGCCAGCGAGACGCTCAGCGACTCCCCGGCCGACACACCGTCGTAGACCGACCGGTACGCCTGCTTTGTTTGTCCGCGGGCGGCCTCGGCCTCGCGCTGCCACGTCCGGCGGATATCGATGCCGGACTCGGCCGAGATCGCCAGGCGGTGGCACAGGTCGGCGAGCGGCTTGCCGGACAGTCGGGGTCGCATGAGCATTGGGTTAGCGGGCGTCCTGCGCGTCGGTCGGTTGGGGAGTCGGCGGGCGCGACCAGAGGCCGACCGCCCGGTCCTGAGCGTCGCGCTGGGCGTCGGCCAGCCGCCGGCGCATTGTACCGGTGAACCGGTAGTCTAGTCGTGCCTGGGCTAGGCCTTCACTCACCAGTAGTTCGTTCAGGCACTGCGGGCCGTCCCACACAAACGCCAGCGTGCGGCCGTAGCGGTCCAGCCGTTCGTCCGTCAGCGTGAGCCGCACCACCCCGCCCGCGTGATCGACGAAGCGGCGGGCGAAGTCGGTGGCGTCGGCCGCCCAGGGCTCGGCGGGCAGGCCATCGCGCGCGGCTTCCGGAGAGTCGACGCCCTGCAGCCGCACGCGGACGCCGGTGTCTAGGACCAGGGTGTCGCCATCAACGACCCTCGCGACGCGATGCTCGCCCTCGGCCACCGGCGGCGGCCCGCCGGACTGCTCGGCCAGGTCCCACACGCGAAGCACGCAGGCGAGTAGCACCACCGCCGCCCAGAACCACGCCCAACGCCGCGGCGACCGGTACGCGCGTGCGGGTCTGCGGTAGGGGGGCGACGCTGCGATCAGAAGGGGCCGCGGCTAGTTGTTGCTAAACCCAACCCCGCGGTTGGACATGCGTCCCAGCGGGTTGCGGAGGAACCGCTTGCGGCACTCGGCGCACAGGTCGTAGCGCACCTGCTGGAACACCTCTTCATCGGAGCCGGCGTCCTCGAGTTCGTCCAGCGCCTCGAGGATGTCGTCGATCTCCTGCAGGTGGTCCCGGTCCGCGGCGTCCGACTCTTCGCCATCGAACGCGGCGTAGACCTCCACTCGCACGACGTAACGCAGCTCATCCTCGAGATTGATCGGACGCTGGCAGCCATCGCAAGTGAAGTGGATCATGCTACTGACCATCCTTTGGGCATACTGACGGGGCGAAGGGTTCCTGTTACGCCGCCGACTCCGTTCGACCTGGTGTTATCGTAAGTCGAAACAGAATGGCGAAGCAAGCCAAAGCGATGGGGGCCGCGGAAAATCGACTAGCGGCTGCGCACGCGTGCCGGCGGCGGGTGATCGGCGCCGTGAACCGCCGTGCAGAATTGGCGAAGGCCGGCTGAAGAATCTGCAAAGAATTGCGTTGACCGCCAGGTTTGTCTGGTCCCAGCAATTCGCCCCGGGTAGAATAGCAGGGTCGATGAGATTTCCGCCGCTGTTGGCGTGCGGAACGCGTCGCGGTCCACCCGCGGCCGCCGAGCACGGCCAGGCAGCCCCTGCCAACGCCGGCGGCAGCCGGGCGATCCGCGTCGCCTTCCCCCCGCAGCCAGCGGCGTCAGGTTGCTCGCCCCCTGGCTTTGCCGAACCGCGTAGCGGTAAGGCGTGTCCGAAGGTGACGTCCCCAAGAGAGTCTCCCCGCGGAGGCTCCCTAGACTCAACCTGTATCTCGAGACCACGCATGTCGACTGCAAACGCGAGCGCACTGTCCTCCAGCGTGCTGGTGCTCAACCGGCAGTACCGGGCTATCCACGTCGTGGATGTGAAGCGCGCCTTCGGCCTGCTCCTGCGAGAGCTGGCCGAGGTGATCCACATCGAGGACGGCGTCTACGCCAACTACGACTTCAATTCGTGGCAAGAAATCAGCGCCCTGCGGGCCGAGTTCGAGGACGAGATCGACCCGCACAGCGACTGGGTGCGGAGCGTCAACTTCTCAATTCAGGCGCCGCGGGTGCTGCGGCTGCTGCACTTTGACAAGGCGCCCCGGCAGCGGGTGCGGCTCAACCGCCGCAACCTGTTCGCCCGCGACGGCAACCGCTGCCAGTACTGCGGGAAGAGTTTCCCGACCAGCGAGCTGAGCATCGACCACGTGGTGCCGAGCTGCCGCGGCGGTCAGACCACCTGGGAGAACGTTGTGTGCGCGTGCGTCCGGTGCAACGTCCGCAAAGGGGGACGCACGCCGGCTGAGGCGCACATGAAGCTGACCAAGAAGCCGGTCCGCCCGCGTCGCAGCCCGCTGCTGTCGATCAAGCTCGGCAACCCCAAGTACGCCAGCTGGAAGAGCTTTGTCGACGAGGCGTACTGGTCGGTCGACCTGAAGTAACGCGCAGAACAAAAGCCGCCGGCCCTTGAGGGCCGGCGGCTTTTGTGATTCTCAAGCTATCCTTCGCCGCGATCAACTGTCGGCCAGAGGCTCCTGCTTCTCGGTGATCACCTCGCAGTTGGGCGCCTCCTCGGCGTTCTTCTCGATCCAGCTCTTCCACTCTTCGGGGACGTTGTCCTCGTGGTAGATCGCCTCGACCGGGCACTCCGGGACGCACGCTTCGCAGTCGATGCACTCGTCGGGGTGGATGTAGAGCACCTTGTCGCTCTCGTAGAAGCACTCCACCGGGCAGACCACGACGCAGTCCGTGTACTTGCAGCCAAAGCAGGGTTCGCAAACAACGTGCGCCATTAGGTATTTCTCCCTCGCCGGGCGGGGCCGGCCATCCGAAATCGGGGTTGGAAAGTCGTGTCGCGGCGGGCCCGCGGGCCGTGCCACGTTAACCGGTCGGTGCTGGGCGTCTTTGTACGCCGCCAACTAACCGTACGCCACACTGAAACGGCGAGCCTTAGGGCTAATCGTCCCTCCGCCGCGGGACCCGACACACCGCCTTGGCGGGTCCGGAAATCTTCCACAGGCGGTAAACTCGCCATCTTCCGCGAATCGTAGGATGGGGCACGCCGAGTGTCAACCAGCGTCAGTGAACTTGCCCCCGCCGCAAGCCCTACCTATACTTGGGCTTAGACGGCAGCCGCGGCATGAACTTGTGGCGCGGCCAAACGCACAGGAGGGCGGCTTGCGGCTTCCGTGGTGCGTCAGGCTCGTTCGCTAAGCCAGGCTGGTTACGCCGGGCCGGGCAAACGGGGCTGACCCAGGGCAGGGGCAACAACTCAGCAGCCGGGTCGCCAGCCCGGCCGGACTTAGCCCGTAGGGAACCGCCTGTGGCCCTCTCCGATTTTGATCGCCGCCTCCTCGACCGCTGCCTTTCCGGCGCCCCGCGCGCATGGGAGGACTTTGTTGATCGGTTCATGGGGCTGGTGGTGCACGTGGTCAATCACGTCGCGGGCAGCCGCTCGATCAAGCTCTCCAGCGCCGACCGCGAAGATCTGATCGCGGATGTCTTCCTCGCGATCATTGAGAACGACTACGCCGTGCTGCGGCGGTTCCGCGGCCAGAGCTCATTGGCGACGTACCTCACTGTCATCTCGCAGCGGGTCGTGATTCGCAAGCTGGTCGAGGCCCTCAGCGGTGAAGCGCCGGTCGACCTGATGCCTGATGGCGTCGCGGCCGCCGATGGCGCCGAGCAGCGGATCGCCGACCGAGAGGAAGTAGACGCCCTGCTTGAACGCCTTGACGGCGACGACGCCCGCGTCGTGCGGATGTACCACCTCGAGGGCAAGAGCTACCACGAGATCAGTCAGGCGACAGGAATCCCGGAGAACAGCGTCGGCCCGCTGCTCAGCCGCGCCCGCACCAAACTCCGGGATATCGCACCGGCCGACTGATCGGTTCGGCCGCAGATGCCGGCCGCTAGTCCACTGCCCCGGCGCTCGCAGGACCGATCAGGATCTCTTTGCCACGCAGCGAGAGGCTGTAGCCTACCTGCATCCCAAGCTCGTCAAGCAGCTCCGCCAGCGTCGCCTGCGACACGCTCAGGTCCACCCGGCGAGTTAGCGCTGTCCGGGCGGCGTCGCTAACGCTCGGCTCGTAGCGGACGCTCAATGAAAACGTCTCGGTTAGCTTCTGCAGCACCGCCGCTGCGGGCTGCTGCCGCACGGTGAGCGTCAGACGCTGCTCGCCGCCCGACGGCGGGGTGTCGTCCTCCACCTCTCCGCGCAACTCTGTGGCCAGCCGCTCATGAGCCTCAACGCGGGCGGTCAGTTCGACACGGTTTCCGCGCCGCTGGACCACCGCCGAGGGGAAGGCGTCCTGAAACGCCCGTTCGTCCCACGCGACCCGCTTCGGGAGGTTGTACCGCTTGCTGATCGACGGGCTGCGCGGCGCCGGGGCCAGTCGGATCGCCCTCGGTGCGTCCGAGGCCTGCCAGACGAGATCAAACCCGATCAGGAGCAGCGTTAGACGGTCTGAGAGCGTCATGGGCGGAAGCCGCCCTTGGTCCCACACGTCCAGCGGCAGCGTCTCCGGGTTCTGAAGACGCAATCCGTGCCCATCCAGCAGCGACTCGATCAGCCCGCGAGGCTCAGTGAGCCGCGGCCAGCTCAACGAATCGATCCGCCGCATCTCTGAGCGCGATCCGGCGTCGAGCCGCGTTACCTGCTTGCGTCCAATTTCAGCAAGCGTGCGAAGGTCACGCGCAGCAGGCGTAGGGCCGACGTACAACGCGCCCGACAGCTCAGACGCCCCAACTCGATTCGCACCGAACGACGCGGCTAGCGCGTCCCCCAACGACCCCGCCGGAGCCGGCGCCATCGGCAGGTGGGGATCGACACGGCGGTCAAGAACCGGCACGCCCAGCCCCGCGCGTTCCAGGCCGGCGAGCCGCGTGGCGAGCTCCACTCCCCCATCAGACCGCCCGACCGACTGGTCGAGCAGCGGCGGGCCTGCATGCGCGGCGGCCGCTAGCAGGCCGCAGCAGATTGGCATCCACCCGGCGCTGAACGCGAGGCGGGCGGCGCGGGGACGTGGCATCGCCATGCCTCCTGTGACGCGTGGTGCGAAAGACCCTCAATTGTACTTGCCCAACGCGGCCGACGCCTAGCAGATTCCTACGACGGCGCCGACGGGAAGTCGCACAACCCCTACCACGGGACTTTTTGTTGTGCCATTTGCAGGCGTGATTACACTCGGATCATAAGGGGTCGCCGGGAAGGCGGCCGTCAACGCCGTGCCGGCGCTACCCACTGCGATGGGCGCACGCACGGGCCGCCCGCCCCTAATTGTTCTTAGTTTTTCCCCCGGCGCGCAACGGAGTCAACAAGTGCCGAATAACCAGCCACGCGTACCGGTCATCGTCGATTTCTACCTGCGTTACCTCGACGACCAGGACTCGGCGGCGTTCATCAAGAACATCGCGCGGCGGTACACGTGCGCGTCGTTGGAGCGACTGGCCGTGTGCGGCGACCGCTCCGGTCGACGCGCCGCGGTGCTGGCCCTGGGCTACATGGGCGACTTCTCGTCGAACGCGGTGATGGGGCAGGCGCTGGTCGACCGCGACCGCGGGGTGCGCACCATCGCGGAGAACGGCATCCGCGACCTGTGGCGCCGTGTCGGCAGCCGCGAGCAGCGTGCCACGCTCAGCGCCATCATCCGCCTGAATCAGACGAAGCAGTACGACGAGGCCATCCGGCTGGCGACCGAGTTGATCCACGAGTCGCCGTGGATCGCCGAGGCCTGGTCGCAACGGGGCGCCGCGTACTTCCACCTCTCGCAGTACGACTCGTCGATCCGCGACTGCCACCAGGCGCTCGAGATCAACCCGTACCACTTCACCGCCGCGGCGGGCATGGGCCAGTGCCACCTGCTGCAGGAGAACCCGGTCGCCGCCCTCGAGGCCTACCGCCGGGCCCTGCGTCTAAACCCCGGCATGGAAGAGGTCCGCGTGCAGGTCATCCAGCTGCAACGCACAATGAAGGGCGAGTAGCCCGCCGCCGTCTAGCGGACCATCCGGCCGTTGCCGCCCGCCATCGCCTGCCGCACGCCCTCGGCGAAGCCGGCCGCGTTGGACGAGAACTTGCGCAGGTTCTCGGCGGACGAGAACATGTAGATCTGGCCGCTATTGGCCGGGTACTGCACGGCAAACTCACGCTTGCCGGGCACGGACATGTTCTGCTCAACCGCGACTACTGGGTCGGCGCCTGAGAGCACCGGGCAGAACTTGTCTGGGGACTGCATGAACTGGTCCCGCTCGGCCTGACTCGCGAACAGGTAGGTGCGGCCACGGTGGATGGCGCCCCAGGCGGGATCGCCCTTGACCCACTTGAAGTCACGCATCATCGATACGGTGCAGTAGCCGTCGAAACCCATCGGTGGGTTGCCGGCCGGGGCGCCAGGGGCCGGCTGCTCAACGATCGGTGTGATCGGCTGCTGCTGGGCGATCGGCTGCTGTGCGTAGGGGTTCTCGACTCGGACCGGCGCGGCGGACGGAGCCGACGGACCGGACTGCTGGGCGTAGCGGTTGTCAGCCGGCGCTGCAGGCACCGAGGCGGAAGGCGCCGAGGCCGCCGGCTGGCCTGGAACACCGGTCGGCAGTCCCAGTCCGGCGTACGCGTTGTTCAGCACGTTCGTGCCGTTGGACATCGGCGGCAGGTTTGACTTGCCGGGCGCCGCGGCGATCGCCGCGTTGAACGCGGAGCCGGCGCTGGCGGCGTACCCACGCGAGACCTGAGTCAGCGAGGAAAGGTACTCGACCGGCGTCGCCGGGCTAACCATCTTGCGGACAACCTCGCCTTGGCCATTGAGGATCACGTCGGTCGGGATCCGGGTGACGCCGTAGCGGGGCGCAATGTCGCGGCACTGCTCCTCGGTAAGCTTGACCGGGACAAACATCCGCTCGACGCCGGCGGCAACGCCGGGCTGATTGAAGACATTATTCTCCAACGCCATGCACGGCGCGCAGCTGGTGCTCCAGAAGTGCAGCAGCACGAGCCTGCCGGACCCGGCGGCTTCCTGCTGGGCGGCGGCAAGGTCCGTCCGCCAGGCCACACCCTGGGCCGAGACGCTGCTGGCCATCATCAAGAGTCCGGTGATCAACACGGCGGTTCGAGCTTGCATCCTTGCTTACCTTTAAGAGAACCTGGCTGGGGCGCACGCAGGGCGGCGCGAGTGTAACGAGTCCGTGGTTATCAAGCACCATCGGTTGTCAAACCGTGCGGGTTGCAATGATTCTTCCCGCGCGGCGGAAAAAGTTCACCGCGGGGCCCTCGACCGCCCGATCCGGCCTGCAGCAGGGCCCAATCAGCCAGCGTCGGGGCGCCAGAAACCAGTGGCTGCTAGCGAAAGTTCCCTTGACAGGCGCCCGATCATGTCCAATACTACGGACGAGATTGATGTTCCTGCTGATTGGTAAGCAGGAGTTCTTGAGGGCTTTTGCTCTTACGGTTTGCTGACTCAGCGAACCCTGTTTCCTGTGGCTCCCCGATTCTGGTTCCGCTTACTAGCGAACCCCTAGAGTCACAGGCACGGCTGCTCTTCCCAAGGGCGTGCTTGGGCGTGCCGCGTCTCTGCGGGGTCGCCTAGAACCTTCGGGACGACTGCCGTGGGACGTCGTTTGTCTTTGGGCTGACGCCACCGCTGGTGGGCAGGCCGTGCGGGTTGGGCAAGACCCTGCGGCCGCGACTCACGCCCCCAGTCGGCGTTTTGCAATGGCCACGTTGCACTGGCCAGCCTGCTGCGGGGTGTTGGCCCCGGCGGGTCCGTGTCGCCTGTATTGCTGGCGACGATCAACACAAAAACGCGCCTAAACGTTAGGAACCCATTTTGTCCGGGCGGGCGGATCGCCCCCCGGAGGCCTCTCTCACAGAGGAGTTTGGCTCCCCGCGGACGTGCCACCTCTGCACGACGCGACAGCCTTCGGCAAGCTTGCTCTTTCGTCCGGCAGGCCGGCAGCGGCAACCCCGCAATCGCTGGTCGCAGCGGCCGTCCTCATCCGGCGGCGCCGGCCCCCACGCCCTCAGGCCTGCGGCCCGGAAACCTGGACGCGGCTCACGCCTGCCGAGAAACCACGCCTTACCAGCCCGGACCCGATCCGGGCGCCCGGGTGCAGCATCCGGGGCAGACTGCTTCCTTCTTGAGTTATTGATTTGATGGCGAAGAACAACAGCGGCGGCCGCAACCGCGGCCGGAACAACCAACGCTCGCAGGGCCGCGGTTACAACAACAACCGAGGCCGCGGCGGCTCGAACCGCGGCAACCGCCGCCGTGGCGGCGGCTACAACCAGCAGAACCAGGACCCGCGTCGGGACAACTTCCCGGGCGACGACAATGGGGCCGGGCTGGAGCTAACGCCTGGATCGGGCGTCTTGGAGATGCACCCCAACGGTTATGGGTTCCTCCGCTCCCCCTCGAACAACTTCACCCGCGAACGCACCGACCCCTTCGTGCCCGGCACGATGATCGAGAAGTACGGGCTCCGCGAGGGCCTGTTGCTTTCGGGCATGGTGCAGCACCACCGCCGCGGCCAGGGGCCGCGGCTCAAGGAGCTGCTGGACGTCGACGGCATGGCGCCGGACGACTACCTGAAGGTCAAATCGTTTGACGACCTCACCCCGATCACGCCCGAAGAGTGGTTGCAGCTAGAGACCGGCCCCGAGCCGCTCAGCACCCGCGTAATGGACCTGCTCACGCCGCTCGGCAAGGGCCAGCGTGCGTTGATCGTCGCTCCCCCCCGAACCGGCAAGACCGTGCTGATGCAGCAGGTCAGCCGCGCCGTGTCAGAGAACCATCCCGACGTGGCGATGATGGTGATGCTCATTGACGAGCGTCCCGAAGAAGTCACCGACATGAAGCGGAGCGTCCGTGGCGAGGTGTTCGCCAGCAGCCTCGACCAGGACGTCGAAAGTCACGTCCGCCTGTCGCAGCTCACCATCGAACGCTGCAAGCGCCTGACCGAGATGGGCCGCGACGTGTTCCTGCTGATGGACTCTATCACCCGGCTCGCCCGCGCGTTCAACAAGTGGGTCGGCAACACCGGCCGCACCATGTCCGGCGGCGTCGACATCAAGGCGATGGACGTGCCCAAGAAGCTATTCGCCACCGCCCGCGCGTTCGAAGAGGGCGGCTCGCTGACCATCGTCGGCACCGCGTTGATCGACACCGGCAGCCGGATGGACGAACTCATCTTCCAGGAGTTCAAGGGCACGGGCAACATGGAGCTGGTGCTGGACCGCAAGCTGGCCGACCGCCGCATCTGGCCGGCGATCGACATCGAGCAGTCGGGCACCCGCCGCGAGGAGAAGCTGCTGCCGCCCGAGTCGCTGCACGCGGCCACGGCTCTCCGCCGCACGCTCTCCAGCATGCACCACATCGACGCCATGGAGCAGCTGACCACCAAGCTGGGCAAGTTCAAGTCCAACGACGAGTTCATCATGCTCATCCAGGGCGCCCAGGCGGTCGATTAAGAAAGTACGGGTCGTCGGTTGCGGACCCCAGATTCCGGGCAAGCCGGCTCTTGCACGAAACGGGCCCGCAATCGACAATCCTGTCTCGGCTTCCCAATCGTTCGCGTGGCCTTCCTGGGCCCCAGCGCTACGAGAGCCGAAGCACCTCGCTTGGCGAGATCTTGGCTCCACCAAGTCGAGGCCGTCAGGCATCCGGAGGGTAGGCGAATTGGCTAGCGGCCTGATTGGAATTCAGGTGCCGGGCAACCGGTTGCGGGTTCGAGTCCCGTGCCCTCCGCTTCTTCTTTCTCTGGCCTGAGTCTCGGGCCAACGCCGGGCGCTCGAAAGGGGCGCCGACGCCTCGCCGATTGGCGGTGGCAGCGTACTGAGATCGTCGCAATAACCCTGCGATGGTTGGCGAACCTCTTGCTGAGCGGCGCCTACGCGGGCGCCGCCGAAGCTCTTCAAGACAATTCTGAGAAAAGTATCGGCCGGGTCGTGAACCACGGGTTGGGGAATCCGTAACGACTCTTGTACCCATCGCGTTCGGTATCTCCTCCGGCTCTCTATAAGCCGGCGCGCCGCAGGTGGTGTGACCCGAGACTGAAATGATTCAGTTCCGCTGGCGGCGCGCCGTGTTGCGCCAGCCGGCATTCTCTTACCGCCCGGGCGGTCTGCCGGCTTGGGCAAGGAGTACGCGGATGCTACGCGCTCATCGTTGTGGGTCTCTGCTTGCCGCTGCTGTGTTGCTTGTGGGCGCCGCTCCTCCGACTGCATGCCAGGCGGCAGGCATGCTGATCGCCGACGGCGGACTGGGGGGCCGGCTCGAGGTGCAAGAGCACGTTGTGCAGGTCACCATCAACAACGGCGTCGCGGTGACCGAGGTCGAGCAGGTGTTTCGCAACACCGAGGATCGCCAGGTCGAAGCGCTGTACGTGTTCCCCGTGCCCAACGGGGCGTCGGTAGCCAACTTCAGTATGTGGATCAACGGCAAGGAGATGATCGGCGAGGTCGTCGAGAAGAAGCGAGCACGCGAGATCTATGAGAGTTACAAACGCGTGAACGTCGACCCGGGCCTCCTGGAACAGAAGGACTACAAGACCTTCGAGATGCGGATCTTCCCGATCGCCGCCGGCGCCGAGCAACGGGTCCGCATCAGCTACTACCAGGAGCTCTCGTTCGACGCCGATCGCGCTACCTACACCTACCCGCTAGCGACTTCGGCGCAGGCCGGCGGCGACTCGCGGACCACCGGCAGGCTCTCGCTCGCGCTGCGTGTGCTGAGCGAGACGCCCATCGCGGCGATGGACAGCCCCAGCCACGGCGACGAAGTGGTGGTCGTCGAGAATTCTCCCGGCTTCTACGAGGCGAGCTACGAAACCAACGGCGGCGACCTGTCGCGCGACTTTGTCGTCTCGTACCAGACCCGCCGGGAGCACACCGGCGTCGACCTGATCACATCACGGCCTAGCGGCGAGGATGGGTTCTTCATGCTCACCCTCACCGCCGGTGACGAGCTGTCGGAGCACAACGAGCCGGCAGACTACGTGTTTCTGCTGGACGTGAGCGGCAGCATGGCGTTCGGCCAGAAGCTGAGCCTTTCGCGCGAGTCGATCGCGTCGTTCATCCAGACGCTGGCGCCGGAAGACCGCGTCGAGCTGATGACCTTCAACCTGCGCCCCAACCCGTTGTTCGGCGGGCTTGCGCCCGCTAACGCGGACACCCTCGGCCGTGCCCGCGAGTTCCTGCTCTCTCAGCAGGCCAGCGGGGGCACCGTGCTCCGCCACGCGATGCAGGCGGCCTACAAGTACGCCGACCCCGACCGACAGCTGAATGTCGTGGTGCTGTCGGACGGCATGACCGAGCAGCGCGACCGTGCCGAGCTGCTGCGGCTCATCCAAGCGCGGCCGGCGAACGCCACCGTTTTCACCATCGGCGTCGGCAACGAGGTCGACCGCCCGCTGCTCGCGCAGCTCGCCGAAGACGCCGGAGGCGTTGCGGCGTTCCTTTCTGAGGGCGACGACTTTGACCGCCAGGCGCAGGCGTTCCGCCGCAAGCTGACCCGCCCCGCGGCCACCAACGTCCGCGTCACAGTCGATGGCGTCAACGTGTACGACGTCACTCCGAGTGTTGTGCCGAACCTCTACCACGGCGCGCCGGTGCGTGTGTACGGGCGGCACCGCGGCGACGGCCCGTTCCGCGTGACCGTCGACGCCGAGGTCCGCGGTCGCCCCTACCAGCAGCGTGCAACGCTCGACGCGGGCGACGGCAAGAATCCAGAGATCCAGCGTATGTGGGCCCAGCGCCAGATCGAGGCGCTACTAAAGCAGGCGGACCGCAACGGCGCCCGCGACCGCGTGGTCGATCAGGTCGTCGGACTGGCGGAAGAGTACTCCATCGTGACGGAGTACACGTCGCTTATTGTCCTGGAGAACGACGATGAGTACCGCCGCTGGAAGATCGATCGGAAGAATGCGAGCCGCCTGGAGCAGGACCGCGAGCGGCGCGCCGAGTTGGAGGCGCGGCTCGAGCGGCTCCGTGAGGTCTCCCTGGCAAGCGTTGGGCCCAAGCCGCAGGACGAGCAAACCGCCGCCCAGCCGACCCAGGGGCCGCAGCAGCAGACTATCACCCCCGAGCCTTCGACCGCTCTATTGCTGCTGAGTGCGGCGCCGCTGCTCCTAAGACGACAGCGGAGGAGTGCGTGACGGCGGCCCGTGGGCTGGTAAAATGGGAGGGTCCGCCCGCCCCAACTTCCTCCGCCAGCAATGTCGCCAATCGTGTCCCCGAAGACGCAGGTCGAGCGCGACCCGAAAGCCGTGCAGCCGTCCGACGCCGAGTCGGCCGCCACCCGGGGACGGTTTCCCCGCACGCGGCACATCGACCAGGTCCGAAAGCTTTCGCGCGTTAACGGCTGGCGCACCACGCTGCTGATCGCCGGCATCTGGCTGCCTATCATGGCCGTGATGGCCTGGTCGGTCGTTGCGCCGCGGTGGTGGGTCTACCTAATCGCCGGCTGTGTGGTGGCGTCGCGGTTGGTGGCGATGGGCGTGCTGGTGCACGACGCGGTGCACTACCTGCTGTACAAGAACCGCCTGGTGAATGATCTCGTCTCAGATCTGTTCTTGGCGTTCCCCATCGGCATGGCCACCAGCCTGTACCGCAAGACGCACTTCCAACACCACCGCTTCACCAACACCGACCACGACATTGACCTCGCGGCCCAGCGAACCGACAGCGACTGGTTCGAGTGGCCCAAGAACCCGCGCGAGTTCGCCGCGGTCATGGCCCGCAGCGTCACCGGCCTGAACGTGCACCGCGGCTGGGTGATGTACCAGCACTGGGCGCCGTGGAAACACCTCGGCGACCCGCTGTCGCCGGCGTTCCCGCTGTGGAACCGCGTGCTGTACGTCGCGAACACGGCCGCCGTGTACGCGTTGTTCGCGTGGGGGTTCTCCACCGCGCCGTGGGTCACCGCCAAGCTGATGGCGTTGTACCTCATCCCGGGCATTACGCTGGTAAACCTTTCTCTGCGAATCCGCGCCACCGCCGAGCACATTGGCGCCGACAACAGCGAGGAGCTCCGCGCCACCCGCACGGTGCTGCCGCGGTGGTGGGAGCGGTGGCTTGTGGCGCCATTCAATGTGAACCACCACCTCGAGCACCACCTATTCCCCAGCGTGCCGGGTCCCAACCTAGCGAGGCTGCATCGTGTGCTGATGCAAGACCACGATTTCCGCACCCGCGCCCACCTCACCCGCGGCTACCACGGCGTGATGAGTGAGCTGATGAGCGGCGAGGTGGCCGGCGACCCGGCCACGCCGGATGGCGCGGCCAGGCCCGGCAAGCCGCGGTAGTCCCCCAACTGCAGCTGCGCTAGCGCGAACGCCCTACTTGGGAGGCGTGTCTGTACGCAAGGGGCCGACTGATGGTGGTTAGGCTTCGATATGCGGACAAAGATTAGTGCCAACTCGTCGAGGCTCTATGGACGATGTGGTGTGTGGGTGAGGCGGCACGCGAGGCGGCTGAGAATGCAGCCTGAGCTTCTTGGGGAGTAGGATGACGGACATAGTCCCACAACGTGCCTTGCTGATTCTGGGCCTAGATGAGTGCCTCATCTACGGCTCCAAGGTCTTGCTTCACCGGGACGTCGATTTTCGCGTCGGCCCGTTCCACGTCTACCGTCGGCCGGGGTTGGCAGAGTTCCTGACAGGTGCTGCAGAAGTGTTTGAACTAGCAGTGTGGTCGTCGGCGACAAGCGACTACATCGGTGAGATTGCTGAGGAGACTTGCCCTGCTGGCTACGAGTGGAAGTTCGTTTGGTCACGCGATCGATGTACACCTCGTAGGCACGGCGAGACGATGGAGACAGTGTACGTCAAAGACCTCAAGAGAGTTAAGCGGCTCGGGTACTCGCTCGAACGCATCCTCTTCATTGACGATACGCCAGACAAAATGGCTCGCAGCTTTGGCAACGCGGTGTACGTGCAGCCGTTCGAGGGAGACGAGGAGGACGAAGAGCTTCCGCGTTTGCTGGCTTACTTGCATTCGCTTGCAAATGAAGCAGACTTTCGCAAGCTGGAGAAACGTGGTTGGAGAAGTCAGAAGAGTGCTCAACGCTACTCGGTGACAAGACAATCCACCTGAGTTGGCTTCCTAACGGTGGCGTTGAGGACGTCGAGAAGTAAATCACGACTTACGGAATCCATCGCTACGCCCAGATCAAATGAAATCCCGCGTCCACAACAGCCCGAACCTCATCTACTCGGTGGGGACCCAGGTCGTTGCCCTCAAGGCGGTGCAAGGGTCCGACGGGCAGGCTGTGCACCCGGCGGGGGCGGTGGGCGTGGTGATCCGCTCGCCGCGTGACCGGCACCACTCTTACCGGATTCGCTTCCCGGATGGCTTCGAGGCCCCGCTGCACCACCACAACCTGATGCTGCTGGCCGAGTACAAGCAAGGAGCGATCAACGATTCCAACAAGGCCCTCTCAACGCACGGGCTGTTCGACCGGGTTATCTACCGCTGCGTGGTCGGCTCCCGGGCGTTCGGGCTCGACACGGAAGAGTCGGATACTGACCGTCGCGGCATCTACCTGCCGCCTGCCGAGTTGCAGTGGTCGCTGTACGGCGTGCCGGAGCAGCTCGAGAATGACGGCCCCGTTGGCTGGAAAGGCGAAGAGTGCTACTGGGAGCTCCAAAAGTTCCTCATCATGGCCCTGAAGGGGAACCCGAACATCCTGGAGTGCCTATACACGCCGTTGGTCGAGCACGCCACGCCGCTCGCCGAGGAGCTGCTCGCCATGCGGGACGCGTTCCTCTCGCGGCTGGTCTATCAGACGTACAACGGCTACGTGATGTCGCAGTTCAAGCGGATGCAGGCCGACCTCCGCAACCAGGGCCGCGTGAAGCCGAAGCACGTGATGCACCTCATTCGGCTGCTGCTGTCGGGCATCCACGTGCTCCGCACGGGCTTCGTGCCGGTCGACGTCGGCCAGCACCGCGAGCGACTGTTCGCCATCAAGAGCGAACAAATGCCCTGGAACGACATCGAGGCGTGGCGGAAGCAGCTCCACGCTGAGTTCGACCGGGCGTTGGAATCGACCGACCTGCCCGAGCGACCCGACTACGAACGGGTAAACGAATTCTTGGTTAAAGCACGGTGTTTGGCCGTGGAGGAGGAGCTGCCGTGACAAACAACCGAACCACCACTCTGCTGATTTCGTGGAGAAACACAGAAGACAATCAGCTCATCTGGCGAGCCGCCATAGAACGTGCCTGGTCTGTTGAACGGGTACGTGGCATACGCGTTCCCGAGGTCGAAGCAGACCGGATCTTGGTCTATATCGAGTCGCTATTCGCTCCCGCAATGGCAAGCCAGATCGGTATCAAGCTGGTTGAGTTGACCGACGATTGGCTACCGCGGCTTCCTGAAGAATACCGCCTCCGCGATATTGAGCTAACGACGTTGGAGCAAGTGTCTGTAGCGGACCTTCCGAAGTTTCTGAAGCCACCTAATGAGAAGTCGTTTCCGGCAAAGGTGTACGACAGCGTCGACACATTGCTGGCGGACTATGAGCCGACGACGTCAGTGCTGGCGGCCAGTCCTGTCGAATGGGCAGCCGAGTTCCGCTGCTTCTGTCTAGATGGTGAAGTACGTACGCCCTCACCCTACCTGAGACACGGGGAGTTGAGCAAACTCGATGGATTCTCCGCCAACGGGGATGAACTGCTTAATGCAAGGACGTTTGCTGAGTCGGTGCTGAATGACGACCGAGTGAAAACCCCAAGTGCCATCGTTCTCGACGTCGGGACCATTGTTGGCAGCGGTTGGGCAGTGGTGGAAGCGAACGCTGCCTGGGGCTCAGGTATCTATGGTTGCGACCCCGATGAGGTGCTGAATGTCGTAGAAAAGGCAACGGTAAGGTGTGATGAACGCCCAAACGATTGACTACACCAAGCTGCAGCGTCAGGTTGACGCCCATCCGTACCCGCTCGTCTTCGCGACGATCAGCGGGGCCCACCTGTATGGCTTCCCGTCAGCCGACTCCGACTTTGACCTGCGTGGCGTGCACTTGCTGCCGCTAGAGCAAGTCGTCGGCCTGGACCCCGGGGAAGAAACGGTAGAAAAGGAGGGCATCCATGACGGCCTCGAAATGGACCTTGTCACGCACGACGCCAAGAAGTTCTTCGGCCTGATGCTGAAGAAGAACGGCTACGTGCTAGAGCAGCTGCTTTCGCCCCTGGTCGTCTACACGACGCCCGAGCACGAAAAGCTGAAGGCAATCGCCAAGGACTGCATCACCAAGTTCCATGGCCACCACTACCTCGGATTCGCGGCGACACAATGGAAGCTGTTTCTTAAAGAAGAGCCGCCGAGGGTGAAGCCTCTGCTGTACGTGTACCGGGTGCTGCTCACCGGCATCCACCTGATGCGGACCGGCGAGATTGAAGCCAACCTGCTGACGCTCAACGAGACGGCCCAACTGCCGTACATCGGTGAGCTGGTTGAGCGGAAGCTGGCCGGGGCAGAGAAGGGACGGCTCGACGCGGCCGACATCCAGTTTCACGAGCGGGAGTATGCGAAGTTGGTAGCGGAGCTCGAGTATGCCATGGAGAAGTCGCCCCTGCCAGAACAGGCGACCGGCAAGGCGGCGTTAAACGACCTGCTCGTCCGGCTGCGTATCTCGGGATGCTGACTTGGGGCCCGCTCGGCACGGCTTCGCACAGAGTGTGTGATCCAAGCGGTGCGGCCGAGAGGCTATCCATGGTAGAGTGGGGGTTTCACACCGTTCGGGTCCCGGTTTCCGCCTGCCATGCTGCGACTTGAGAATGTCTGCCTGGAAGCGGGCGGGTTTGCGCTGCGAGAGGTGAGCTTCGAGGCGCCGCGGGGCGTCTACGCGGTGCTGATGGGTCCAACGGGCTCGGGAAAGACAACGCTGCTCGAGGTAATCTGCGGCCTGCGTCGACCCGATGCGGGTACGGTCTGGAACAACGGGCGCGACCTCACCAACGAGCCGGTCGAGCACCGCCGTATCGGCTACGTACCACAGGACGCGGCGTTATTCAGCACGATGACCGTGCGGCAGAACCTTGCCTTCCCGCTGCTCGTCCGCGGCCGTCCGTCCAGCGAAATCGACGACCGAGTCGCCGAACTCGCCAGGCGGCTGGGGATCGGCCCGATGCTGAGTCGGCGGGCCGGCAGCCTCAGCGGAGGCGAGCGGCAGCGGACGGCAATTGGCAGAGCGCTGGCGTCCGAGCCGGAGGTCCTGCTGCTCGACGAGCCGCTCTCCGCACTCGACGAGGCAACCCGCGGGGGGGTCGCGGACCTGCTGGCCGCCGTACACGCCGAACTGGGCGTGACCACGCTGCACGTGACGCACAATTCGCGCGAGGCAGAACGGCTAGCGGGCGTGCGGCTTCAGATGAAGAGGGGCCGGCTGACTACCGTACCCAACGGCCGCTCGTCAGCCCTAGGGCACGGCGAGGTAACGCGATGAGCCGCATCAACCCGCTCTACCGGCTAATGGCGGCGGGCTTGATGGCGCTAGCCGTGTTGGTGCTGCTGCTGCCGGGAACACCGGGCGTAGTGGGCGAGGAGCCTTCGCTCCACATTTACTGCGCGGCCGCTCTGCGGAAGCCGATCGAGGCGATTGCCCAGCGGTACGGGTCGGAGCACGGCGTCCGGATCAACATTCAGTACGGCGGATCCAATACGCTGCTGAGCCAGATCGAAGCCGCCCGCGTTGGCGACCTCTTCCTGGCCGCGGACGACGTATACCTGTCTACTGCAAGTGAACGAGGGCTGGCAGGCAACGCAACCCCAGTCGCTCGGATGACGGCCGTGGTCGTTTCCTCGCCCGAACGGGCGGGGCAGATCCGATCGATCGCCGACCTAGCCAAGCTGCGGTTGTCAATCGGCAGTCCGGATCAGGCGGCGATCGGGCGGGCCACCCGCGCTGCCCTTCAGGCGGCCGGCAATTGGGAACTGATCGACGACGCCGTGCGTCGATCGGGCGTCTACAAGCCAACCGTAGGCGACGTGGCGAATGACGTCGCGCTCGGCGCGGCGGAGGCCGGAATCGTATGGGACGCGGTCGCCTCGCAGCACCCAGCGCTGTCCGTGGTCCGGCTGCCAGAGTTGTCCTCCGCCCAAGGTGCGGTCGGTGTCGCGGTGCTGACTGGCAGTCACCACCCCGAGCACGCCCGCGACTTTGCCAGGTACCTATCACACAACGAGAAGAGCCGTCACGAGTTCGCAAAGTGGGGCTTTGAGCCAGCCGGCGCCAGCGACCATTAGCCATGACCGACCACCATCGTCCAACCAAAACAGCCACCAACGCCCACGCGCCGCGGCTGTCGGCGTTCTGGATTGCGTTGGCTACGGTTTGCGCGGCGTACGTGCTGTTGCTCCTGGCGATGCTAGCCGCCGACGCCATGTTCGCGCTACTGCCGGGCGGGCAGGCAGACGCGGCGAACGGACCGGGTCCGTTGTCAGCGGCGTTGGCGGACCCCAACATCCGGCACTCACTGCACCTCACGCTGGTGAGCTGCACGATCAGCAGCCTGCTTTCCCTGATGGTCGCGACGCCGATTGGCTACCTGCTATCGCGCGGGTCGTTCCCGGGCAAACGACTCGTGGACGCCGTGATGGACATCCCGATCGTGCTGCCGCCGCTGGTGGTGGGGCTGAGCCTGCTGGTCCTGATGCAGTGGTTCCCGCCACCGCTGCGAGACGCGGTCGTGTACCAAACGCCGGCGGTAATCCTAGCGCAGTTTGTCGTGGCTTCGGCGTTCGCGATCAGGGTGATGCGGGGAGCGTTCGACCAGACGGACCACCGCCAGGAAGAAGTGGCGCGGTCGCTCGGCGCCAGTCGATCGCAGGCGTTCGGCTGGGTGGTGCTGCCTCAAGTCCGCGGCGCCATGCTGACGGCCGGACTGCTGGCTTGGGCCCGGGCGATGGGCGAGTTCGGCCCGCTGCTGGTGTTCGCCGGCGCGACCCGCGGCAAGACCGAGGTGCTGTCGACCACGGTGTTTCTTGAGTTGAGCGTCGGCAATCTGCGGGGCGCCGTGGCGGTGTCCCTGCTGATGATCGCGGCCTCGGTGCTGATGCTGACCCTGGCTCGACTGGTCGGCGACCGAGCTGCCTAGCTCAGCGGGATGGTCGACTCGGGGGGCCAGCATGCTTATCCTAGACCGTTCTCGGTTGCGATTATTCCTCCTCCGACCACGCTCTCCCACGAGGCCCACCATGCTCCGATTCACCGCACTCGCTTCACTTGCAGTCATCCTGGCCGTTGTTGGCGTCGCCGGGGCAGATCATCACGAGGAGGGAGAGGAGTGGACCAATCTGCTGGCGAGCGACTCGCTTGAAGCCTGGAAGGGCTACAAGCAGAAGGGCTCTCCGAAGGGCTGGGCGGTAGAGGACGGTGTGCTGGTCAACAAGTCGAGCAACGTCGACCTGATCACGAAAGAGAAGTACGGCGACTTCGAGCTGCGTTTCGACTGGAAGATCTCAAAGGGCGGGAACTCCGGCGTGATCTATCTCTGCGACGAGAGCGAGGGCGCCAGCTACATGACCGGGCCCGAGTTCCAGCTGCTGGACAACAAGGGCTGGGGCAACGATGACTTCGACCCTCATTCCACCGCGTCGCTGTACGCCCTCTACCCGGTGACCGACGCGAAGGCCAAGCCGGCAGGCGAGTGGAACACGTCCCGCATTGTCGTCCGCAATGGCAAGGTGGAGCACTGGCTGAACGGCGCCCAGGTGGTGTCCGCCGAGATTGGCGGCGGCGACTGGAAGAAACGGGTGGCCGAGTCGAAGTTCAACGCCTGGAAGCGATTCGGCACGCTCAATTCGGGGCAGATCGCCCTCCAGGCCCACGCCGGCAAGGACGGCGCCATCGACCCGACCTGGTTTCGCAACGTGAAGGTGCGGCGCCTTGACCAGCAGGATTAGTAGCCGACTGGGCTAGATGCAGACAGCCTCGTGGTCGAGCACAGCGTGCGTGTCGCGCGACTGCAGCGGGATGCGGATGTGGAACGCGGCGCCCTGCCCTTCGACCGAGTCGACATCAAGCGTCCCGCCTAGGCGGTTCACCACTGCGTTGTAGGCCAGCGCCAACCCCTGCCCGCTGCCTACGCCGATCTCTTTCGTCGTGAAGAACGGGTCGAACACCTTGGGGAGCACCTCCGCCGGGATACCGGCGCCGGAGTCCGCCACTTCGATGCTGACGTGCCGCGACTCGGCCCTGGTGGTGATAGTGATCTGACCGAGGGGGCCGCGTTCGCCACGTTTCTCGCCGATCGCGTCCGCGGCGTTCACCACCAGGTTCAGCACGACCTGGTTGAGCTCAGAGCTCACCGCCATCGGCTGTGGCAACTCTGCCTGCAGATCGAGTTTGACCTCCGCGTGCTCCTTCCAGTGGTTGCGTGAGATCTTCACCGCGTTCTCGATCGTTTGGTTGACGTCAGTGGGCGCAAGCTCCGATGCTCCCGGGTGCGACATGCACCGCATCGCGTGCACGATCTCGACCACACGCTGAACTGCCTCGGATGCCTCGTCGATGGCCTCGGGGATCTCTGATTCGGATGCGCGTGCATGCTGAGGGTTCGATGCACCGAGCACGGCGTCCATCTCGCGGCGTAGGTACTCGATGTTGTTGGTAACGCATTGAAGCGGCGTATTGATCTCGTGCGCAATGCCCGCAGCAAGCTGTCCCACTGACTCCATCTTCTGGGCGTGCGCGAGTCGGCGTTCGAGGTCCTTCATGCGGGTCACCTCGGCCAAGAGGATCTCGGTCTGCTCGGCCTTATCCTTGAAAACCTGTGCCGCGGCGGCCATGCGGCCGAGCTCATCACGGCGTCCGATGCCGGGAATGTGCCGGCAGCGGACGCCCTTGGACAGGTTCACCAGGGTCGCCGTGATGGCGTTCAACGACGACGCGACGTTGCGTCCGATCAGCCACGAAGCGAAGACACCGAGCACAATCGTCATCGCAGAGATGAAGTTGTTGGCCTGCCGAAAACGACTGCTCTGGTCCGCCATGTGCATCGACAGCTGATCGGCGTGGCTAAGGCATTGCGATCGGACCGTCTCGGCAAGCCGGCGGAATTCCTCCGCCTCGCCGGCAAGCACTACGTTGACCAGGTGCAAGTACCCGCGTGTCACCTGCACCATCCTCAGAAACGCCGACTCGTACTTCGCCAACAACGCGATCATTCGGTCCCGGTCTGCTCCGGCGGCAGTCACCCTACCAAGTTGGGCCGCACACTCGGCGACGCTCTGCTTCACCGCGTGAACCCGAACGGAATCCGGGCTGTGCACAAACTGCATCGCCTTGAGCTGAGCAGACTTGAACGCCGACAACGCTGCAGCGAACGGCTCGCCTTCGCCCGGAGCGGCTGCCGCGGCGAGCGACTGCTCGAGCTGCTCGGCAAGGCCGGCCAACTCTTCGTCCACCAGGGTGCGTCGCAGTGCGCGGTCGGTGACGACCGACGCGAAGATCTCGCGGTGCGTCTTCAGGCCCGACACCATCAGCGTCAGCACTTCGGGGTCCACCACAGCGTTTGCCGGGCCCGACTTGACCGACTTGAGCAGCCTCCCGAGCTCGTCCTGCAGCTCGACTACCCGGTGCTCTGGGCCTCGATAACCGCTGAAGGCGTAGAGCAGCACGTTACGCTGCAACTCTCCAACGGCGTGGTCAAGTTGATAAAGAGTTTCGACCTGGGTGCGTAGTCGCTCCTGGGCTGCGCGATCTGCTTCTGCGCGTGCGAGGCCATAGTGGCCGAGCGCAACAATCGACAAGTGCAGCACCAGCACGATAGCGAAGCCCGCGCCGATTTTTCCCGACACGCTTAGCGCGAAACCAGACTCTTGAGATTGATCGGCCATCAGGATGTCAGCAGCTCATACCAACGGATCAAACTGTACTCATAGGAGTCCATTACGGTGTTCCACACCGCGACGTTCCCGAATCGCTCCGCGTAGGACCCGCCCGAGCGGACGTCGCCCGCGTCCACCGCGGTGCGGCCATCGGCGCCTGGCAACGCCCGGCGTGCGGGCAGGCCCTCGTACCAGTAGTCCCACTCGGCAGGCGACAGGTGCTCACGCGCCCGTTCGGGAATCGAGATATAGTACCCCTGCCGTGCCATGTACGCGCCCGGCCATCCCTCAAGCCACCAGTTCAGGTAGTCGTAGGCGGCGTCCTTGGCTGCCCCATTACACTTAGAAGACAGGCAGAGCACGCCATGCCAGCCGCGGTACCCCTCACTCGGCGCCGCGTAGCGGACCGGGACCCCCTTCCCGTTGAGCTCCGACACCGCCGGCGAGAACATGCTCTCGATGTCCACGCGGCCGGACCTCATGAAGCGGATCGATTGCGGCACCGAGTTCCAGATGCCGCCGAAGTGGCCGTCGCGTCTGAGCTTGGTGAGCACCTCGAACAGAGCGTCGATCTCGTCCCGCGTCATATTGCCGAGATCGGCGAAGCTGACGAGGCCCCGCGCCTGAGCGGCGAGCGCGGCGTCGAAAATCCCGATGGCGGGCTCGTTGACCAGGCCCACCCGGCCATGGTGGGCAGGGTCGAGCAACCACCCCCAACTCTCCGACTCGTACGGCGTGCCCGGCTTGATGCGGGCCGTGTTGTAGCCAAAAGAGTCGACGTTGTGGACGTACGGGACGAAGCTCACCGTTTCGGACCGCGTTGGCCCAAGGGCGCCGTCTGGCTGGACGTGGAGCAGCGTGTGCGGGGCGTCGCCGGCGCCAATCTTCACGTCCTCGGACAGCCGACCGGTCTTGCTGAGGGGGTTGATCTCGCCCCACCTCCCGATCCGCTGCGTCTCGATCGGTTGGATCGCGTTCGCCTGGTAGAGCACCTTGATGCTGTTGGACCACTGCTCGTAGACGTCGAACGACTCAGGGCGGGTTGAGGCCTTCTGCAGCACGCCCGCACTCCCCCGCGCCTCAAACGAGATGCTGAAGCCGAGGTCCCGCTCCGCCTGGCGCCGGATGTCCTCCTGCATCGTGACATCAGTTCCCAACACCCGCAGCGTGGTCGGCCGACGGATGTGCGCGGCTGGTGCGATGCGGCCGAGCAGCAGGCCCGAAGCGGCGCCGGCGGATTGCGTCAGGAATGCTCTTCGAGAGACCGTCATCCAGGTGATGCCCAGCAGAGTTCGATTCGGCGGTAAGCCCTACCCAGGGACCGACGCACAAGGATAGGTGGCCCAAAGGCAGCCAAGATTCCTATCCTGGTTGATTGCCGCACCCGGCCGCCGGTTCCCAACGGTTGAGCAGGAGGCGCCGGTTGTGCGGCCCCCCTGAGGGCAACCTCGCAGCGTTGGTGAAGGCTGTGTGCGGCCGGCCGATGCGCTGGTTCTGGTAGTAACCCGCAGTCCACTCGACTGCTAAGATGAGTTCACCTTATCAAGTCCGATCCCAGTCCCCCTTCCGAGGTGCTTTGTGCTCCGGTGCTTACTGGTTTTCTGCATCTTCGCGATGCCTTCGGCCGTATGTTCAGCCGATGAAATCGTGTTACAGGCAGCTGAGGGGCTGCAATGGCGTCGCGGCAACCTGCACACCCACTCGCACTGGAGCGATGGTGATGACTACCTGGAATCGATCGCCGTTTGGTACCGCGACCAGGGCTATGACTTCTTGGTCTTTACCGACCACAACGTGCTGGCCGACAGCGAGCGATGGGAGCGCGTCGACCAAACCAAAGGGGGGCGCCCCGCATTCGAACGCCTCAAGCGACTCTTTCCGGGCTGGGTAGAGGAGCGGTCAGCAGGCGGGGCGACCGAGGTGCGGCTACGCCGGTTCGCAGAAGTAGCCGAGAAACTTAACCGACCCGAGAGCTTTCTGCTGATCCAGGGCGAGGAGATCAGCGACGCGTTCGGGCAAGCGCCAATCCACCTGAACGTCGGCAACGTCCAGAAGCTCATCCGCCCGCGGCACGGGCGCGACGTTTTCGAGACGATCCAGAACAACGTGCGCGCCGCGAACGAGCAGCGGGAAGAAACCGGCCAGCCGCTGCTGGTGCACCTCAACCACCCGAACTTCGGCTACGCGGTGACGGCCGAGGACCTCATGCGGGTGCAGGGCGAGCGTTTTTTTGAGGTCTACAACGGGCACCCGTCGGTTCACAACCACGGGGACGCCCAGCACGCGGGGACCGAGAAGATCTGGGACATTGTGCTCGCCCACCGACTGGCGGTGTTTGATCTTCCGCTCATGTACGGCATCGCGGTCGATGACGGCCATGACTACCACGAGATCCCCAGCAGGAAAAGCAATCCGGGCCGCGGATGGGTGCAAGTACTGGCCGAGGAGTTAAAAGCGGGGCCGCTCATCCAAGCCATGGAACGCGGCCACTTCTATGCCTCGAGCGGGGTCTCCCTCAAGCGGATCACCGCTGGCGAGAAGGATCTCACCGTTGAGGTCGACCCGCAACCAGGCGAGAGCTACACCATCGAGTTCATCGGCACACGCGCAGGAGTCGACCTGACTGGCGAAGCAGTGGTAGGCGAAGATGGCAAACCGCTCCGGGCGACCCGCCGGTACAGCGAGAAGGTTGGCGAAATTCTCTCTCGGAGCGTTGGCGCCCGGGCTACCTATACGTTCGCTGGCGACGAGTTGTACGTCCGCGCTCGGGTGACCTCGTCCGCACCCCATCCCAACCCTTCCGAGCCAGGCGACTTCAAGCAGGCCTGGGTTCAGCCAGTCGCGGTTGCCCGATAAGCAACCGCGCCCTACGTTGGCGTCCATTTCGCGAGTTGCACCGTGATCCCGTCGGGGTCTGGGAAGTAGATCCGGTCCCCCTCGCGGCGGGGCCTCGCGCCCGCCTTGCTCAGCTTCTCCATGGCCTCGTCAGGCTGATAGCCCGGGATTCCAAAGCAGTAGTGGTTCATGCCCGGTGAGTTCGACCGGAACAGCGCCAAGATAAAGTCGCCCCCAGGCGGCCCCATGAAGCAACGCTGCTCCCCTCCGTCTCGCTGCACGGTCAGCCCTAGGTGCTTTGCATAGAAATCTTGAGAACGTGCGACGTCGGTCACATTTAACGCGATGTGGTCGAGCCCCTTCCCTTTGAAGACCGGCGAGGAATCGTCAGCGGGCTCCGCCGCAGGGCATTCGACCGCGGCCATCGCCGCGCCCAGCCCAATCAGTTTGGCAATCAGGTCTCGACGGGAGAGAGCGCCCTGCTCGTATTTGGAGAATAGCTGTTCGGGCAGATGCGGGTTCATAGCACAACCTCCGCCTGGGATGGGTGGATGCCGCCTCGCCTTTGAGCGGCGTTCAGCCCATCATTGGACCAGGCTCAGGACGGGCAATCCACTCGGCGTGAGATCTTCGAGTAGGCGCATAAAAAAACCCGGCTTGGGAAGGCTAATCCCCAAGCCGGGTCTATCAAAGCAATTCAGTGAGTGATTCTGATTTAACAGAGAACTTCCTGGTCAACCAAGGACTGTCCCCATTATTCCAACTGAATGTCGCCATTCAGTTGGTCTAAGTTATCCTTAGAAAGGAGGTGATCCAGCCGCAGGTTCCCCTACGGCTACCTTGTTACGACTTAGTCCCAATCACGGAGTTGACCCTAGGCGCCTGCTTCCGAAGTTAGCTCAGCGACTTTAGGCCCCCCCCACTTTCGTGGCTTGACGGGCGGTGTGTACAAGGCTCAGGAACATATTCACCGTGGTATGCTGACCCACGATTACTAGCGATTCCGGCTTCATGCAGGCGAGTTGCAGCCTGCAATCCGAACTGGGGCGCGCTTTTTGGGATTTGCTTACTCTCGCGAGTTCGCTTCCCTCTGTACGCGCCATTGTAGGACGTGTGCAGCCCAGGCCATAAAGGCCATGAGGACTTGACGTCATCCCCACCTTCCTCCGGTTTAACACCGGCAGTCTTGCTAGAGTCCCCGACATGACTCGCTGGCAACTAGCAATAAGGGTTTCGCTCGTTAAGGGACTTAACCCGACATCTCACGACACGAGCTGACGACAGCCATGCAGCACCTGTGTATGTTCCACCCGAAGGCGTGGCCCTGCTTTCACAGGGTTAATCCATACATGTCAAGGCCTGGATAAGGTTCTTCGCGTAGCCTCGAATTAAGCCACATCCTCCACCGCTTGTGTGAGCCCCCGTCAATTCCTTTGAGTTTCAGCCTTGCGACCATACTCCCCAGGCGGAGCACTTAACACTTTCGCTACGGCCAAGAGCCTATGGGGGGGCCCTCAACCAAGTGCTCATCGTTTACGGCTAGGACTACCGGGGTATCTAATCCCGTTCGCTACCCTAGCTTTCGTGCCTCAGCGTCAGAAGAGACCCAGTAAGCCGCTTTCGCCACTGGTGTTCCTGATGATATCAACGCATTTCACCGCTCCACCATCAGTTCCGCTTACCTCTGTCTCCCTCAAGCATGCCAGTATCGGGCGCAGTTCCACAGTTGAGCTGTGGGATTTCACACCCGACTTAACACGCCGCCTACGCACCCTTTAAGCCCAATAATTCCGAATAACGTTTGGACGGTTCGTGTTACCGCGGCTGCTGGCACGAACTTAGCCCGTCCTTACTGTAAATAGGTCAAATCCTGCTCTTCACAGGACCTTCCTCCTTACTTTCACGGTTTACAACCCGAGGGCCTTCATCCCGCACGCGGCATTGCTCGGTCAGACTTTCGTCCATTGCCGAAGATTCTCGACTGCAGCCACCCGTAGGTGTCTGGGCAGTGTCTCAGTCCCAGTGTGGCGGGCCACGCTCTCACGCCCGCTACCCATCGCAGCCTTGGTAGGCCATTACCCCACCAACAAGCTAGTAGGACGCAGTCCGCTCCCAGGGCGGAATCTCACCTTTGATCCGGAGATATTATCTGGCATTACCCTCAGTTTCCCGAGGCTATTCCAGACCCTGGGGCACGTAACTACGCGTTACTCACCCTTTCGCCGCTGTCCAGGTCTAATGCAAGCAAAAGACCCTTCTCGCTCGACTTGCATGCCTAATCCATGCCGCCAACGTTCATTCTGAGCCAGGATCAAACCCTTCAATTGATGTATGCATTAATCAGGACCGAAGCCCTGACCAAAGAGCCATTCATTGAAGTAGCTTGGTTGGCTACTTAACTCTGTTGGTCTTGTGGCAGATTGTTGAACAAACCCAAGGGGCCTGCCCTCAAACCTGCCGCCAAACCTGTATCAAATACAGTCTTGGCTGACTCAAGGAGGTTCTCACTCACCAAATTGTCAAAGATCGCTTTGCTCCCAGAGGAAGCTCCCCCCCGCAGGGGAGCCCAACATTATTCCGGAGAACGGCGGGCGTTGCAAGCCCTGTTGGGGAGTTTTTCGCCAAGTTTTTTGAAGCGGATTGCTTCGCCAAACTTGGCGTCGCTTGCTTGCCAGAACGGTTGTCGCCCTGACTCACATGCGAGACTCGGAATCTTAACGATCGGCGGCCGACTGTCAACGGCTTGAGAGAGAAAAACCAAGTTTGGTCGTGGCAATGCGGCGAACGCTATCGGCTCCCGGTAATCCACGACGGTTATTGAAGGCCTAACGCGCTCGAGATCGTGCGGCGGCAAACATCGGTACGATGCCAAGCGTCGACGCGCCCGGGCAGGGGACTAAGTGAGCGCCCGACTCGCCCGCGAACGCATCACGCCACAGCGTGTAGTCAGCGGCATCGACGCGTCCGTCGTCGTTCCCGTCTGCGAGTGCGCTGCCGGTGACGCCGTACTGTGCTCGCCACAAGGCGTAGTCCGCCATGTCGATCACTCCATTGCGGTCGTAGTCGCCCGCTGCTGCAGGGATCCCAGCCTTCCGCGGGTTCACCAGCACCACCTGATTCCCGATTACATCGGTGAGGTCCGGGCCATTAAGCGGGTGCAGGCTCCAACCGCCTGACAACGGGTTGTCCGCCAAAGGATTGAACACGGCGTCGTCGCCCGGCGCCGCCCGCAGCAGGGCGTGGTGCTCGTCGATCGTCACCCCTTCGAAACTCGGCGGGCCTGCGCCGGGCGCGACGACCCACAACCCCCATTCGAATCGCCAGGTTTGAACCGCCGTGGTGAATGGCGCCGCCCCGCCGTAGACGCCATCGGTTTCCGCAACCGGCAAGGTAGGCGTCGATCCAGCGGTCGTCGGGTTGTCGGCGTTTATCCAGTGATTTCCCCGAAAACCGAAGCTCTCTTCGAGGACTCCCGGCCCGTCGAAATTGCCCGCCCTGCGCCAGCTGTCGCCGCGGTAGGCGATGACATTGTCGGCCAGGACGCCGTTCTGGGTCTCCACAATTGGCTGGCCAACATTCTCATTCAGGATGCGGAATGCCCAGTCGCCAGGGTCTATTACGTAGTTGTGGTGAAACACACCACCGTCGATGTTGACCCAGGAGACTGCACTGCTTCCCCCTAAGATCACATTGCCCTCAACCGTGATCTCATCCGCCTCGTACCCGCTGTCGCCATCGACAAATCGGAAGAACGGCGCGCCGGTCGACCCGCCAGCCTGCACACCCCGCCCGATCCCCGCGGGCAGCTCGATGTAGTTCGCACGGATCGTGATGTCCTTGCTGCCGCCCTTGGGGCGGACGGCCGAACCACCGGCGGCAACCGAGCTGACGAATGTGGAGTTCTGGATCAATCCGCGGTGGCAGCCGACCGGGTCAACAGCACTGCCCCCGGCGCCCCAGTCGCGAACCTCCACCTGATCGATCACAAACCCGGTGACCCCGGACAGCTTGATTCCGTCGTTATTGCCAGTGGCCGCCATCGACCGGACCGCGACGCGCCGGATCGTGATATCGGTCGATGGGGTGCCGAATGATCCCCCGTCATCGATGTTCAACCCGTTGCCCGTCTGCTGCTCGAAGACCAGGTCCTCCAGAACGACGGACGTCGCGTCGGACAACTGGATCCCGTTCGCCCCGCCGATGATCCGGGCCCGATCGGCCGGATCTTGGCTGCGGATAGTCACGCCGGAGAGCCCCGACCGGTAGTGGCCGCCGGCGTAGTCTCCAGGCGCAAGAAGGATGACATCCCCCGACTGGGCGGCAGCCAGTGCACTAGCGAATTCGGCCGTCGTGGCGACCTGGTGGTCCAATCCCTGGGCGGCTGGGACGGACAGGAAGAGGCACAGCAGCGCCGCTGCTTGGCCGAACCGGCACGCGGTGCGTGTGGCGCGATTCATGGCGTCTCCGTGGCTGTTAGCCGGTTTAGCAGGGGAGCCCAACTGATTAGAATGGCCCCTCCACCCCCGGTCAATTTTTTCTACGAGCGAAGCGAGCGAGGCGATGGCCTGCCGAGGAGTCCGTGGCGCCACTACGGTCGAACGCAACGAGCGTGAGGAGATCCTCACCGCGACGCAGCAGCTGCTGGCGCTCTTGATCCGCCACAACAGCATCGAGAAGGAAGACGTTGCGAGCGCCACGTTCACGGTCACCAAGGATCTGGACGCGGAATTCCCGGCGCTCGCCGCCCGCCAGCTCGGCTGGCTCGATGTGCCGCTGCTGTGCGGCTACGAGATCAGCGTGCCCGGCTCACTCGGTAACTGCATCCGCGTGTTGCTGCACTGGAACACCGACAAGCCGCAGAGCGAGATCCACCACGTCTACGCCCGGGGCGCCGAACGCCTCCGCCCGGACCTCTCGAACCTGCCGGCGGTGGACCTCGGCGAGCTGGACACGTGGATCAACGAGCAGATGCAGGCCACCAAGGACAACTAGATGAAGGCGAAAACCGTTGGGGCGGGTCTCGCCCAGGCGACCCTGTTCCTCCTCGGCGTTGGGCTCATGGCCACTCCCTCCAGGGCGCAGTTGATCGTGGCTCATCGCGGCGCGTCGCACGATGCGCCGGAAAACACGGTGGCCGCGTTCGAGCTGGCGTGGGAACAGGACGCCGACGGGATTGAAGGCGATTTCCACCTCACCAAGGACCGCCGCCTGATCTGCGTGCACGACTACGACATGAAGCGGGTTTCGGGCGACCGCCGGAAGGTGACCGACCTGACGTTTGACGAGATCCGCAAGCTCGACGTTGGGGCCTGGAAGGACAGCAGGTTCAAGGGAGAGCACCCGCCAACCCTGACGGAGATGCTCGAGACCGTGCCCAATGGGAAGAAGGCGGTAATCGAGCTCAAAACGGGTCCCGAGATCGTCGACCCGTTCTTGGCTGAGCTGGGCGACGCGGGCTTTCCCCACGAGCAGCTCGTCGTTATCGCGTTTGACGGCGAGACCATCGCCGAGTGCAAACGGCGCCTGCCGGACGTGCGTTGCCACTGGCTGACCAGCTTCAAGAAGGAAGCGGGCAAGTGGCGGCCCGACGCCAGCACCGTCAAGCAAACCGCTACGAAGGCTGGCGTCGACGGCGTCGGCTTCAAGGGGGCGCCAGAGGTCCTCGACGCCGAATTCTTGACCGAATCCGGGGTCGGCGAGTTCCATGTCTGGACGATCGACGCCCCGGAGGTCGCCCGCCACTTCCAACAGCTCGGCGCGGTCGGGATCACTACCAATCGCCCGGCCTGGATCCGCAGCCAGCTGAAACCGAAGCCCGCTGACCCCGCGGCCGACTAGTACTCCCAGCTAAGCACGCCAAACACGCCGCGCTGGACGCCGGTTGTCGCGGCGAAGCCGACCGGGTCGACGAACTCTGCGTGGCTGCTGTTGAGCAGGTTCTGGCCCACCACCGCCAGCTCCATGCCGTTGCCGGCGGTCCAGGCGACCCGGGCGTCCATCTCGACGTAGCCGCCGACCGCGGCCAACGCGTCGACGTAGCGCAGGTCGGCGTCCAGCCGCAGGCAGGGGGTCACGTCGGTCGACGACTCGAGGTAGGCCATGTTGCGGGGGTAGACGCCCGGCACGTTGACGGTGTTGATGGCGGGCAGGCCCCGGTCGTCGAGCACCTCACGGTAGAACGAGTACGACGCCCGCCAGCGCTGCCACTCGGAGGATTCGTAGGTCGCCCACAACTCGAACCCGTAGGTGTCGGCCGTCGCGGAATTGAACGATCCGGCGTCCACAAACGGCGGCGTGGCCCCGACCGCGACCGTGCGGATGAGGTCGTCGTACCGGCAGAAGTAAGCCGCCACGTCCCAGTAGAACCGGTCGGTGGGCTGCCGCCGCAGGCCGATTTCGTAGGTCATGGCCTGCTCCTCCGCGATGGCCCGCGAGCCGGTCAGCCGCAGGAATTGCCCGCCGCCGATCGGGGTGACGATCGACACGTCGCGGTTGGTGACCGACGGGGTGCGGATCGACCGCGAGACCGACGCCCACAGGCTCGTCCGCAGGTCGGGCGTAAAGGCCATCCTCACCGAGGGCTGGTAGATGAAGTTTACGAAGTCGTTGTGCTCGAACTTGCAGCCCAGCGTCAGGAACAGGCGGTCCTCGGCCAGGGTCAGCGTGTCCTGCACAAAGTAGTTGATGATGTCAAAGTTGGCCGCGTCGGGCACGAAGTCGATCGCCTGCCCCGGCTGGGTGCGGACGAAAGTCTCGTAGCTGCGGAAGCCGACGCCGCTGACAAACTCGTGCGCCCCGCGGACCGCATGGCGCTGCAGGTCGATGTCGAACGCGTTCTGACCCATCACGTCGGCCACCTGCGAGCCGGGGTCGTAGTCGATCTTGTAGTGGTCGTAGTACGTCTGCAGGGACCAGTCGGTGTCGCAGTCCACCTGCCGCGTCCAGCGTGCGAGGAAGTTGCCGGTCGAGACGTCCGACGAGTCCAGCCCCACGCCGATGTCGACGGCGCCGATATCGCCCTGGACGGTCAGCGTGTCCGCGCCGCTCGGCCGCCAGTCCAGTCGGAATCCCCCCTGCTCGCCGCGGCGGGTGTCGGTGTAGCCGCCGCCCAGGTTGGCGCCGGGGTCGTCGTCCAGCTGGTTGCCGTAGACGCGGTAGGTGGCGTCGTTTCCAAGCCGGCCGCCGACGCGGGCATAGCTGAACGAGCGGTGCTCGGTCCCGCCGCCCGCCTCCGCGTAGGCGCCCTGCGTGTCGCGTGAGTCCATGGTCACGATGTTGATCACGCCGTTCACGGCGTTGGCTCCCCACACGCTGCCGCCCGGGCCGCGGACCACCTCGATCCGCTCGACCGTGTTCAGCGGCACGAGCTGCTGCTCCCAGAACACGCCGCCGAACAGCGGCGTGTAGATCGCGCGGCCGTCGATCTGCACCAGCAGCTTGTCCGTGTAGGCGCCGTTGAAGCCCCGGATGCTGATCGCCCACGTGTCCGCGTTGACGCGGGCCACGTGCACGCCGGGAACCCGCCGCAGCACCTCCATCAGGTTCCGCGCGCCCGAACGGCGGATCATGTCCTGCGTCACGACGTACACGGCCGACGGCGTCTGGCGGACGGACGTGTCGGTGCGCGACACCGTGCTTACCACCGTGTCGAGGCCCACCTCGCCCCGGGCCGTGACCACCACGTCGGTCTGGGTGAGCCGCTCGAGGTCGAGGTTGAGCAGGTCGTCCTCGCCGCCGGCAGCGTCGCCGCTCTCGTCGCCGTCTGTGAGGTCTGAGGGCGACGCGAGCGCGTCGGGCGGCGCCGGCTCGGGGCCGTAGGGGCCGGCCGCTGACGCGGCGGTCGCGACGCACCACAGCCCGACCACAAAGGTCAGGCGCAGCAGCTCTCGACGCGCGCAGTCCGGTGCCATCCGACCATGCCCCTCCGTGGCGATCCCTGAACGCCCGCCATCCTGCGGGTGTCCTCACAGAGCCTGGATCGTCAACCCAGATGCCGCAGCCACCCCAGAACGCCACAGAGTGCGGACAATACCCGTCTGGTGGATGGGCTAGGCATGCCGGAAGGGCCGGCTTCGCGCGTATCGGTGGGCGCGCTGCGGCTAAGCGTCGCAGGCTGCTAGCAGGGCGTCGCGGCCGATGCGGTCGCAGTAGTCGCCGAAGGCCTCGCCCTCGTGGCGGCCCTCCTTGAAGTGCTTGAGCACCGGCGAGAGCGTTGCGACCACCTCATCCTCGGGCACCAGATCCTTGTAGATCCAGTTCAGGCGGTCGCCCTCGACACGCCCGCCGAGGAACAGCGTGTACTTGCCCTTGGTCTTGCCGACGAGGCCGACGTCGGAGTTGTAGGGCCGGGCGCAGCCGTTGGGGCAGCCGGTCATCCGGGTGGTGAACCGCTCGCCGCCCAGGCCGAGCGAGTCGAGCTCCTTCTCCAACGCGTCCATCATGGTCGGCAGGATCCGCTCGCTCTCGGTGACCGCCAGTCCGCACAGCGGCAGCGCGGGGCACGCCATCGACCAGCGGCGGACGGTCGAGAACTGCTCAGACAGCGGCACGCCGTGCGACGTGAGGATCGACTTCAGCCGCTCCTTGTCCTCCGCTTTGATGTCGCAGAAGACCAGCCCCTGGTGGGGCGTCAGCCGCATGGGCGGGGCCAGCGAGGTGCAGACCTCGCGGAGCGCGGTCTTGAGGCGGAAGTCGCCCTCGTCCTTGATGCGGCCGTTCTCGATGTTCAGGCCGTAGAACCACTGTCCGTCGCCCTGCTCGTGCCAACCGATGCAGTCGTCGTGGCCGTTGACGTTCATCGGGCGGGAGTCTTCAATCCCCTCGCCCAGGTACTCCTCGACCTTCTGCTTGAATTTTTCGGCGCCCCAATCGTGGATCAGATACTTCATGCGGGCCCGCTTGCGGTCGCTGCGGTTGCCGAAGTCCCGCTGCACCTTCATCACGGCCTTGATCACGTCCAGCACCTTGTCGGCCGGCACGTACCCCAGCGGCGACGCGACGCGGGCGAAGGTCTTGGACGCACTGGGCGTGACGCCAAACCCGCCGCCGACCACAAAGTTGTAGCCCACGACCTCGCCGCCCTCGACGATCCCCAGCAGGCCGATGTCCTGCGAGTACACGTCCGCCGAGTTGTCGCCGGGCAGGGCGACCCCCATCTTGAACTTGCGTGGCAGGTAAGTGGGACCGTACAGCGGCTCGACCTCCTCCTGCGGCGCCCCGCCGCCCGCCAGCGTCTTCTCGCCGGCGTCGTCGGTCAGCCACAGCTCGTGGTAGGCCGGGGTACGGGGCATGGTCTCGTCGGCGATCCGGTCGGAAATCGCCTGCAGCTGGTCGTACACCCGGTTGTTCTTGAAGGGCGCGGGCGAGCACATCACGTTGCGGCGGACGTCGCCGCAGGCGGCGATGGTGGTGAGCTGCACCTCGTTGATGCGGCGGATCACCTTCTTCAGGTTGCCCTTCAGCACCCCGTGCAGCTGCAGCCCTTGGCGGGTGGTCACGCGGAGCGTGCTGTTGCCGACCTCGTCGCACAGGTCGAGCTGGGCCAGCAGCTGCTCGCTGCTGATCCGCCCGCCCGGGATCGCCGACCGCACCATGTAGCTGTAGTACTTGCCGCCGGGGACCTTGTTGGCCTTGGCCTCCTTGCGGCGGTCGCGGTCGTCCTGCTCGTAAGAGCCGTGGAACTTGATGAGCTGGATCGTGTCCTTGCCGAGGTTGGGGTTCCCATCCATCAGCTCTTCGGCAATCCTGCCCCGCAGGTAGTTGCTCTCGACCTTGATGCCTTCGACGGGGGACAGCTTTTCTTCGGCTTCGCTCATTTGGATTCTACGGGGATCGCGATCGATCTCTGTGAGGCTGGGAAAACTAGAACGGAATGATACTCTGCTGGGCCTGTGCCGGCTATATCGCCTGCGGCCCGCGCGACGGGGATAACGGATGTCGGAAGAAGCGTCTAGCGGGTTTTCGCCCTCGGTGTGCGTCGCCACCGGGTTGGGGGTGGGGCTGGTCCTGCCCGCCCCCGGCACGTTCGGCGCGCTGTGGGGGGTCCCGTGGGCGTGGGCGGTACTCACGTGCCCTCAGCCTTGGGTCGGGTGGGCGTCGGTGCTGATCGGGTTGGTGTTGGGGGTTCCGCTGTGCGACGCGGCGGCCCGCCGGCTCGGCATGAAAGACCCCGGCCCCGTGGTGTGGGACGAGATCGCCACCGTGCCGCTGGTATTCCTGTTTGTCGGCGACCTCGGCCCCTGGTGGTGGCTCGCGGTTGGCTTCGGCCTGCACCGCGTGTTCGACATCAGCAAGCCGTGGCCCTGCAACCGGCTCGAAAAACTTCCCGGCGGGTGGGGCATCATGGCCGACGACGTCGTGGCCGGGCTCTACGGCGCGGTCGCGATGCTGCTGATCCGCTGGGCGGCCGGCTACTAGCCCGGCGGTCTTCCCCTCGTGGTGCACCGGGACTTTTGTCCCTAGTTGCGCCTATCGAATCTTAGGGACAAAAGTCGGCCCCCACCCCAAGCCGACAATCACGTTTCACGCTTGTATCGCAGTGTTTACGCCAGTCGGCGGTGAGCGGGCGAGTCGACTTTTGTCCCGCCTCGCGCACCCATAGGGACAAAAGTCGGCGGCCCCGTGTTCGGTGTTATTCGCGGCGCGCAGCGGACTCGACCGCCACCACCCGACACCGTCCGCGCCGCCTGCGTAAGCGTTCATTAGACCAGACCGCTGGCCTGTTTTCCGCTCGAATCCTGGGACTATTCAAGGGTTCCGGGGCGCCCTAGCGGCCGGTCGCTCGGCTTCGCCAGACCGCGCAACTCCCCCCTCTCCGCCCCGTGCATGCTGAGCTAGAATCGGGGCGGAAACGCCCCCTCAGTGCCCGTCAGGAACTCGCATGGCCCAGGTAATCAGCGGCAAGGAAATCGCCAAGCAGCTCAAGAGCGAGCTGGCCGCGGAGGTTGCCGAATTCATCCAGAACAACGCCTGCGTGCCCCGGCTGGCCGCCGTGCTAGTTGGCGAGGACCCGGCGAGTGACGTCTACGTCCGCAACAAGCGGAAGGCGTGCGAGGCGGTCGGCATGGAGAGCGACCTGCACCGCCTGCCCGCCGAGACGACGCAGGACGAGCTGCTGACGCTGGTGGCGAAGCTCAATAAGGACCCGGCGGTCCACGGCATCCTGATCCAGCTGCCGCTGCCGCCGCAGATCGACTCCGACCGCGTGCTGCGGGCCGTGAACCCGGCCAAGGACGTCGACGCGTTCCACCCGGAAAACGTCGGCCTGCTGGTGCAGGGTCAGCCTAGGTTCCTGCCCTGCACGCCGCACGGCGTGCTGCAGATGCTGGGGCGGAGCGGTGTTGAGACCGCCGGCAAGCACGCGGTGGTGCTGGGCCGCAGCCACATCGTCGGCCGGCCGCTGTCGATCATGCTCAGCCAGCCGCCGTACAACGCCACCGTGACAATTTGTCACAGCCGCACGGCCGACCTGGCGTCGGTCACCAAGCAGGCGGACATCCTGATCGCGGCGATCGGCAAGCCCAAGTTCGTGACCGCCGACATGGTCAAGCCCGGAGCGACCGTGATCGACGTGGGCACCAACCGCACCGACGACGGCCTGGTCGGCGACGCCGACTACGAGGCGGTCGGCGAAGTGGCCGGCGCCATCAGCCCGGTGCCCGGCGGCGTCGGGCCGATGACCATCACGATGTTGCTGTACAACACGCTGGAAGCGGCGCGGGGGTTGGAAACGTAAGGTCTTGAACCGCCAAGACGCCAAGGTCGCAAGGAGATTTGTAGGCTTCGCGCCGCAACGCGAGGGCGCCGGGTGCCGGGGGCGCTCCGAAGGAAGCCCCCGAGATGTACGAACCGCGGCCTGCAAATCGTCGGGGGCTTCCGCTGTCGCGGAGCGCCCCCGGCACCCCGCGGCTACCAGGCGAATGCCTACGAGGGAGACTTCCGGCGTACTCGAATGCGCTACGACCGCGCGTACTCGGCGAACAGCTGCTTCAGCTTCTTGCTCAAGGGCCCCGGCTTGCCGGAGCCGATCACCCGCGTGTCGACCTTCACTACCGGGATCACCTCGGCGGCGCTGCCGGTCAGGAAGCACTCGTCGGCCACGTACACGTCGTGCTTGGTGAGGCTCGACTCGTGGGTCACGACGCCGTGCTCCTTGGCCAGGTTGATCACCACGTTGCGGGTCACGCCCGCCAGGATGCCGGCGTCCAGCGGCGGCGTGTAGAGCTCGCCGTGCTTGACGAGGAAGATGTTGTCGCCGGTGCACTCGGCCACCTCGCCCTTGTGGTTAAGCATCAGGGCCTCGATGCAGCCGGCGTTCAGGCCCTCGATCTTGGCGAGGATATTGTTCAGGTAGTTCAGCGACTTGATCCGCGGGCTCAGCGCGGCCGGGTGGTTGCGGATCACGCTGCTGGTGATGATCTCCAGCCCGTTGTCGTAGTACTCCTGCGGGTACAGCGTGATGCTGTCGGCGATGATGATCACCTGGGGCACGCTGCAGCGGTTCGGGTCCAGGCCCAGCGTGCCGCTGCCGCGGGTCACCACCAGGCGGATGTAGCCGTCCTCGATCTTGTTCGCCTTGACGGTCTGGTTGACCGCGTCGGTCATCTCCTCGGGCGACATCGGCAGCTCCAGGCAGATCGCCCGGGCGGACTCGTACAACCGGTCGATGTGCTCGGCCAGATGGAACACCTTGCCGCCGTAGCTCCGCAAGCCCTCAAAGACGCCGTCGCCGTACAGCAGGCCGTGGTCGAAAACGCTGATCTTGGCCTCTTCCTTGGCGTAGAAGGCGCCGTTGATATAAACCTGTCGCGACATGATCTAGCGGGGACTGCGAGGAATTGAGCAAACGGACCAGAGGCGGCCCGCCGGTTGGACCACGCATTCTAGCGTGCCCCCTGGGCGTGTGTGAGAGCCCTCCGCAGAGGGACCACCGCCGGCCGCCGCTGGTTCTGTCCGCAGCTACCGCATTGGTGCTTTGGTCGCCGGCGTGCTAGCACCCGCACGCCGTGCGGGCGCGGGACAGTCTTCTCAAACCGTTGTGGGCGTGAAACTTACGCCGACCCGCGCCGCGGCCAAAGCGTATTGACCCCCGCCAAGCAGGGCCCCTATACTCCGCCGCCAATTTGTCGGCCGGCCTGCGCGCACTTCGCGGACCGACCCGACCTGGATACCGGCGCCCGAGGAACACCAATCTTCCCAGCAGCCCCGACCAAGCGAACCGCTCGACGAGCAGGCGTTCACGCCCGCTGCGGCCGCCGCTGCGCACTGGCCATGGCCGCCTGGCTGGCGGCGACCGTCGCCGCGCGGGCCGACCTGCACCTGCCGGCGCCGGACCCGTCGCAAGAGATCGTCGCCCAGGCGGGCGCCGCCACGCAGTGGACCGAGGGCCTGTACCACGTCCGGCTGCTGAGCCGCGGCGTGAGCATCCGCCAGGGCGAGACCTCCATCGAGGCCGAGCAGGCGGTGCTCTTCACCGACATCGACCCCGACCCCGCTAAGCCGCGGCGGGTGATCGTGTACGCCGAGGGCAGCAGCGGGCGGCCCGTGCTGCAGAAGCTGCGGGCCGCCGGCGCCAAGCCCGACGCGCCCCCGGTCGCGCGGCAGCAGTCGCCCGACTGGTACGGCACGCTGATCACCGACGCGACCGTGGAGTGGCGTTCCCCGCCACCCGCCCCGCGGGGCGAGGCGTTGCCCGAGATCGCGTCGCGGGCGCTCAAGCGGCTGCGGACCGTGGACACCCAGGTGCAGCCGGTCCAGTTCGACGCGCCGGCCATGGCCACCCCGCTCGCCGCGCCGCCCGCCGGCCTGCTGCCCTCGCAGCCGGGCTTCCGGCAGGTGGACATCTACAAGCGGAGCGCGGTGGGCACCAACATGGTTATCCAGCCCGACCAGCCCGGCGGCGAGACCATCTACTCGATTTCCGAAGGCGTGCAGATCGTGGTCCAGGGGATCGACTCCGGCGGGCTGCCCGAGTTCCTGGGAGAGGTCGACAGCTTCGACCTCGAGACCGATCGCGCCGTGGTGTGGGCGGGCGGGAACGCCGGGGGCATGAGCTTCCAGCAGCAGAAAGGCGACTCGCTCGAGATCTACATGGAGGGCAACATCGTCTTCCGCCAGGGCGACCGCGTCATCTACGCCGACCGCATGTACTACGACGTCCGCTCGCGGAGCGGCGTGGTGCTCAACGCCGAGCTGCTGACCCCGCTGCCAGAGGTCGACGGCAAGAAGTACCGCGGCCTGGTGCGGCTCAAGGCGGGCATGATCCGCCAGCTCGACGCTACGCGCTTTGTCGCGACCGACGCATTGTTCACCAGCAGCCGGCTGGAGGAGCCCAGCTACCACTTCGGCGCCGAGACCATCACCTTCGAGGACGTGCCCACGCCGATCATCAACCCGCTGACCGGCCTGCCGGACGCCAACCCGGCCACCGGCGAGGTACGGTACGAGCACGAACGGCTGGCCACCGCCCGCAACAGCCGCGTGTACCTGGGCGGCGTGCCGGTGTTCTACTGGCCGACCATCGCCACCGACCTCGAGGAGCCGACCTATTACGTGACGGACCTGAGCATCGGCAACGACAGCGTCTACGGGTTCCAGTTCCTCCTGGACCTGGACGTCTACCAGCTGCTCGGCTCGAAGGCGCCCAAGGGCGTCGACTGGGACCTCAGCCTGGACTACCTGCGGAACCGCGGCTTCGGCTACGGCACCGAGTACTCGTACAACACCAACACGTTCCTCGGCCACAACGGCCCCGCCCGCGGCCGGGCCGACCTGTGGGCCATCCACGACGGCGGGCTCGACAACCTCGGCTTCCTCAGGCGGTCGCTCGTGCCCGAGGCGAGCTACCGCGGCCGCGCGTTCTGGAACCACCGACAGAACATCTCCGACGGGCTGCTCGACGGCTGGATCGCCCAGGCCGAGGTGGGCTGGATCAGCGACCGCACCTTCCTGGAGCAGTACTACGAGTCCGAGTGGGACGAGAACAAGGACCAGATCACCGGCGGCCGGCTCCGCCGCCTGGCCGGCAACCAGTCGCTCAGCATTGAGGCCAACGCGCGGCTCAACGAGTTTTTCACCCAGACGCAGTGGCTGCCGCGGCTGGACCACTGGATCATGGGCCAGGACCTGCTGGGCGACACGCTCACTTGGTACGCCCACACCAACGTGGGCTACGCGGACTACAAGATCGCCACCGCGCCGGCCGACCCGCTGACTTCGCTCGGCCTCACGGTGTACGACGCCTTCCCCTGGGAGGCCGAGGTCAAGGGCGAGCGGTTCGCCACCCGTCACGAGATCGACTTCCCCATCGACGCCGACCCGTTCAAGATCGTGCCGTTCGCCCTCGGCGAGTTCGCCCACTGGGGCGAGGACCTCACCGGCGACGACCTGCAACGCACGTACATCCACACCGGCGTGCGGGCGAGCATCCCGTTCTGGGCCGCCAACCCCGAGATCCGCGACCCGCTGTTCAACCTCCACGGGCTGGCCCACAAGGTGGTGTTCGACGCGGAGGTCACGTACACCGACGCCAGCGAGAACTTCGACCGGCTGCCGCTGTACGACGAGATCGAGGACGACTCGCTCGAGGAGCAGCGGCGGCGCTACTTCGACCCGCTGTTCGCACCCGGGCTGGCGGGCCTGTACGTGGGCGGCGCCATCGACCCGCGGGTCGACCCCCGCGTGTACGCCATCCGCGGCGGCATCCACAGCTGGGTCGCCTCGCCCACCACCGAGCTGGTCGACGACCAGATGGCGATGCGGGTCGGCATGCGGCACCGCCTGCAGACCAAGCGTGGCAAGCCGGGGCAGGAACGGATCATCGACTGGCTGACCTTCGACTCCAACGCCACCTGGTTCCCGGACGACGAGCGGGACAACTTCGGCGAGCCGTTCGGGCTGCTGGACTACACCATGCAGTGGCACGTCGGCGACCGCACCACCTTCTTGTCCGACGGCTTCGCCGACACGTTCGCCGACGGCCTGCGGACCGTGTCCGGGGGCGTGCTGCTCAACCGGCCGACCATCGGCAACCTGTACGTCGGCTACCGCACGGTCCGCGGCCCGTTCAGCGCCGACCTGGTCACCGCCACGCTCAACTACCGCATGAGCCCCAAGTGGATCGGCTCGGCCTCGACCGTGGTCGACTTCAGCGAGGCGGGCAACATCGGTCAGTCGTTCCTGATCAGCCGCCTGGGCGAAGCGATCATCACCAGCATCGGCATCAACGTGGACCCGTCGAAGGGCAACGTGGGCTTCAACTTCGCGATGGAGCCCCGCTTCCTGCCCAGCCTGGCCATCACCCGCCGCACCGGCATCGACATCCCGCCGGCGGGCTACAATGGACTCGAGTAGCTGACCCCCGTCCGACCCCGTCGCCCGACTGCATGTTCCCTCCCGCCGAACGCTGGGCCGAGAAGTACCGCTGCGCGTTGCGCGGCGTAGCGGTCGCGGTCCGCGGCGAGGACAGCTTCTGGGCGCACATCCCGGCCACGATCGCGGTGGCGGCGCTGGGCTTTTGGCTGGAAGTGTCGCTGACCGAGTGGCTGCTGCTGGCGCTGTGCATCGGCGTGGTGCTGACCGCCGAGCTCTTCAACACGGCCCTGGAGCACCTGGCCAAGGCCGTGACCAGCGAGCACGACGAGCACGTCCGAAACGCGCTGGACGTCGCCGCGGCCGCCGTGCTGGCGGCGTCGGTGATGGCGAAGATCGTAGGGACCGTGATCTTCGCGACGCGGCTGTTCGGTTAGAGCGTGATCGCCTTGCGCAGGTAGGTGATCGTGTTGGCGTACATCAGGAAGGCCGCGAGCATCCCGAGGCCGCCCACCCCCGCCATGAACGAGAGGGCCAGCGGGGGGTCTCCACCGGTCGCGCCGGGCGACACGACCGTCGCGCCTAGCACCACCATGGGGGCCAGCAGCGCCAGCGAAACGAGCCCCACCACCAGCGCCCGCACCGCCCGCCGGGCGACGTCTTCGCGGCCGATGTAGAGGCTGGTCTGCCGCAGGAAGAGCACAAAGCAGATCAGCGACGCCAGGCTCGCCAGGCCGCCAACCACGCCGGTAAGAGCGATTCCCACGAGCAGTCCGCCCAGGGTCGCCAACCAGTTAACGACCTGCAGCCCAACCGCCGCCAACGCCAGCCCTTTTGCGCCCGACTCCCGCGGCACGAAGGTGCACATCACCTCCCCCACGAACATCAAGACGGCGAACCCTAGCATGAGCAGCGGCATGGCCGTCATCACGACCCCAAGCGCCTCCGGCTGCGATCCCCCGCCGCCCAGGACGACCGCGACGACGGGCATCCCCAACGCCAGCAGCAGGATCCCACAGATCCCGTAGTAAACCAGGGAGAGCCCCGTCCGGACGCGCCGCATTTCGCTTGGGAACTCAGTGGCGAGCGCGCGCTCGCCGGGCGGTGCAACGTCGGTTGCGGAAGGTGACGCATAGGGGTTCGCTTCGTCAGACACATCCGGCTCCGTGGCGGCCGTGGGAGGAGACTTCCGTAGCATAGCCGTCGGCGCGTCGTTACTCAAACGCTAGTCCAGCCAGTCCTGAGCCTCCAGCCGTTCGGGCACGTAGACCTCGGTCACGTAGCTGATGTCCTTCGCGATCAGTGACTCGACTTCGAGCTTGAAGTCGTTCTTCAGCATCCGCTGGATCTCTTTCTGCCAGTCGCGTTTCTTCTCGAACCAGGGGTACTTGGCGATCTGCTTGGCGCGTTTGCGGTCGCTGTCGTTCAGGGCGATCTTGACGGTCTCGGGCAGGTCGCAGCGTTCGAAGTCGATGCTCCGCAGGCCGAGGAACTTGGCCTCGGGGATCGCCATCCGCTGGCTCTCGAACGCCAGGTTGATCGAGCCCTGCTTGATCACGCTGTAGATGTAGTACCCCCAGGGGTCGTTATCCAGCACGCAGTAGACCGGCAGCTTCAGCTCGTTGTGCATGCGGTACAGCAGCCGCCGTACGCCGCGGGGCGGCTGACCCGAGCCGTGCGTCAGGATGCAGTTGTGCTTCTCCCAGAAGCGGTCCTCGTTGAACCGCTGCCAGACGGTGCCTTTTTCGACGTGCAGGATGAACTTGGCGTCGCACTTCTTGCGGTCGAGCTCGATAATCTCCGGCTCGACGATCGAGGGGATCGCGTACCCGCCCGAGCCCATTCGGCGGCAGTCGATCGTGTCGCCGCGGTCGGTCAGAGTGATCGCGCCGACCATCGCGCCACGGTTCTCGGCGTACAGGTGCAGCTCCTCGCGGATGCTGTTGAGCAGCACCTCGGCGTCCTCGATGATGGTGTCGCACTCGTTCTGATCGTCGAAGGTGTTCTCCTTCGTGTTCTCGATCGTGTGCTTGAGCATGTAGAACAGACCCCGGAGGCTGGTGGTCTTGCCCTCGTCCAAGAGCCGCTTGCAGCCGCTGGCCACCAGCATCGTTCGCATGTAGGCCTTGGCCTGCGACAGGTCGAACAGCATGCGGCGGTTCTTGCTGCTGCCCATCTCGAGGATCCGCTTCCGCGGGCTGTACTTGACGTTGCTCAGCGTGCGGCTGGGGATATCGACGTACGGGTCCCGCTTCTTCTCCGCGGCGGTCACGACCCCGTCGGCCAGGCCGCGGAGAGCGGCCATGGTCTTCTTGTCCCGCGGCGTGAGCTTGACGGGCGCCTTGGGCTTGGGGGCGGCGATCTTTTTCTTTTTCTTGGCCATGATGGTGTCTCACGCAGTGGCGCTAGGTTGCGCTGGGGATGTTTCAATTAGCTCAACGACATGCTTGTCAAAGTCGAGAACGACGGCCCGTCGCCCCCATTCACTATCTTGCGCTTGCCTCTTCACGACTGCCCCAAGACTAGCAAGGAGCGAAATCGTTGCGTCGACCGACGCGACGGCAAAGCCTAGCCTGGTTGAAGTGGTGTTCTCTGCGGGGTCACTCGGCGGATAGATTTCGAACACAACGCCGCCACTCTCATGGGCAAGGTGCTCCGGCCCACTGCCGTGTGAGTGCCGAGCGAACTGCAGGCCAACCGCTTCGTAGAACTGCTGGGCACGATTCATGTCGGCTGATCGAATGACTAGTAGGTTCAGCTTCGCAGTCGTCACTTTCTTGCCGAATCTGTTCGAGCCTAGTTGGTGCGTTGCACGCACCCTACGGCTGTGCACCTGAATCGGAGTCGCTGAAGCGCGGAGGTTGATGCCTTGCTGCTTGAATCGCAACGGCAGCTTCTCTGCGGCTCTGCGCCTCTGCGTGACACTTCCCTTCCAACGCCCTTAGCAACGGCTAACCCAATCCAACCCATGATGCAAAAGCCGACCACGCCTTGGTCGTGGCGTACAACGCCCCCAGCGCGGCGCCGACTCCCACCAATGCGAACAACCCGTCGCGGGCGGTGATCCCCAACCCGACCAGCAGGATGGCGCCGCCGGGGATCGCGCAGGCCATCGGCAAAAACTCCAGCGGCGGCATGGTGCACGCCATCACGATGCACACCGCCGCCAGCACGTACTTCATCGGCCCGACCACCATCCACTCCAGCCGGTGGGCGGTGAACGAGTCGACCCACTCGAGCCACGGGCGGACCTTATCGATCGAGTCCTTGAACTTCTGCTCGTCCACACCCCGCTCGGCGAGGATCCCCGGCAGCCAGGGGTGCTTGCGGCCCAGCAGCGACTGCCCGGCCACCAGGATGATGAACAGGCCCATCGTGGTCGGCAGCAGCGGGATGCCGCCGATCGGCGGGATCATGACCAGCAGGCCCGGGATCATCAGCAGCGGCCCGAACAAGCGGCCGGCAAACTCTTCGAGCGCGTCGCCGACGAGGAGGTCGCCGTCCTCGGCGGCCTTCTCCTCGAGCTCGTCAACGACTTCTGTCAGTGACTCGGGGGCTTCTTCTTGATCGGACATGACTCGGGCCTCGTCGAGCGGGGGCTAGCGTTGACGCAACCGCCGGGCGTGCCGGCACGAGCCCGCTGTATGCAAAGCCTATACCGCTTCTGCTTCTGGTTCTTCCTCTACCGCGACGCGGTTGATCGCCGCCTCGTGGCTGGCGGGGTCGACGATCAGCACGTTGTCGCCCAGGTTCAGCTGGGTGGGGTCTTCTTCAATCTTGCGGCCGCGGTCGTCCATCTTCATGTCGGCCTCGGCGGTCCGCTTCTGGGCCACCATGACCAGTTGGTCGTACAGCTCCTTCTCCTCCGCCGCGTTGATGACGCTCACCGCGCTGGCCACCTCCTTGAGGTACCGCAGGAAGATCTCGCGGCGGTCGGACTGCTGCTTCACCTTCAGGCGGCGGCGGAGGTACATGCCCAGCTTGCGGCCCACGGCCTGCAGCCCCAGGCGGATCTCCTTCTGGATCTCGGGGTAGCTGGCGATCGCCTCCTTGCTCTCGCTGGTGAACGGCACCCACACGCTGGCGATGTGCACCATCAGGCTGACCGGCCCCTTGGGCATGGCGCCGCGGGACTGGCTCAGCCCGTACCCACGCCAGTTGGTGCCGATCACGGTCTGGGTCACGGCGCACGCGGCCTGCTGGAACTGCAGCGGCACGCGGTTGGCGTACCGCATGACCTCCATCCCCTGCCCCTCCGCCACGTTTACGTGCTTCATCGCGTCGAACAGCTTCTCCCGCTCCTTCGGCTTCAGGCCGTTGGGGGCCTGGCGGGTCTTGAGGCCCGACGTCTTGACGATCTTGTCGGCCGCTTCGGCGCCCAGCCCGTTGAAGGTGTGGATCAGGAACTGCCGCACGGTGCGGGTGTCGGTCTCTTCGAGCAGCTCCTGCAGCAGGTCCTTGGTGATGTTCTGCGTCGGCGCCGTGCCGCCGTAGGCCAGGCCGACCTCCACCTGGAACGGGTTGCCCCGGTACACGCCCGGCGGGCGGGTGGCGGCTGCGTAGAACTCGCCCGGCACCACCTGGTGCAGGCCCTTGAGGATCAGGTCCTCGCCGATCGGGCAGATGCAGTCGGTCGCCGGCGGGCTGATGCGGGTGGCCTGGATGGCCTCGAACAGCTTGTCGATCTGCGGGCGGTCGACCTTCTTGACGCTGATCCGCGAGCCGACCTTGGCCGACTCGCACACCTTCTTGGCGACCGCCGGCGTCACGCGGGAGAACTTGGTCCGCATGAACTCGCTGACGCTCATCGCCTCCGACTCTTCGAACATCTGCGCCAGCCGGCCGACTTCGACGCCGTACGGGTGCGGCTTGATCTCCTTGGGCTCGCTGGGGAGCTGGTCGGTGGAGCGCTCGTAGTCGTACTGGTAGTCGTCGGGGTCGAGGTAGTGGAGCGTGACGTGCGGGTTGGCGATGGCGGTCTGGTTCAGGTACTCGTCGACGCTGCCGCGGCCGCGGACGAATTTGGCCTCGAGCTCGATGGTCACCCGCGTGCCGTGCGGCTGGTCGACCCACTCGATGCCGTGCTTCTCGATGTACGTGGCGCCCTTCTCGCCCGGCGGGATGTCGACGCCGTCGCCCTTGCCGTTGAGGATCTTGGGCTCGTTCTTCTTGGTGTCGATCTGGATCTCGTAGTAGTGGGCCGGCTTGCGGACCGAGACCTTCGAGATGATCTTCACCGGCTTGCCGGTGGTCTGCACGCCGTACATGCCGGCGGCGCTGATGCCGATGCCCTGCTGGCCGCGGCTCTGCCGCAGGCGGTGGAACTTGCTGCCGTACAGCAGCTTGCCGAAGATCAGCGGGATCTGCTTCTTGAGGATGCCGGGGCCGTTGTCCTGGATGCCAACCTTGTAGCGGTTGGCCGAGGTGGCCTCGATGTGGACCCAGATCTCCGGCAGGATGCCGGCCTCCTCGCACGCGTCCAGCGAGTTGTCCACCGCCTCCTTGACGGTCGTCAGCAACGCCTTGCGGGGGTTGTCGAACCCCAGCAGGTGGCGGTTCTTGGCGAAAAACTCACTGACCGAGATCTCTTTCTGCGCAGCGGCCATCGCGGTAGCGTTGGACCGTCGCTTCGCACCACTCTTCGCCAAGACGCTGACTCCCATGTTGGGGTGAGGATTTCTGACCGCGGATTCTCTGCTGTCGGGCGGCGGGCCGCGGGGGCCTCAGTCCGATCCCCGCAATCCCTGGGTTTGGCAAACCCTGACGGTCGCGACGATTATAGCCCCGCCTAGGCCCCCCTCCCAGGCGGCCGCCGGCCGTACCGGTGTTAAGAGACGCACGACTGTTACGGCTGGCGCGAAAAGTCTCACCGGAAAAACCGGGCCTGCCGATCCCACCGTCTAGCAAATCATCAGCGGACGGCCGGGGCGACCAATCGGGGGACGCCGACGGCGCCCACCACGCCCGCTGCCCGCACCACCGCCGATCCATCCGGATCAAGGAGGCCCTCATGAAGCGACGCCCCGCCAAGATCCTGGCAACCGCCGCCGTGCTGACCGCCGTGTGGCACTGCCTGCCGCTGAACAGCCAGCAGGCGCAGGCCGGCTACGGCTGGGAAGGCCAGCGCCGGATCAGCCACCAGGACCCCAACGACCTGTTCTACAACTACTACGCCGCGCCCGGCCCCGGCGGGACCGCGGCCGAGCTGTACGTGTCGCCGCTGCCGGTGCCGCACCACGTCGGCCACACCTACAACACCTACCAGCCGTTCTACCCGCACGAGTTCATGTACGGGCACCAGCGGACCTACCACACGCACCACCCGGGCGCCGGCTGGACGCAGACCAACGTGCGGTACAACACCGGCGGCGGCAAGCTGAAGTTCATGTACTACCGGCTGAAGTACTAGCCGCCGTTGCGACCACGCCAAACTAACGCCCTCGCAAGTCAGGAGGCTCTGATGCCCCGAGTCAAGATAATGGCGGCCGCGGTGATCGTGTCCGCGGTCGCGGCGACCAGCTGCGAAGCGGTCGCGCCCTATATGTGGGCCACGCGGTACCGCGCCCCCACCTACACCTGGAACCAGAACTACGCCCACGTGCAGTACGGCCAGCCGGTCGCGGTGCCGCTCCCGCCCACCGTGCAGATGCAGACCAACTGGGGTTGGGGCGTCGGCAGCACGCGGATCTCGCGCGTCGACCACCAGTTCGGCCGCGACTACCCGGGCGCCGGCCCGCACGGCGGCCCGTTCATGAAGCAGCCCTACTGGCCACAGAACACCAACCAGTTTGGCGCGTACTACGTCCGCAGCCCCTGGTGATGTAGGACGCGTGCAGCACACGCCCGGCGGGCGGACCATTTCCCCCTGGTCTCCGTCCCGTCGGGCAGCGGTAGCCCTGGTCGCTTGCGGCCGGGGCTATTTTTTTGCGCCCTGGCCGAGCTCTCGCTGCAGCCGTGTACGAAGCTCCGCCTGAGCTGCCAATTTGGGCGGCGGGTACAGCGCCGCGGTGAGTGACAACAGCTTACGGGCCTCGTCGCGGCGGCCGAGCTGGGCGAGCAGCTCGATCCGCGCCAGCCGGGCCTCGTGCCACCCCTGGCTGCCTGGCTGCTGCCGGGACTCGACGCGGCGCCACAGGCGGACCGCTCGCCGGCGGCTGTCGGCGTCGGTCTTGCCCGCGAGCGCCAGCGCCGAAAGTCGATCGTAGTCCGGGCCGGCGCGGCTCTCTTCGTCCAGCGAAGCCAACAGCTCCTGAGCCGCCTCGTGCTCCCCGCTCGCGGCGAGGGCGGCCGCCCTGCCCCGCCGCAGCCAGCCGGGGGCGTCATCCCGCGAGGCGTCGCGGGTGGCCGTTAGCAGCAGCTTGGCCGCGGACTCATCTGCGGACGATTCGCGGAGTCTAGCTTCGAGAAACCCCACGAGCCTCCGCAGGGCCGGCGAATTGTCGGCCGGCAGATCCGCTGCGGCGGCCGCCGCCTGCTCGGGGTGACCAGCCGCCACGGCGGCTTCCACCAGCAGCGGCACAGCGACCGAACGCCACTGCGCGTCCGACGCGGGCCGGCCCGACACGGCGGCGGCCAGCAGCCGGTAAGGGTACTGCGGCCCGGCGTCGCCGTATGCGAGATGGATGCGAGCCAGGCCGAGCGCAGCCGCCCGCTGGTGCGGGGTCCACTCGTCCGGCCAACGGTTGTCGTCTCCCGTGATGGAAGGCTGCAACTGGCCCGTTGCGCGGCGTAGCAGCTCGGCGGCGTCGCCCTGGCGCCTCACGCCAATCACCGCGTCCGCGTACAGGCCCGCGGCGTCTGGGAAGCGGGGATCGTCGACCGCGACCGACTCGAGCATCGGGAGCAGTTCCGCCCACCGCCGCTGCGACGCGAGCCAGCTGATCAGCCGGCCCTCTATCGCCGGAGTCGACTTGGCGTCGGGCCAGTTGTCGATGTGCTCGCGGAGCGCTTCCTCGTAGGACTGGGGGTCAGCGTCGGCGGACTTGGCCAGGCACGCGATCGCCGCGCGGTGCGTGGCGCCCGCGTCGGGGTGCGTCCCATTGGCGATAGCCAACCGCCGCAACCGCTGCCCGGCTTCGGCTTCCTCGCCGACCGACTGCAGGATTGCCGCGGCGGTGCGCGACAGCTCGAACGCCCGGCCGGAGGCGCCTTCGGTGAACGCCAGCGCGCTGGCCTGGTCGTACTTGGCGACCGCCTGCTTGGGGCGCTTGCCGCGGTACAGCTTCTCCGCATCAGACACGAGAATCTCGACCCGAACCGACGCGGCGTCCTCCGCCCACGCGGCCGCCGCCGTTAACAGCACAACGAGTACGCAACGTGTCACCGGGAGCCGATCCATCCTTGCTAGTCCACCGAGGCCGCGAACTTGACATCCGTAAAGCCCGCGGAGCGGGCGGCGTCGAACCCGTCGATCACCCGGCCGAGCTGAACCCGGCGGTCGGGATCGATCACCACCGGCAGGGACGAATCGATGCCCGCCAGCTGGGCGAGGAGATCACGCAGGCGTTGGTCGGTGGGGCAGTCGGCCTCGTTGACCCGCCACGCGACGGCGTCGCCGACCAGCTTGGCGTGGATCACGACCCGCTCCAACTGGGGCTGCTCTTCCGGCGGCGCGTCAATGCTGCCGGCGCCGGAGATCAGCAGGTCGCCGGGCAGCAGGGCCTCGACCGGCTGGAAGCTGGCGGTGCACACGAAGAAGATCAGCAGCAGGAACACGACGTCGATCATCGGCGTCATCGACGCGCCGAGCGTGGGCTGGCTGTGCGTGGCGGGGCGCCAGGAGGTTCGCATCGCTACTGGCGCTCCTCGCGGACGGCGAAGCGGATGTTCCAGACGTTCGCCTTGGCGCACGCGGCCAGCACCGGCTCTACGTCGCCGTACGGCACGGTGCGGTCGGAGCGGAGCCGGACCTCGAGCGGCGACGGCTGCCGCTCGACCTCGCGGCCAAGCCGTTCGGTCAGCTCGGCGATTGGCGTCGGAACGCCCGCGAGAGACACCTCGCCGGTGGGCAGCAGGTTGAGGGTCAGCACCCGCGCGGACGACTCGGTCGACAGCTCGCCGGTAGCCGCGTCGGGGAGGTCGAGCTCGAGCTGCTGCTCCTGCCGGGCTAGGTGGCTGCTGACCAGGAAGAAAATAATCAAGAGGAACACAACGTCGATCAGCGGCGTCATGTTCATGCTGACCGTCTCATTGTCGCGGCGGTAGCGGAGCATAGGACGCGGGGCCGCTCTTTGGCGGCCGGCAGTAAGCAAGGGGCGGACCCGCCCCAGCCTAACGCACCGGTCAGGCCGTGGCTACGCGGAGCATCCGTGCGGGCGAGCTCTACTCCGTCACCCCGAGGGGTGGCGACTGGCTCATCGCCACGCGTGCGACACGCCGCTCGGTCTGCCCAGCCACGTACAGGTTGCCCTCGCTGTACTGGATGTCGCTCAGCGTTCGGCGGTTGCGGGCGTCGGAGGCGAGCTGCTCGAAATCGACCAGCAAGGCCGGTCGGCCGCCGACCTGGCCCCACTGGAGCGGCAGGCCCGCCTGGGCGAGCAGCGGGCGTGAGACCTCGACGATCCGGCTGGTCGGCAGCGGCACCGCCCCGATGCGGGTGTCGGAGAGCTCGATGCCGAGCTCGCCGTCCTCGGTGACGAAGGGGGCGACGTGGAACCGCACAACGGCGTTCACCCGACCGCGATTCATCCGGAAGGCGAGCGTCAGCCCGTCGTCGGCGAACATCACGCGGGGGTCGACCAGGCCCTGCTCGGCGGCCTCCGGCAGCTCTTCCTGCAGCCGGGTCGCTAGCCAGCCGTTGATCTGGTCGTCGGTGACCGCGGCCTCCCACTTGCGGGGCCGCGGCTCTGCGGGCGTAGCGTCTTGGGCGGCTTGGCTGTAGAGCGCGGTGAGCTGGCCCTCCAACTCTTTGCGCTGCTCGTCGAGCTGCTCCTGGTCGACTTCGAGGGCCGCCCGGTAGTCTTCGGGCAGCATCGTCGCGGCGCGGTAGACGCCGTACCCAGCAGCGCCGGCGACGACCGCAATCCCCCCCAGGACAACCGCCGCCCAGCGTAGCCACCTAACCATGTGCCGCTCTCCTAAGATCGAGGGGGGGAGGAGTCGAGCCGGGGGAATGCTAGGATTCTGTGAAGATCCGGTCAATGCGGGCGCCGTTGACCAAACGCTACGGCGCCGGCGAGAATGCCTGCAAAATTGAAACCAGACGCAGCGTGTATCGCTCCCCGTCGCCGATTTATTGCAAAGAGACCCCTATGTCACAGGATGACGCCCCGTCGACCGACCCACTGGTCGCCCGCCGCCAGAAGCTAGCTGCTATCGCCGAATTGGGGATCGACCCCTGGGGCAGCCGACTGGACGACCACACGCCGATCGGCGACGTCCGCAGCCGAGCCGGCGAGATCCGGTACGCGTTCCCCGACGGGACCGAGGTCGACCTGCCGGACTTCTCCGCCCAGGACGACGACTTCAACTTCCGCAAATGGAAGGCCGACCGGAACGCAGAGCAGGACAACGCCCGCGGCGAGGTGGTCGGCCCGAAGTTCCGTGTGGCGGGCCGGGTGGTGCTGCACCGCAACAAGGGCAAGCTGCACTTCATCGACCTGCGGGACATGACTGGCGACATCCAGCTGATGGTCGGCCAGAAGCAGGTGGGCGACAGCTGGGCGGTCGTCGAGAACCTCGACCTGGGCGACCTGATCGCGGTGGACGGTTCGCTGGTGGTCACGAACACGGGCGAGCTGTCGATCGCGGCCGAGAAGGTCCACTTCCTGACCAAGAGCCTGGAGCCGCCGCCCGAGAAGCACCACGGCCTGACCGACCCCGAGATGCGGCAGCGCATGCGGTACGTCGATCTGGCGTACAACGACGGCGTGATGCAGCGATTCCTCAACCGCTCGAAGATCGTGCAGTCGGTCCGCAACACGCTGGCCGACCAGCGGTTCGTGGAGGTCGAGGGGCCTACGCTGCACTCGATCGCCGGCGGCGCCGCCGCGCGTCCGTTCACCACGCACCACAACGCCCTGGACATCGACCTGTTCATGCGGATCGCGCTGGAGCTGCACCTCAAGCGGCTGATGGTGGGCGGCATCGAGCGGGTGTATGAGCTGGGCCGCGTGTACCGCAACGAGGGGATCAGCCCCAAGCACAACCCCGAGTTCACGATGCTCGAGGTGTACCAGGCGTACGGCGACTACCGGTCGATGATGGACCTGACCGAGTCGATCATCGTCAACGCCATCAAGGCCGTGTCGACTGATGAGAAGCCCAACTACGAGCTGCCCTGGGGCGAGGAGTCGATCGACTTCACGCCCCCCTTCGCCCGCAAGACGTACGACGAGCTGTTCGAGCAGCACGCCGGCGTCGACCCGTCGAACGAGGGCGCCGTGGCCGACCTGGCCAGGAAGATCGGCTTCGACGTCGACGGCCGCCACCCGGACGTGGTCAAGAACGAGGTGTTCGAAGAGAAGGTCGAGGACGCGCTGATGGTGCCCACCTTCGTCATCGACTACCCGGCCAGCATCTGCCCGCTCACCAAGCGTAAGGCGGACAACCCGCAGGTGGCCGAGCGGTTCGAGCTGTTCATCCGCGGCATGGAGGTGGCCAACGCCTACACCGAGCTGAACGACCCGGACCTGCAGGAGGAGCTGTTCAAGAACCAGCTGGCGGGCCTGAGCGAGGAGGACAGCATGGCCAAGATGGACGACGACTTCATCCGCGCCCTCCGCCACGGCATGCCCCCGGCCGGCGGCCTGGGCATCGGCATCGACCGGCTGGTGATGTTGCTGACCAACAGCCAGACCATCCGCGACGTGATCTTGTTCCCGCTGTTGCGGCCGGAGAAGTGAGTCGGCTGACCTCGCTCTTCTCCCGTAGCCGACAGATTACATCTGTCGGAGGCGCCTGTGTGCAGTTGGCGAAGCGTGCTGGTGATTCACCGATGGATGTAATCCATCGGCTACGGGCAAGAACGCCAATTTTACTGGCCGCCACCCCCTCGCAACAGTAGACTGAAAGCCATGGACGCCAATCAACTGCCGCCGTTAACGCCTGATCAGCTCCATGCCCTGGCCGCTGGACACGGCGTGGCAGAATTTGTGGACCCGACAACCAACCGCGTCTACGTGGTGTCTGAGTCGGGGGGCACCATGGCGCTCGACGATGCCTATATCAAGCAGAAGCTTGACGAAGCAAGAGCCGACGCTAAGGCCGGACGATTCACCGAAGGCTTTGACGTAGAGAGCTTCCTCGCCGAAGCGCGTGAACGCCGAGGGGCGCGTTCCTAGTGGCGATGCTGCGGCGGACAGCTCGCTACACAGAAGACCTGCACGACGTGTGGGCATACATCGCCCGCGATAACCTCTTGGCGGCGGATCTAGTGATCCAGCAGATTGAAGCCAGGGTGACGCCGCTAGCAACCTACCCCGAACTTGGAGAGCAGCAGCCCCAGTTTGGCGATGAGGTGCGACGCATCACCATCGGCAGCTACCTGCTCTACTACGAGTACCATCCAGATGTCGTCACGGTACTACGCGTGCTCCACGCTGCGAGACGCATCGAGGATCTCGGCACCCAGTAGCTGCTAGCACCACCCCTCCACTTCTCTAGCGGCCGACGGCTCAGCCCGCTATCCTCCGCGGCCCAACCACTCCCGCGCAGCGGGATGATAGGCCAACAGCCGATAGCCAATAGCCGACCGCCCATGTACAAACTCCTGCTCTGCTGGCGTTACCTCCGCACACGCTACATCGCGTTGGCGTCGATCATCAGCGTGACGCTCGGCGTGGCGACTATGATTGTCGTGAACGCCGTGATGGCCGGCTTCAGCCACGAGATGCAGGACCGCATCCACGGCATCCTCAGCGACGTGGTCTTCGAGAGCCGCAACCTGGACGGCGCCCAGGACCCCGAGCAGCACATGGCCCGCATCCGTGAGGTGGCCGGCGAGTACATCGCCGGCATGAGCCCGACGGCGCACGTGCCGGCCGCCATGCAGTACTACGTCGGCGGGCAGCACCGCACGCAGCAGGTCAACCTGATCGGCATCGACCCCAAGAGCTACGCCACGGTCAGCGACTTCGGCCAGTACCTGCAGCACCCCGAGAACCGCGAAGAGCTGGACTTCGAACTGAAGGAGGGCGGCTACGACGTCCTCGACCACCAGACCGACGACCCCACCAAGGTGCAGCCGCGCGAGGACATGCGCCGCGCCGGCTGGGAGCACCGCCGGCTGATGGCCCAGTACCGCCAGCCGGTCGTGGCGCCGCCATCGTACGCGTCGGAGAAAAAAGAAGCCGCGGAGGACGCCGACGCCGCTCCGCTTCCTGCCGACCCGTTCGCCAACAGCACCAGCAGCCAGCAGAGCGTGTTCGACCCGGCCAAGGAGACCCACACCGGCTGCGTGCCGGGCATCTCGCTCTGCTCGTTCCGCAACACGGCCGGGGTGGACCAGTTCTTCTGCGTGCCGGGCGACGACGTGACCATCATGTTCCCGTCCGCGGGGCAGAAGCCGGAGCCGCGGTCGGCGAAGCTGACGATCACCGACTTCTACGAGAGCAAGATGCAGGAGTACGACCAGTCGTTCGTGTTCCTGCCGCTCGACCAGATGCAGCAGATGCGCGGCCTGGTCGACCCGATCACCAAGGTCGCCAACTTCAATTCGATCCAGATCCGCCTGAAGGAGGGCGTCGAGCCCGCCATGGTGCGGGACCTGCTCCGCAACTCTTTCCCAGAGCAGTTCTACGTGGTCAGCACCTGGCAGGACAAGCAGGGCGCGCTGCTGGCCGCCGTGCAGATGGAAACAATGGTCCTCAACGTGCTGCTGTTCCTGATCATCGCGGTGGCCGGGTTCGGCATCCTGGCGATCTTCCTGATGATTGTCGTCGAGAAGACGCGTGACATCGGCATCCTGAAGAGCCTCGGCGCCAGCGGCAACGGCGTGATGGGCATCTTCCTCAGCTACGGGCTGACGCTCGGCGCCGTGGGCGCGGGGATCGGCGTGGTTGGCGGACTATTGTTTGTCGACCAGATCAACGAGATCGCCGACGTGCTCGGCTGGCTGACCGGCACGCCGGTGTTCGACCCGTCGGTCTACTACTTCTACAAGATCCCGGCGATCGTCGAGCCGGTCACCGTGGCGTCGGTCGCCGCCGGCGCGATGCTGATCGCCGTGCTGGCCAGCGTGCTGCCCGCGTGGCGGGCGGCGTCGCTGCACCCGGTGCAGGCCCTGCGCTGGGAGTAGCCAATGTACCCCCGGTTCTCCGAACCGGGAGTTATTACCCGTTTCGGAGAAACGGGCGTACTATCCGACACCCGCCACAAACTGCCATGCCAACCTCCAGCCCGACGCTCGCCGACTTCCTGCCGACTGCCGACGCGCAAGCGCCCAAGCCGCGGCCCGCATCAACCGCGCCGGTGCTGCTCTCCTCGCACGACCTGTACCGCACCTATCAGAAGGGCGACGTCAAGACGCCCGTCCTCCAGGGCGTGGACTTCGAGGTGCGTAGGGGCGAGTTCGTGGCGATCGTCGGCCAGTCCGGCAGCGGCAAGAGCACGCTGCTGCACCTGCTCGCCACGCTCGACCGGCCCGACGCGGGCGAGGTCCGCTTCGAGGGCAACCGCATCGACAACCTCGGCGGCGACGGCAAGAACATCCTCCGCAACCGGCACATCGGCATGATCTTCCAGGCGTACCACCTGGTGCCGGAGCTGACCGCGATCGAGAACGTGCTGTCGCCGGCGATGATCCGCTACAGCACGCTGGGCTACTGGCGGAACCGCCGGCAGCTCCACCAGCGGGCCGAAGAGCTCATGGAAACGGTCGAATTGAGCCACCGGCTGCACCACAAGCCGCGTGAACTGTCCGGCGGCGAGATGCAGCGGGTCGCGATCGCCCGCTCGCTGATGAGCGAACCCCGCCTGCTGCTGGCCGACGAGCCGACCGGCAACCTCGACCAGAACACGGGCGAGGAGATCCTGCGGCTCTTGGAACGGCTCAACGAGGAGCAGCAGCTAACGCTGGTCCTGGTGACGCACGACCTGCGCATCGCCGACCGGGCGCATCGGGTGGTGTCGCTGGTTGACGGCCGCGTTCAGGGCGGCGGCCTGGCGGCGGCGTAGCCGGCGCCACATGCAGCCCCGCAATAGCCGGCGAGCTACGCCTCGCCGGGAGCCCCGGGGAACGCCTTCCTGACGATCGGGCCTTGCACTGGGTCCTCCGCCGAGGCGTAGCTCGCCGGCTACGCTCTGGCCCTCGCTGACGCGTCGGGTGACGGTGGGCGACTTCTTTAATGTCGCCGCCGAATTGTTGCTGAAACCGGCCACCTAGCGCGGTCTAATGAAGAGGTGTTGGTGTGCCTGCCTACCGCTGGTGTGCGAGTAGGCTGCTGCGCGCCCGTGTGGTCGTTCGCGGCGTCAGTCGGTCACCGTGTTCTTAATGCGGCCCGGTTATTGTGTCCGATCGGCGCGACGAAATCGGACAAAACCCCCGCCCTGCTGTCCAGAAGAGGTTGCCGTAATGCCTTAGTACAAAAGCACCTACAGAAAAACCAGGGGGCTATAGGCCCAGAGTTTTGTCCCCTTCGCGCGTGTTTTTGGACAAAACGAATCGGTCAAAACCCGACGGTCTCAGGCTTGCTGGTACGCCAATAGCCGGCGAGCTACGCCTCGCCGGGAGCCCCGGGGAGCGTGCTCTTGATGGTTGGGCTTTGCACCGGGTTCCCCGCCGACGCGTAGCTCGCCGGCTACTTCGAGACCACCGATAGAAGCCAAGTCGAACCGCGATTTGTCAGTGTGATCTTGCTGCTGGTTAGCTCGGCTTCGACGCACTCTTCATCGCAGCTGACCCACTCGAATGCTCCACAGACGACACGCTTCACCGTACCGCGGTTGCCGCTTACCGGCCCCTCATAATCAAGGTACGCCAACCGGTGGTCGGCAAGCTTCTCGGCAGCGACTTCATGGACGCCTTCGGCGCCGCCCCATATTGCCGGAAGTGTACTCAGCGACCACGTGAGCAGCACGCTTTCGTGCTCGAGCATCAGGTCCCAGTGAGAGCCGACGCGGTAGTCGGGCGGGCACTCGTGGCGGAGGAGGACGTAGCGGGGCATGCCTCGATCGTAACCACCGCGGGCCGGACCACGCAAAGCCCTACGGCTCGACCGAGATGATCACCCGCTCGGTGACAGCGGCCGGCGCGCCCTGCCAGACGGCCTTCACGTCGATCACCGCCTGGCCGGGCGTGATCGCGTCGTAGGGGATGACAATCTGCTGGCGGCCGGCGGCCCCGGGCAACAACCGGCCGATCGGTGGGCTTAGCTGCAGCAGCGACGGCTGCGGCAGGAGCGCCGTGCCCTGTGGCAGGGTTGCGACGCGGGGGCGGAAGCTGAGCTGCGCCGGGTCGGTGATCTCGATGGCCACGTTGGTGAGCGGCTGCCCGGTGGTGTTTTCGAGCGTCACGACCAGGTCCGACGACGCCCGCAACCGGACCGGGTTGGCCTGGGAGCCCACCGTGATCCGCAGCGGCGCCGCCGCGGGGCCTGCAGCGGCCGGCGGGAGGATCTCGACTTTGGTCGCGTCCGCCACATTAATGCCGTCCCCGGTCAGGAACACCCGCACCTCGGCGGGGCTGCCCACCTGGGTCGCCATGTTGCAGTCGAAGCCGTAGTGCACGACCCGCTTCTGCCGCGGCCCCAGCTCGCCGAGTTCGGTGGACGCGCCTCCGTCGGACAACGGCGTCGTCGACTCGTCGAGCGGGCGGGGCAGGATCCCGCTCACCGTGAGAGCCGGATCGGGGGCGATGCGCAGCCGGAGGTTCCTGGCCGCGACGTCCGAGCTGTTCTCGATCTCGATGCTGAACCGGAACGACTCCTTGCCGACCGGGGGGCGGACCGGCGACAGCTGGAATATCCGAATCCCCACCTGGGCGGCCGCGGGCTGCTCTTCGATCGCGGTGAACTCCGCCTTGTCGAAGGCCTCGGCGACGCCGTCGGCGGTGACGGTCACCTCGTGCGAGTGCGGTCCGGCGGTAAGCACATCGAAAACCACGGTCAGGTCAACCGAGTCACGCGGGGCCAGGTCGCCCACGGCGTCGTTCTTGATTGCGCCCAACCCATCTCGGTCGAGCTCGGTGGTCAACCCGCTGTCGAACTTGTCCCTTAGCCGTACGTTCTGCGCGACCCCGTTGCCGATATTCCGCACCGTCAGCGTGTAGGCGACCTTGTCACCGACTTTGATCGGGTCGGGCGTGTCGCGTCGGATGCGGATCTCAAGCTCCGGCCGGCCAGGCGGGTTGATGCCGATCGGCGGTTCGTTACTCGGCGGGCCGGTGGCGGGCGGGGGCGTGGATGGCGGCGCGGTGGTTGGCGGGAGGGTCGGCGGCTCGGCCGCGGGCGCAACCGGCGGGAACAGCGGCTGCGTGCCGGGCGCGGTATTGGACCAGGTGACGGTCGCCTCGCCGGCGCCGACATCCAGCCGCGGGCTCGACGCGATGCCGGCCTGCTCGGGCCGAACGACCGTGATGCGGACGCGCGACGTGCCCGGCTGCGAGTCGGTCGGGGCAACCTCGACCTGCGCGACGCCGCGGCCGTCGGTCGCGACTTCGGCGACCTGCCCGGCGTCATACCCCAGACGGGCGCCGCTGCCGTCGGCGACCTCGTACCGGACGATCCACCCCTGCAGCGGCGCGCCGTCGGTCTGCCGCGTGATGGTGGTCGACAGGATATGGGGCTGCCCTGCGGCCACCACGGCCGATGGCGGCAGCTGCCACTGCGCGTCGACCCAGTAGATGGTGGCCTGCGCCCGGCGGGCGTTCCAGTTCTCTTCGTTGGGTGCGTAGGCCGTGATGTAGCTGGTGCCTTCCGACGGGCTGGTGATGCTGACCCAGGCCTCGCCATCGTTGATCTGCACGTCGTCGGCCGGGTCGTCGGTGCCGCGCCGCAGGCAGGTGTGCACCGGTGAGGTGTAGCCCACTGCGTAGGTGTTGTTGACCTTGCGGGGCGTGCTCCACGGGTACCGCATGAAGTCACGCTGGCCGGCGTCGCCGATCTCGGCAAACTGGCCGACGCCCTCCTGGTCGATCATCCACTCGATCTTGCGGTTGGTCAGCAGGTAGCCGTCTTTGCCACAGACGCCGGCCCGCATCACCACCTCGCTGCCCACCGGAGCGAGCACCCTGCCGGGCGTCAGCGTTACCCGGTTAGTCGGCTGCGCGGCGACCCCGCCGACTACGGGCGCCACCGGGCCGATCACCGGCGCGGGCTGGCGATCGCCAAACGGGCACAGCGGACAGCCGTCGCCGAGAGGACACAGCGGGCAGCCATCGCCAAACGGGCAGAGAGGGCATAGCGGGCAGCGGGGCCCGGTCGGCGCAGCCGCGGCGGGCAGCACCGGCGCCGCGACCGTGTTGCCTGCGGGTGGCGGGATCGTCGCGCCCGACGCGGCGACCGGCGGAACGGTGGCCTGGCTCAACGGACAGACAAAGAACCGCTCTCCCGACGGATCGATCCTCGGCAGCCCGTTGCAGATACACCCGGCCGAGGCGATCGCCGCCAGGGCGGCGATCACTAGCAGGCAGGCGGGTTGCGGGGGGCGGAGCGTCATGCTGGGCTGGGGCTGCCCGCATCCAGAGCGGGCAGTGGGGTTGGGGGCCGGCGAGTGGGCTGGCCCGTCCGACCGAACCAGCGGCGCCCCACGGGAGTGCGCAGCACGTCGGCCACGCAACTCTACCGCCCCAACCGGGCAATGATGTTAATTTGCAACCTCTAGCGGTGAGTTTTCTCAACATGCCGGTTGGGGGCGTGCGGGTGGCGCCGGCCGCGCCGGCTGTAGGGCCGAAGTTTGGGTGGCGGCCAGCGGGAGGGGCGTCCGGACCGCCCAAAACCCTGCCTATTTCTTGCTTTACCTATTTTCACTGATTACGATCAACGGAAGGCGCCGCCGGTCCTCTCGACCCGGCTGCGCCCGGCGTCCCAACCGGGCGCCCGTCCACGGAACAGGTCTCCCCGGCGACTGCTCACCTCCCTGCCGGACGAGAAGAAATTGCTGAACCTACCAAGGTGATCCGACCATGCGTGTCGCTACTAAGAATCTCATCCGCAGCCTGACTGGCGGCCTGCTGGCCGTCGCCCTGTGTGTCGTGCCCGCGTCCGCCCAATTCGGTGGCGGCGGCGGCGGCTTTGGCGGCGGTGGCGGTGGCCTTGGCGGCGGCGGTGGCGGCTTTGGCGGGGGTGGCGGTGGCCTTGGCGGCGGCGGTGGCACCCAGGGCACCCAGGGCGCGTCCGGCGTCGTGGTGGACGCCGAGGGCGTGATGCGTCGCGTCTCGGTGGCCGACCCCACGGGCGCATTGGCGCGGCAGCGCATCGAGCAGGCGATGGCCAAGCTCGAGGGCGACCTCACCAAACCGAGCAAGTTGCGCAAGGTCTCGCTGACGCGGCTGGAACAGGAGGTCGCCAAGAAGGTCGCCGCCGGCGAGCAGGCTGACGACGTCATGCAGCACCTGGCCGGCCTGACCCGCGTCGACTTCGTGTTCTGCTATCCAGAAACCGGCGACATCGTGATCGCCGGCCCGGCCGAGCCGTGGGCCGTGTCGCCCGCCGGCCGCACGCTGGGCGTGAAGAGCGGCCAGCCCGTGGTCGAGCTTCAGGACCTGGTTGTCGCGCTGCGGGCGTTCCCGCCGGCGGCCAGCAAGTCCGGCGAGACCGGCGCCAACAACCCGCTCATCTACTGCTCGATCGACCCGACCCAAGAGGGCCTGGCCCGGTTCCAAGAGTTCCTCGGCGGCTTCGCCCGCACCAGCACCGGCCGGCCGCCTAATCAGGCCGAGACCCAGATGCTGGTCAGCCAGATGCAGGAGAAGCTCGGCCCGCAGATGATCACCGTGGGCGGCGTCCCCGCTTCGACCCACTTCGCGCAGGTGTTGGTTGAGGCCGACTACCGCATGAAGCTGATCGGCATCGGCCTGGAGCAGCCGCCCGTGCGTCTCAAGAGCTACGTCGAGCGGGCCAACCCGTCGGCCGTGGCGCGGAACGCGATGCAGCGGTGGTACTTTGTGCCCGATTACGAGCGGCTGAAGGTGAGCGAGGACTCGCTCGCCATGGAGATCGTCGGCGAGGGCGTGAAGCTGATCGGCGAGGACGAGATGATCCAACAGTCCGGCGCCCGCAAGGCGGTGGGCCGCGGGAACCGCGCCAGCCAGGCGTTCGTCAGCGCGTTCACCAAGGCCTACCCGCAGTTGGCCGAGCGTTCGCCGGTCTACGCCCAACTCCGCAACTGCATCGACCTGGCGGTCGCCGCGGCGTTTATCCAGGACCGCGACCTCTACTCGCAGGCCGACTGGCAGATGACCACGTTCTCCGACGAGTCGGCCTACTCGGTCGAGACTGAGAACGCCCCGGAGAAGGTCGCCTCGGCGGTCAACAGCATCTGGAAAGGCAGCACGCTGATGACCCCCATCGGCGGCGGCGTGCACATCCGCCCGAGCGAGGCCCTGCAGCCGGTCAACCTGCTGGCGGACGAGGAGGGCCAGGTCGGCGCCGCCCGCAGCCAGGTCAACCTCGACAGCCTGAAGGCCGGCCAGTGGTGGTGGGACTAACGTCCTGCCTCAGAAGCTTAAAACGCCAACAGCCGATGGTCCGCCGGACCATCGGCTGTTTTCTTTCTCATGGCCAGGGTGTAGCTCAGGCGGCCGCGGTCAGCTGGCCAGGAACACCGACACCGGCTTCAAGCTGGTGTAGTGGTCGCAAGCGATCTTCACGACCAGCAGGATTGGCACCGCGAGGAAGATGCCACCGATGCCCCACACCCAGCCGCCGATAAACACGGCCAACAGGATCACAACCGGGTTCAGGCTGATAGACCGCCCCAGCACGGCAGGGGTGATCACGTTGGCCTCGATGCCGTTGGCGCCGAGGTAGATCGCGGGCGCCAGTAATGCACGGCCGATGTCGATTCCGTTGCCGGAGGGGTCCGGGAAGGCGGCCATGGCGCTGAGGAATACCAGGCAGGTGCCGATCACCAGGCCGGCAAACGGGATGTAATTGAGCAACGCCGCAATCACGCCCCACAGCAGCGGGTTCGGCATGCCGATCAGCCACAGGCCGGCGCCGATCGTCGCGCCCAGAGCGATGTTGATAACCGTGATCGCGCCCAGGTAGGTCGAGATCTTGCTCTGCAGGTCCTGCAGCAGCACCACGACGTCGCGTTTCTCTCGCCAGGTCGGCATGACCTCTACGGTCTTGACCAGGAACCGGTCGCCCGCGGCGAGCAGGAAGAAGAGCAGCGAGAACACAATAATCGTCCCGGTGGCGAACCCGCCGGTAGTGCTGAGCACATCGCTGGTGAGTGCGGGCTGCTTGATGCGGACCTCCAGCGGACCGGGCTCGCCCGGCGTGGCGGTCATCTTGCTCATCTCGGACTGCGCCTGCTGGATCTGCTGGATCGGCGCGGCCAGGTCGCGCAGGCTCTCGCCCACCTCGCGTAGACTGTGCGGAGCGTCGGCCAGCATCTCCGACGCGGGCTGCCACAGCGCCCGCGCGCCGAATACCGTCATCACGCCAATCACGGTCAAGACCAGCGTAGCACTCACAAAGTGGGGCACGCCCCACCGGTGCATACGGTTCACGATCGGCTTGAGCACCAGGCTGAGCATGACCGCCAGGGTCATCGGCAGCAGGATCGCCCGGGTGAAGTAGAACGTGTAGAACACCGCGAGTCCGGTGAGCAGGATCAGGCAGCGGCGTTCCAGGCTACGCTCGCGTGGCTGCCCGCTTCGCTCGGCCAGACGCCCGGACGTCGAGTGTGCCGCGTGCGGCTGAGTGGACGGGCGGTCCTCAGCGCCGCTTTCTTCTGTGGGGTCAATCGTAGCGACCTTGAGTTCCGACACTGCTAGACTCGCGATGAGAATGGTGGATGGCGCCTGCCTGGCGCCGCAGACCGGTGAGAAAGCAATCGGTATGCCGTCGCTGCAGAGTGGACAAACGCCCGCGATCTCTGCTCCGCCGCCACCCCGCACCGATCGCCTGGCAACCACACTGACCGCCCGCCACCCACGCCTGCCCCTGGGGTAGTAAGGGTCGCATCGGAATTCAGGCGTCATCCGCCACTTCGCCACTTTGGCCTGAGACTTGCGTCCGTTCCCACCAACCAAACGACAACAGCCAGGCCAGCGTCCCAGCCTGTCACCTTGGGGCGCAACACCGAACAAGGAGCGACGCTACCATGCACGCACAAGGACAACATGCACAGATCGAAGGCGGGTGGAACGAGCTCAAGGGCAAGGTCAAGGAGAGCTGGGGCGAGCTCAGCGACGACGAGCTCCGGCAGTTCGAGGGCGACGCCCAGCAGTTCATCGGATTCCTCCAGCGGAAGACGGGCCAGGCGCAGGAGCAGGTTGAAAAGAAGCTTGCGGAACTCGACGCACGCTTCCGGCCGCTGCTCGGTCAGGCTACCGCCGCGGCGCAGGAGTATCTTCAGAGCGGCGCCGAGGCCGCAACCGACGCCGCCGCGTACGTCCGCGACAGCGTCGCTGCGAAGCACGCGCAGGCGGAGCAGGCGGTGCGACGCCGGCCCATCGAGTCGGTGGCGGTCGCGTTCGGCACCGGCATAATCGCGGGCGCCGTCGTCGGCTTACTGCTGCGTCAGCGCTAAGATCCGCGTGGCACGCCACACCATCTCCAACCGCGATCGAGGACCAATATGACACCGACAAACCGACTCCCGCAGAGCGCCGGCAGTTGCAACATCGCCAAGACAGAAGAGTACATCCGATCCCGCCCCGACGAATCCGTGCTAATGGCCCTCGCCGCCGGCGCGGCGGTGGGCGTGGCGCTCGGGATTGTCGTGGGCGGATCCCGGGGTGGCGGCGCCCACAGCCGCCGAGTCGCCGAAGGTTTGGGCGAACGCCTGATGCACTCGCTCGAACGGGTGCTGCCAGATTCGATCCACTCCGTCATGGGAGGCAAATGATGGCCGGTGGCAACCACCACGGCCGCTTCGGCATGAATGGGAATGGCCACGCCTCGCCTGATCAGCTTGCCGAACGGATGGATCGGGTGCGCCGTGACCTGCAGCGTGACGTTGCGCAGCTTTCGGAGGACGCCAGACAGGTTACCGACTGGCGGTACTACGTCCGCCGCCACCCGCTCGCTACTGCGGGCCTGGCGGCACTCGTGGGTTACAGCCTGATCCCCGCCAAGAAGAAGGTAGTGCAGGCCTCTCGGGACGACATCGAATCGCTAGTACGCCAGGGCAAGTTGAAGGTCGTGGCCGAGGGTCAGACGGCTCAGAAGGCCGGCGTGGTGTCGGCGTCGTTGCTTGCGCTGGGCACGGTGGCAACCAGAGCGTTTGTCGCCTACGCCGGCAAGCGGCTGGGCGAGCGGCTCGAAGCTAGCGGATCGCCGTTCGGCCCGGCCCCGTCCGAGTAATTAACGGCAACCCGCCCAAGGTTGAGCAATGCCCGAAGAACCAACCACCACAGCCGTGCCGCCGATCTACTCGGCGGAGAATATCAACCCACAGGACGCGCAGTCCGGCATGCTCGGTCGGGCTACGGAGGTTTTGTCGCGCAACCCGGCCGCCTGTTTGGCTACTGCGCTCGTTACAGGAGCAATCATCGGATGGTTAGTCAAGCGAAAGTAAACCGCGCGGCCAGTCACCAAGAAGATGCGGCGCATCCGGCCCGGCATGGGCGGAGCTTCGCCGCCGACGCAATCGAACTGTGCGAGCTGCAAGGGGCGTTGCTAGCCGCCGACTTCAAACAAGCCCTAGCCGCGGGTCGGATCGGCGGTGTGCTCGTACTGGCGGCCGGTGCGCTGATGTTCGCCGCCGCTCCGGTGCTGCTGCTCGCGTTGGCTAGCTGGTTCGAAACCTCACTGGACCTCAGCCGCGGCGCCAGCCTGCTTGCGGCGGGGTTCGCCGGCGCCGCAGCCGGGTTTGCGATGCTGCTCGCCGGATGGGCCGTCGCCCGACGGGGAGTGGCGGCGTTGGGGCGCTCTCGCGAGGAGTGCCGACGAAACCTCGCCTGGTTTAAACAGATGCTCACCCGCGGCGTCGACCGGCCCTGCTAAACATCCCCTAGTCATACCCCGCCGATAACTCTAGTCACCCACCGAACCCAGGAAAATCCATGTCCACCTCTGCCACACAGACTTCGCAGCTCGAAGACACAACGGCGTACCCGCCGGACCCCGAGCACCTTCAGCCAGGCGCCGACCTGGTCGACTACGTGAAAGAATACGCGCGGCAAAAGCCCGAGGTCGCGGCGTTGTGGTGCTTCGGGATTGGCTTCATCGTCGGATGGAAGCTCAAGCCTTGGTAGGCTCCATCCCCGGGCGGCTGAGGGCGTGACTGGGGTCGCGCCCCGCCAGCTCGGCGGCCCGCTCGAAGCAAGCGCGGATCTGCTCGTCGATGAGCAGCATGACCTCGTCATTGCTCATCTCAGCGAGCCGCTCATTGGGGATCGTCTCGCCGTAGACGATTGCAATCTTCTTTGGCTTGGGGAACGGCGCCTTGTAGGGCATCGCTTCGTAGGCGCCATTGATGCCGATCGGCATGAGCGAGGCCTTGCCCCGCCGCAGCAGCGTGAGCACACCCGGCTGCATCGGCTGTAGGTGGCCATCCATCGTGCGTGAGCCCTCCGGGAATACCAGCACCGCATCCCCCAACTTGACTCTGGCGAGCGTCGCCCGCAGGCCCGCGAGTGCGCTGCCTTCCTGATCGACCGGGATGGCGTCGTACGAGCGGATCAGCATCCCGAAAAGACCTCGGAATAAGGTTTCGCGTGCGAAATAGCAGATGATCCTTGGGCAGAACACGCCCACCAGCAGAGGGTCGAGATGGCTCCCGTGATTGCAGACAAACACCGCCGGGCCAGACTTCGGCGCGTTCTCGCGTCCCTCGGTGACTAGCCGGAACCAGACGCGGGCGAACGAGCCAATGACAAACTGAGTCAGCCGGTACCACAGCCGTTTGGCGAGCGAACGGTGATGGACCGGGGGCTTCTCGGTAGCTTCCATGCGGATTCCCTTCTCAGCAGCCGGCGGGCCGCCGCTGCTCGACAATCTCCAAGAGCCTGGCCACGACCTGTTCGTGGCTCATCCCGTCGGTTGATACCTCGATGGCGTCGTCCGCTTTGGCGAGCCCGCCGATCGGGCGGGCAGCGTCCTGGTCGTCGCGGTCGCGCTGCGTCTGGAGCACCTCCTGCAGCGACACCCGCTCGCCCCGCTTCGTCAGGTCGAGGAAGCGGCGTTCGGCGCGGACCGACTCGCTGGCGGTGAGGAAGATCTTGCACTCGGCGTCCGGGAACACCACCGTCGACTGGTCGCGGCCCTCGGTCACGATATCGCGGTGGCGGCCGACATGCCGCTGCAAGTCAACCAACCTCTCGCGCACGCCGGGGTGATCGGCGGCGTGCCGCGTCGCGGCGGTGACCTCCGAGGTTCGCACTTCACGGGTCACGTCTTCTCCGTTGAGCGTCACCTGGCTGTCTGTGGCGTCGATGTCGCACGCTAGCGCCACGCTCAGAAGCGCGTCGGGGTCCGTAAGATCAACTCCGGCCCGCAGCGCCGCCAGCGTTACGGCCCGGTACATCGCCCCGGTGTCGAGAAACTGGAAGCCAAGGCGTCGGGCCAGCTCCCTCGCGGCGCTGCTCTTACCGGCTCCGGCGGGGCCATCAATCGTGACAATCATGAAGCAACGCAGCGGTGGGGGAGTCGGGACGCCACTATCGTAATCCGACCGGAGGGGCTTACCAAGAGAGCTCGATCAGCCGCGACTCGTACGCGTTGAGCGGCAGCACGACCGAGTCGCCCAGCTGGTCAAGCGAACCGCGACGCTGCCCCCCCGGACCGAGCCAGTAGGCGGCGGACGGCCGCTTCGCGAGCTGCACCCGCACGTCCGCGCTGCGTCCCTCGGTCTCAATGAGCTCCAGGCGGAGGGCAGGGCCATCGTCGACAAACCGCACCCGCGATATCTGGACATTGCCACAGTCCTGGTGGACCAGCCAGCCCGATTCGCCCGCAGACGCGGCGCACGGCGCGATCGGCGCCGGGCGGAGCTGCGACTCGAGGTCGAGCCACACCCTCAACGGACGCGGC